>CANCVB010000020.1 GCA_947381415.1 Burkholderiales bacterium
GGTGCCTACGGCGGTGAAAGTGTTCAACTGGATTGCCACCATGTGGCAAGGTTCCATGACCTTTGAAACCCCCATGTTGTTTGCGGTGGGTTTCATCTTTGTGTTCACCATGGGTGGTTTCACTGGGCTGATTTTGTCCATGGCCCCCATCGACTTGCAGTTGCAAGATGGCTATTACGTGGTGGCGCATTTCCACTATGTGTTGGTGGCCGGTTCCTTGTTCACCATGTTCGCTGGCTACTACTACTGGTCGCCCAAGTGGACTGGCGTGATGTATAACGAAACACGCGGCAAGATTCACTTCTGGTGGACCCTGATTTCTTTCAACGTTACCTTCTTCCCCATGCACTTCTTGGGTCTGGCTGGCATGCCCCGTCGCTATGCCGACTACCCCATGCAGTTTGCTGACTTCAATGCCTTGGCCTCGGTGGGTGCCTTTGCCTTTGGTTTTGCACAGGTGTATTTCTTCTTCTTCGTTGTTTTGCCCACCATGCGTGGCAAAGGCGAGCCTGCACCCCAGCGTCCTTGGGAAGCGGCAGAAGGTTTGGAATGGGAAGTGCCTTCACCTGCACCTTTCCACACCTTTGAAACACCGCCCAAACTCAACCGCGACGCTACCCGCATCGTGGCCTGACCATCAGCATGACCTTAGCTTCCATGACGCCTGAACAGAAAAAAAGCAACCTCCGCCTTGGCCTGATCTTGGTCTCGGTGGCGGCTGTGTTTTTTCTTGGTGTTGTGGCCAAAGTCACTTTTCTCTCACAGTTCTAAATCAAAACCATGGGACTGCGCCACGCCAACCTGCTGATGCTGCGCAAACTTGCCGTGGTGGCTTTGGGCATGTTTGGTTTTGGTTATGCCTTGGTGCCTTTGTATTTGGCAATTTGTGAGGCGACAGGCATCAACATTTTGGCTTTGGGTGAAAAAGAGTTGCCGGGTTCAGGTACTGCCCGCATGGCTGCACCGCAAAACAGCCAGGTTGATTTGAGCCGCACCATCACCGTCGAGTTTGATGCCAATGCGCGTGGACCTTGGCAATTCAAGCCGATGCAAAACTCGATTCAGGTTCACCCTGGCGAGATGGCAACGGTGATGTATGAGTTTCAAAATGTGCAAGACCGCACCATGTCTGCGCAGGCCATACCCAGCTATGCGCCGCACCAAGCGGCAGCACACTTCAATAAAGTCGAGTGTTTTTGCTTTAACCAATACACTTTGGCCCCCGGCGAGAAAAAGCAATGGCCTGTGGTCTTTGTGATTGACAAGAAATTGTCCAAAGACGTCAACACCATCACGCTTTCCTATACCTTCTTTGAGGTGGGTAGCCGTACACCCCCCGCACCGACGGCTGCTGTGACGGTGATGCCGCTTGCCAAGGTGGGCACATGAGCGTTGACAACTCAACCCTAAACAACAAACCCGTTGCAGTGAAACGGCCCTTGTGGCGTTCCATCGTGGCGGTGTCATGGTCGTTTGTCGGCATTCGAAAAAACAGTGAATTTCAGGAAGACCTGGCGCACATCACGCCCTTGCACGTACTAGGGGTGGGTTTGGTGGCCGGTCTGTTGTTTGTGATCGGGTTGATTGTTCTGGTCAACCTGGTGGTTGCGAAATAAAAGGAGTCGAGATGAGCAGCACATCCCATGGCACAACGCCACATTACTATGTCCCCGAACCCTCGCCCTTTCCGGCCTTGACCTCGTTCGGACTGTTTTTTGTCATCTTAGGCGCCAGCCAATGGATCAACGATGTCAGCTGGGGCAAATACTCTTTGCTGCTTGGCATGGTGATTTGGTTGTCTGTGTTGTTCAAGTGGTTCAGCGCCACGGTGTCAGAAAGCGAAAGTGGCCAATACGGACACAAAGTGGATTTGTCCTTCCGTTGGAGCATGAGCTGGTTCATCTTCTCTGAGGTGATGTTCTTTGGTGCATTCTTCTCTGCCCTGTGGTGGGCCCGCGTGCACTCGGTACCTATCTTGGCCAACGTAGAGAACAGCTTGTTGTGGCCTGGCTTCAAAGCCGTTTGGCCCAGCATTGCAGCCGGTGTCACAGCCTCACCCGCTGGCATCATCGAACCTTTCCAAACCATGACGCCGTTTTGGTTGCCCACCATCAACACTGCCTTGCTGCTGAGTTCAGGTGTCACCATCACCATCGCTCACCATGCTTTGATTGCCAACCAACGTGCCAAAACCATTGCCTTCATGTGGCTTACTGTGGCGCTGGGTGTGGTCTTTCTGTGTGTGCAAGGTTATGAGTATTACCACGCTTACCATGAGATGAACCTCAAGCTCACCTCGGGACTGTATGGTTCAACCTTTTTCATGCTCACTGGCTTTCACGGTTTCCACGTGTTCATGGGCATGCTGATGTTGCTCTTCATTACCTTGCGTTTGCAAAAAGGCCATTTCACCCCTGAAAAGCATTTCGGCTTTGAAGGTGCTGCTTGGTATTGGCACTTTGTGGACGTGGTTTGGTTGGGTTTGTACATCTTGGTGTACTGGCTCTGAGCAACACACATTCTGACAAGGGCCGCTTTTGCGGCCCTTTTGTTTCCAAGCTTAAGCAGGGGTCAAAGGTATGCCGCTGGGTTGAAGCCAACCCAATTTCCACGATACCAAAATACTGATGAATAAGACCACGGAGAAACCAATGCGAAATGCCAACGCCTTGGCCATGGGTGAAGCCTTGGGTGTGTCCTCGTTGTCAGGTTCGCGGCGCACCATGAAATACAACGCGGTGGCTAGGCTGGCCAAAATGCCTAGAAAGGCCAATGCAATGATGAAAGTCATGAAAGCGATTATCCGTTGACTTCGACCACAGCATCGATTGCGCGCCAACCTTCATGGCAAAACCGCTTGGCATGGGGCTTGTTGGCCGCCGTGTGTGTCGCCTTGACTTTGCGACTGGGGTTTTGGCAGCTTTCGCGGGCAGAGCAAAAAATCCAACTGCAGCAGGCGATGGAGCAGCAGGCCCAACAGCCTCCACTTGAATGGGCACAACTTCAAAGTGATGCAAACGCTTGGGCACAAACCCATCGCCGAGTGCAGCTACAAGGTGAGTGGTTAAGCGCGCACACCGTTTTTTTGGACAACCGCGCGCACCTTGGGCGGGTGGGGTTTTGGGTGATGACGCCATTGCGAGTGCACGCAGGGCAGGTGGTTTGGGTGCAACGTGGGTGGGTTGAACGCGATCCTTTGGACCCCCGCAAGCCGCCCTCTGTTCCAGTGGCAGTCAATGGGGTGACCATCGAGACCCGCATTGCCCCGCCTTTATCCCAACAGTTTGAACTCGGGCGGCAAGAACCCTCACCTGAGAGCAACCCATCGCCCATCAGGGCAAATTTAGACCTGGCGCAGATGCAGTCGCTGGTGAAAGACAATGTGCTGGCATTGGTGGTGCAAACCGGCCCCGAAGGTGATGGTTTGCGCCGTGATTGGCCTGCTGTGGCCTTGAGCGCTGATAAAAATCAGGCTTATGCTTTTCAATGGTTTGCCCTCAGCGCGCTGCTGGCATTTCTTTACCTCTGGTTTCAATGGATTAAAGCCTATCGACATGGCAGACAACAAAGCTGATTCAACGGCATCGAAACCCTTGGGTTTAACGGTGTATGACTTGCCCGAGCCTGGTGCGGTGGCCGATGCAGATGCGCGGCAGACGGCGCGTGGGCGTTTGCGTATGTTGCTGGTGTTGCTGGTCTGTGCAGCACCTGTCTTGGCGTCTTACCTGACGTTTTATGTGTTGCGGCCACAAAGTTTGCGCAGTTTTGGCGAATTGATTTTGCCAGTTGTGGCCATGCCTGAGCTGCAAGCCAAAGATGTGAATGGCCAAACCGTGGCTCTCAGTGGTCTGAAAAACCAATGGCTGTTGGTCAGCGTGGCTGGTGGTGCATGCCCTGCCGAGTGCCAGCAAAACCTGTTTTTGCAGCGCCAAACCCGTGCTGCTTTGGGGCGTGAACGTGACCGTACCGATTGGGTGTGGTTGGTGACCGATGAGCAACCCATTGACGCTGCATTGCTTGCGGGATTGCAAGACGCGGTGGTTTTGCGTTTGCCACAAAACCAAGTGGCGCAATGGTTGCACCCCCAAGCGGGCAGCGAATTGCAAGACCATTTGTATTTGGTGGACCCCCATGGCGATTGGATGATGCGTTTCCCAGCCCACTTGCAGATCGATCAAGCGGCCAAGATGCGCAAAGACTGGGAACGTCTTTTACGCGCAGCAGCATCATGGGACAAAGCAGGACGTTGAACGGATGCAAGAAGTCGAACTTTTCAACCTAGGTCCTGTATTGCAATTGTTGCTGCTGGCCATTGTGGTCGCACTGGGTCCGCTGTCGTGGGTGTGGTTGCGCCACCGCCACCATGATGTGCCGCAACGGGTACACCAACTCACAGCACTCACCCTTTTTCTGTGTTTCGACTTGGTGGTGTTTGGGGCATTCACCCGCCTGAGTGATTCTGGTTTGGGTTGCCCAGATTGGCCTGGTTGCTATGGCCATGCCTCTCCACTGGGGGCCGGTGAGGCGATCGAGACCGCACAAACGGCCATGCCCAGCGGACCTGTCACATTGAGCAAAGCTTGGGTGGAAATGGTTCACCGGTATTTGGCCATGACGGTGGGCGTGCTGATTTTGACGCTGGCTGCGTTCTCTTGGCGACGTGACCGTTCGGTTTGGGGTTGGCCAACACTCAGTTTGGTTTGGGTGTGTGTGCAAGGTGCTTTTGGCGCTTTCACCGTCACGATGAAACTGTTTCCTGCCATTGTCAGTATGCATCTGCTGGGAGGCATGGTGCTTCTTGTTTTGTTGCTGTTGCAGTTGTTGCGCCAACGACATGCGCCTTGGGCAGAGTACCGCCTGCCATTACCCACCCCTGTTCGCGGGTGGCTCAAACTCAGTGCGTGTTTGTTGTTACTGCAAGTTCTGCTGGGTGCATGGGTCAGTTCCAATTACGCCGTCATGGCCTGTGACACCTATCCCTTGTGCCAAGGCACTTGGTGGCCCGAAATGAATTTCGACAAAGGTTTTGCAGTGTGGCGCGCACTGGGGCTGGACAGTCAAGGCCAAGCCTTGCCGTTCCAAGCTTTGACCGCCATCCACTTTGTTCACCGTTGGCATGCGGTGCCAGTGGCTCTGTTGCTGTTATGGTCATCGGTGTTGCTCTACCAACATGGTTTGAGCCTCCAATCACGTGGACTGTGGCTCTTGGTGTTGTTGCAATTCATGACAGGTATTTCGAATGCTGTGCTGGGTTGGCCTTTGCTGGCCGCGTTGTTGCACACTGCCAGTGCAGCAGGTTTGCTTTTGTTGTTGAGTTGGTCATTGGCCATCACCGAGTCCCGTCCACCAGGGCATATTGCCGCGACGTTTTCCAGGCCTGTTTTATGAGATCGCTTTCCAGTTTGATGCCTCTGCGTTGGCAACAGTTCAATGCCCTGACCAAGCCACGCGTGATTCAGTTGATCGTGTTTTGCGCATTGATCGGTATGGTTTTGGCCGTGCCAGGGGTGCCCTCATGGCCCGATGTGCGCTTAGCAGCCATTGCATGTCTGGGTATTTGGTTTGTCTCGGGGGCCGCCGCTGCGTTTAACTGCATTGTTGAAAAAGCCATTGATGCGCGCATGAAGCGCACTTCTTGGCGACCTACCGCCAAAGGCGAGTTGAGTGACCGCGAAACCTTGCTGTTTTCTGCTGTGTTGTGTTTACTTGGTTCGGCTATTTTGTACATCTGGGTCAATCCTTTGACCATGTGGCTGACTTTTGCCACTTTCGTTGGTTATGCGGTGATTTACACCGTGATATTGAAGCCGCTGACACCGCAAAACATCGTCATTGGTGGCGCATCAGGCGCCATGCCACCGGTGTTGGGTTGGGCCGCCATGACCGGCGAGGTCAGCCCTGAGTCGTTGATTTTGTGCCTCATTATTTTCTTGTGGACACCGCCGCATTTTTGGGCCTTGGCACTGTACCGCGTAGAGGACTACCGCAAGTCAGGTTTGCCTATGCTTCCCGTGACGCACGGTAATGCGTTTACTCGCCTGCAAATATTGCTCTACACCTTTGTGTTGTTGGCGGCGTGTTTAATGCCTTTTGTGTATCGCATGAGCGGCTGGTTTTACCTGGTCAGCGCAAGCATTCTCAGCGTGGTGTTTTGCGCCTATGCTTGGGCTTTGTGGCGCAATTACTCTGATGAACTTGCTCGTCAAACATTTAAGTTTTCGCTCTACCACCTGAGCCTGTTGTTCGCGGCTTTGCTGATTGACCACTATTTGCCAGGAACTGTATGAAACGTGTTGTGGCTTTATTCATGCTCTGGGCCTTGCTCGCGTGTTCACCTGACAAGCCACGCTTTCAATCCATAGATTTGACCGGCGCAGACTACGCGAAAGGCTTTAGCTTGCCTGATGCGCAAGGTCAAACCCGCAGCTTGGTCGATTTCAAGGGCAAGGTGGTCATGGTGTTTTTTGGCTATACGCAATGCCCTGACTTTTGTCCCACCACCTTGAGTGAGATGGTGCAAGTCAAGCATGACTTGGGCGTTCAGGGGGACAAGATGCAAGCCATCTTCATCACATTGGATCCCGAGCGTGACAAGCCTGAGTTGCTGAGAACCTATATGGCCAATTTTGATCCGAGTTTTGTGGCATTGGTGCCTGCTTTGGAGGCGTTGCCAGCCTTGACCAAAGACTTCAAGATTTATTACAAAAAGGTGGAAGGGGCCAAGCCTGCCAACTACACCCTAGATCACTCTGCGGGCACGTATATCTATGACACCGAGGGGCGCTTACGTTTGTATGCCCGTTATGGATTGGGTGCGCCGGCGCTGACCGCCGACGTACTGCAATTGCTTAACTGAATTCCAGTAAAGCAGCTTTCATTTTTTTCATGGCCGCCACTTCAATTTGGCGGATACGCTCAGCGCTGACACCGTATTCGGCGGCCAGTTCATGCAATGTCATGCCGCCAGAATTGTCGTCATTCACCTTGAGCCAACGCTCTTCCACGATACGCCGACTGCGCTCGTCAAGGACTTGCAACGCCTGCGTGATGCCGTCGCTAGAGAGTACATCGCGTTGATGCGCTTCGATCATGGCAGTGGGTTCATGGTGGGCGTCAGCCAAGTAAGCGATAGGGCCAAAGGCTTCTTCGCCGTCATCGGTGGCAATTGGGTCGAGTAAGACGTCGCCGCCAGCCATACGCGCTTCCATCTCTATCACTTCCTCGCGTTTGACGTTCAGGTCTTTGGCGATGATGTCGATTTGCGCGTCGTTCAAACCATCGCGGCGTGAGGCATCACGGTCTTCGCCCGCTTGCGCGCGAAAGCCTTGTTTCATGGATCGGAGGTTGAAAAACAGTTTGCGTTGTGCCTTGGTGGTGGCCAACTTGACCATGCGCCAGTTTTTAATGATGTATTCGTGAATTTCAGCTTTGATCCAGTGCATGGCATAGCTGACCAAGCGCACACCTTGGTCGGGATCGAAGCGCTTGACGGCCTTCATCAGGCCCACATTGCCTTCTTGGATCAGGTCAGCGTGGGGTAGGCCGTAGCCCATGTATTGGCGAGAAATGGAGACCACCAAGCGAAGGTGCGACAAAATCAATTTTCCAGCTGCGTCAAGGTCGTTATGGTCTCTGAGCTGGCGGGCAAAGGCTTGCTCTTGCTCCAAAGTAAGCATAGGTAATTGGTTTGCAGCAGATATATAGGCTTCAATATTGCCAAGCGGGGGCACCATGGCCCATGGGTTGCTGGCAACAGGTGTTTGCTTTGAGAGGCTTAAGGCGGTCATCAGAGGTCTCCTAAGGGACGCGATGTGCCTATATTAGCACTCTCTAGGTGAGAGTGCTAAATATCTTTCGGGTTAACCCTGAGGTTATTGGAGGGGGATGCTTTGTTTGGCGTGGCTTGAGGTTCAGCCCGTCGCCACACTGGCAAGTTTTCCAGGCAAACCTTGTCTGCCCGCAAACACCGCCGCACCACCCAAAGACTCTTCGATTCGCAAGCCCTCGTTCCACTTGGCCATGCGTTCTGAGCGTGCAAACGAGCCCACCTTCAACTGACCCGTATCCCAGCCAGTGGCCAAGTGCACGATGGCAGTGTCTTCGGTTTCACCCGAGCGCGCTGACACCACCATGCCCCAGCCAGCGGAGCGTGCCACTTCCATGGCTTGCACGGTCTCTGTGATGGTGCCAATTTGGTTGGGTTTGAGCAGCACAGCATTGCAGGCTTTGTCTTTGATGGCTTGCGCTACCAAGCTGGCCTGGGTGACCAAATAATCGTCACCCACGACTTGAATACGTTGTCCTACGGCCTTGGTGAACGCCTGCATTCCAGCGGTATCGCCCTCGGCAAATGGGTCTTCCACCGAGAGGATAGGGTATTTGTTCACCCAGCCCAGCAGCACTTCCAGCCATGCTTGCGTGTCAAATTCTTGGTGCTCCAGGCCCAGCTTGTAAGCGCCTGCTTTGCCAAACTCAGAGGCTGCAATGTCCAGTGAAATCGCCACTTGGTCGTAGTGGTAGCCGGCTGCGTCGATGGCGCGTGTCAGGGTTTGCAAGGCCTCTTCATTGGAGTCAAAAACCGGCCACCAGCCCCCCTCGTCAGCCACGCCCGCAAGCTTGCCCGCTGCCGCCATGAGTTTGCCAGCCGCATGGTAAACATTGGCAACCATCACCAGCGCTTCATCAAAACTGTGGGCACCTACGGGCATGACCAAAAAATCTTGAATATCCACCCGTCGACCGGCGTGGGCACCACCACCAAAGATTTGAATTTCGGGCAGTGGCAGACGCACCGGTCTGTCTGCTGCCAAATAGCGCCACAACGGCAAACCTTCGCTGGCCGCGGCAGCTTGCAACACCGCCAACGACGTTGCGATGGTGGCATTGGCACCCAAACGGCTTTTCAGCGACGTGCCGTCCAAGCCTATCAAGGTCTGGTCAATGCGTGTTTGGTCCCGCGCATCCATGCCTTGCAAGGCTTGGGCAATGGGGCCGTTCACTTGGGCCACCGCTTGGCTCACGCCCAGGCCGCCCAGCAGCGGGCCGCCGTCGCGTAACTCCAGCGCTTCGCGACTGCCGCGCGACGCACCCGCAGGGGCCACACCACGCCCATGCGCGCCATTGCTCAATTGCACATCGACCTCCACCGTAGGGCGTCCGCGAGAGTCCCAAATGCGGCGGGCATGCAAATATTGAATCGAGGTACTCATCAAGGTGTCCAGTGTTGTCGCAAGGTTTGTAAATGGGCGGCAGGTTGCTGTAAAAAGGCTTTGGCAAAGTGCCTGACTTTGTCTCGCTGCGCCTCGGTGGTGAGGTATTCCACAGGTGATTTGCCATCAACCCGCGCGAGCAGCATGCCTGCCAGCAAAGCGCAGGCACGTGCTTCAAGCGCAGCCGGGTCTTCCCAATTGACCGCCTTCAAATAGGTTTGGGACAAGGCATCAAAGCTTGCCAAGTAAGCTGCGTGGTGGGTAGGTTGCCACAGGCATTTCAGCAGCAAATGGTTGAGGACAAACGCCAAGTCGAAAGCGGGATCGCCATACCAAGCGCATTCGGCGTCCAAAAACACGGGGCCGTGAGGACCCACCAAGATATTTTTGGGACTGACGTCACCATGCACCAAGGCATGTTTGTGTGACAAGGTTTGTTGTACCAAGCCATGCAAGGCTTCGGCGCAATCGGGATGGCGCAAAGCGGTGGCATTGAAATAAGGGTCCAGCCGAATGGCAATGAAATCTTCGTCGTGGTCAAAGGCTTGGCTTAGGGCTGTTTGTCCGGCACTGGCCCCATGCCATTTGGCCAAACAGCGCGCCACTTGGTGTGCGGTGTCCATGTTGACCACCCCACTGTGCAACAGGTGTTTCCACACAGGGTGGGTTTGCGGATCCAAGTAAGCCATGGCAAACACGCAGTCCGTGGCATCTTCACCCAACAGCGCGGGCACAGCCTGGGGCTGGTGTTGGGCGGCAAAGCGCAGCCAGGCCACCTCGTCTTGGTTGCGTTTCACAGGCGCTTCCCACAATGCCGCCACTTTCAGTTGAGGCAAAGCACGCTTCAGACAAAAACGGTTGTGTGGCGTGTCCACCCGAACAATCAAGGAAGACACCCCACCCGTTAAAGGGGTGAACCTCACCGCTTCATGGGCGTGGAGCAAGCCCATGCGTTGCAGGGGTGCGAGCAGTTCGGGGAAGGTGTCAGCCAAGGGCGACAGGCCTCTTACCAAGCGATGGCGTATTTTTGCAGTAAGGGGCGCAATACAAACAGCGGCCCTACCCACAAATACTGCACATCTTCAAAGAAAGAAGGTTTTTTGCCCTCAAGTTTGTGGCCAATGAACTGCAACACCCAAGCGCCCACAAAAATAGCCACACACAAAGGCAAACGTGCCTCGCCCATGGCATGTACCAAGGCCAGGAGCGCGACGGTCCATACCCCCATGGCCAGCAAAAACACCAGCGACAAACGCGCGTAATACACCATGCTGGCCGCCATGAACGCATAGGCCAACCATGGATGTATACAAAAGATCAGGCCAATCAGGCTGAGCATGATGAGCGGAATAGCGATGAAATGGATGCGCTCATTCACGGGGTGCTGATGGCTTTCGCCGTAATGCGCCAACAGTTGGTCAATGCGGCGCTCGGGCAAGGTGGCCTCTAAGGTGTCCATGGTCGGCAGTCTCCTGAATGCTCAACTGATAAGGGCTTGGGCAAATTCTTGTGCGTTAAACGCTTGCAAGTCTTCCAGCTTTTCGCCAATGCCAATGAAATACACCTTTAGCACTTTGGGGGCTTGGGTGTTGCGTTGCTGCGCCCATAAGGCGATCGCGGCCAGCACACCGCCTTTGGCAGTGCCGTCCAGTTTGGTGACGATCAAGCCTGTCAGGCCCAGCGCTTCGTCAAATGCCTTGACCTGCGCCAAAGCGTTTTGTCCCGTGTTGCCGTCGATGACCAGCAGCACCTCATGGGGAGCACTGGGCTCTGCCTTTTGAATAACGCGTTGGATTTTTTTCAACTCATCCATCAAGTGCAGTTGCGTGGGTAAACGACCCGCTGTGTCAATCAACACCACATCACGCCCGCGCGCTTTGCCCGCGGTTACCGCGTCAAAACTCACAGCGGCAGGGTCACCCTGGTCCTGGCTGATGATGTCGACTTGGTTGCGATCGGCCCAAACCAACAACTGTTCTTTGGCGGCGGCGCGAAAGGTATCCGCAGCGGCCAACAAAACCGCCAAACCGGCGTCGCTTAAGTGGCGTGTGAGTTTGCCAATGGTGGTGGTTTTGCCTGCGCCATTCACTCCCGCCACCATGATGACGGTGGGTTTGTGTGCGTCCAGCGACAAATCGCCTTGCAATGGCAGGAGAACCTCGGTGAGTACCTCGGTCAGCAACGCTTTCACCTGCTGGGGTTGGGTGCTGCCACTGGCTTTGACGCGTTGCTTTAAGGCTTGCAACACGGCTTGGGTGGCGGGCATGCCTGCATCGGCCATCAAGAGTGCAGATTCAAGCTCCTCGTACAAGGCGTCATCAATGACTTTGCCACCAAACACCCCCGCGATGCTGCTGCCAGTGCGCTGCAAACTGCTGCGCAAGCGTCCTAACCAGGTTTGAGCGGCAACTTGCGCCGCCGTGGGTCCTTGGTCGGGCAGGGCGGTTGGCGCTGGGGTCTTTCGTTTGAACAGACTGAACATGGGGGCAAGGGTTTCTAGAATGGTGGGTTGCTCGCAATGGTGCGAGATTGCGTTAAAGCCATTCTATGAAACCCTTCTTCCTGCCTGTACTTCGCCATGCCAAGCGCTGCCTTCTGGGGTTGACGCTGGGGGTTGCCCTGATACCTGTGTTGGCGCAAACGCTGCCTGACGCCCAGCAATTCACGTTGAAAAACGGCTTGACGCTGATTGTGAAGGTCGACAAACGCGCGCCGACTGCGGTTCACATGCTGTGGGTGCGGGTGGGTTCCATGGATGAGGTCGATGGCGTTTCTGGCGTGGCCCATGTGTTGGAACACATGCTTTTCAAAGGCACGCCAACGGTCAAGCAAGGCGAGTTTTCACGCCGTGTGGCGGCTTTGGGTGGGCGCGAAAACGCGTTCACCAACAAGGATTACACCGGCTACTACCAACAAATCCCTGCCAAGCGTTTGCCCGAGGTGATGGCCTTGGAAGCGGATCGCTTTGCCAATAACCAGTGGCCTGATCTGGAGTTCACCAAAGAGATTGAGGTGGTCAAAGAGGAGCGGCGAATGCGCACGGAAGACTCGCCTCGCATGCTGATGTATGAGCAGCTTTACGCCACCCAATTCGTGGCCTCGCCCTACCGCCGCCCCATCATTGGTTGGATGAACGATTTGGACGCCATGACCCCCCAAGACGCGCGTGACTTTTATCGCCGCTGGTATGTCCCTGCCAATGCCGCCGTGGTGGTGGTGGGCGATGTGGATGTGGACGAGGTCAAAAAGCTGGCTGAAACCACCTATGGGCAAATTCCTGCGGGTACCGTGCCCGTGCGCAAGCCGCGCCAAGAACCTGCCCAAACCGGTACGCGTCGCGTGTTGGTGAAAGCACCCGCTGACCAAGCCTATATCGCCTTGTCATGGAAGGTGCCCAATTTTTCGAACTTTGAGGACACTGACGACAACCGCGATGCCTTGGCCTTGACCTTGCTCGCTGCTGTTTTGGATGGGTACAACGGTGCGCGATTGGACCGCGCATTGGCCCAAGGCGAGGGCCGCTTGGCTGACAGCGCTGGCGCTTCCAACACCTTGAGTGGTCGCGGTCCGCAGGTGTTCATGCTTGACGGCGTTCCCGCCAAAGGTAAAACCCCTGAACAACTTGAAGTGGCCTTGCGCGTCCAAATCGCGCGCATCGCCAAAGAGGGCGTGAGCGACGCAGAAATGCGCCGCGTTAAAGCACAGTGGATGGCGTCCAACGTCTACCAACGCGATTCGATTTTCAACCAAGCCCGTGAATTGGGCAGCAGTTGGATTGAAGGCATGCCCCTGGACAGCGCCGACCGCTTGATGGAGCGTTTGAACACCATTACCGCCGCCCATGTGCAAGCTGTGGCTGCCAAGTATTTTGGCGACGACACCTTGACCGTGGCCACCTTGTTGCCGCAAGCCGGCGCGCGGGCCTTCCCGCGCAAACCCAGCGCAGCATCGCGCCACGGGGAGGCCACACGATGAAACGCTTTGCATGGTTGTTTGTATGTTGCTGGCCTGTCGCGTCATGGGCGGGTATTCCTATCCAACATTGGACGATGGAGACAGGTGCCAAGGTGTACTTGGTGGAAGCGCCAGGCATTCCCATGGTGGATGTGCAAATTGAATTTGACGCAGGTTCCCGCCGTGACCCTGCTGGCCAAACGGGCTTGGCTGTCGCTACTTCACGCATGATGGGCAAGGGCATCAAGGCCTTTCAAGGCCAGCCAGCGATGGATGAAAACCAATTGGGAGAGGCTTGGGCCGATTTGGGCGCCATGGTCGGTGCCAACGTCAGCGCCGACCGCATGGCGTTTTCCTTGCGTAGCCTGACACGTCCTGAGTTGCTTGACGCTGCCGTGGCTTTGGCCGCAAGGGAATTGGCCGCGCCGAGTTTCCCCACCGATGTCTGGCAAAGCGAGCGTGAACGCTGGGCAGCTTCCATTGCTGAGTCCAATACCAAACCAGCCACTCAAGCGGGCAAAGCCTTTAACCAAGCGGTGTTTGGCACGCATCCTTATGGCGCGGAAGTCGATGAGGCCAGTTTGCGGCGTATCGACACTGCTGCCATGGCGCAGTTTTTGTCGCGCCACATGCTGCTTTGTCAAGCCAAAATCAGCGTGGTGGGCGCCGTCAATCGGGCGCAAACAGAACGCTTGTTAAACCAGTTGCTCATTGGATTGCCTCGGCAAAATTCTTGTCCAGTGTTACCCAAGGTCGCAGAGGTGTCTCCATTGACTGCACCGTCCAATGTGCGTATTGCCTTCGAGTCTGCCCAAGCCCATGTGTTCATCGGTCAACCCGGCATACCCCGCCAGCACCCCGATTTCTTTGCCTTGACGCTGGGCAACTATGTGTTGGGTGGCGGTGGTTTTGTGTCTCGCCTGACCGAGCAGGTGCGTGAAAAGCGCGGCCTCAGTTACAGCGTCTACAGCTATTTTTCCCCCGGCCAACATGCCGGTGCCTTCACCGTGGGTTTGCAAACCCGCCCTGACCAAGCAGCGCAAGCGGTGCAGGTCGCGACAGATGTCTTGAGCGAATTTGTGCGTGGCGGCCCTAGCGAGCAAGAGGTGAAAGCGGCCAAGGATTTCATGATTGGAGGGTTTGCCTTGCGCTTGGACAGCAACCGCAAATTGCTCGACAACCTGAGCAACATAGCTTGGTTTGATTTGCCACTGGACTACTTGGATACCTGGTCGGCTGAAATTGACAAACTCAGCGCCCAGCAAATTCAACAAGCCTTTGCGCGCAATGTGCAACCCGAGCGCATGGTGACGGTTATTTTGGGTGCCAAACCTTGAAGCCAGGGGAGGTGCGCATCATTGGTGGCGAGTGGAAACGCAGCAAACTGCCATTGCCGCGCAATGTGGTCTTGCGCCCAACACCCGACAGGGTGCGCGAAACCCTTTTTAACTGGCTGGGTCAAGATTTGTCAGGCTGGCATTGCGTCGATGCTTTTGCCGGCACGGGCGCGCTGGGTTTTGAGGCCGCTTCACGCGGGGCCGCCCATGTGCTGCTGATTGACGCCAATGCACTGTGCATCGAGGCCATGGCCAAAACCCAAGCCAAGTTGGGTGCAAACCAATTGCGATTGCTGCGCGGCGATGGTTTGGCTGCCTTGCGGCAACAAGCCCCCCACAGCGTGGACCTGGTGTTTTTAGACCCACCTTACGACTTTCCCCAGTACCCCATGGCTTTGGCCGCGGCGGCGGGCTGTCTCAAAGCTTCAGGGCGGATTTACCTTGAGGCCGCCAAAGCATGGGCCGAGGACGATGTTCGCGCTTGGGGCTTGCGCGTGAGCAAGCATTTAAAGGCTGGCGCGGTGCACGCTCACTTGTTGCAGCCAGCGGCATAATGCCCCGAACTGTCTGTCCCTAGGAGCATTCATGCCCGCCCAAGTCATTGCCCTGTACCCCGGAACTTTTGACCCCATTACCTTGGGGCATGAGGACATTGTCCGGCGTGCCGCTCGCATGTTTGACCAGGTGGTGGTGGCGGTGGCCAGCGCCCACCACAAAAAAACCATGTTTACTTTGCAAGAGCGTTTGACCATGACCCGCGAGGCTTTGCACGACTGCGCCAATGTGCAAATCAAAACCTTCGATGGGTTGGTGATTGATTTCGCTGCCAGTTTGGGTGCCACCACGATGGTGCGTGGTATCCGATCCATGACAGATTTCGACTACGAGTTCCAGTTGGCAGGCATGAACCGCCGGCTTGCGCCCACCATAGATACCGTGTTTTTAAATACCTTGGATGTCTACCAGTGCATCTCCAGCACCTTGGTGCGTGAAGTGAATAACTTGGGTGGTGACGTCACCCAATTTGTATCGCCCAGCGTGTTGCAATTCATGTTGGCCAAAAAATCAGCTTGAGCGCAACATGGCTTTGATGATCACCGACGAGTGCATCAACTGCGATGTGTGCGAACCCGAGTGCCCCAATAACGCCATTTTTATGGGCATACAGATTTACCAAATCGACCCTGGGAAATGCACCGAATGCGTAGGCCACTACGAAGAGCCGCAATGCGTTCAGGTTTGCCCCGTGGCATGTATTCCAGTCGACCCACAGCATGTCGAAAACCGTGACACGTTGTGGGCCAAATACCGCCGCTTGGTCGACCTTCCGGCCTCATCCAACTGACGGCTCCTGTGCTATTCAACAGCCGCAGCTTTGCGTGCTTTTTGGGTTTTCTTTTTCGCCTTGGCTTTGGCCTTCTTGTGGGTCTTGTCGGTCACCGCATCGCCTTGTGCTTTGAAGGCGCGCGGTTTACCTTTGTCCGCCACCTTTTCAGATTGCGAGTCCTCGCAGGGCTTCATTTGCCCGTCGTGTTCACACAGCAGCGCTGGTTTTTCCTTGGCTTTGGCGTGAAGCGCGGGCGTGACTGCCAGAGACAGGCTAAACAGGCTCAGAGCCAGCAGATGGGCCAATAGAGGGGGGGTGTTTTTCATGCGAATCGCCTTCCTTCAGAGGAGAGGCCGCCGCCGGACGTGGCGGTTTAGGCCTGGGCGGTTTGCTGGTGTGCACCATTTGCATGGCTTTTTCCATCTCGCCGCTTACCAAGCAGGCTAATGCTTGCAAGCTGCGATCGATGGAAGTGTCAATCACTGTTCGCTGTTCAGGTGCAGGTTTCTTCAAAACCCAGTGAACCACTTCCGATTTGACACCGGGGTGACCAATGCCTATGCGTAAACGCCAGTAACTGTCAGTCCCCATTTGCGCATGGATGTCACGCAAGCCGTTGTGACCGGCATGACCGCCTCCAAATTTGAGCTTGACTTCGCCGGGAACCAAGTCAAGTTCGTCATGGGCGACGAGGATGTGTTCAGGTGCAATTTTGTAAAACCGCGCCAAGGCTGCCACTGACTTTCCAGATAAATTCATGAAAGTGGCTGGTTTCAAGAGCCAAAGGGTTTTACCTTGAAATGTGCTTCGTGCAGCCCATCCATGGAAATTCTTCTCGGCTTGTAACGGCACTTTGAGTTGCTGGGCGAGTTGATCGACGAACCAAAACCCAGCGTTGTGGCGGGTGTACTCGTATTCAGCGCCTGGGTTGCCCAAGCCAACAAACAATTTGATCATGCGGGAATTATCCATGCCACCCGTCAGGCACGGCGGCCCGCAATGACGACAAAAAAGCCCGCAAGAAGCGGGCTTTTCAGGGGGCGAGGGCTAAAGATTACTTCTTGCCTTTGCCCTTGGCTGGGGCGGCTGCGGCAGGGGCGGCTTCGGGGGCTGCTTCTTCCGCAACCGAGACCACGCTCACCAACACAGGGTTGTTTTTGCCATGCACCACTGCTTTGACGCCTTTGGGCAAGGTGATGTCGTTGACGTGCAGCGAATGACCTTTTTTCAAGTCGCTCAAGTCCACAGCGATGAACTCGGGCAAATCGGCGGGCAAACACGTGATTTCCAACTCGTTCATGACGGGATTGACCAAACAAGCGTCGGCTTTGACGGCAGGAGAGTTTTCCTGGCCGCTGAAGTGCAATGGCACTTTCATGTGCAACACGGTGTCGGCTTCAACGCGTTGGAAGTCGATGTGCAGCACAAGTTGTTTGAAGGGGTGGTATTGCACGTCGCGCAACAAGACTTTGGAAGTTTTGCCATCCAGTTCCATTTCGAGGATAGAGGCGTGGAAAGCTTCTTTTTTCAGTGCGTGCCACAAGGCGTTGTGGTCGAGTTCGATGGATTGGGGCTGATGTGCCTTACCGCCGTAAACGATGCCCGGTGTGCGACCGGTGATACGCAGACGGCGGCTCGCACCCGTTCCCTGCTTAGAGCGCTCAAAAGCGACAAATTTCATTTTCTTCTCCTGATGAAGTCCACCGCGACCAGTGTGACTTCGGTTTCAATAAAGGGCTGTGAACAGCCCCGCTGTGTTGTTTTCTGAATCGGTTGGGGCTTAAAAAAGCTGATCCTGATCAGAGAACAAACTCATGACCGACTCTCCTTTGGCGATACGCTGAATCGTCTCTGCGATCAACGGTGCCACCGAGAGTTGGCGAATTTTGGAACATGCCATCGCTTGCGCGTTGAGCGGAATGGTATTGGTGACCACGACTTCATCCAGGGCCGCGCCGCCTGCGATGCGATCGATGGCAGGACCCGAAAAAATCGGGTGGGTGCAATAGGCGTAGACTTTTTTGGCACCCCTTTGCTTGAGCACTTCCGCTGCTTTGACCAAGGTACCCGCAGTGTCAATCATGTCATCCATCACCACACAGTTGCGGTCTTCAATGTCACCAATGACGTGCATCACTTCGGACACATTGGCTTTGGGGCGGCGTTTGTCAATGATGGCCAGATCGCAACCCAGTTGCTTGGCCAAGGCGCGTGCGCGCACCACGCCGCCCACATCGGGCGACACCACGATCAAATCGTCGTAGTTTTGCAAGCGCAAATCACCCAGCAACACAGGTGAGGCATAAATGTTGTCCACCGGAATATCGAAAAAACCTTGGATTTGGTCAGCGTGCAAGTCCATGGTCAGCACCCGCGCCACGCCCACGGTTTGCAGCAAATCGGCAACAACCTTGGCAGAAATAGGCACACGCGAAGAGCGAGGACGTCGGTCTTGACGTGCGTAGCCGAAATAGGGAATCACCGCGCTGATGCGCTCTGCCGAGGCCCGCTTCAACGCGTCCACCATGATGAGCAGTTCCATCAGGTTTTCGTTGGTAGGGTAGCAAGTTGACTGCACCACAAAAACGTCACGTGCGCGAACGTTTTGGTTGATTTCGACCGTCACTTCACCGTCAGAGAAGCGACCAACCTCAGCTGCGCCGAGTTTGATGCCCAGGTGCTCTGCGATTTCGGCAGCCAAAACAGGGTTGGCATTGCCGGTGAAGACCATGAAATCGGAGGGAGCGTTTGACATGGCTGGCGTAGGTGGTTGACAAAGAGAAAGGACAGTCAGCCAGCAAATCTGCAGAAATGCCGCTTAACGTCACTTCCGGCGAAGTGCAAAAAGGGTGGCAGGGGAAGAAGGATTCGAACCTTCGCATGCTGGAATCAAAATCCAGTGCCTTAACCAACTTGGCGACTCCCCTACACGGGAACCCGGTATTTCAACCGACTTCCGTTAATCGTCGCAGGAGACCCATCGGTGCAAAGGATGTGCCTCCAAATTGCTGCAAATCCGCCAAGTCCATCCATCGGGGGGGTGGGTTAACACCGTCGATGGCTCCAGTTTGGCAAAAACAGCGCTACCTGAACCCGTCATCCTGGCTTGTAAACCTTGGTTTTCCAGCCAATCGATGGCTTGGGAGACCTCGGGACACAGCCTTTGGGCAACGGCTTGCAAGTCATTGCGCCCAAAGGCGTAAGGCTGTGCAGCAAAGTTCGGCATTGTAGCAGGCTGTGTGTTGCGAACCAGCAAGGGGTCTTGAAAAATCCTTGCGGTGGCGAGTCCTTGCTGAGGTTTAAGCACCACAAAGCGTGCTGGGGGCAGTGCGATGCTTTGCAGTTGCTCACCAATGCCTTGCACCCAAGCGTTTCGTCCGCCTAGAAAAAACGGCACATCTGCGCCTAAGGCGGCGCCCAAAGGCAACAACCGAGACAGGGGCCAGTTCAGCCCCCACAAGCGGTTCAAAGCCAGTAAAGTGGTAGCCGCATCGGAGGATCCGCCACCCAAGCCAGCTTCAGAGGGCAGATTTTTTTGCACCCGAATCTTTGCGCCATGGCTACAACCACTGGCTTGTTTAAGTGCATGTGCTGCTTTCAGGCTGAGGTCGAGTGCCGGTAAAGGTGTGCCCAAGTCTTCGCGCAACAATTGACCGTCATCGCGTCGGTCAAAGTGCAACACGTCCCACCAGTCGATCAGCATGAATACCGATTGCAGCAGGTGGTAGCCATCTGCACGGCGACCGGTGATGTGCAAAAACAAATTCAATTTGGCAGGCGCCGGGACGTTGTGCAGAAACTGCATGGAAAAAAACCAGATTTAAGAAGATGGATCAAGCAACAAAGTGAGCTGTAAAGCCGGCAAAGGTTGTTGGCGTTCGGCCAACACGCGTCGTCCAGACTTCATGGCTTGCTCACTGATTCTCCAACCAGACACTGGCGGCCCAGCCCGATCCAACCAGCCCATTAAGGCGGGCAAAGGCAAAGGGGCGCCGGTTAAACGCTGCGTCAGCATATCCATAGAGGCAAATTGTTGGGTCTCAGAGCCTTGTTGCATGCTGGCTCCCGTGGGGTTCCAGCGCACCCGCGCCAAGGTGGTACCCAAAGGCGACAACAAAGTAAGTTCCCCTTGCTCGGCATGCCCTGTCATTTCAAAAGCGGTGCTGAATTGCTCGGGTGGGTTTGTGTCTACCCGCAAAGTCAAACGGCCTTGCCAGTGCCCCATGGGAATGTTGCTGTCATTCACCACGGCGTGTGGTGCGTGGCTACAAGCCGTAAGCAAGACAAGCACAACATAGCCAAGGTCATGCCAGCAAGGCTTGAGAAACAGCATCAGAGCTTGACTTTCAAGCGTTTGAGGGTTTGTTGCAGCAACTCATTGGTTTGGTCAAGACGCATGGCATCGCGCCAAATTTTGCGCGCCTTGTCTTGTTGCCCTAAGCTCCAATGCACTTCGCCCAAGTGCGCGGCAATTTCCACATCGGGTCGATTGGCATAGGCACGCTCCAAAATGGCCAATGCCGCCAGCTTGTTGCCCATGCGGAATTCCACCCAGCCCAAACTGTCCACAATGAAAGGGTCTTCGGGTGAAAACTCCAAGGCCTTGACAATCAGCTCACGCGCTTCAGGCAGTCGCAGGTTGCGGTCTGCCAGAGAAAAACCCAGGGCGTTGTAGGCATGCTGGAAGTCAGGCTTGGCGGCGATGATGCTGCGCAACAGCTTTTCCATTTCATCCAATCGGCCCAGCTTCTCAGCCATCATGGCCACTTCATAGCGCAAGTCGAGGTCGTCGGGCTCATCTTTGCTGGCCTTGGTCAGTACTTGGTATGCGTCGTCGAATTTTTTGAAATCTCGTAACAGCTTGACCTCGGCTTGCAGGCGCGCGCGTTTGGCTTGTGGGGTATTGGTAGGCAATTGCGCGATCAGCGCGCGGGCTTTGGCCATGTCGCCTTTGCTGGCTAACAAATTGGCACGTTGCACCTGCACTTGCGTGAGCTGCTCGGGGTCCTCAATTTTGCTTAACCATGACTCGGCTTCGGCATTGTTTTTTGCTTTGATGGCCAGTTGGGAAAGCATCAAGTAGGCTTGCGACAAACCGCGCACCTCTTGCTTGTCCTTTTCCAACTCAAGGAAGCGCAGCAACGAGGCCTTGGCTTGCACATCTTGCGCTTGTTCAACCTGAACCGCACCCAGCAGCAGCCACACATCGGAAAACTGGGGCATGTCTTGTGAGAGTTTTTGTAACTGCACCAAGGCATCATTCAACCGCTGGGTATCGATCAGCACGCGGGCGTAACTGAGTTGCAAATTGGGCTGTCCACTTTTTTTCAAGGCTTGCAAAACCAGCTCTTCGGCTTGCGATTCACCGAGGGACAAAAGTTCCAGGGCCAGCATGGCAGGTTCAGGGGAGTCGGGGGACTTGGCCAAGGCCAATTTCGCCGCTTCCACGGCTTGGGGCAATTTTTTCGCCCAAATACGCATGCGACCAATGGTGGCCCAAGCCACGGCTGATGTGTTTTCTTGGGTGGTGAAAGGCGTCAAGGCTTGCTCGACAACGACATTTGCCAATTCTTTGTCTTGTACCTGCGAATAAATTTGGGGGATGCCCACAATGCCTTCTACCTGTTGCTCCGGCGGCAACAAGGTGATGCTTGAGCGCAGTGTCGTGACGCTGTCGGTGATTTGGTTCAGGGCGATTTGAATTTGCAACACATAGCTGTTGGCTTCGTGCGACTTGGGGTGGGCTTTTTTCCAAGCTTTGGCACTCTCCAGCGCAGAGGGGCCAGAACGCGCGGCCAAAGCCACTTCAACCGAGCGTTTGTAGACGGTTTCATCGCCGCTTTTGCGCGCAGCCTCAAAAATCATCGAGTAACCCGCCCCGGGGTTGCCTTGGGAGACCTGCATCTCGCCCAGCAAGATGAGCAACATCCATTCCGCATTCAGTTTGGAGTTTTCAACAGATGCTGATTCCGGCTCACTCGGCACGGGCGTTGACTGCGCCCAGGCGACAGAGAATGGGCCGCTTAGCAGGGCAAAGCCAGAGGTCAAAGCCAAACAAGCTTTGCGCAGCAAGGATGATCGAGGGTAGGAGTTCATCGCGGAATGATAATCGCTGCATTCCCAAGTCTGCTTGCCATGCCCGAATTACCCGAAGTTGAAGTTACACGCCTGAGTTTTGCGTCTCGCATTGCAGGTGCGCACATACTGAATGTGGCCATGGGCAAGGCTTTGCGCTGGCCCTTGGGGTGTTCGCCACAGAGTTTGCATGGGCTTGGGGTTTTAGGCGTGCGTCGGCGAGGCAAATACCTGTTGATCGATTTAAGCCAAGGTTTGTTGTTGGTTCACTTGGGTATGTCGGGTTCTTTGTCGTTTGGTGAGGCTTTGAGCCCGCCAGGACCGCATGACCATTTCAATTGCCTGACCGACAAAGGCTTGTTGCGCTTGCATGACCCGCGACGTTTTGGGGCGGTGGTTTACGCTGCAAGCCAAGACAGCCCCATTGCCCATAAATTGCTAGGGGCTTTAGGGGTTGAGCCTTTGCAAGACAGTTTCAACCCCGATGCTTTTGCCAAGGCCTTGAAAACGCGCCAGACGGCTATCAAACAGCTATTGTTGGCCGGGGATGTGGTGGTCGGTGTTGGCAATATTTACGCCAGTGAAGCGCTTTTCAGCGCGGGCATCCGACCCACCACGCGTGCGCATCGCATCAGCAAGCCCAGAGCTTTCAAACTCCACCAAGCCATACGCGATGTGTTAATGGCGGCGGTTGCGCAAGGCGGAAGCAGTTTGCGAGACTTCAGCAACGCACAGGGGCAAAACGGTTATTTCCAATTGCAAGCCATGGTGTATGACCGCGACGGTGAGCCCTGCCGCATATGTTCGACGCCCATCAAGCGCTTGGTGCAAGGGCAACGCTCTACATTTTATTGCCCCCAATGCCAAAAGCCATGACCCAGACGCCAGTTTTTGCCAAGCGTTTGGTCGCTTGGCAAAAATTGCATGGTCGGCACGACTTGCCTTGGCAAGCCAGCCGAGACCCCTACCGCGTGTGGTTGTCAGAGATCATGTTGCAGCAAACCCAGGTTGTCACTGTGATGGGCTACTACGACAGGTTTTTAAAGCGATTCCCAACGGTGCATGCATTGGCACAAGCCCATCTGGATGAGGTCTTGGGTTTGTGGAGCGGTTTGGGCTACTACAGCCGTGCGCGTCACTTGCACCGATGTGCGCAGAGGGTGGTTACCGAGCACGGTGGTGTTTTTCCAAGAAGCAAACTGGATTTGCAACAGTTGCCTGGAATTGGTCCATCCACCGCAGCAGCCATCGCGTCCTTGTGTTTTGCTCAGCGAGAAGCGATCTTGGATGGCAATGTCAAACGTGTGCTCACACGGGTCTTTGGTTTTGGCCATGATTTGTCACAGTCTGTGCATGAAAAAGCTCTGTTACAGATCGCCCGACAGGTGTTGCCGCAAGATGAAAGTGACATGCCTGCCTACACCCAAGGCATGATGGATTTGGGTGCCACCTTGTGCACACGCAGTCAACCTGCTTGTGCGCAATGCCCGATGCAAGATCTGTGTGTGGCACACCACGAAGGCCAAGCCCAACGCTATCCAGTGAAATTGCGCAAACTCAAGCGCAGCGCGCAAACCATGTGGTTGCTGTTTGCGCGCAGCACAGAAGGTGCGGTGTGGTTGCAGCAACGCCCAAACAAAGGCGTGTGGGCGAGTTTGTTCACTTTTCCAATCTTTGACAGCGAGCAGGCATTACGGGCCGCTTTGCCTACATCCTTGCACCACAAACTGCAGTTTGCGCCTGCTTTTGTGCATGTCTTGACCCACAAGGATTTGCATTTGCATGTGGTGCAGTTGGTCTTGCCCAAGCCGCGGCAGTTGGGGGAGAGCGGTCAATGGTGGGCCGCCAAAGATTGGCCAAATATAGGCATGCCAGCGCCGGTACGCCAACTGTTAATGGCTTAAAGGGTGTCGAGTTCGCGGTGGCGTTTGAGGCTGACCCAGTGAGGTGAGAAACGTTGGTACAAGGTTTCCACCAAATACACCGAGCGGTGTTGTCCACCCGTGCAGCCGATGGCCACCGTGACATAACTGCGGTGGTCGTTTTTCAGAGACGGCAGCCATTGGTCTAAAAAATCACTGATGTGCGCTTGCATGGTTTGTACAGGGGGTTGGCTGGCTAACCATTGCGCCACGGCAAGGTCTCGTCCCGTGAGGGCTTTGAGCGCGGCTTCGTAATGAGGGTTGGGCAGCATGCGCACATCAAACACAAAGTCGGCATGCACAGGAATGCCACGTTTGAAAGCAAATGACTCGAACATCAGCGTCATTTGCGCGCTGGGTGCCGTCACCAGGGAATGCACATAGTCTTGCAATTTGACAGTGCGCAGCAAGCTGGTGTCGATGATGTGTGATTCTTCGCGCAAGTCGGACAAGAGTTGGCGTTCGAGTTCAATGGCAGCCACCAAATCACGCGCAGAGACGGCTGCGCCTTTGTCGGCGCGGGACAACGGATGGTTGCGCCTTGTTTCGGAAAAGCGGTGTACCAAAGTGTCGGTGTTGGCATCCAAAAACAGCAATCGCACATCTACCTTGTTTTGCCGCAGTTGGGTCAGTTGGGCAGGCACCAAGTGCAGGGCATGGGCGCTGCGCACATCCATCGCAATGGCCAGTTTGTTTTGCTGGGTTTGGTCTTCTAACGCTAACAGGGGTAACAGCAACTCTGGTGGCAAATTGTCTATGCAGTAATAGCCCGCATCTTCAAGCGCATGCAAGGCAATGGATTTGCCAGAGCCAGACATGCCTGTGATCAATATCAGTTCGCGGTTCATGTGCGTGTTGCCTTGGCTTTGGGTGCCGCTTTGGTCATGGCTTGCAGCATTTCACGGGCATGTGCATGGGTGGTGTCAGACAGGCGCTCGCCACCGAGCATGCGGGCAATTTCAGCCACTCTTTGTTCACCAGTGGCCGGTGTGACCATGCTGGCAACGCCATCTTTGTCTGCGTGTTTGGAGACCACCCAATGGTGGTCAGCGCAGGCCGCCACTTGGGGCAAGTGTGTCACTGCCAATACTTGGCGGTCCTTGCCCAATTGCTTCATCAAGCGACCCACGGTTTCCGCAACAGCGCCGCCAACACCCGCGTCTACTTCGTCAAAAATAAGTGTTTGTGCGGCACCCAATTGGCTGGTGGTGACGGCAATGGCCAAGGCGATGCGCGACAGCTCGCCGCCTGAAGCCACTTTGCCGACCGGTCGGGGGGTGCTGCCAGCATGGCCTGCCACTAAAAATTGCACCTCTTCCAAGCCATGGCTGGCGGGTTGGTCCAAGGTTTGCAGTTGGACTTGAAATTGTCCACCTTGCATCCCCAAGTTTTGCATGGCTTGGGTGATGCTCGCAGCTAACTTTGGCGCAGCTTTTTGACGCGCCAAAGAGCGTTGACGAGCCTCGCGCATGAATGCGCCTTTGGCTTTTTGCTCGGCAGTTTCCAAGGCGGCCAGATCAACAGCAGCATCCAGCCTTGCTAGCTCTTGTTGCCAGCCTAGGTAAAGCGCTGGCAACTCTTGGGGCGTGCGTTTATAGCGTCGTGACAAAGCCACCCACAATCCCATCCGCGCATCTATGTCGGCCAATGCTTGTGGGTCGAGCTCAGTGCGACGCAACCAAGCTTGCAGACTGTGGCTTGCGTCCTCGGCTTGCGCCAGCGCTGAGCTCAACTGGTCTGCCAATGCTTGAAATTCGGTTTCAATGTCGGCTTGCGCTTGCAAGGCCTTGATCGCTTGGGCCAAGTGGCTGTGGGCGGCGTCTTCGTCTTGCAGGTGCGTCAAAGCGGTTTGAGCCGCATCGAGCAGAGACTGCGCATGGGTCAAACGCGTGTGCTGTGCATTCAGGTTGTCCCACTCGTCGCTGCCGGGCGACAGTTTGTCGACTTCGCCGATTTGCCAACCCAATCGCTCACGCTCTTGCTGTAATTGGTCTTGAGCCGAGCGTGCGTGTTCCAAGGTTTGCAGGCTTTGTCGCCAATCGTTCCAAAGGGTTTGTAAAGCGTGTGCTGGGAGTTGCGCATAGGCATCCAGCAAGTCACGAACGGCATGGGGGCGGGTGAGACTTTGCCACGCGTGTTGACCATGAATGTCCAGCAACTGATCACCAATGTCTCGCAATTGCGTCGCGGTGGCAGGGCTGCCGTTGATCCACGCGCGGCTTTTGCCTTGTGCATCGATACTGCGCTTGAGCAACAAATCGGCGGCGGCGTCGAAGCCGTTGTCTTGCAGCCATGGGTGCAGGTGGGCGGGTGTGGAAAACTCGGCGCACAACTCACTGCGTGCTGCCCCTTCTCGTACCACGCTGGCTTCCGCACGTGCGCCCAGCACCAATTGCAAGGCGTCAATCAATATCGATTTACCCGCACCTGTTTCACCGCTCAGAACGGTAAACCCAGCACCAAACTCCAGTTCAAGATGACGCACGATGACAAAGTCGCGCAGGCTAATTCGTTGCAGGCTCATGAACCACCCTCATTCCAATGCAGTTTATGGCGCAGTGTGTCAAAGTAATTCCAACCTTTGGGGTGAAGAAATACCGCATGGTGCGGTGATTTACGCACCACAACTTTGTCGCCAATCTGCATAGTGGTCATGGATTGCATATCGAAATTGGCACTGGCGTCGCGACCGCCCACCAATTCAATCGAAATTTCAACCGGGTCTGCCAGTACCAGGGGTCGGTTCGAAAAGGTGTGCGGCGCAATTGGCACCATCACCAAACCGCCCAACGAAGGTTGCAACAAAGGTCCTCCCGCGGACAAAGCATAAGCGGTAGAACCTGTGGGGGTAGAGATGATCAAGCCGTCGGCGCGCTGATTTGCCACAAAATGCCCATCGACCGATACGCTTAACTCCACCATACCCGACGAGGCTCCTCGGTTAATCACCACATCGTTCAAGGCCAGTGCATCGAATACGCAAGTGTTGCCGCGCCACACTTGGGCATGCAGCAAGATGCGCTTATCTACCTCATAGTGGCCTTGCAACATGGGTTGCAAAGTGGTTTCCATGTGTTCCAGAGAAATATCGGTGATGAAGCCCAAGCGGCCTTGGTTGATGCCCATCAAGGGAATGCCATGGGGTGCGAGTTGTCTGCCAAAACCCAGCATGGTGCCGTCGCCTCCCACCACCAAAGCCAAATCGCATTGTTGAGCTATGCCAGCGACATCTAATACGGGGCAAGCGTGGGCCCCCGAATGGGCTGCGGTATCCTTTTCAACCACCACTTCACAGCCTTGCTTGTGCAAAAAGGCCACCAAGGAGGCCAGCACCGACTGGCTGTGCGGCATGCCTACACTTGGGCTGGTAGATGCATGGGATTTGCCGATGACGGCTATTTGGCCAAACTTGGGTTTCATGGGGCAAATTACATCATTAAAATGACCCTAAAGGATAACCATGCTGGATGACCGCGCGAAGTTGTTGCTCAAGACCCTGGTAGAGCGTTATATCGCTGATGGTCAGCCCGTGGGCTCACGAACCTTGTCCCGCGCGAATGGCATTGAGCTGTCACCCGCAACAGTCCGAAATGTCATGGCGGATCTGGAGGAAATGGGTTTGATCGTCAGCCCCCATACCTCAGCTGGCCGCATACCCACTGCGCGGGGTTATCGCCTGTTTGTCGACACCATGTTGACATTTGACCGTCAGCACTTGCAAGCCCCTAGCTTGGCCGCCGAGCAACCGCAAAAAGTCATCACCAGCGCCGCACAGTTGTTGTCCAACTTGTCCAACTTCGTCGGCGTGGTCATGGCCCCCAAGCGCAGCTCGGTGTTTCACCATATCGAGTTCTTGCGACTTTCCGACAAACGCGTCTTGGTCATCATCGTCACGCCAGAGGGCGATGTGCAAAACCGCGTGATCTTTACCGACACAGATTTTTTGCAAAACCAATTGGTTGAAGCGTCCAACTACTTGAATGCGAATTTCGCTGGAATGGCCATTGACCAGGTGCGTGCGCGTTTACAAACCGAGGTAGATAGCTTGCGCAGTGAAATAGCCTCGTTGATGCAAGCCGCTGTGAATTTCAGCTCGGAGGCACTGGTACAAAGTGAGGACGAGGTGGTCATCAGCGGCGAGCGAAACTTATTGTCGGTATCGGATTTTTCCAGCGACATGGGGCAATTGCGTCGTGCTTTTGAATTGTTTGAGCAAAAAGCGCAACTGATGCGTTTGCTCGATATTTCTTCTCAGGCCGAAGGTGTGCGCATTTATATCGGTGGCGAAAGCCAAATCGTGCCTTTTGAGGAACTGTCCGTGGTCAGTGCCAATTACGAAGTCGATGGGCAAGTGGTGGGAACCTTGGGGGTGATTGGTCCTACCCGCATGCCTTATGACCGAATGATTCAAATTGTGGACATTACCGCTAAATTGATTAGCAATGCCTTGAGCCATAAATCCGTATAAACACCTATTAAAGTACTTTGGAAGGAATTTTTTAACGTATTTTTGTGAGTTTTGAGGAAAAAACATGGGTGGCTGGTGGGAAAAATAAGGCACCATAGCCGTGCATATATTTAGAGGCAGTCATGAACGCACCCTTGGCATCCAGTGCTGACGAAGAGCTGGTCGAGCCCATTGAGCTAACGCCGTTTTTGGCCTTGGCCGTTGCTTTGCTGTTCATGCTGATGGCGGATGGCGAAATTGATGACCATGAGTCCAGCCAATTGCAGGCAGTCATTGGTGGCAACCAAGATGTGCTTGATTTGGCGTTTGAGTATGTAGAAACGGTTGAGCTCGATCAATTCATTCATGACGCTCTTTCAATTCTTAGCAATGAGGATAAATTGTGCATTTTGTGCAATTTATGCGATTGCTTATTGGTCGATGGTGTCAGCCAGCAAGTTGAAGAAGACTTATTTTTAAAAATTTGTTCTGCGTTTGGGTATTCACAAAAATCTTTTTCTACGTATTACAGCGCGATTGCACTTAAAAACGAGAAGTCACTGCTAGGTGCTTACGACCCCCTTTCACTGAACGAAGAGCTTATTACGCCGCATTGCGCACTGGCCGCATCATTGCTTTACATGATGGCAGCCGATGGTGATATTGCAGAAGAGGAAATGGGTCAGTTGCAAGTTGCTATCGGCGAATTTGAAGGCCTGCAAAGTTTTGCAATGACGTTTGTCCGCAAAATCAAAATGAACCAGTTTTGCAGCAAAGTGAATGCTGTTTTGAACGCTGACCAAAAATTGCTGATATTGGCCAATGTGTGTGATTCCATGATGTCCGATGGCAAAGTCATGGAGATAGAAAAACAGGTTTTTGAAAGCATGTTGTCGGCTTTCGACATTACTGACAAGCAATTCAGCCCGTACTACGCACCCTTAGAAATCAAAAACTTCAAGCCTTTTGGTACGGATGAAGAAATCAAATCCTTGCACACCCGAAAGCGCACACGCCGAAAGGGCGGTGGTGCCAGCTTTGGCATGCAGCTGAGCCACAAGAAAAGCAATGCAGGCGAAGGCCGACGCGAAGTCAATGATGCAGCCAACCAAGGCGAATGGCAAAGCGATGAAGCCAAGGAAACATTAAGCGATATTGTCACGCGAACCATGCAGGAAAACATCCAGCAAGTCAGCGCCACATTCGAAGACAAAGCCGACGTGGATCGCGTCAAGACTAATGCCATTGAAAAATTAAAACAACCCGCTTTTGCAGATTCGGGAACCGATCCCAATATCCAAAACATTGAAGAAACCAACAACGCGGCCAATGTTCAGAAGATTGGTGCCAATGGTTTTCAAATACATCGACAGCCCGTGGGTGAGGGGGGCTATGCCGACAACCGGCAGGGTTTGGATTTTTCGGGCTATGTGACGGGTACGCCTAAATTGTTGTCAGAACATCGCATGAGTGACTTGCAGGTCAATATTGGGCAAGTGCACGAAAAACTCAATCGAATGACGCCTGTGAAACCGTACGAGAAAAATGCGGTGGCCGCTGCTGAACCGGTTTCTGCCTCTAGCGTTCAAATACCTACCGATACAGAAAGTACGGCTACAGTACCTATTGCCAATGATTGGCCTGAGCTGAATTTCCAGGCCGTGCCTGTTGCCAAATATGTTCGCCGTGAGCGAAAAGCCAATGTCTCTGAACCCCACACCGAGGTTGAAGAACGCGAGGAGTCTGCCAATCAGAGTGTGGTGGAACAGAGCCCATTGCCCCCATCGGCCAAGGCCTCGTTAGGGGAAGACGCACACATCACTGCAATCTCTGAAACGCCCTCTAGATCTACCCTTTTTCCATTGGAATATAGAAAGCCATCTGCCAAGATGCTTGCCTTGGTTGCAGCCTTGGTGATTTTTCCCATGGGTGTGTATGGGTATGGTCAGATTTACCCTAGTTTGACTTGTCAGGGGCAGGTACAGCAGTCACGTTTTTGGACGGCAGAGGGGGGTACAAACGCGACATCTTTGACGCAAGAAAATCTTCTGTCTGAAATGCATCGCATTGAGATTCGACGAGGTGAGGTTTACCTGGATAACCACCGCTTCCCTCTTTACAAAGAGTTGAACCAGGACAACCATTTCGCGGCACAAACCCCAAAGGGGTTTAATGGAAGTTACACCACGCATGCCGTTGAAAACATGTCCTATGCCTTTGATTTCAATACAAGAACCCAAGTCTTGCAGGTGTTCACCCAGTCATCGGGTGTGCGCTTCATCGATGGCGATGTCGGTCAGATGCGAGTCGTTGCTGTGTTTGCCGGGCAATGTGAAAAACCTTGGTTTTGACAGTGTGATGAACCGAGGAGTCATTGTTTATGTGCTGATGCTTTTTATAGCGGCATGTAGCGCACCGGACAGCCGTGAATTTTTTTGCGAAAGTTACACGCAGGAAAGCTTAACCAATGTGTACAAACAGCAAACCATACGATTGAGTAAGCAACAGCTGTGTGTGGTTTGGCCCGCTGATGTATCTGTGTGCGGCGCTGCTGGCAAACCTGTGATCACTGAGTGGTTTGATGTGCGAGCCAGCCCTCGCCAAATCCGAGGACACTTGCAGACAGATTTTTCTTCCAACCAAGTCTCCATGGATATTCTTCCCTTTGTCAGGGACAAAGGGGCTACAAGCAATGGGCAGCCTGTACCCAATGAACAAATGCATTTTGTTTTTCGACCATCGACAGGCCTTTTGCTGTTGACCCCTGGTAACCAAGACAGCCAAACCTTGGAATTCGTTTGTAAACCTTGGGTCAAACAACGCTGGTGGGCGATTTACTAAGGCCAAGGCTTACCGATAAAAATTGCATCCATTTCTGTGCATAGGGTATTTGGCGATGCAGTTCAAGACAAGGCAGTAAAACCGCATTATTAACTGCAATTAACTAATTTACATATTTTAAATACCATTAAAAAATTAAAATTTTGCCAAATTGAATGCTGTTTATCATTTAATTTTGTCAAATTTTGCAATTTTCACAATACTAATGTAAATTAGAAGAAGTTTTTAATTGGAGCCAGACATGCCAATCACCCAAGTTGACGCAGGAAACACACTAAGCCAAGCGCTCAACATGACGCCATCAGGTGGCATGACCGCCCTCAAAAAAGGCGCTGGTAGCTTTCTTTCCTTGGCTGGGGGTTTGTCTAAGTCAAGCGACCCTTACGATTGGTACAAGTTTTCGGTTAAGGGATCGGGCTATTTGTTTTTTGTGGGAAAGTCTGATGAAAAAATTTCATCATCGATCACAGACAGCACGGGTAAAAGCATCACGTCCATCACTAGTAACAGTTGGGACCCCAAGGATATTTCAACCGCTGCGCGTATTACAAGTGCAGGTGACTATTACTTTAAGCTTCAGTATCCAGCTGAAGGTGTAACTCCAGGATCGAATATTTCGGAAGGTGTTGCCTACAACCTGAACTATGCCTTTGTTTCCGATGCTTACCTGAAATCAGGCGGTAACTTGTGGGCAGATTGGGACAAGCAGGTGCTGTCCAAGCTGTCTAACAATACAACTGACTTTAGCCTGCTGGGTAAATCCACGACGGCCACGGGCGTTGCCTTATCGACCACCAATCAGCAGTTAATTTCATCTAATCAATTCATATCAAACGAATACAACACTTGGAATTCTCCAGTGGCGCAAGCCCTGCGCAATGATTTTTACAAGATCGATGTGGAGAGTGCACGAACCATCAATCTGACATTCAGTGATTTGTCAAAAAATGGTTGGGATTCAACAACCAACAAGTCTTCTTGGGCTTGGTACAACTTAACTGTTTACAAACTCAATCTGGACCCGAGTGAAGACAAAAATGGTGATGGTGTCATCTCAGACGATGAACAACATTACAACCCACAATGGGTAACAAACAGAGGTTTTTCCTACGACCAAACCAATGGCACAACTAACTCTACGCAAGGAACCGCCAGTTTTGACTTCAAGTTGGGTAAAGGCTCGTATATTTTCGAGATCAGCAGCGATGGCGCAAACGTAAACTATTTGGATTCCGCAAGCAACCAATGGGTCAACAATACCGATGCCGCTAACTACTCACTCTCTGGCAAAGTAACAAGTACTGGGCTAAATGAAAACGCGCTCAGTGATTTAGGAACCTTGACGGTTGGTGAAGTGTATGAAACCACTTTTGAAGCGCAACAGGCTTCAGCTGTAGACGGATCACTCCTCGCCAACGGTACCAAAACATTTACGTTCAAAGCAGGTGTCAATGGTGCCTTTTTGATACGAGGATCAACCGATGAATCGGTAACAGTCAAGCTATTCTCAGACGATGGCTCGGAGATTAAATCTGAAACCGCCAGCGTGAGCAATTATTGGCAACAGCCAGATAAATTTAACGGGGCATACCTTGTCGAGGAAGGTAAGACGTACACGATCTCGCTGTCATCAGTCAAAGAAACAGATTTTTCTCTCAATTACTTATTGACGGATTCCCGTATTTTGGACTCCGTTGGCAATATCTGGAGTTCCAGTTACTTAGCCGATTTGAAATCAGGTACCACCGACCTTGGCACTTTAATTAACAGCAAAGGCAAGGTGATTTCATCCAGTGACAAATCTGTGGTCATGTCAGAAAGTAGTTTTTTTAACAGCTTGACCAAATCTTCTGGCAGTTATTATTTTCAGCAAGATGCGGCGAGCACAGACGGCTATCGGTTCACACTTCAAAAAGCAGCAACTGTCAGTTTCACAGTTAAAGCAGATGGCGCATACTCCTTTTATGCGAATTTAAGTCTATTCAGCTATAAAAATGTCAACAGCCAAGACACCAATGGCAATGGCGTGATTGACGAAAATGAACAACAAATATCCCGATCTCAAATAACAAGTACAGGTGCATCTTTATCCTCGGACGGTAAATCATGGATTTACAGTAAATCTCTGGCGGCAGGAACTTATAACTTTGAAATCAGTTCAAACTCCAGTTCATCTCTGACTGAAAAAGAGGTATTCGACGGACAAGAGATTAGCGGACGCACTGTAACGGTTGCAAATCCTTATCAAATTTCCCTAACTGCAAGTCAATTAACTGCAAAGTTACCTACCAAACTGGGCGCGCTTGCATTGTCAGATGGTGGCGATTCAATCACCGTATCTGCTCTTCAGCAAGGCTTGCTGCAAAAAGGCGTCAAAACAGATATTGAATTCAAAATCTCTGAGAAATCCACTTTTGCTTTAATTGGAATTACCTCTTCAAAATTAGGCATTCAACTCTTGGATTCGACTGGTAAAGATATTTCTTCTACAGCTGATATCAGCTCTCAAGATGACAGCTTTGGCATTGCCGCCTCAACACTGACGGTTGGTCAAACTTATTATGTCAGACTGACCAGCTCATCTGCCGATAGCGTAGTTTCTTATAAATCGGCTGCTTTAGATGCAAAACTATTGGCATCTGGTAAAAGCGGTTGGTATAACAACTTGCAAGATTTAAAAAACAACGCTGTACAAGTAGGTACTCTTAATCCAGATACCGGAGTCACAGTATCTCTCGAAGGTAAAACAGGTTCATCCTATGAACTGGCAAATCTTGATAATAATAATAATTCAACAATTTATCAAGTCAAGGATAATATTAAACTGAACGCTATTGACAGAGATGATTATTTATTTAATTTGTCAAATAATACCAAACTGGTCGGCAATTTTAGTTTTTTATCAGAGAATAGCTATGCAAGCATTACTCTTTCAAAAGTTAAAGTTTCTAGTTCCAGAGATTTAAACTTAGATCGAAAAATAACCGACAACGAAAAAAATATTCAACTCGATATCTTGAACTATTGGAATCCCAATAGTTATAGCAATGACAGTAATATTAAAAAAATTACGCTTGGTTCCGGTGATTACGATCTGGCAGTGACAGGCGGCGGCGGTTATGGTTCTGTCAATGGAAAATTATTGTTGAATAAATACATTGTTGAATTGCAAGCATTCAAAGCTGTGGACGGTGGTGATGATGGCTCCACACTTGAAGGCAGTGCGGCTGCAGACTATCTGGATGGCAAAGGGGGTAACGACACCCTGAACGCCGGCGCAGGCAATGACATGCTCAACGGGGGGGCAGGTAATGACGTACTAAATGGTGGTTCTGGTGTCGACCTGGCTGATTATTCAGATATAAGTTCGACAGTAACTGCAAACATTGATTTCACTAAAAATACCAATTCAGTGAGCGATTCCGGAGGTACAGACACACTGACTTCAATCGAAGGCATATTAACCGGTTCGGGTAACGACAACCTCACAATATTGTCAACCACTTCACAAGGCGCAAATGTAAGCTCTGGATCAGGTTCGGATACGGTAACAACTGGTGTAGGTAATGACATTGTTGATGCCGGTACTGGAAACAATACTGTCAATGGCGGTTCAGGCGTTGATACGATCTCTTATGATTCAAATAACAAAGGAATTAACGCCTCCCTTGTTACTGGGACTGCAAGCTCTAACGACAGTAACTACAATATTACGACCAACGACACTATCACTAACTTTGAAAATATTCTTGGCTCCAATTTTGACGATATTCTGACAGGAAACAGTGCTTCAAACGTGCTGAATGGCGGTTTTGGCGATGACGTGATTTCTGGTGGCGGTGGTGCTGATACATTGATCGGTGGAATGGGTGCAGACACCCTTACAGGCGGTTCAGGTGCTGATATTTTTAAATTTGACGATGCTGGCAAGAAACTCGATACATTGTCTGACTTCTCATTCACAGAATCTGACAAAATTGATTTAAGCCTTATCGATGCAAACACATCGACGACAGGAAACCAAGCTTTTGCTATTGCTTCCACATCCAGTTTGGGATCAACGGCCACTAAATACTCACTGTGGTACAAAGTCAGTAATCAGGATATTATTATTTCAGGTGATGTCAATGGCGACACAACTGCAGATTTCCAAATTAAACTGGTCGGTGTCAATAATTTAAGCACCTACACAGTGAAAGATTTTATTATTGACGCTTAAACATATTTACAAACTACATTTTCGTTGAGTTGAGAAAGAGGAATGCTTCCAGCATTCCTCTTTCTCGTTGAAAAATTAGTAAAAAACAATATACAAATTTAATGAAATCTGACAATAAAAGGCTAGGAAAAATACTTTGGTCATTTAAAAAAGAATATACATCTCTTTTAATTTTTTCGATGGTCATTAATCTACTAATGTTAACGCCCTCGATATATATGCTCCAAGTTTACGATCGGGTTTTAAGTAGTCACGATGACAACACCTTGATCGGACTGTCAATAGTCACGATTTATCTGTATGCGGTTTATGCATTACTTGAAAGATCACGTGGTCAGATGCTGGTGGAAATAGCAGAGCGTTTAGATTACATGGTTACCCCACTCATTCACAAACATATACTTTCTCCAACTTCTGCAAATAGACAAAAGGAGCTTGGTGCTATTCAAGAATTAATGGCTGTGAAGCAATTTATCACAGGCCAACCTATTTTGACCTTGCTTGATGCACCATGGTTTTTTATTTACTTGACTGTGATTTATTTACTTCACCATTTGCTAGGCTGGTTTTCTTTTGCGAGTGCAATTCTTTTATTTTTATTGGCTATTTTAAGTAATGTCATGACGAGTAAGCGACTTGCTGTTTCACAGCAATCTATCTCTGCTGAACGACGATTAATCAATAATGTACTTTCTGCTTCAGACTCGATTCAGGTCATGGGGATGGGTCGCGTGATGAATGGATTGATGAAGCAGGCTCGAATGCAATATTTAGATAACCTGCTTGTTGCCAGTGCTCGTGGCGTTAATTTTTCTGCACTAAGTAAATTTTTTCGAACCATTATTCAATCTGCGGCACTGGGGATTGGCGCCTATTTAGCTATCACAGGTGAAATGTCAGCGGGAATGATCATTGCAGGCTCCATTTTGCTCGGCAAAGCACTATCGCCGATTGATGGATTAATTACTTCTTGGAAACAATTTGCAGAGTTTCAAAAAGCATATTCAAACCTTGACGATCTTCTGGGAAATTCAATTAAAGATGACAGTAGCGTCGAATTAGGGAGACCGAAGGGCAATTTGCAACTGATTAACCTTACGCTGCGATTGCGAGAAAATGGAAGAGTCACTCTTAATAATATTAATTTATCAGTTCGAGCTGGTGAAACTTTAGCGATTGTTGGACCAAGCGGGGCAGGTAAAACTTCTCTCCTGAAAGTTTTAGCCGGTCTTTTAAAGCCACAGCAAGGACAAGCTTTGCTAGATGGCTCAGATTTAGCATTCAGATCGTGGGATGATTTGGGGAAATTCATGGGCTATTTGGGCCAATCGACAGAATTACTGGCAGGGAAAATTTCTGAAAACATAGCTCGTTTTGGTCAAATTGACAGTAAATCTGTTTTAAAAGCTGCTGAGCTGTCAGGTGCACACCCTATGATCTTGTCCTTGCCGGAAGCATATGAATCAATATTGGGCGACGCAGGACTGGGTCTTTCTGAGGGTCAAAAGCGCAAAATTGGGTTGGCGCGCGCAATATACGCGGACCCTTCAGTAATCTTATTAGACGAACCTGGGAGTGGGCTTGACGATAACTCTATCGCCCAAGTACTTCACGCCATTCGATCCTTGAAGTCCGCTGGCGCAACAGTAGTGTTTACTACGCATCAATCTTCCATGGTTCAGTTAGCTGATTCAGTTGCTGTTGTCATGGATGGTCAAATAAAACTGCACGGAAGCCGAGATGAGGTTTTGGCTAAGTTAGCCTCCCAGCAAGGGGGTAAGACTGGATGAACATTATTCAATCCCTGTTTAAAAGTGCACTGATACAAGGTTGGCTGGTCATTGCTATTGGGTTTATCGGTTTTTTGATTTGGGCTGGATCTTTTCCGCTAGAACAAGGTGTTCCTGGATCCGGTTTTTTAATTGCAGAAACTGAAAAAATTGCGGTTATTTCTCCATTGTCTGGTTTGGTAACCCGCGTGGAAAAGCGGTTGGGGGACAAGGTCATAGAAGGAGATGTCTTGTTTGAGTTTGATCCAAAGTCTATTGAATCAAATGAAAGAACCACTTTAGAGTCCATCAGAGGAATTGAGGTTTCAAATGCCTCTTTGCTTCGTGCTTTTCAGGCCCGTAAAGAGCAAATTGAAGCTGTCAAACTTCAATACAACTCCATGGAAAAATTAATGGAGAGTGGTTTTGCCAGTTCAAACATGCTTGCAAATATCAAATCTCAACTTGCTTTGACCCAGAGTGAGACGCAAGAGATGCAATCCCGAATTGAACAAAATGAGTCTCGTTTGCGTGAGTTGCGCGAAAAAATTGTAGCTATTCGGCACGAAATGTCATTGCAAAAAATTCGCGCACCTGCCACCGGCCGCGTGATGAACACCAGCCTTCACAGACCCGGAGTGAACATCACTGTGGGATCGCAAATAATGGAAATCGCCCCCGAAAGTGATCGATTGGTGATTGACGCAAGGTTACCCGTTGATTACGCGACTCGAGTCACTTCAGGAATGGTGGTTGATGTACTTTTTCCCACAATCCCTGGCAGTTCTTCTTCTAAATTCCAAGGAAATTTGGAATACGTTTCTGCTGACCGACTCATGGATTCAAGAACCAATCAGGCATATTTAGAGTGTCGCGTTAGCCTTAAAAAGGATGATTTGCAACTCACGGAAATGGGATTGCGTGCTGGTGTGCCGGCAACCATCATGGTGAAGACTGGCCCAAGGACATTGTTAAGTTACTTAACAAGACCCATCACAGAGAGACTCGCGCGTGGAATGCAGTAACTATTTCAAATGAAATAGCGATGAAAACCGAATGAAAAGAGGCAAAGTACAATCGGGACAGAGGGCCTATAGCTCAGTTGGTTAGAGCAGAGGACTTAAAGCGCAAATGACCTAAAGCATCCAAAATGTCATGGTCATTTGCTTTTGGGTTGCATGCAGGTAAGTTAACTCTGCTGGCATGTAGAACTACTCAAAGTCGGGGAAGCCTGTGCTGCTCGCAGCGTGGTGATCCCGAGCCAAGTCCAATAGCAATATTGGGAAGGTGTAGAGACTGTACGGGTAGGTCGTAAAGACAAGAGACAGTCCAGACTACAAACTGGAAACAGGCAGCGAAAGCTGTAGTAGTAAGCATAATCCTTTGGTCCCTGGTTCGAGTCCAGGTGGGCCCACCAAAAAAACAAATCCTCTGTCAGTGATGACAGGGGGGTTGTATTCAAGGGAGACAATTCCTCGAGCGTGTTATCATCTGCGCCCATTGCGGCTGTAGCTCAGTTGGATAGAGTACTTGGCTACGAACCAAGGGGTCGTGGGTTCGAATCCTGCCAGCCGCACCAACATGGAAAGGATCGTTGATTCGTCAACGATCCTTTTTCATTTCTGGGTCTTGTCGGTGTCCCACTTTGGTGTCCCACATGATCCGAGTCCCCCGCCTGAAGGTGAACCGTTTGGGCGTGTATTGTTTGCGCGTTGTCTGGACAGATGAGGCGGGCAAGCGCCGCGAGGCATCGCACAGTCTGCGCACCAAGTCGCCCGAAGTGGCGCGGGTTTTGGCCTTACAGTTCAACGAAGCCTATGAACGAAAGAGAAGCCAACGCCGCATGACCAGCAAGAAGCCCGACCACCTGCCCAACTTTGAAGACTTCGCTGCCAAGTTTGAACTGGACTTGTCGCGGGGTGTAATGAAGTCGGACGTCCCCGAGGACTTCGCGTGCATGATGCAGGCCATCGAATCCTACAAATCGATTTACGGCGTGCTCCCGTCTCTACAACAGGCCATGAACGTGGGCAGGGAATACTAGCCCAGCCACGAACCACAAAAAAGCCTTGTAGCCCGTTCTATGCCCTTTTCTGAGGCCGTCAAGGCACATCTGGCCGAGAAGCAGCACACCAACGCCCCGCAGACGATTGTGGAGAAGGGCAGAACCTACAAAGACTTCACCGACGTTTTTGGCGACCTTGACCTGAACCTGTACACCAAGCCCGAACTGCTGCAATGGAAAACCGCCGACCTCAAGCGCGGCATCCAAGCTAACCGAATCAACAAGCGTTTGGGGCAGGTCAACGACCTGTTCAACTGGGCGATCCGCCACGGCCACTACACCGGCAGCGACTACCCCGCCTTGATGAAGAAGCCCGACCACTATTGGCTGCCCATCGTGGCCTTGTTCAGCGGCGCAAGGCGCGAAGAAATCGCCAGCCTCACCGCCGCCAACGTCAAGACAGTGGACGGCGTGGCCTGCTTTCAAATCGAAGGCGGCAAGACGGCAGACGCAAGGCGATTGATCCCCGTTCACCCAACGCTACTGGCTTTGGGCTTCATGGACTACGCCCAGCACGTCAAGGGCATGGGCTACAAATTTTTGTTCCCGCACTTGGTGGACGGCGCAAACGGCAGGGGAAAGAACGCAGGGCTTCAGTTCTCCAAACTGCTGGACAAACGCGGCATCAAGGATGACCGCAAGGTGTTTCACAGTTTCAGGCACAGCGTGATCACCCGCCTACACGCCACGGGCGCGAACATTGCCCACGTCATGCAATTGACAGGCCATCGAGGCGAGGCAGGCCAAACCGTTCACTTTGGCACCTACACCCACGACGTGGGATTACAGGCACTGGCCGACACGTTGGGCAAACTGGCCTACCCCATGACCTTTGACGGCGTGAAAGCCAAAGACCCCACGTTCAGGATGTTCTACCAATGGTGGAAGGTGGAGCAGGACAGCCAGAAGCGACACCAAGAGGCCAAAGAAAAGCGACGGGTAAAGACTGAAACCAAATCACAAGCCTGGCACTCCAACTTGTCGATGTCGATTTAAAGAAAGTTGCAAAGAAAGATCAAAGAGACATAAGGAAGGCTCGCGCTAGGCGCTCGCGATCTTCCTAAAAATCCGTTATTTGGTGAGGGTTTGCAGCGATATTGCAGTGCAATAGTTCAAGCGCAAATGTGCCACGACGTGCTGGAAGACAAGGGCATCAAGACCAAGCGGCCATTCCGCAAGTTCTACGAACCTACGGCAGAAGGCAACAAGCAGAAAGACATGGACAAGATCAACGCCTTGATGCTCGCCATGCCACGCAAACCAAAGGACACACCCGCCAAGACTGTGGCAGCACCAACTCCGACAACAAACCCAGCACCCGCCACCATGGCAGAGGAAGCGGATTTGGCCTTCTGACCCACTGCCCACCGCTCAGGCTTCGCTTGCCTATATGGACGAGGCATCATTCGATGCTAAAGTATGCTTGCCGTCTTGAGTAAGCACGCTAATGAATTCATTCTATTTATGAGTGGAGAATCAAATGTCAAAATCACTGGCCACGTTAATCCAAGAGTTAGAAGATACTGGGAATATTTTCCCGTTTGACACCAGATTCGGGGATGATATAGATGCGGCACATCGCGCCATATTTAATAACGCTGCCGATGAAGATGCATCAGAAATTTTCTTGAAATGGGTTGGAAAATTCTCCCCCTGTCTTTTCGGCAGGCTTGGCGCCAAGCGATCAAAAGGAGTTGCATATGATATTTTATGGTTATCAACTAGGGATATTCAAATGGGGGATTACCATTTAATAACAAAAATTCAAGAAGCGCGCAGAGCATGGAAGGATAAAGCACTGCACAGGTTAAGTAGTGGTTTTTTGATAATGCTAAGTGATAAAAAACTTGCTTTCGCAAAGCCAAGAAATGAATTGCTTGAAATTTGCAGGCGTTTTGCGGAACTGTACCTGATCAAACATGCTCCATTAGATTGCGACACTGTTTACACAGAATCTATACCACTAAAAATCAACGAGACATATGGCGTAATGAAAGCAGGTGTTAATGTATTTTATCCATCAGCCCACAGAACATTAAATCACGATCGTCGTGTCCCTAGTGGTTTATTTATTTCTGTTAATTCACCAGGACATTTGGCAAACTCCCTTGTATTGCATAATGTCTTCTCTACGTTGAAAGATGCCGTTCAGTTTATTTATGATACAGCGATGCACTCGGTGGGGAATGGAGGAATTGGAGATAAAGCTACTAAGAGTACGAGTTGGCATAATCTTGAAACAAAGGCTAAAGCACTTGCCAAAAGGTGCCCTATTACTCACAGACCCGCACATATTCCAGAAAACTATTCTGGGCGACTATATTCGGCTTTCTATCATACGGATGTGTTATTACCCTCTGCGGTTACTCAAGATTCTAGAATTGATCCCGATAGAAGTACTGCGGAAATATGGCCTTGGTTAATGATTGACTATAACACTGACAAAAAAGTGCCAGCAACGCATTTGAATTATGCTCTATTTCACCCTCACCCTATATTACCAGAGGCTCTATACCACAATCCGTGGCCGCCTCGAATAGCTTTTAACTCCCCTCTTTTTGAGTATTGAAGGAGGTTGCTGTGCCAATCTCAGGAGTTGCTTTCGCCTTATTATCAGTTCTATGTTGGGGTAGTGCTACCGTTATGTCTAAGGCACTACTCGGTGATTTCCATCCAACGTCGCTTTTAATGGTCCAATTAATTGCAAGTGTTGGATTTTTGTGGAGTGTTCATTTATTTAGGCGACCCAAATCCTTACCATTCAAAATCATTACTAAGTTTGCATGGCTAGGACTACTTGAACCTGCTACAGCATATTTTTTAGGCCTCATTGGATTAGATGCTATTGATGCTTCAATAGCAACGTTGGTTCAAGCAACCGAATCTATGATGATCGTTTTCCTTTCAGTTCTTTTTTTCAAGGAAAGGCCTACTATCCGCTTTTGGTTGCTATCTTTTATTGCAATGATAGGCTTATATATTGCCTTTGGATTAAGCAATGGGAGCAATATGCCTAATCAACTTAAGGGGATTGGTTTGGTTGCTGCGGGAACGTTTTTTGCCGCAAACTATGTTGTACTCTCAAACCAATTTGCATCTGAATATGATGCTATTTACGTAGTCACATGGCAGCAAACGGTTGCCTTGTTTTCCGTAATTTTGGGATTTTCTTTCCAATCGTCAGAAACTAATACTATTTCTTTTTTGTCCCATATTAGTCACTCTATGTGGTTTGCCGCATTATCTGGCGTAATTCAATACGCCCTTGCTTTCTCCTTGTACATGTTAGCCATTCAAAGAGTTGGAGGCAGCGCCGCAGGAAGTTTTCTTAATTTGGTACCGTTGGTAGGTTTGGCAGGATCATATTTATTCTTGGGGGAGTTACTATCTCCCTATCAAATTCTTGGAGCAGGAGTTACTTTAGGTGCCGTTAGCTTGATTAGTTTGCATAAATCATCCGAATAGATTATTGGTTAAATAGACACTGCATTCGGATTTAAATATCATCTTGAATTTTGCGCCTCAGTTTTTTTGAAACGCGCTTTCAAGGTTTCAAATTTTTCACGCCCCAAGCCTTGTTTTTGAACCCCGTGATCTGCCCCCGTCAAAATCGCATGGCGCACCGTGGCGGGGATGGTTTCAATCAGCGCGATCACTGCCCCGCCCAGCGCAATCTTGACGTGCTTACGAAACCCAACGCGCCGACCGTGAAACAAAGGTGGGCATCATCCGCGGGGGTGAAGCCGCCATTGACGGGCTGGACAAAAAGCTGGCAAAAGAAAAAACCCGCTTTGCTTACGACCACTTTAAACCGCGGCTTGAAAAAGCGACCGCACGGCAGAAGGTTAGCATCCGCAAGGCGATGCGCCTTCACGTCAGCAAGCCGTACAAGGACGGTAGCCCCAAGACCATCAAACAAATCTTGGAAGAACTCAGCCAAGCCGTGGCGAAATGGATCGCCGACCTAGTCCGCGAGAGCGAACGCAAGGCGCAGGAGATACGGGCGCAGATGATGGAGGCCGAGCGCCAGCGGCTGGCCGCGCATGGGGGCATCCCCCGCCCTTTTGGGTTTAGCCCGTCATCCTCATGGGGGCGGGCAGCACAAGCCCAGACCGCCATCGCAGGCACCACGCCGACCAGCCGCCACAAGCCATGATAGGATCAAGATTCAGCGGGTGACCCATACAGGAAAACCACGTTTTTAACCTGAGATCGACAGGCGTTCAGGACGAAAAAACGATCTGAATCAACGACTTTGGCGCGATTGGTGGAAAACCTTCCTGCCAGCCGCACCATTTATTTTTATGAGCAAAGCCTTTACCCGCGAGTCTGATGCAGACGAGGATGACGAAGACACCACGGCGTCTTTGCCCAGCGGTAGCAAAAACTACATCACCCCCATGGGCTATGCCCGCATGCGGGAAGAGTTGCTGAACCTGATTGACAACGAACGCCCCAAGGTCGTAGACATCGTTCATTGGGCTGCAAGCAATGGCGACCGATCCGAAAACGGTGACTACATTTATGGAAAAAAGCGTTTGCGTGAAATCGACCGACGCATTCGCTTTTTGACCAAGCGTCTTGAGTTGGCGGTGATTTCTGATCCAAGCGTTCACCACGGTGGCGATCAGGTTTTTTTTGGTGCAACAGTGAGCTATGAAGACCCACATGGGGTGGCAAACACCATCACCATTTTGGGTATTGATGAAGCCGACAGTTTGAACGCCCAGGTGAGCTGGGTTTCGCCCATTGCGCAAGCTTTGCTGAAATCACATGTAGGTGATGTGGTCAAACTTCAAACACCCAAAGGCTTGCTAGAAATTGAGGTGCTGAAAGTGACCTATCCGTCACCTCCGTAAAAGCTCAATAACCCGTGTATCAAGCCTGCGCACGTTGCGACAGCGCACGGCTGGCTTTGCTAACCGATGGCAATCGCTGCAAACTACCCAGGACCGCTTGCAAATGGGCGGCATCTTGTACAGCGATGAGAAAGCGTAAATCGGTGGCCGCTTTACCACTGACCTCATCAACCATGCTGACCAATTTGATGTCGGCTTCAGCCGAGGTGATGGCCGACGCCACACTGGCCAGCACACCTTTGCCATTGAGCACGGTGACCACGATGCTGGCTTCAAAGCTGCGTATCGGTTCATCTGACCATTCCACGGCAATAAACCGTTCGCTGTCTTTGGTTTTGAGGCGTTGGGCCACCTGACAACTGTCCAGGTGAATGACCAAGCCTTCACCATGCCCCAAGTAACCCAAAATCGCATCACCCGGCAAGGGGTGACAACACTGGGCGTATTGCACCGATGCGTTATCACTGCCATCAACCACTACACTGCCTTGGGACAAGGTTTCATGCGCTGTAAAGCGCTCTAGGCTGAGCAGCAAAGGGTCAGGGCGTTCTCCCAAATCGGCCAGCAATTTCACCAAGCGCTTGGCAACAATCGTTGAAACGCGCTTACCCAGGCCCATATCGGTCAACAGTTCAGGTAGATTTTTGCTGCCAGTAAAGCGCAGCAATTTGTCCCACAAGCTTTTGTGCGCCTGATCCAATGCGGGTAATTGTGCAAAGCCCTCGGCACGCAAAGCTTGCAATAACAATTTTTCACCCAACTCTTGCGACTCGGACTGCGCGCGTGTTTTGAGGTAGTGACGAATTTTGGACCGCGCCCGACCTGTTTTGACAAAGCCTAACCAAGCGGGGTTAGGCGTGGTTTCAGGCGAAGTGATGATTTCGACAACATCGCCATTGCTAAGCTCACTTCGCAAAGACACCGGTTGCCCATTGACGTTTGCACCCAAGGTGCGTTCACCCACATTGGTGTGAACCGCATAAGCAAAGTCAACCACGGTAGCGCCGCGGGGCAATGCCATGATGTGGCTTTTAGGTGTGAAAACGTACACGGCATCAGGAAACAAATCCACTTTGACATGGTCCCAAAATTCTGCCGCATCGCGGGTTTCATCTTGAATATCGAGCAAAGATTGAAGCCACTGTGTGCCGAGGCGCTCGGCACGTTCATGCAATGGGTCGCTGTCTTTGTACATCCAATGTGCAGCAACACCAGATTCAGCCACCACATGCATGGCATCGGTGCGCAATTGGAACTCCACATTGATACCCGCAGGCCCCACCAATGTGGTGTGTAAAGATTGGTAGCCATTGACCTTGGCGATGGCAATGTGATCTTTGAATTTGCCAGGTACGGGCTTATAGAGTTGGTGCAAGATGCCAAGGCCTGTGTAGCAATCGATAAGGTTGGGTACCAAAATTCGCATCCCATAAATATCCGTTACCTGCGCAAAGCTCAAATGCTTTTGGTGCATTTTTTGGTATATGGAATGCAGCGTTTTCTCTCGACCAAAAATATGGATACTGAGCTTGGCGTTTTTGAAAGCGCCCTCTACATCGCGCTGTAATTTTTGCAACAAATCGCGGCGACGACTGCGAGCTTTCATGACCGCCTTTTCCAGCACTTGGTAACGCCAAGGCCGAAGGTAGCGAAACGCCAAATCTTGTAGTTCGCGGTAGGTTTGGTTCAGACCCAGTCGGTGTGCAATAGGTGCATAAATTTCCAAGGTCTCGCTGCTGATGGCTTTCCAGCGCGTGCGCGGCATGGCTTCCATGGTGCGCATGTTGTGGGTGCGGTCTGCCAGTTTGACCAAAATGACACGAACATCGCGTGCCATGGCCAGCAGCATTTTGCGAAACGATTCAACCTGTCCCTCTTCTTTGGTTTCAAAGCTGAGTTTGTCAAGCTTGGTAAGGCCATCGACCAATTCGGCCACATGCGCACCAAACTTTTCGACCAAGTCGGTTTTGGTAACACCACAATCTTCCATCACATCGTGCAGCAATGCGGCCATCAAGGCTTGGCTGTCAAGCTTCCACTCTGTGCATTGCAAGGCCACCGCAATCGGATGGGTGATGTAAGGCTCGCCACTGCGCCGTGTCACGCCAAGATGGGCTTCATCTGCAAAACGATAAGCACGCTTGACGTGTTCAATGCCCTCGGCGCCTAAGTAGTCTAGTTTGGCCTCAAGCAAGGCAAAGCTGGCCGCCGCTGCATTGCTGGCTGGCGTGGGGGCAGAGAGGATTTTTTCAGCAGTCGCCATAGGGCTTAACTGTAGCGTTTCTGGGGTGGCTTGGCGCAGAGGCCAAAAAAAAGCACTGCCTAGGCAGTGCTTTGGGTAATTTGGGAGATTTTGGCCTCGAAAAAACCTCAGCCAGGTACTTTTTTAAGCATTTCCAAGCCAATTTTGCCAGCTGCAATTTCACGCAAGGCAGTCACGCCTGGCTTGTTTTTGCTGTCAATCTTCGGTGTATGACCTTGTGCCAGCATGCGGGCGCGGTAGGTTGCAGCCAAGACCAATTGGAAGCGGTTGGGGATTTGTTCGAGACAGTCTTCGACAGTGATGCGTGCCATGGTGTTGCTCCGGTGTTCAGTTGATTTTCAAGGCTTGGAAAATATCGCTTCTGATTCTGCGTTGCGACGCGTATTTGAGGCGCTGCGCATGGACGATAGCTTTGAGATCAAATAAGGCTTTATCAAAAAGTTGATTGATTATAACGAAGTCAAACTCATGCGCTTGCGCCATCTCGGTGGCTGCATTGGCCAAGCGAACTTCAATGACTTCGGCGGTGTCCTCACCGCGCCTTTGCAAGCGAGCACGCAACTCGTCCCAGCTGGGCGGCAGTATGAAGATCAACACCGCATTGGCAAACAAGCGCTTGATTTGAATGGCGCCCTGGAAGTCAATTTCCAAAATGACATCCATGCCTTGCGCGATACGTTCTTCAATCGTGGCTTTGCTGGTGCCATAACGGTTGCCGTGTACATGCGCCCACTCTAAAAAAGCTTGCTGGGCCACCATGGCATCGAATTGCGCGTCATCAATAAAGAAATACTCTCGGCCATGAAACTCTTGGCCGCGTGGCGCACGGGTCGTATGCGATACCGAGGGCTGCACACCAGCGTCAAGCTCCATCAGGGCTTTGACCAAACTCGATTTGCCTGCGCCACTGGGCGCAGCCACCACATAAAGATTGCCAGGGTAGGTCGTCATCATTCAAGGTTCTGAACTTGTTCGCGCATTTGCTCAATCAGCACCTTCATGTCTAACGAGATGCGCGTCATCTCGATGGCGCTGGCTTTGGAGCCAAGTGTATTGGCTTCGCGGTGCAATTCTTGAATCAGAAAATCCAAGCGTTTTCCAATACCTTCTTTGTGTTGGGCCAGTTGAAGCAAACGGGAAATTTCATCCAAATGGGTTTTTAAGCGAGTAACTTCCTCGGCCACATCCGCGCGAACCGCAAAGCTGGCGGCTTCAGCCAAGGCCCGTTCGTGAACGACGTCAGGCAGACCTTGGGTATCCACCAAATCCATGGCCTCACGCCACCGCTCTAAAAACCGTTGACGTTGCGCTTCAACGGTTTTGGGTACCAAGGGCAGGGCCAAGTCAGCCAAGTCTTGCAATTGATGCGCGCGCTCCAGCAAATCCTTGGCCAAGCGTTGGCCCTCGCGTTGTCTGGCTTCGCAGAGTTTTGACACCACTTGTTGGCCCAGGGCCAAGACTTGCGCTGTCCAGTCTTCATGAGGTGTCATGGCTCCGTGGCTGAGTCGAATCACTTCAGCCACAGACAACAAGGGCGCATCATGCAAAGTGTTGCGAACCAGTTGCTGGACTTCAACCAAGTTTTGCAGCAGCGCTTTGTCGGGCATGGCGACCGCTGTGTTGTGAGAAGCCTCCAAATGCGCACGCAGTTCAACTTTGCCGCGTTTGATGTTCTGGCCCAATAACTCACGAAGCGCTGGCTCGTGTTGTCGCATCTCATCGGGCAAGCGAAAGCTGATGTCCAAAAAGCGACTGTTCACGCTGCGTATTTCCAAGCCCAATCGCGCCCCTTGGGGGTGATTGGCAATGTCCAGCGTGGTTTGTGCGCTGGCGTATCCGGTCATGCTTTGCAGGGACATAGGTGGCTTTGTGTGAAAAAGGCATTATCTCTGCCAAGGCTTACGCGCTTGAAGGACAATAGCCACCATCTAAACACAAAGTGTTCATACTGTTTATGTCTTCAATTCCCTCACGAATTCACCGCGCCAACGACGCATTGCGTCCTGTGCACATCACCCGTCACTACACCATGCACGCAGAGGGATCTGTCTTAATCGCCTTTGGCAACACCCAGGTGTTATGCACTGCTTCCGTGGAAGAAAAAGTACCGCCCCATAAACGCGGCAGTGGTGAGGGTTGGGTCACCGCCGAGTACGGCATGCTGCCGCGCGCCACCCACACCCGCAGTGACAGAGAGGCCGCTAAAGGCAAGCAGAGCGGACGCACCCAAGAAATTCAACGCCTCATCGGTCGCTCTATGCGTGCGGTGTTTGACCTGAAAAAGCTCGGAGAGCGCACGATTCAACTCGATTGCGATGTGTTGCAAGCCGATGGCGGTACGCGTACTGCCGCCATCACAGGTGCCTTTGTCGCTGCACAAGACGCCATCAACGGTTTGATTGCCAAAGCCCTCATCACAGCGTCGCCCATCACCCACCATGTGGCGGCCATATCGGTTGGTATGTTGCATGGGGTTCAGTTGTTGGACTTGGAGTACACCGAAGACTCGGTGTGCGACACCGACATGAATGTGGTGATGACCAGTGATGGCGGCTTTGTGGAAGTGCAGGGTACCGCTGAAGGTGCGGCTTTCACGCGCACTGAAATGGACGGATTGCTCTCTTTGGCAGACAAAGGTATTCGTGAATTGATTGCTTTGCAAAAAGCAGCGCTCAGCGCATGACTGTGTCGCACACCCGTTGGGTGTTGGCTTCCAACAATGCAGGCAAACTCGCCGAGCTTCAAGCATTGTTTGCACCTTTAGGCGTTGAGCTGGTCGCGCAATCGGCTTTGAATATTCCTGAAGCTGACGAACCTTTTCACACCTTTGTTGAAAACGCCTTGGCCAAGGCTCGTCACGCCAGTCAGTATGCAGGTTTGCCAGCCATTGCTGATGATGCAGGATTGTGTGTCGATGCCTTTGGCGGTTTGCCAGGGGTCCAAACAGCTTTTTATTGCACACAGTTTGGCTATCCCAAAAGTGATGACAACAACCGAAAAGCCTTGCTGGCGCAAATGGTGGGAGTGACACAACGCCGCGCTGCCTTGGTCAGCACCTTGGTGGCAGTACGCAACCCGCAAGACCCAGAACCCTTGATCGCTACGGGCCGCGCAGTGGGGGAAATCACTACCGAACCATTGGGGGACAAGGGGTTTGGTTTTGACCCTGTGATGTGGATCCCTGCGTTGGGCAAAACATTTGCGCAAATGCCAGAAGAAGAAAAAAACGCCTTAAGTCACCGTGGGCAAGCTGCGCGGGCCATGTTGGCGCTAATGCGCGAACGCTGGTTTGTATGAATGTGGATATTCAGCACTTGATGCGTGCTGGCACGTTGTCGTTGCCGTCACTGCCGCCCTTGTCGGTGTATGTCCATTTGCCTTGGTGTTTGAAAAAATGCCCTTACTGTGATTTCAACTCACATGAAATGCGCCAAACCGACTTGCCTGAGTCGGCCTACCTTGATGCGGTGTGTGCAGATGTTGAAGCCAGTTTGCCCATGGTGTGGGGCAGGCAGGTGCACAGTGTGTTCATTGGCGGTGGAACCCCGAGTTTGTTTTCAGCCCAAGGCATTGCCCGTTTAATCAGCGATATACGCGCACGTTTGAACTTGGTAGCTGATTGTGAAATCACCTTAGAAGCCAATCCCGGTACGTTTGAAACAGACCGCTTTCATGCGTTTAGACATGCGGGTGTCAATCGTTTGTCTATTGGTGTGCAAAGCTTTAACGACAAGCATTTGCAAGCCTTGGGACGTGTGCATAACGGGGCGCAGGCCTTTGCAGCGGTGCAAGAGGCGGCTAAAGCTTTTGATACTTTCAACATTGACTTGATGTATGCCTTGCCATCCCAAAGCATGACGCAACTTGATGAAGACTTAAACACAAGCTTGTCCTTGCAACCGCCGCATGTGTCTATCTATCACTTGACGGTAGAACCCAATACCTTGTTTGCCAAACACCCACCGTCAGACTTGCCTGTTGAAGACACGGCGTACGACATGTTGGACCGCATCACCGAACAAACACAAGCCATGGGCATGCAACGGTATGAAGTCTCTGCTTATGCCAAGCCCGGCCATCGCTGTTGGCACAACACAAACTACTGGCAATTTGGTGACTACCTGGGCGTGGGTGCTGGCGCGCACAGCAAGCTCAGCTTCGCACACCGGGTGGTGCGCATGGTGAAGCATCGCGACCCCAAACTGTATATGGAAAAAGCCTTGGGTGAGGGCGCAACCGCTTCCTTTGAAGAGGTTTTCCGCGAACACTTGCCCTTTGAATTCATGCTCAATGCCTTGCGCTTGAAAGAAGGCTTTGAGCTGCATTGGTTTGCTGACAGAACAGGTTTACCTGTCAGTTCAATTGCGACAGCTTTGGACAAAGCGCAGGCGTTGGGACTGTTGGCGCGTGATCTGCACAAAGTATGGCCAACCGAGCGGGGCTTTGATATGTTGAGCGATGTACAGGCTTTGTTTTTGCCCACCTAGGCTTGGCGGTTAGAATACCTCCCGCTAAGACACACACGGTATAGGAAGCGTGGCAGAGTGGTCGATTGCACCGGTCTTGAAAACCGGCAACGGGAAACCGTTCGTGAGTTCGAATCTCACCGCTTCCGCCAGCTAAATAGTCCTAGGACTTGTACCTCCTACCCCCATGGTTCTTGTCCTGTCCCAATCAGATACAAGGCGAGAGTGCCTAAGCAATCACAGCAAAGTCCAAATACGCGATGGTGGGGTGAGAGGAAATACCGAGGATGGCGATCTGAACCGCCGTACCGGATCCATTCCCATCCGCGTCGTAATACAGCGCACCTGTGGCGCTGTTGTAAACAATGAGGTCATCAGCATCTTGTGCAGATGCGGCTGACGAAAATAAATTGGCGGTCAGGCTACCAGTAGCGCCTAAATTGGAAAATACCGTCTTGCTCAACTGAATTGTGTCTGTGTTTGATACAAAGTCTAATATCGTGTCTATGTTGTTGGCAGTTGCGGTATTAAAACGAAACACATCCTTGCCCAAACCACCTGTCAGGGTGTCATTTCCCAAGCCACCGCTGAGCGTGTCAGCCCCTGCCCCGCCAACGATAGTGTTGTCTAAGTTATTACCTTTGCCAGACCATGCGGCTTTGCCTGTGTAGGATAGGTTCTCCACATACGCAATATTGGCCAAAGAGAAATTTACCGAGCTTTGAACAGTATCAATCCCACCATTTCTCAATTCAATGATGGTATCGGTTGTAGAGTCAACCGTATAGATATCATTACCAATACCACCAACGAGTTTGTCTATACCGCCACCACCGATAAGTGTGTCCAAGCCAGAACCGCCATTTAAGCTGTCGTTTCCATCACCGCCCTTTATCAGATCATTGCCTTCTGCGCCGCTGATCTCATCGTTTCCTGACCCGCCTTCAATGGTGTTTGCATAAATATTTCCAATGATTAAATCATCGGATGCAGAACCAATTGCGTTCTCAAATTCTCCATAAAACCATCGCAAACTGGAAGGATCGCCACCGGCAAAGGTAGTATTGGCATCGCTGGCACCCATAGAAACACCTACCAAGTGTGACGCACCTTTTATCGAGGTGCCTAAATGCAAATAGGCACCAGACTCATAGTTCGTCAAAATAACACTGTCGTTGCCGCCCTTGTCAAAATATGTTCTGTAATACGCACTCCCTGGTGTTATTTCAGTGTCTTCAGCAGAGGATGTGCCAAGGCCTTCACCATAAGCTGTTTGTAAAGCAATGACATCCAATATCATTGGCGTCAGTACAGAGTAACTCCCACCCGTAATCATGACGTAGGACATAACAGAAAAATACTCTTTGTTCATGTCACTTCCAGAGGCAGTGACAAATCCTAAATTGCTAAAGCCAATCGTTTTTGTCTGCGAATAATCGATAGAAATGACATAGGAACCATTTGACGCTGATGTGTGAGGATGCGCCAGTCCCAA
>CANCVB010000021.1 GCA_947381415.1 Burkholderiales bacterium
TATTGAGAACCCATCCAGCAAAAGGCAGATCAGGGCCGTTGGCGGCGTTCAGCTGCAAGTGGTAAATCATCTCGACCAAGGCCCCTGCACCTGCCAACATCATGGACATGGCCACGGCCAAGCCCACATAAGAAGGCAGCAACCGCCGCAAGGCACCGGCCTTGGCGACCCTGAGGTTCATCATGATCAAACCTGCCAAGCCCCCTGGCGCGTACACCACCATGAACAAAAACAACAAGCCCAGGTAAAGCAACCAGGCTTTGGTGATTTCAGACAACAGCACAAAGGCCAGCACCATCAGTACGCCGCCCAAAATCGGGCCAAAGAAAAAGCTTGCGCCACCTAAAAATGTGAACAACAAATAGGATCCCGAGCGGGCTGGGCCCACCACCTCGGCGGTGACAATTTCAAAATTGATCGCGCCCAATCCACCTGCAATACCCGCAAAAAAGCCCGCGATGATGAATGCGCGGTAACGCACTTGTTGGGTGTTGTAGCCGACAAACTCTACGCGCTCGGGGTTGTCGCGGACCGCGTTCAAGATACGCCCTAACGGGGTTTGCGTCAGGGCATACAACAAGGCAACCGACACAAAGGTATAAAAAGCAATCAAGTAATACACCTGACGTTGTGGGCCAAAAGTGATACCCATGAAGGCCTCACCCACCACGCGGTTGGCCGAAACGCCCGCCTCACCGCCAAAGAACTCAGAGAACATCAATGACATGGCAAACACCAACTCGGCCATGCCCAGCGTGATCATCGAGAAGGTTGTGCCTGATTTTTTCGTGGTCACATAGCCCAAGACAATGGCAAAGCCCATGCCAGCCACGCCACCCACCAAGGGCAATACGGAAACCGGTAAATGCAGCGTCCCTTGTCCAATGGCATTGAGTGCATGGATGGCGACATAGCTGCCCATGCCGCTATACACCGCATGGCCAAAGCTGAGCATGCCGCCCTGCCCCAGCAACAGGTTGTAGGACAAGCAAGCAATGATGGCGATACCCATTTGCGACAGCATGGTTTGCGACAAGTTGCTGGTGAATAACCATGGCGCAGCCAACAAAATAAGGGCAAAGCCCAACCAGATACCCCATTTAGACAAGAACGCAGCCATGCTCATGTATCCCGCTTGCCCAACAAGCCGCGTGGGCGAAAAATCAATATCAATACCAAAAACAGGTAAGGCAAGATAGGTGCAACTTGCGAAACGGTGAGTTTGATCAAACTGTTGTTTCTCCACTCGGCTGATAACGGCAAGCCAGTGTCTTTGAGCAACTGCAAGAGCGAATAGTCAATCGCCACCGCAAAGGTTTGGACAACACCAATGACCAGCGAGGCCAAGAACGCGCCGCTGAGAGAACCCATGCCACCGACCACCACCACCACAAAAATCACCGAGCCCACGGTGGCCGCCATGGCAGGCTCTGTGATAAAGGTAAAGCCCCCAATCACCCCCGCCAAGCCTGCCAATCCTGTACCCATGGCAAACACCAACATGAACACACGTGGCACGTTATGTCCCAAGGTTTCAACGGTTTCAGGATGGGTCAGCGCGGCTTGGATGATGAGTCCGGCGCGGGTACGGGTCAGCACCCACCACAGACTGATGACCATCGCCACCGCCGTGGCCATGATGAACGCACGGGTGGCAGGAAACGGCGTACAGACCACACGGACCGCGGCATCGGTGTTTTGGCATACCTCACCACCCACTCCCGCCACCAAGGACAAGCCAAGTTGACCGTGGTTGATGAGCGTGAACACCGGGCCTTGCAAAAAGGCCGGTGGGTTGAACTCCACAGCCACCCGACCCCACAACAGTTGAACCAACTCGAGAACGATATAGGACAAGCCAAAAGTCACCAACAATTCAGACACATGGCCTAGCTTGTGGACTTTGCGCAGCACCTTGCTTTCAAACAGTGCCCCTGCCGCGCCAGTGAGCACGGGTGCCAACAGCAATGCTGGCCAAAAGCCAATGCGGCTCTCCAGTGTGTAACCGAAATAAGCACCCAACATATAGAAACTGGCGTGCGCAAAATTGAGCACGCCCATCATGCTAAAGATCAGGGTCAGGCCTGAGCTGAGCATGAACAGCAACAGCCCATAGCTCAATCCATTGAGCGAGGAGATGAGAAAGAATTCCATGTCAAATCATGGCCCAGCGCTGTCCAAAGGCCCTAGAGACAGCGCAAGCAGGCCAATGCCGCAGTTAAGACGGAAGCTTCATTTGGCAACTGGTTGGTGTGCTCGAGATATAAGGCTCGAATGTTTTCACCGGTGCCAATGTCATGCCTGAGTTTTCAGGGCTGTAAGGGTATTTTTTATCCGCTTTTTGCCACACAGTCATGAACAAGGTTTGTTGCATTTGGTGGTCGAGTTTGCGCATTTCCATATCGCCGTTATAGCCTTTGAATTTGTAGCCATGCATCGCGGCAGCGACTTTGACCGGATCGGTGGACTGGGCTTTGGCCATGGCTTGGGTGAGCAAATCAAAAATAGCCACCATGGAACCGGTGTACAAATCATCGTTGTACTTGGCTTTGAAGCCAGCCATGTACTGGCTCATGCGTCCACCCATGTTGTAGTGGGCGTAGCTGATTTGGTAGACGCGGCCCGCGGCCCCTTGTCCCAAAGCCGTTGGCGTACCCGTCACGCCGGTGTAATAGGTGAAAAAGCGGCCGTTGTAGCCACCTTCATTGGCGGCCTTGACCAACAAAGCCAAATCGGAGCCCCAGTTACCGGTGATGACCGAATCTGCACCCGAGGCTTTGATTTTGGCGATGTATGGAGCGAAGTCACGTACTTGCGCCAAGGGGTGCAGGTCTTCGCCCACAATTTCAATGTCGGGGCGTTTGCGGCTGAGGTTTTCCTTGGCGTACTTGACGACTTGCTGGCCGTGCGAGTAGTTTTGGTTCAGAAGATAGATTTTCTTGACCTCTGGCATGTCCTTGATGAACGTGGTCATGGCCTCAACCTTCATGGAGGTGTCGGCATCAAAGCGGAAATGCCAATAGCTGCATTTGCTGTTGGTGAAATCGGGGTCTACCGCGGAGTGGTTGAGAAAGATGATTTCTTTGCCAGGGTTGCGCTCATTGTGTTTGTTTACCGCGTCCAACAAAGCGCCAGCGACAGACGAGCCATTGCCCTGTGTGATGTAGCGTGCGCCTTGGTCCATGGCGGACTTGAGTTGGTTCAAGCTTTCAGCGGGGCTGAGCTTGTTGTCTAAGCCAATGATTTCAAATTTCACACCGGCTGGGTTGCTCTTGTTGAATTCCTCGGCCAAGTACTGCAAGGTTTTTAACTGGTTAGAACCCACGGGCGCCATCAAGCCAGACAAGGGGTCAATCCAGGCGATCTTGACGGTTTCGCCCTTTTGCGCATAAGCGCTCAATGACAACATACTGGTCAATACCAAGGCCAGCCAATTATTACGAAATGCCATTCGAATCTCCTAGATCACTGTTATGCCAAGCGTACTGGCAAATCGGGGTTTACACGGCTAGGGAATGTCCTAGGCAGGAAGTTGGTAAGCGCTGAGCATTTCACGCAGTTTGGTCTTCAACATTTTCCCTGTGGCACCAATGGGTATGGCTTCCACAAACACAGCGTCATCAGGGATTTGCCACTTGGCGATCTTTCCGTCATAAAACTTCAGTACCTCTTCGCGAACCAGCGTTTTGCCGGGTTTGGCTACCACCACCACGATAGGCCGCTCGTCCCATTTGGGGTGGGGCATGCCAATGCATGCGGCCATCAACACATCAGGGTGAGCCATGGCAATGTTTTCCACATCGATGGAGCTGATCCATTCGCCGCCTGATTTGATGACGTCTTTGCTGCGGTCGGTGATTTGCATATAGCCATCAGCGTCGACGGTCGCCACATCGCCAGTGGGAAACCAACCATCCACCAAAGGCGAGGGACCTTCTTGCTTGAAATATTCTTGGATCACCCAAGGCCCTTTGACCAGCAAATCGCCATAGGCTTTGCCATCGTGGGCTTGTTCTTTGCCATGGTCGTCGACAATTTTGAAGTCGATGCCAAAGATGGCGCGGCCTTGCTTCAAACGAATTTTCATCTTCTCGTCTTCAGGCAGATCGAGGTGTTTGTTTTTCAAGGTACACAAGGTACCGAGTGGGCTCAATTCAGTCATGCCCCAAGCATGCAAGACTTCCACACCGTATTGGTCGTTGAACGCATGAATCATGGCGGGGGGACAGGCAGAGCCTCCAATCACCGTGCGTTTCAAATGATTGAAGCGCAAACCGTTGGCACCCAAATGACCGAGCAACATTTGCCACACGGTGGGCACCCCCGCTGCCAAGGTGACTTTTTCGGTCTCTAACAACTCATAGATCGATTTGCCGTCCAGCGCTGCGCCGGGGAAAACCAGTTTGGCACCGACCATGGCTGCGCTGTAGGGAATGCCCCAGGCGCTGACATGGAACATGGGCACCACTGGCAAGATGGTGTCGCGGGCCGACAAGCACATCACATCAGGCAAGGCACATGCGTAAGCGTGAAGCACGGTGGAACGGTGGCTGTAAAGCGCCGCTTTCGGGTTGCCTGTGGTGCCACTGGTGTAACACATGCAGGAGGCTGTGTTTTCATCCAATTGGGGCCAAACATAGCTCGTGGCTTGTTGGCTCACCCAGTTTTCATAGCTGATCAAGCCTGGGATGCCACTGTCCGCCGGCAACTGGTCGGCATCGCACAAGGCCACCCAATGCTTCACCGTCGTGCAACGCGCATGGATTTGCTTGGCAATGGGCAAAAAGGTCATGTCAAAACACATGACTTCGTCTTCAGCGTGGTTGGCGATCCACACAATTTGGTCAGGATGCAGGCGGGGATTGAGGGTGTGGATGACGCGCCCACTGCTGCTCACACCGAAATACAACTCTAAATGACGGTAACCGTTCCACGCCAAGGTGGCGACTCTCGCTCCTTGGCCAATCTTCCATTGGTCCAAGGCATTGGCTACTTGGCGCGAGCGGCTGGCAATCTGGGCCCAGGTGCTGCGGTGAATGTCTCCTTCGATACGGCGCGACACGATTTCCACGTCGCCGTGGTGGGTTTCAGCAAAATCAATCAATGAAGAAACAGATAAAGCTTGTTTTTGCATCAGTCCGAGCATGGACAGTCTCCTGGGGTCTTCGCCCTGTGGCGGTTAAAGTTGGGGCGTATTGTGCACAATCCAACAATGCATCCTTTAGCAGACACTTTATTGCCCCTGCCTTGGCACAACCGTTTTGCCACCTTGGGCCATGCTTTTCACACGCCGGTGGCCCCCACTCCCTTGCGCGATGTCCATTGGGTGGGGCGCAATGAGGCTTTCGCCCATGCCTTGGGCTTGCCGCCGGATTGGTGGCAGTCGCAAGCCGCCTTGCAAGCCTTGGCGGGCAATGCAGTCATGCCTGGCAGTCAGACCTTGGCCAGCGTTTACAGCGGCCACCAGTTCGGTGTGTGGGCAGGTCAATTGGGTGATGGGCGCGCTTTGTCTTTGGGTGAGATTGAGACACCCATGGGCATGCAAGAACTGCAACTCAAGGGTGCCGGCCTGACACCGTATTCCCGTATGGGAGACGGACGTGCCGTCTTGCGCTCCAGTATCCGCGAGTATTTGTGCAGTGAAGCCATGCATGGTTTGGGTATTCCAACCACCCGCGCATTGGCCATCGTGGGATCACCCGACAAGGTGTTGCGTGAAGAGACAGAAACCGCGGCCGTGGTCACCCGTGTGGCTCCGAGTTTTTTGCGGTTTGGCCATTTTGAACATTTCGCCGCCGCAGGCAAGCATGAAGAATTGCAACAACTCGCAGACTTTGCGATTGCGCACCATTTTTCTGAGTTGCTTACGCTGCCCACCGGCCCCCAGCGCTATCTGGGCCTGCTACAGACCGTGGTGCATCGCACGGCTGCACTGTTGGCGCACTGGCAAGCGGTAGGCTTTTGCCATGGCGTGATGAACACCGACAACATGAGTTTGCTGGGCTTGACGATTGACTACGGTCCGTTCCAATTTTTAGATGGCTTTGATCCCGCGCACATTTGCAACCACTCCGACCACCAAGGGCGTTACGCCTACGCCCGTCAACCCCAAATCGCGTTTTGGAACCTGTATTGTTTAGGGCAGGCTTTGTTGCCGCTGATCCAAGACCAAGACGCCACCGTCGAGGTTTTGGATGGGTTTAAAACCATTTACCCCGCGCAACTTGACCTTCGCATGGCAGCCAAACTCGGTTTACAAGAAGTCCAAACAGGTGACCATGGGTTGATCGATTCGGTGTTTCGCCTCTTGGCCACCGAGCGCACCGATTACGCCATTTTTTGGCGACGCTTGAGCCAAGCCATGGCCGCTTATGCGCAAAGCCAGCATCTTTCAGCCTGGGATTCGGTGAGCGATGTGTTCATCAATCTCGAGGCTTGGCACAACTGGCGAGCAGCCTACCTGCAGCGCACCGCTGGCGAAGATTTGCGCCAATGTGCCAAAACCATGCTGGCCCACAACCCCAAATTCGTCTTGCGCAACCATTTGGGCGAGCAAGCCATTGCCCAAGCGAAAATGGGTGACTTCTCAGGCGTGGCGACTTTGCAGAAATTGCTCAGTGCACCGTTTGACGAGCACACGGGTTTTGAAAATTACGCAGCCTTCCCGCCCGACTGGGCTTCCACCATTGCTATCAGTTGTTCCTCATGAAAAACCTACCCACCCACCCCGAACAATGGCGTGCACTGCTCGCCAGCAAAGACGCAGAGCCTTTGGCCTACGAAGTGACGCGACAAGCAGCCACCGAACGCGCTTTCACCGGCCGCTACGAAGACCATTGGGCACAAGGCCACTACCACTGTATTTGCTGCGATGCTTTGCTGTTCGATGGCAGCACCAAATTTGACGCTGGCTGTGGTTGGCCCAGTTTTTACCAAAGTGCCGTGGCAGGAGCCATCGAGGAACGGGTTGACCGTGCTCACGGCATGGTGCGCACGGAAACCGTGTGCGCCCAGTGTGGCGCCCATTTAGGCCATGTTTTCCCCGATGGTCCTGCGCCAACCGGTTTGCGTTATTGCATGAACTCTGCAGCCTTGCAGTTTGAACCCCAAAACAAGGGCTGACATGAAACTGTTGACCGATTTTTTCCCTATCGCGTTGTTTTTCATCACCTTCAAGCTGGCTGGTATTTACGCGGCCACCGCCGTGGCGATTGCCGCCACCTTGTTGCAAATTGCGTGGCTTTATTTTCGCAATGGCAAAGTTGAAACCATGCAGTGGATCAGCCTGGGCATCATTGTGGTGTTTGGCGGAGCCACCTTGGTGTTTCACGATGACACCTTCATTAAATGGAAACCCACTGTGCTGTATTGGTTGATGGGCGGCGCCTTGGCACTGGGGCACTTGGTATGGAAGCGTAACTTTTTACACAGCTTGATGGGCGCGCAACTGGAATTGCCTGAAGCGGTGTGGTTGCGCTTGTTATGGGCTTGGAGTGGTTTTTTTGCCCTGATGGGTGTGGTCAATCTCTGGGTAGCGTTCAACTTCGATCTTGACACTTGGGTCAGTTACAAACTGTTTGGCGGCATGGGACTGATGCTGGTGTTTGTGGTGCTACAGGCTTTTTACCTCAGTCGCTTCATCAAACCGGAAGAAGCCGCACCCGAGGAAACACCATGAATATCAGTGCCACACAACTCCAACAGGTATTGCAAGAACAATTCAGCCCCTTCGCCCTTGAGGTCTGGGATGAAAGTGCTGCCCATGCAGGCCATAGCGGTTCTGACGGTTCAGGGCAAGGCACCCACTTTCGCGTGCGCATAGGTTGCCAAGCCTTTCATGGCATTGGCAGGGTGGCCAAACACCGGCTTGTGTATGATGCGCTGAACGTATTTATAGCGCAGGGCCTTCACGCTCTGGCCATAGAAATTGTTGACCCGATTTAATACTTCGAAAGCCCTCCCCATGAGATTTTCATTTCTTCCCACCGTCGTTGCGGCGGCGGTTTTGAGCTTGTCCAGCATGGCTTTGCATGCGCAAAATGTCGCTATCGTCAACGGAAAAGCGGTGCCTAAAACCCGTTTGAACATGTTGGCAGCGCAACTTGAGCGTTCTGGCCGTTCGGTCACCCCCGACATGGAGCAGCAGTTGCGCGAAGAAGTGGTGATGCGCGAAATCTTCATGCAAGAAGCCGAAAAACAAGGCTTGGATGCTTCCGACGACTACAAAATCCAAGTCGAAATTGCCAAGCAAAGCATCTTGATTCGCGAGCTTTTTTCCCAGTACCAAAAAGCCAATCCCATCAGTGATGCGGATATCAAGGCTGAATACGACAAGTTTGTCGCCTCCAATGGCGGCAAAGAGTACCATGCCCGCCACATCTTGGTCGAAAAGGAAGAACAGGCCAAAGCCATCATCGCCAGTTTGAAAAAAGGCGGCAAGTTTGAAGAGATCGCGAAGAAACAGTCGAAAGACCCAGGCTCTGGCGCCAACGGTGGCGACTTGGATTGGGCCAATCCCAACAGCTTTGTGAAAGAGTTCTCCCAAGCCATGGTGGCCTTGAAAAAAGGTCAAACCACCGATGTGCCTGTGAAAACCCAGTTTGGCTTTCACATCATCCGCTTAGACGATGTGCGTGAAACGCCAGTGCCAAAATTTGATGAGGTTAAAGCTCAAATCGCCCAGCAAATGCAACAAGGCAAGCTGGCTGAATACCAACAAACTTTGCGCGACAAGGCCAAAATCGAGTAACAGCTTGTCTTTGACCCAAGAAAAAACCCTCGCAAGAGGGTTTTTTTATTTCAAGTTCGCTTTGAGAATATGCGCCAAGCTGAAGGTTTCACTGTTCAACAGTTTGGCCGTTCGTATTTTTTCAAACTCGTTCAAGATACTGGCGGCATCGGTATGGTTGAGCAGCAAGAGCTTGATGACTGATTCGATTTTTTGTTGCGCCAGTTTGGTTTTCTCTAAAGCCTTGTTGGCGTGGTCGGTGTTGGCTGCATGCGCCTCCATGCGTTTGGCATGCGCAGGATCGTGCTGGTCGTGCGCTACCTCATGGCTGGTTTTGCCACCCACTACAGCCAAACCTGTTTCCGAGTGATGCGTTTCTTGCAGGCCATGGATCAGCAAATCCAGGTCGAGTTTCAAATGCTCGGCCAACTCCACCAAGGCATACAAGGTATCGGCCAGTTCTCGGTCGCGGGTCACATTCAGGCTTAGAAGTTGCGGGTGCGTGACTTGATGTCGTCTTCAGACATCAACTCAATTTCATTGGCACGTTGCTCGGAAACCCAGCCGCGCTTGACCATCATCCCAAGGATGTTTTCGCGGGTGGCTTTGACGTTGTCATCTTCGGTAATTTGCTCGCCAAACAGCATCACCATGATAGTTTTGCCCACAATGTTCAACAAAATACCAAACAGAACCAATCCCATCAACATGGTGCAGCCTGCAATCACCCTGCCCCAGAATGTCACGGGATACATATCGCCATAACCGGTGGTGGTCAAGGTCACGATACACCACCACATGGCGGCGGGGATAGAGGTGAAGAAGCGTTTGTCGGGCGTGATGGTATTGCCACTGACGGGGTCAACTGGACTAAACAAAGCCGCTTCAGGGGGTGAGCCCTCGGGCAAAGGGGTGACTTTGAGTTGTGCATCAAGTGCGGCCTGTCCAATGGCCATGTTTTCCGCAGAGTACAAATTGCCTTCGGCGTAGTACATCAAGGTGCTGGAGATCATCACGACCGAAAACAAGGCAATGAAGTAGATCTTCAGGTTAGTCACGATGGGGTTGCTGCTCTCGAGGGAGTTTTGAATTTGCTGCAATGCAATGCGAGCCATTTTCAGCACCCGTAAGACCCGAACCACGCGCAAGACACGCAGTACCTTGCTGCCTTGCAAGGCGGTCAGGTTCATGATCATCAGGTAGGTGGGAACAATGGAAATCAGGTCAACCAAGCCCCAAAAGCTGAAAAAGTATTTCACGCGGTCTTTGGCAAAGTAAAGATTACCTAAATAGTCCACTGTGAAAAACAACACAGCCGTATATTCAACCAACTTGAACAGGTTGCCGTGCTCACTGGCATAGGGCTCTACGGTTTCACCCGCCAGGGTCAAGCAGGATATAAAAATCCAAAAATTCACGACCGAGACCCAAGCCTGAAAATTTCTGGCCAAGGGGTTGGTGAACATCGATCTCAAAAAACCTTCGTTAGCGTCATTCGCTACGTGTGAGGAAGTAGACATATCAAAACCTATTAAAACAACAAACTTGAATGTATCCTACATTAATTTTGTTGAATTTCAATTCAGCCAAGTCCGCGCATTGCGCCACAAACGCATCCACGGGCTAAAACCAAAAGAATTTTCAGATTTTGCTTGTGGATAGTGGCTGAATTGCAGCGTTCTGAACACCCGTTCGGGGTGAGGCATCATGGCGGTGAAGCGGCCATTGGCGGTTGTCACAGCCGTTATGCCCCCTGGGCTGCCGTTGGGGTTAAAGGGATAGGCCTCGGTCGCCTGTCCATGGTTGTCCACAAAACGCATGGCTGACAGCACCTTCGATGCATCGCCTTGTTTGGAAAAGTTGGCAAACCCTTCGCCATGTGCCACAGCGATGGGCGCTCTTAGTCCGGCCATGCCTTGGAAGAACAGGCTGGGGGAGTCCATGACTTCCACCATGGACAAACGCGCTTCAAAGCGGTCACTTTGGTTGTGCGTGAAACGCGGCCAGTCTTGCGCCCCAGGGATGATGCTGGCGAGTTCTGCAAACATTTGGCAACCGTTGCATACCCCTAAGCCAAAGGTGTCTTGGCGCTGAAAAAACGCTTGAAACTGTGTATTCAAGCCGGGGTGAAAAAGAATGCTGCGTGCCCAGCCCACACCGGCCCCCAAGGTATCACCGTAGCTGAACCCCCCGCAGGCCACCAGCCCTTGAAAGTCTTTCAAATGGGTGCGTCCTTGCTGCAGGTCGGTCATGTGAACGTCATAGGCCTCAAAACCCGCCTCGGTGAAGGCATAGGCCATTTCCACATGGGAGTTAACGCCCTGCTCGCGCAGCACCGCCACACGGGGGCGAGCGCTGTGCACATAAGGTGCGGCAGGTGGCGCCAAAAAGTTGGCAGGCAGGTGCAGGTGCAAGCCCGGGTCGCTGGGGTCGCCCGCTGCCGCATGTTCTTGGTCAGCCGTCAAGGGGTTGTCGCGCTCACGAGAGATCTTCCAGCTGACGCTGTCCCATACCTGATGCAAATCTTGCAGTGCTGCAGAAAAAACCTCTTTGGCGTCACGCCACACGGTGATTTGGGGCGCTGGGCTGATGCGGGTCTTGCCAATGACGTGGCTGTGTGCAGACAAGCCGTGTTGACGAAGAATGTGCATGGCTTTGTCGCGCTCAGACGTGGCGACTTGAATCACCACGCCCAGCTCTTCGTTGAAGAGGGCTTGCAGTGTCAACTCTTCCCGCCTGGCACCGATTTGCTGCGCCCAATTTTTGCTGTCCCCGTGGTCAGCGCGGCTGTCACTGACGCCGTCTCCCTCGGTCACCAACAAATCGATGTTCAGGTCCACCCCTGCGCGGCCTGCAAACGCCATTTCGCACACCGTCGCCCACAAGCCGCCATCGCTCTTGTCGTGGTAGGCCAAGAGCAGACCTTGCTGGCGTAAATCGTTGATCGCCTTGACAAGTTGCAGCAAATTTTGGGGGTCATCCAGGTCGGGGGTGACACCGCCGGCTTGTTCCAAGATTTGCGCCAACATGCTTGCACCCATGCGTTTTTGTCCGCGCCCCAGGTCAATCAACAGCAGACTGCTGTCTTGGGTGGCGTCAAGTTGAGGGGTGAGGTTGCCTCGGACATCGTCCAAGCTGACAAAAGCGGTGACGATCAGGCTCACCGGTGAGGTCACTTGGCGTTGTGAGCCCTGCTCGCTCCAACGGGTGCGCATGGACAAACTGTCTTTGCCCACGGGTATGGAAATACCCAGGGCAGGACACAATTCCAGTCCCACCGCCTTGACGGTGTCGTAGAGCGCGGCATCTTCGCCCTCCTCGCCGCAGGCAGCCATCCAATTGGCGGAGAGTTTGACTTTGTCCAAGGTGATCGGGGCAGCCAGCAGGTTGGTGATGGCTTCGGCCACGGCCATGCGGCCCGAAGCGGCAGGGTTGAGTGCGGCAATCGGGGTGCGCTCACCCATGCTCATGGCTTCACCGGCATGGCTTGAAAAATCTGCCAAGGTGATGGCGCAATCGGCCACAGGCACTTGCCATGGCCCCACCATGGGGTCGCGGTGACTCAGACCACCCACGGTCCGGTCGCCAATGGTGATCAAAAACCGTTTACTCGCCACCGTGGGATGCGCCAGCACCTGAATGGCTGCGTCTTGTAACCGCACATCGTTCAGGTTCAAAGGCGGTGAATGGCGAACCACGCGGGTGACATCTCTGTGCATCTTGGGAGGCTTGCCCAATAAAACGTCCAAAGGCATGTCCACCGGTGTTGCGTGTGTGCCGTCCTTGACCACCAACTGCGGCTTGGCCAAGGTTTTACCCACCACCGAGAACGGACAACGCTCACGCGCACAAAAGAATTCAAACTGCGACAAAGACGCCGGGTCGATCGCCAAGACATAACGCTCTTGGCTCTCATTGCTCCAAATTTCTCGCGCCGACATGCCCGATTCTTCCAAATGGACATTGCGTAAATCAAAGCGGGCACCACGGCCCGCGTCGTTCACCAACTCAGGGAACGCGTTGGAGAGTCCACCTGCGCCCACATCGTGGATGGCCAAGATGGGTGACATGGGGCCCAAGGCATTGCAATGGTTGATCACCTCTTGGGCACGCCGCTGAATTTCAGGGTTACCGCGTTGCACCGAATCAAAGTCCAAGGCCACGCTGTTGCTGCCACTGGCCAAAGAACTGGCGGCTCCGCCGCCCATGCCAATGCGCATACCAGGACCGCCCAATTGAATCAACAAGGTGCCTGGGGGGAATTCGATTTTGCGGGTCAACTCGCGCTGCACCACGCCCAAACCACCTGCAATCATGATGGGCTTGTGGTAGCCGCGTTGGACGCCATCGACCACTTGCTCGTATTCACGGAAATAGCCCAACAAATTGGGGCGCCCAAACTCGTTGTTAAAGGCCGCACCACCTAATGGTCCTTCGGTCATGATGGCCAAGGCGCTGGCCATGTGCGCCGGCTGTCCCAACTCACTGCCCCAGAGCTTGGAGACACTGAAGCCGGTTAAGCCTGCCTTGGGTTTGGCGCCACGCCCTGTGGCGCCTTCGTCTCGAATCTCGCCACCGGCCCCTGTGGCTGCACCTGGAAACGGCGAGATGGCCGTGGGGTGGTTATGGGTTTCCACCTTCATCAATACATGTTGAACACCTTGCGACTTGTCGTAGCGGGGCATGAAACCCGTCAAGGGCGCTGCAAACTTTTCAACCGTGTGGCCTTTCATGATGGCCGCGTTGTCCGAGTAAGCCACCACCGTGTGCTGCGGAGAGGTCGCGTGGGTATGGCGAATCATGGCAAACAAGCTATGGCTTTGCGCCTCGCCATCGATGCTGAAGGTGGCATTGAAAATTTTGTGGCGGCAGTGCTCGCTGTTGGCCTGGGCGAACATCATCAGTTCTGCATCACTGGGGTTGCGACCCAGCTTGGTAAAGGCCTGCATCAAATAATCGATCTCATCGTCAGCCAGTGCCAGACCCCAATCGGTGTTGGCTTGCACCAAAGCAGCACGTCCCTGCCCCTGAATATCCACCCAATGCAAATCCTGCGCAGGCAAGGCGCGAAACAGCGCATGGGTTTGTTGCGCATCATTCCAAACGGTCTCGGTCATGCGGTCGTGCAACAGGGCCTGAATGGCTGGTCGGTCCTCAGCGCCCAAGCTGTGTGTGGTGGTTATGCGGTATTCGACCAAGCGCTCGATACGCTGCACAGCAAAGCCACAGTTGCGCGCAATGTCGCTGGCTTTGGACGCCCAAGGCGAGACCGTACCTAAGCGGGGAGACACCCACCACACGGTTTCCTGGGCGGTAGCACGGTCATCAGACGAAGGTTTAGCGTCTAGCAAGCGCGCCATGCGTTGGCCGTCAACGGCAGACAAAGGTTTCGCGGTGGCAACCAAAAACACTTCACGCGCGCGCAAGGCCCTGATGGAGGGCCGTGTTTGTTGCACTTTTTGCAGCAAACCTTGGATTTTGAAGGGGCTAAAGGCTTCACCGCCTTGGAATGTGCTGATCTGAACGGTCACGGGCGAGCCTGGTAAGGGAAGCGATGGGGGGGGAAGACAAAAGAGATTTGGCATTGATTTTACTGGCTGGAACGACATCTGCGGGACCTTGGTGAAGAGCCTGAGATAATTTGCCCATGACCATTACCATCAAAGACGAACAAGGCATTCAAGGCATGCGTTTGGCGGGGCGATTAGCCTCGGAAGTGCTGGATTTCCTCACGCCCCATGTGCAAGCCGGTGTCACCACCAATGCGCTGGACAAGTTGGCACACGACTACATCACCCAAGTGCAGCAAGCCATACCCGCGCCATTGAACTACGCACCCAATGGTTACAACCCCTACCCCAAGTCGATTTGTACCTCGATCAACCACCAAGTCTGTCATGGCATCCCCAATGACAAGGCTTTGAAAAAAGGCGACATCGTCAACATTGACATCACCGTCATCAAAAACGGCTGGCATGGCGATACCAGTCGCATGTTTGTGGTGGGTGAAGGCTCCATTGCGGCCAAACGTCTGTGCGCCATGACCTACGAAGCCATGTGGCATGGCATCGTCAAGGTCAAACCAGGCGCACGTCTTGGCGACATTGGCCACGCCATCCAGTTGTTTGCGGAAGGTTTGGGCTTTTCGGTGGTGCGCGAGTTTTGCGGCCACGGTATTGGCCAAGTGTTTCATGAAGAACCACAAGTGTTGCACTACGGCAAGCCAGGCACCTTGGAAGAGCTGCGAGCAGGTATGACCTTTACCATCGAGCCCATGATCAATGCGGGCAAAAAAGACATCCGTGAAACGGGTGACGGTTGGACCATCGTGACCCGCGACCACTCCTTGTCCGCGCAATGGGAACACACGGTGTTGGTCACGCCCACCGGCTATGAAGTGCTTACCCTCTCCGAGGGCAGTCCGCCCTTGCCTGCGTTTGTGACCAGCACTTCTTGTTAGCGCCCGGTGAGTCCGTCCTCGCCCGATTTCAAACAACGCAAGCAAGCTTTGTTGCTGGCCTGTGCCCAACAGCAAAGCCTGAGGCACGCCTCACGGGTTCGCAAACACTTGCAGCAACTCAGCCAGTTGTGCGACGACAGCTTGCTGGATTTATGGCAACGGGCAGCCATGCCTGCCCAAGCCTGCTTGGTGGCGGTGGGTGGTTATGGTCGGCAAGCCTTGTTTCCCTGTTCCGACGTCGATGTGTTGGTCTTGTTGCCTGATGGTCTGTCCCCGCACGACAGCCCCGAATTACAGTCCGCGATTGAGCGTTTTATAGGCAGTTGTTGGGATGCAGGCTTAGAGATTGGCTCCAGTGTTCGCAATTTGCAAGAGTGCATTCAAGAAGCCGCCGGTGACATCACGGTGCAAACCTCGATGCTTGAATCTCGCCGACTGGTCGGTGATGAAGCCTTGTACGACGCCTTCAACCAAGGTTTTCACAAGCATTTAGACCCACGTGCTTTTTTCATGGGCAAAACGCTGGAAATGCAGCAACGCCATACCAAGTTCGCGAATTCCCCTTATTCGCTTGAACCCAATTGCAAAGAGTCGCCTGGCGGATTGCGTGATTTGCAAATGCTGTTGTGGTTGGCCAAGGCCAGTGGTTTGGGTGGCCGCTGGAAAGACTTGGCACACCACCAAATGGTGACACCTTTGGAATTGCGCCAATTGCAACGCAACGAAGATGTCTTGTCTTTGGTGCGTTGGCGCTTGCACTTCATTGCCCAACGCCGTGAAGACCGTTTGGTTTTTGATTTGCAAACTGCCGTTTCGCAAGACCTGGGGCTGGCGCCGCCCCCAGGCGAACAACGCCACGCTCGCCGCGCCAGCGAAGCCCTGATGAAGCACTATTACTGGGCTGCCAAAGCGGTGACGCAGTTGAACCAAATCGTGCATCTGAACATGCAAGAGTGGTTGTTCGAACAAGCCACCGCGCATCCGCCTCGTCCATTGAACGAGTACTTCCTCGACAGATCCGGCATGCTCGATCTGGTCGACGATGGTGTCTACCAACGTCACCCTGAGGCGATCTTGCAAACCTTTTTGCTTTACCAAGAAACCGTGGGCATCAAAGGTTTTTCGGCACGAACGCTTCGTGCGCTGTACAACGCACGCGGCTTGATGGATGCGGGTTTTCGGCGAGACCCCGTCAACCGCGCGATGTTCATGCGCATCCTCAAGTCCCCGCAAGGCATCACCCATGCCATGCGTTTGATGAACCAGACGTCGGTGCTGGGACGTTATTTGTGGGTGTTTCGCCGCATCGTTGGACAAATGCAGCACGACCTGTTTCATGTCTACACGGTTGACCAGCATATTTTGATGGTGCTGCGCAATGTCCGGCGATTTTTCATCGTTGAACACGCCCATGAATACCCTTTTTGCTCGCAACTTGCCGCCGGTTGGGAGCAGGCCTGGATTTTGTACGTCGCCGCCCTTTTCCACGACATCGCCAAAGGGCGCGGTGGCGACCACTCCGATTTGGGTGAGCATGAGGTGCGTATTTTTTGCCGCCAGCATGGGGTTGGCAAAGAAGACATGCAATTGATCGCCTTCTTGGTCCGCGAGCACTTGACCATGAGTCGTGTTGCACAAAAGGAAGATTTAAGCGACCCTGAGGTCATCCACGCGTTTGCCAAGCGGGTCGGCAACGAGCGTTATTTAACAGCCCTGTATTTACTGACAGTTGCTGATATTCGCGGCACCAGCCCCAAAGTATGGAATGCGTGGAAGGGCAAGTTGCTGGAAGATCTCTACCGCGCCAGTGCGGCGGTATTGGGTGGGCAAACCCATGACCCCGATGCCGTGGTCGAAACGCGCAAACGCCAAGCTTTGGAAACCCTCAACCTGTACGCCATGCCATTCGAGTCACACAAAGACCTGTGGAGCACCTTGGATGTGGGCTACTTTATGCGCCATGATGCGGCTGATATTGCTTGGCATACACGCCAACTCTCGCGTCCTTTGGCGCTGGCGAAAGCCTCTGGCAGCGCACCTGGGGTGACTGTCAAGGCCAGGTTATCCCCCTTGGGTGAAGGTTTGCAAGTGATGGTCTACACCCCAGACCAAACCGATTTGTTTGCACGCATCTGCGGCTATTTCGACCAAGCCGGTTTCAGTATTTTGGACGCCAAAGTGCATACCGCACGAAATGGCTATGCATTGGACACCTTTCAGGTGGTGACCGAGATGCTAGACACCCATTACCGAGAATTGACGGTGATGGTGGAAAACGATTTAAAGCACGCCATTGAGACAGCTTCGCCCCTGCCCAAGGCCTCGCGTGGCAGAGTGTCACGACGGGTGAAAAGTTTTCCTGTGGCCCCTCGTGTGAGCTTGCAACCCGATGAAAAAGCCCAGCGCTGGTTGCTGTCTATTTCTGCCAGTGACCGTGTGGGTTTGCTGTATGGCGTGGCTCAAGTCTTAGCCCACCACCATATCAATGTCTTGCTGGCCAAAGTCACCACCTTGGGTGAACGGGTAGAAGATACTTTTCTAATTGACGGTGCGGTTTTGCAGCATAACCGTCAGCAACTCGATCTGGAAACTGAATTGCTGGGGGTGATTGGTCCCAACTGAGGGCTGTGTGCCGCCATTGCAGGACGACGCCAAGGTCTCAACGCACCAGCCAAGCGGCGCCCCGCACACCGGATGAGTCGCCGTGCAAAGCTTTTCTGACGGGCGTGCGCACGGTTTTGCTGAAGGTGTAACGCAACATGTGCGATTGAATCTCAGGATATATTTCATCCACGTTGCTCATGCCACCGCCCAAGACGATGCAATCGGGGTCAATCAAATTCACCACTTGCGCCAAGGCACGGCCGAGCCGGTCCACATAGCGTGCAAAACTTTCAGCCGCCCCCGAGTCACCCTGACGCATCGCTTCGATGATTTGCCAAGCCGCGTGTTGACCCCCACCCCTGCGCGCATGGTCACGGGAAAATGCACTGCCGCTGATCCAAGTCTCTAAGCATCCCCGTTGCCCGCACCAACAGGGGGGCACTTGCAACTCCTCGGGCTGAGGCCAGGGTAAAGGGTTGTGGCCCCATTCACCTGCAATCGCATGGGGACCTTGCCAAGCATGGCCTTGGAAAAAAATACCGCCACCACAGCCTGTACCCAAAATGGCCGCGAACACCAAACGACTGCCTTGCCCTGCGCCGTCCATGCCCTCGCTCACCGCCAAGCAGTTGGCATCGTTTTGCACTTCGACGCGGCATTGCAAGCGTTGCGCCAAATCTTTCGCGAAAGCTTTGCCATTGAGCACCAAGGTGCTGGCACCCCGGATCAGTGCGGTGTCAGGATCTAAGCAACCAGGGATACCGCAACCCACTGCAGACGCATGGGGCAGACCAGTGTGCGCCACCGCGTCTTGCACCAAGGTCGCAATGGTGTTCAAGATCCCTGGGTAATCTTCTGTGGGGGTCGCACAGCGTTGCCTGAACAGGACCTGCCCATCCTCTGTCAGCACCGCCACCTCGGTCTTGGTGCCTCCTAAATCGATCCCAATCAGTGGTCTCATGCGGCGGGTTTAAGCAAGGCCAACAAAGCGGCTTCATCCAGCACCGGAATGCTCAAGCCCAAGGCTTTTTCGAGCTTGCTGCCTGCGGCTTCACCGGCAATCAGGGCCGTGGTTTTTTTACTCACACTGCCAGCGACTTTGGCGCCTGCCTCCTCCAGCATGGCTTGGGCTTGTTCGCGCGAGAGTGTGGGCAAGGTACCGGTGATGACATAAGTGTGACCTGCAAGCGGCAAATCGAGTCGACCTTGCGGATCGGCTTCTGGCCAACGCACACCACAGGCGCGCAATTGCGCCACCACTTCACGGTTATGCGCTTGGTCAAAAAAGGTGCGCAAACTTTGCGCCACCACAGGGCCTACGTCACGGACCTGCAGCAATTGATCAAGGCTGGCATCCATGATGGCATCCATCCCGCCAAAATGCCGCGCCAAGTCTTTGGCCGTGGCCTCGCCCACATGGCGTATGCCCAGTCCAAACAAAAAGCGTGGCAAGGTCGTGGTTTTGGAGGCTTCAAGACTGGCCAACAGGTTGTTGGCCGATTTTTCTGCCATGCGCTCCAAGGCAGCCAAATGGCTAAAGCCCAGTTTGTACACATCAGCCAAGGTTTTAACCAACCCCGCATCCACCAGTTGGTCGACCAGTTTTTCACCCAAATCTTCAATCTCAACCGCTCTGCGCTGGGCAAAATGCAAGATCGCTTGTTTTTGCTGTGCGCTGCAAAATAACCCACCCGTGCAACGGTAGTCTGCTTCACCATCTTCGCGCACGGCCTGACTGCCACAAACAGGACAAAGCCGGGGCATGGTGAAGCGTGCAGCATCTTGCAAACGCTTTTCCACCACCACAGACACCACCTCAGGAATGACATCGCCTGCGCGTCGCACCACCACCGTGTCACCCACGCGAACATCTTTGCGTCGTGCTTCGTCTTCGTTGTGCAAAGTGGCATTGGTCACAGTGACGCCACCCACAAAGACAGGCGCGAGTTTGGCAACGGGTGTGAGTTTGCCGGTACGCCCCACCTGAACATCAATGCCTAGCACCGTGGTGAGTTCTTCTTGTGCAGGAAACTTGTGGGCAACCGCCCAGCGCGGTTCACGACTGACCATGCCCATCTGGGTTTGTTGGTCGATGCGGTTGACTTTGTAGACCACCCCGTCAATGTCATAAGGCAATTGGTCGCGCAATTGGGCAATCGCTTCATGAAACTGCACCAAGCCTTTGGCGCCCTGCACCACTTGGGTCTGCTCGGCCACGGCAAATCCCCATGCTTTGAGGTTTTGCAATACCTCGGCATGGGTGGCATAGGCGTGTAAACCCCACAAGGTGGCTTCCAAGGGAGTCAAAGAACGGTTGTCTTCGGGGTGAAAGTGCAAGGCATAGGCGAAGAAACTCAACGGCCGTTGTGCCGCAATCTGCGGATCGAGTTGACGCACCGCGCCCGCAGCAGCGTTGCGAGGATTGACAAAGGTCTTCTCGCTCTTCGCGCCCGCAGCGATACGCTGGCGTTGGCGTTCGTTGAGGGCTTCAAAGTCGTCACGCCGCATATAGACCTCTCCCCGAACCTCTAATGTTGCAGGTGCTTGGGGCGAAAGTCGCAAGGGGATTTGTCCAATTGTTCGGATATTGTGGGTGACATCCTCGCCCGTCTCGCCATCGCCTCGGGTCGCGGCCTGAACCAATACATGGTCCACATAACGCAAGCTGATGGCCAAGCCATCAAACTTCAATTCGGCCACATAGGCCACAGGCGCATCACTGTCGGTGAGTTGAAGTTGTTTGCGTACGCGCTGATCAAACGCCACGGCCCCCTGGTCCGAAATATCGGTTTCGGTGTGAATACTCAACATGGGTACGCGGTGACGCACACTGGCAAAGGCGTCTATGGGCGAGCCGCCCACGCGTTGCGTGGGTGAGTCTGGGCTTAAAAGTTCAGGGTGTGCGGCTTCAATGGCTTGCAGTTCTTGGAACAAGCGGTCGTATTCAGCATCGGGAATACTGGGTTCATCCAAAACGTAATATTGGTGGGCATGCTGATTCAACAGTTGCCGCAGTTGCGCAGCGCGGTCATGCATCACAGTTGTCAGCTGAACAAACGGCGTGCTTGCAAAGAGCCCGCCGCCAAGTCTCTGCCAGCCAGCGCCTGGTAAAGGCTTTTCAAATCGTTGTCGATGATTTGAATGCTGGCTTCAGAAAGCACTTGCCCGTTGTCATCGGTGATTTGTCCATCCATGCCTTGCGCCAAGGCCTGGGCCGTCTCACACAAGCGGGCAAAGGCTTGTTCCGTCGTTGCCACCTGAGGCACATCCAGGCTGATAGAAATACTGCGCAAGGCAGACTGGTTGGGGTCCTCAGCCATGGCCGCACGTGCATCAAAGCCCAGTACCAACACCGGTGGCAACCCGGGCGTGGACGCGGGAATGACCATGCGACCCGGAATCACGCCTGGCACAAAACCCACGCGCGCGGCTTGCTGTTGCACATAGCCTGGGCTCCATGCCGCCTTGCGTGAGGCGATGGTGAAACTGAGTTGGGCATCGTGCGAGGCGGCAAATTGGTCAAGTTCTCGCGCATGGGCAATCGCCTCCGTCATGTCTGGAAGCTCTGGTGTGACACTGAATGCGTCTGCATAGGTTTGCGCCTTCACCACAAACTCTGAAAACTCAATGTCATTCAACGCACCTTGACGATTGGCCACTTGAATGCCCGCTTGAAACGCACTGTAGAAAAGACCCGCTTGCAGGTTTTCCCATTCGCCGGTGTCTGCGTTCAAGCCTTCCACGATGAAGAGCTTGCTGCCGACACGGCGAACGGGTGGCAATGCGGCGATTGCAGCTTCACCAGAGACGGGGGTGTCCAATTCCATGTTGGCAATCACATCGATCAAAGGATCGAGCTGTCCACGCTGGTTGGGCTGGGGCAATTCATGCGCCATGTCCGAGAAATCATCTCCCAGGCTGCTGTCCGACAGGGCCGCACCCTCTGTCGGCATATGGTTGTTGGTGAGTGCATCCAACTCCTCTGGGGTGATGAGCGGTTCAGCTTGTTTGGGTTGGTTTTGGCGAGATGTCCAAGCGTTATAGCCCACCAAGACCACCAAAACCACCCCGCCCACAATGGCGAGCCACATCTGTAAGCTGCTCATAGGTTTGCCGCGGGCTCAACCATGCTGACGGCCGATTCCATGTCAACCGCCACGATACGCGAGACACCTTGCTCCTGCATGGTGACACCAATGAGTTGCTCGGCCATTTCCATGGCAATTTTGTTGTGAGAAATATAGAGGAACTGTGTCTCACCTGACATGCGGGTGACCAACTTGGCGTAGCGGTCGGTATTGGCATCGTCCAAAGGCGCATCAACCTCATCCAGCAAACAAAACGGTGCCGGGTTGAGTTGGAAAATGGCAAACACCAACGCAATCGCGGTAAGTGCTTTTTCACCACCCGACAACAAATAAATCGTTTGGTTCTTTTTGCCAGGCGGTTGGGCCATGACCTGTACACCTGAATCCAAAATCTCGTCGCCTGTCATTACCAATTTGGCAGCGCCCCCACCAAACAGTTCAGGGAACATGCGGCCAAAGTGTTGGTTCACCGTTTCGAAGGTGTCACCAAGCAGTTGGCGTGTTTCACCGTCAATTTTGCGAATAGCGTCTTCCAATGTGGTAATGGCTTCAATCAGATCAGCGGATTGCGCATCCAAAAAGGTTTTGCGTTCACGGGCCGTGCCCAATTCTTCCAAGGCCGCCAGGTTCACTGCCCCCAGCGACTGAATGTCGCGTTGCAAATGGTCAATTTCAGAAGACAGGTCAGCCAACTTCACCGTTTCATGGGCAAGGGAGGCAGACAGTGCGTCAAGATCGGTTTGGGCTTCTTGCAACAACTGATCGTATTGCTCGAAACCCAGTCTTGCCGCTTGCGCTTTCAGTTGGGTATCCACAATGCGCTGACGCAAGGGCTCGAGCTGATGCTCAATTTTGAGTCGCTCTTCGTTGCTGGTGCGCAAGCGGTTGGTCAAGTCGTCGTATTCGCTGCGCTTGGCGGCCAACAGGGTTTCGCGCTCAAGTTGCAAGGCCAAAGCGTCTTGCAGGCCTGCTCTGGCAGTCGCATCGCTGAGCAAATTCAGCTCTTCTTGCTGCTTGCTTTGCTCCTTGTGGAGGTTGTCCATTTGCTGCGCGGCCATGTCTTGCGTGCGCTGCAACTCTTGCTGACGTGCTTGCAAACCGCGAACCTGAAACTCGGCTTCTTGGCATTGCTTGTCGGTTTCTTGGAGCGACTCACGCAAACGCAGAAGGTCGTTTTCTTTGGCGGAAGACGCATCTTGCAGCTGGCTATGGCGTTCTTGGGTTTGTGCCAGTTGCAAATCCAATTCTTCGAATTTGGCATGCGCAGCCTGCTGCTTGCTTTGCAAGGTTTCAGATTGGCTTTGCAACTCACTCGCTTCAGACGCCAACTGACCTTGACGTTCACGCACTTGCTCGGCTTGCTGTTGGAGGCGCAATACATCCACGTTTAAGGCATGGGCTTTGGCTTGCGCTTCAGAGGATTGTTGCCGCAATTGGGTTCGCTGAACGGCTGCTTGGCTTGCCGACGACTCCGCACGCGACAACTGTGTACGCGCCTCTTCTGCCATCAGTGATTGGGCACGGATTTGTTTGTCCAGGTTTTCGATTTCTTGGGCACGCGCAAGCAGACCCGCTTGTTCGGAATCCTGTGCATAAAAATGCACACTGTGCAAACCCACGGCATGGCCTTGCGGAATAAAAATCTGTTCACCCGCTTGTAATTGGTCACGCAGAGACAGTGCCGCGTCCAAATTGGCCGCGGTGTAACACCCGGTTAACCATTCAGAGAGCAAAGCTTTTAATGCGGCATCGTCAAGCTTTAACTGTTCAAGCAAAGGCGAGAGGGTGTTTGACTTTGGCGATGGGGCGCTCACAGCCGGGCTGTAAAAACTCAGCTTGGCCAAAGGCACGTCAGAAGCAAACGATTTGACGCTGTCGAGCTTGCTGACCTCCAATGCAGCCAAACGCTCGCGCAATGCGGCTTCAAACGCTTGCTCCCAGCCTGGGGTGACATGCACACGGCTCCACAAAGGCTTTAAATTTTGCAAACCATGTTTGGCCAACCAAGGTACCAAGCGCTCGTCGGTGCGCAACTTTTCTTGCAATGCGGTGAGCGCTTGGTGGCGCGCTTGCAACTCCACCAGTTTGGCCGACTGCTGGTTGCTGTTGTCTTGCGCGGTTTTTCTGTCCTCTTCCAAGCCAGGTGTTTGGGCTTCAAGGTTTTGCAAGGCCTGGGACAAATCTTGGGCCGCGGTTTGCGCCTGACCCAATTGCGCCTCCAACCGCTCAACATGGCTGCTTTCTGGTGCAGACAATGCGTGTTGATCCAATTGGAGACGGTTTTGGCGCTGCTCGAGTTGCTGCATTTGCGCTTGTAAGCCGCGTTGCTCAGCAGCCAAGACTTGAATCTGCTGTTGCACTTGGGTGACCAAAACGGCTTGTTCTTGCGCCACTTTCAAAGCATCACGCCACAGTTGCTCGGCCTGGGGTTGCTGCGCCGCTTGCTCGTCGCGTTGGGCTTGTTTGCTTTGGAGCAAGGCTTGGGCTTGCTCTTGCGTGTGGGTTAGCGACTGGCCTTGCTCGGTGGCTTGCGTGGCCTGCAGCGTCCAATGCGCCATTTGGGTTTGAATTTGTTGCAAACGCTCTTGTGCGCGTTGACGCCCTTCCACCACAAACCGTATTTCAGCTTCCAAACGACCCACTTCAGCGGTGGCTTGGTACAACTGACCTTGTGCTTGATTGACTTGTTCGCCCGCGTCGTAATGGGCTTGCCGAAGTGTTTCAATCTGGCTCTCGGTTTGCCGTAAATCTGCCGTCTTGGCCTCTAGAGCATTGCTGGCTTGCTCCGACTGCTGCTGCAATTGGGTTTGGTTGACCTGGGCTTCTGAACGCTTCAGAAACCAAAGTTGGTGCTGCTTGAGTGTCGATTGGCTTTGCAAGTCTTTGAAACGCTGGGCAACCTCGGCTTGTCGCTCCAGCTTTTCTAAATTGGCATTGAGTTCACGCAGGATGTCTTCTACGCGGGTGAGGTTTTCACGGGTGTCGCCGAGTCGATTTTCTGTTTCGCGACGACGTTCCTTGTATTTAGAAACGCCAGCAGCCTCTTCCAAAAACAGCCGCAACTCTTCGGGCTTGGATTCAATGATGCGGCTGATGGTGCCTTGACCAATGATGGCGTAGGCTCTTGGGCCTAAACCCGTGCCTAGAAACACATCTTGCACATCACGTCGGCGAACAGGCTGGTTGTTGATGTAATAACTGCTGGTGCCATCACGGGTCAAGACACGCTTGACGGCGATTTCCGCAAACTGGTTCCACTGACCACCTGCACGGTGCGTGGTGTTGTCAAAAGTCAGCTCCACACTGGCGCGGCTAGAGGGCTTGCGGCTGGTGGTTCCGTTGAAAATCACATCTTGCATGGACTCGCCACGCAATTCACTCGCACGACTCTCGCCCAGCACCCAACGCACCGCGTCGATGATGTTGGATTTACCGCAACCGTTAGGACCTACGACCCCCACCAATTGACCAGGCAGTAAAAAATTCGTCGGGTCAGCAAATGATTTGAAACCAGAGAGCTTGATCGAATTAAGACGCACCGAATACCTTTTGAAAAGCGAGTTTTGTAGAAAAAATCAGCTGGGGGACTTCAAATCGTTGTCAATCCATTGCCTGATTTCTGTCAATAGGATCTGCAGTGAAGGAACCGTTTTGGAGACATCAACGATCAGTTCGTTCAAGTGGGTGCTTCGGCTCATTGCTTCAAGCTGAATCATTTGCTGACTGAGCCCAGGTTCACACAGAAAAGTCACATAACCTTTGAGTGAATGCAACAAACGCTGAATGGGTTGTGCGTCCTGCTGAGACAATGCGAATTGCAAAGCCTGCAGGTCTTTTTCCAAGCTTTCTTGAAAGGTTTGTGCCAATTGCAGCATTTGGGCCTGGTCCATGGCGAACTCATGCGCTTTGCTGGGATCGAGGAAGCTGTACATAGCCCCCGATAATATCAGCCATGAATCCCCACTTAGCTCAGCTTCAGCCCTATCCATTTGAACGTTTACGCCATTTGTTTACAGGTGTGACGCCCAACCCAAACTTATCCCCTATCAGTCTTGGCATTGGTGAGCCGCGCCACCCTGCACCCAGCTTGGTTTTGCAGGCTTTGACGGCAAACATGGATGCTTTATCAGCTTATCCAGCGACCGCAGGTACTTTGGCCTTGCGTCAAGCCTGTGCCGACTGGGTTGAACGTCGCTACCGCGTCCAACTCGACCCTGCCCAACACCTGTTGCCGGTGAACGGTTCGCGCGAAGCTTTGTTTGCATTTGCCCAAACCGTGTTGGATGGCAGTGAGGGCGCCTTGGTCATCTCACCCAATCCTTTTTACCAAATCTATGAAGGCGCTGCCTTGTTGGCTGGCGCCCAACCCTACTTTGTCGCCAGTCGACCTGAGCACAACTTTGCGGTGGACTGGGACAGCGTGCCAGACGCGGTATGGGCCAAAACACAATTGGTCTTTGTCTGCTCCCCAGGCAACCCCACAGGCGCAGTGATGCCGTTGACAGAATGGCAAAAGTTATTTGCGCTTTCAGATAAATATGGCTTTGTGTTGGCCAGTGACGAGTGTTACAGCGAAATTTATTTTGGCGATACCCCACCCTTGGGTGGCTTAGAGGCTGCCATGCTGTGTGGGCGAACAGGCTTTCCTCGACTGGTCAGTTTCACCAGCCTTTCCAAACGCAGCAATGTGCCAGGCATGCGCAGTGGTTTCGTAGCGGGAGACGCTCGCTTGATAGAGGCTTTTTTGCGCTACCGAACTTACCATGGCAGTGCCATGAGCGGCATGGTGCAAGCCGCCAGCATCGCTGCTTGGAACGATGAAGACCATGTGCAGGCCAACCGCGCCTTGTACCGTGAAAAATTTGCCCAAATCACCCCCCTGTTAAGCGAGGTGCTCGAGGTTGCATTGCCGGATGCAGGTTTCTACCTTTGGGCAGGCGTGCCAGGCGGCGACGATGAGGCTTTTGCGGTCGATTTGCTGGCTCAATACAATGTCATCGTGTTGCCAGGTCGTTATTTGGCGCGTGAAGTCCATGGCGTTAATCCAGGCCAAGGACGAATTCGCATGGCTTTGGTGGCACAACCTCAAGAATGTCTTGAGGCCGCACAACGTATCGTTCAATTTGTTCAATCCCACTACCCATCATCGCTATGAGCCAACAACTGCAATCCCTTATTGATTCTGCTTGGGAAAACCGTACCCAATACAACCCTTCTTCTGCCCCTCAAGAGTTACGTGACGCCGTTGAACACGTGATCGCCGAACTCAACGCGGGGCGCTTGCGCGTGGCTAGCCGTGAAGCGGTGGGTCAATGGACCACTCACCAGTGGATCAAAAAAGCGGTACTGCTTTCTTTTCGCTTAAAAGACAATGCAGTGGTGAAAGCGGGTGATTTGGGCTTTTACGACAAAGTTCAAACCAAGTTTTCACATATGGACGAAGCGCAGATGAAAGCCAGTGGCGTGCGCGTGGTGCCTCCAGCGGTGGCGCGTCGTGGCAGTTACATTGCCAAAGGCGCGATTCTGATGCCCAGTTACGTCAACATTGGCGCCTATGTCGATGAAAACACCATGGTAGATACATGGGCGACGGTAGGCTCGTGCGCTCAAATTGGTAAAAACGTGCACCTCTCTGGCGGCGTAGGTATTGGCGGCGTTTTAGAGCCTGTGCAGGCCAACCCCACCATCATTGAAGACAACTGCTTCATAGGTGCACGCTCTGAAGTGGTTGAAGGTGTGATCATTGAAGAAAACTCGGTCATCTCCATGGGTGTGTATATTGGTCAAAGCACAAAAATTTACGACCGTGCAACAGGTGAAGTGACGTATGGGCGCGTACCTGCTGGCTCCGTCGTTGTGTCTGGCAACCTCCCCAGCGCTGATGGCAAGTACAGCCTCTACTGTGCGGTCATTGTTAAACGTGTAGATGCGCAAACACGCGCCAAAACCAGTTTGAACGATTTGCTTCGCGACTGACATGTCTGCCACCCTTGAGTTGACAGAGCAACTGATAGCTCGCCCCTCCGTCACGCCTGATGACGCGGGGTGCTTAGAGATTTTGGGCGAACGCTTGCACGCTTTGCAATTCGAATTGCACCGCTTGAACTTTGGGCCAGACAACTTTCGGGTGAGCAATCTTTGGGCGATCAAGCGCAGCGCGCCTGATGCGCCTATGTTGGTGTTTGCAGGTCACACAGATGTGGTTCCCACAGGTCCGCTTAACCAATGGACCTCCGACCCCTTCACCCCCAGTCACCGAGATGGCAAGTTATTCGGTCGGGGGGCCAGTGACATGAAAACATCGCTGGCTGCGATGGTGGTGGCCACCGAAGAATTTTTACAACTGGAGAAGCAACCACACTTTGCCATTGCATTCTTGCTGACCAGTGATGAAGAAGGGCCTTCGATCGATGGCACCTTGAAAGTGGTGGAGTGGCTCAAGTCCAGGGGAGAGCAACCTGACTGGTGTATCGTGGGAGAACCCACGGCAGTCAAACGCATTGGCGACATGGTGAAAAACGGTCGCAGAGGCACCCTCAGCGGCAAACTCACTGTCAAAGGCATACAAGGCCATATTGCCTACCCTCAGCTGGCCAGCAACCCTGTTCATTTGCTTGCACCCGCTTTGGCCGAATTGACCGCCATTCACTGGGATACAGGCAATGCATTTTTCCAACCCACCAGTTGGCAAGTGAGCAATATCCATGCGGGCACAGGTGCCAACAATGTGATTCCTGGCGAAGTGGTGGTTGATTTCAATTTCCGTTTCAGTACTGAATCTACGGCTGACGCATTGAAGCAGCGATTGGAGTCCGTTTTAGTCAAGCACCACCTCGACTACAGCCTGAACTGGACCTTGGGTGGTTTACCGTTTTTAACCACCCCAGGCGATTTGTTGCAAGTGGTGCAAGCATCGATACGCGCTGAAACGGGTATTGATACAGAGTTGTCTACTTCTGGTGGCACCAGTGATGCGCGCTTCATTGCGCAACTGTGCCCGCAAGTCATTGAATTGGGCCCCCCCAATGACAGCATTCACAAAATTGATGAGTACGTTCGCTTAAGTGATATTGATACGCTGAAAAATATTTATCTGCATATTTTGCAAGGCTTGCAGCGCCAAACCAGCGCATGACACCTGCCGCATTGATTGAACACTGCGCCCAGGCCCTAGAAACTGCGCAGGTGAGTTTTGGCCAAGGTACTTTGCAGGCCGTGGATGAGGCCGCTTGGTTGGTACTGTGGAAACTGGGTTTGCCCTTGGATTGCGACACCGCAACTTTGCTGGATGAGTTGCCCCAATCTTGCGTTCAATCCGTTTTGGATTTGCTGTCGCTTCGCATTCAGTCTCGCCAACCCTTGGCCTACCTGACACAAGAAGCATGGCTGCAAGGCGTCTCTTTTTATGTCGACGAACGATGCTTAATTCCACGCAGTTTGATTGCTGAAGTCTTGGCTGATGGCAGCATTGACCCTTGGCTAAACCCTGAGGCCAGCAGCGCACTGGATTTATGCACAGGTGGCGGCAGTCTGGCTGTGCTTGTTGCCCTGGCTTACCCGCAACTTGCGGTACAGGCTTTAGACATATCTACCGATGCCTTGGCGGTGGCAGCCATCAATATCGAACGCCATGGCTTGCAATCGCGCGTGCGTCTTGCCTTGTCTGATGGTTTGTCACAGGCGAAAGGGCCTTTTGACCTGATTGTCTGCAATCCCCCTTACGTCAATGCCCAAAGCATGGCCTTGCTACCGCCGGAGTTTGCAGCTGAGCCTCGTTTGGCCTTGGCGGGTGGTCCGGATGGAATGAACTTTATTCGCCAGCTGTTGCACGACCTTGCTTCTTATTTAAAAGATGAAGGTGTGTTGGTGTTGGAGATTGGTCATGAGTATGAACATTTCATTGCAGCTTTCCCACATCTTGAATTCACGGGCCTGTCCACCAGTGCAGGCGATACACAGGTACTGCTGATCACGCGATCGGCAATGTTGGCATGATCACTCTTAAAAACATCAGTTTGCGCCGCGGCGCCAAAATTTTGCTAGACCAAGCATCGGTCAATTTGAACCCGGGAGAGAAAGTAGGTTTGGTAGGCAGAAACGGGGCGGGCAAGTCATCTTTGTTTGCTTTGCTCAACCGCAGTTTGACCGAGGACTCGGGTGAGTTCGACATTCCACACCACTGGCGCATGGGCCAAGTTGCCCAGGACATGCCCGAGACCGAAGCCAGTGCAACAGATTTTGTGATTGAGGGCGACACCGAGCTCGTGCGTGCTCGCGCCGAGGTCACAGCCGCGGAAGCATCAGACGATGGTGAGCGCATGGCCAATGCCTACATGGCCTTGCATGACGCTGGTGAGCACGATGCCGCGTCTCGCGCACAAGCTTTGATACAAGGCCTGGGTTTTAAAACCACGGAACTCGATCAACCCGTGAACAGTTTTTCTGGCGGTTGGCGCATGCGCCTGCAACTGGCACGCGCACTGATGTGCCCTACCGAGTTGCTGCTTCTGGACGAACCTACCAACCACTTGGACTTGGATGCCTTGGTTTGGCTTGAGTCATGGCTGAAGCGTTACGAGGGAACATTGCTGGTCATTAGCCACGACCGTGAATTTTTAGATGCCGTGACCAATGTCACTTTGCACATCGATGCGGGCAAGTTGGTGCGCTACGGTGGCAACTACAGCAAATTTGAAGACATGCGCGCTGAGCAAATGACATTACAGCAAAATGCATTTGCCAAGCAGCAAGACAAGATTGCACATTTACAAAAATTCATTGCCCGGTTTAAAGCCAAAGCAAGCAAGGCCAAACAAGCCCAAAGCCGGGTAAAGGCCTTGGATCGCATGGAAAAAATTGCACCTCTGATGTCTGAAGCAGATTTTCAGTTTGAGTTCAAAGAACCTGCCAATCTTCCCAACCCCATGCTATCCATGCAGCACGTGGACTTTGGCTACCCTGCCCGCGATGCGTTCGATCAAGACACACAACCAACTGTGATCGTGAGAGACGTGAGCAAGTCTGTTTTGGCGGGTCAACGCATTGGTATTTTGGGCGCCAACGGGCAAGGCAAATCAACGGTTGTGAAAACCATTGCACGTGACTTGGCAGCCATTCGTGGCGAAATCACGGAAGGCAAAGGACTCAATATTGGTTACTTTGCCCAACAAGAATTGGATGTTTTGCGCCCTGCTGACAATCCACTTGACCACATGATTGCCCTGGCCAAAAAAGTGGCCGCCGAGGGAAAACTTGCCGGGCAAGCCTCCCGAGAGCAGGACCTGCGTAGTTTCTTGGGGCAATTTAATTTTGGTGGAGACATGGTCAAGCAAAGTGTGGGCAGCATGAGCGGTGGTGAAAAAGCCCGCTTGGTGCTTTGCATGATGGTTTGGCAACGGCCCAATTTGCTCTTGCTCGATGAACCTACCAATCACCTTGACCTGACCACGCGTGAAGCTTTGTCGATGGCATTGAATGAATTTGAAGGCACTGTGATGCTGGTCAGCCATGACCGAGCCTTGTTGCGTGCTGTGTGCGATGAATTTTGGTTGGTGTCCAAGGGCGGTATTTCGCCATTCGATGGTGACTTAGACGATTACCAGCAATTTTTATTGAATGAGGCAAAGCGTCTGAAAGCTTTGGCTCAATCTGAAGTTGCTAAATCAAATCACAAAGTTACGAGCCCCCAACTTAAACCAACACAACCCAAGCCGCCATCCCAAGCACTGCAAAAAAAGCAGCAACGCATAGAGTCTGAGATTCAGTCTTTGGAAAAAGACAAAACCCGCATAGAGCTGGAGATGTCTTCCAGTCAAGTTGCCACCGAATTGGCGACGCTGGGTCGAGCGTTGAAATTGGCGGAAGAAAAATTGGGCTTATTGGAGGCCGAGTGGTTGGAGCTGTTAGAGCAATCAGAACAAGCCTGAAACAACAGCGCCCATGAAAAAAGCCAGTGGATAACTGGCTTTTTGTGTGTACCGAATGTGGGTGGTAGGACGTGCTGGATTCGAACCAGCGACCAACGGATTAAAAGTCCGCTGCTCTACCAACTGAGCTAACGTCCCATCTTCGAGCTTCACTGCTTTTGACAGTATCGCAAAGCCGATAAGTATAACTGTTTTTTGACGAATTTTGTAAGCCTATGCGTCAGATATTTTAGATAACGCATCCAACACCCAGGCTGCAGCACAATTGCCAAATGTTGCTGTAACGGTCACCACAGATCCATAGCCATGGCAATTCAAAGAACTGTCTGATTGGGTATCGCACATTTGTGAAGCAAGCACTGTTTCTTTGCTGAACACGGCAGCTATTCCCATGGGTTGACCAGCCGGGGGCGCGGCATGTTGTTTGCGAAGGCGTTGACGCAACTGCGCCAGCAAAGGGTCATGGGTAACCTCGGATAAATCAGCGACATCAACTTTTTGTGGAAAGCGTTTTCCACCCGCGGCTCCCACCGTGATGAACGTGGAGCCTGTCCCCAAAGCCCAAACTGCCATGGCTTGTTTGGCAGACATTTGGTCACAGGCGTCAATGACGGCGTCCGCACCCACTGACAGCAAAGCATGGCAATTTTCGGGGGTGATGAAGTCCTCCACCACAACGACTTCGCATTCAGGATGAATCAATGCAATTCTTTCCTGAAGAGCGAGCACCTTGGACATACCCAATGTGGTGGAAAGTGCAGGCAATTGACGGTTGATATTGGACTCAGACAAATGGTCCATGTCGATGAGTGTGAGTGCTTTGACACCGCTGCGGGCCAAACATTCGACTGCCCAAGAACCAACCCCACCCACACCTACTACCAAAACATGGCTTTGCCGAATTCTTGTTGCACCGATGGGCCCATACAGCCTTGCCAAACCGCCAAAACGCCTGTCAGCATCAGCACTGACATCTTCAACGGAAGACGATTCAACCAAATTCACGTTATTTGAGTTGACCCAAGCGGTCTTTGGCCGCGGCAGCAGCCTCTGTGGTGGGGTACAGCTTAATCAAGTCATTAAAGGTCTTGCGGGCTTCTTTGGGCTGTTTGGTCTCTATTTGGGCATTGCCAATGGTCAGCATGGCTTCGGGCGTTCTGGCATGGTTGGGGTAGTCAGTGACCAAACTGCGCAACTGGGCAATTGCTTCATTGAAATCACGACGCGCAAAGCGGGCACTGCCTAGCCAATAAATAGCACTGGGTTTGTACCCAGACGCTGTATAGGTGCGTACAAAGTTGGTGAAAGCGTTTGCCGATGCAAGAAAGTCTCCTTTGCGAAACAACACAAAAGCAGACTCGAAGTCACGTTTTTCCTCTGGTTCAGCCAGAAACTCAAACCCATCGACCTGCACTGTCACTTTGCTGGATTTCACAGCATCCTCTTTGTCCTTGGAGGATGAAGAAGCATCCTGCTTGGACAATCTTTCGTAAAGCTTTTGGAACCGCTCTTCAATATCAGCAGTGGTTTCTTTTTGGGCGCGTTGTAGCAAATTGATTTCTCTGAGCAATTGTTCGCGCTCACCACGCAGGTTGGCAATTTCTTGCTTTAAGGCTTCGATTTGAGTTTGCAGTTGCAACATGGCTTGACGGCTGTCTTGCTTCAGTTGTGTGCTGTCTAACTTCAGTTGCGCGCTGTCAGCCTCGATTTGTTTTCGCAGCAATTCATTTTGCTTTTGCGACTGCTCAAGAACTTTTTGCAATATTTGTTCAGAAGCCTGCGCCTGGTTTTGACGCTGGGTTTCGACTCTTTGACGCAGATCCAAGATGGCCCTGCGCGCTTCCTCATCTTCAAACAATGCGGCCTGCGCCATAGACCCTATGGCATACAGGCAACACAGTGCAACTAAACGCCAAGATTTCATCGGTAGAAGAACTCAGCGCGACGGTTTTTAGAAAATGCACTTTCATCGGAGCCTTGGACAGAGGGTTTTTCCTTGCCAAAACTGACTGACTCCACTTGGGATTCTTGAACGCCTAACAAACTCAAGCTTTGACGCACGGCATCTGCGCGCTTTTGCCCCAATGCGAGGTTGTATTCACGGCCACCGCGCTCGTCGGTATGGCCTTCAAGAGACACTTTGGCGCGGGGATTGGCTTTCAAAAACTGAGCGTGGGCTTCGATGGCGGATTGAAATTCAGGCTTCACCACATAGCTGTCATAGTCAAAGAAAATGACTTTGGCAACATTGCCGCTGGGGCCCGCACTCAAGTTGGCACCACTGGTGGAGTCCACAGGCACAACCGCAGACTTGGCTTCTGAAGCAGCGGATGAAGGGGCAGCAGCAATCGGTGTAGGCATGACAGGGTCAGGTGCCACAGAGACGCCTGTACCCATCTTGTCTTCAACTGGTACCTCATTGAGCTTAACGCCTGAAGCACAAGCGGCCAATAACAATACCAAGCCCAAAGAGAGATAGATTTTTTTCATGAAGTCTCCAAAGTTATCAAGGATTGAGGAATGGGCCCCAATGAGGCTCTCGCATAGTGGCTGATGAGCCTGCGAGTCTGGCGCGTATTTTGCCATCTAATGTCGTCGTCATCAGGGATTCTTTCCCTTGCGATTGGGTGGAATACATAATTAGTTTGCCGTTGGGCGCAAAGGTAGGACGCTCATCAGTCTGGGTATCTGTCAGAGGGATGACTTTGTCGTTGATCAGGTCCATGACGTGCAGTTTATATGCCGCGCCCGTGCGTGAGATGAAAGCAAGCCAACGACCATCGGGGCTGATGCTGGGTGAAATGTTGTAGGTACCCGTGAAAGTGACACGTTGCACATGACCACCCATGGCAGGCGTTCTGTAAATTTGAGGAGAACCGCCACGGTCGCTCACAAAATAAATGGCAGAGCCATCTGAACTGAAAACCGGCTCAGTATCAATGCCACTGGATTGGGTCAAACGCTTAGGCTCTCCGCCTTTGGCATCGATCAGAAACAACTGCGACCCCCCATCACGGCTTAAGGTGATGGCCAAGGACTTGCCATCAGGCGACCATGCAGGTGCACTGTTCGAACCTTTGAAATTGGCCAGAACCCTGCGCTTGCCAGAGGCAATGTCATGGATATAAACCACTGGTTTGCGAGACTCAAAGGAAACATAAGCCAACTCGTTTCCACTGGGTGACCAACTGGGGGAAATGATAGGTTCTTGACTGGTCAGTGCAGCTTGTGGGTTTTCCCCATCCGCATCGGCCACCCATAGCAAATGCTTGCGGTCTTGCTTGGTGATGTAAGCAATACGAGTGGAAAAAATGCCCTTATCACCGGTGAGTTTTTCATAGACTTGGTCAGCAATGCGATGGGACACCAAGCGCAAATCATTGGGCACCACCACATAGCTTTGTCCACCCATGTCTTGACCCTTGACGGCATCCCATAAACGAAACCGCACATCAAATCGACCGTCGGCCATGCGTGAGACGCTGCCTGTGAGCAAAGCATCAGCTGGTTTTTGGCGAATGGGTGCAAAGTCTGGGCGACTCACTTCATCGATGACCAAACCAGCTGGGGTGCTGCGAAATTGACCACTTCGCTCCAGATCAGCCGCCACGATTTGGGTGATCTTCTGAGGTGAATTGTCTTCACCGCGAAAGTTGGCCATGGCGATAGGGATTTGGGTGATACCTACGCCAGAAATTTCAACCCTGAACTCGGCAGCTGCTGGCAAAGACATGCAAATGCTGATGAAACCCACACATAAAGACAGTATGCGCTTGGTCATTTTTCCCCTTGGTTTAAACAATACAACGTGAAATATTTTCCATACGCGGCTTGGCCCTGCAATATACAAACAGCCAAGCCCATGGCGCCATCCAAGAAACCCAATCTGAAAAAATAGCTTTTGATGAATGCAACCACGCCTGAGGCAATCGCGCGAGCCATGCTGGTGGTTTGCCCTTGGGCATGCTTTTGTTCAGCCCAAGCCAAACTGTAAACCTGCAACTTTCGCCAATAGGCGTTGGCATGGGGGTAACTGTAATGCAGCAAGGAATGCTGTAACTTTCCAATGGGACTGTTGTTGGCAGAAACCAATTTTTCATGAACTACATCATTGGTAAAACATGCCGCATTCTTTTGGAAAAGACGGGTCACGCGGTCAGGCCGCCAACCACAATGGTGAATCCATTGACCACAGAAATTGGTCAACCGTGGTATGTCATAAAGCGAATACGCAGGTTGCCGCAAGCACTGCTGGATTTCATCGGCAAGTGTTGAGGATACACGTTCATCCGCATCCAATGACAATACCCAATCGTGGTTTGCAAAGGCCAAGGCTTTGTTTTTTTGTGGCCCAAAACCTTCCCAACTGTCTGCCAGAAAAACCTTGGCCCCATGTTGACGGGCAATCTCGGCTGTGTTGTCTGTGCTTTGGCCATCCAGCACAATCACTTCATCCGCAAAAGCAACACTGTCGAGGCAAGCAGCGATATTGGCGCTTTCATTGCGTGTGATGATGATGACACTCAAGGGCATGCAGGCATTCTAACCAAGCGCCCTTCCACGGTTCGTCATAATCCGGCAAACAGATTGACACCCGATGACCTCTCAACCTCGCATTCGGCACCGACTTGCTCGTGCATTCAAACATTTCACTCGCCCCATCAGCGCGTGGCTGCTGACGGCGGTGTGCGTCATCATGGTGTCTGTCTCGGAGCCACTGATACCGGCCTTGCTCAAGCCCTTGTTAGACAAAGGGTTTGCCCAATCTGACTTTCCCGTGTGGCAAGTGCCTGTGGCTTTGATCGGTTTGTTTGGTTTGCGCGGACTGGGCGTATTTCTCAGCCAAGTGGCCATGGCCAAAGCAACCAACCAAGGCCTTTTCGAACTCCGAATGAAAATGTTTAGCCGCTTGCAAGACGCTGACCTTTCGCTGTTTAAATCGCAATCAGCCAGCGCTTTAGGCAACACCTTGGTGTTTGAAGTGCAAAACGGTGCTTTGTTAATGGTCAGTTCTGTCATGAGTTTGGTCAGAGACAGCTTGACCCTGCTGGCTTTGGTGGGGTATTTGCTTTACCTGAACTGGCAACTGAGTTTGATTGTTGCTTTGCTTTTTCCGGCTGTCGCTTTGTTAATGAAAGCCTTGAGCAAGCGTTTGTACCAAATCACCCGCGATACCCAAACCGCTACCGATGAATTGGCCTACGTGGTCGAGGAAACCTCCCTCGCCTACCGAGAAATTCGGTTACACCAAGCACAACCCAAACAAATCCAACGCTTTGAAGGCCTGGCAAAACACTTGCAACGTTTAGCCATGAAGACATCGATTGCCAGTTCTGGCATGACGCCCATGACGCAAATTTTTTCCGCCATTGCTTTATCGGGCGTCATCAGTGTGGCATTGCTGCAAAGCCATGTCTCAGGTATGACAGTCGGTGGATTTGCCGCTTTTGTGACTGCGATGCTGATGTTGATCGCCCCTGTCAAACACCTGTCTGAAGTGGTGGGTCCGCTGACCCGAGGCTTGGCGGCGTTAGAGCGCGGATTTGAGTTGATAGAAAACACGCCCACGGAAAAAGGGGGTCTTCACCAATCTCACAAAGCGCTGGGCCATATTGTTTTAGAGAACGTCTTTGTGAAATACAAAGACGACATGCCTTGGGCATTGAGTGACATCAAGCTTGACATTCACCCTGGGGAAACCGTCGCATTGGTTGGGTCATCGGGATCAGGCAAATCCACCTTGGCCAATTTGCTGCTGCGTTTTGTGGAACCGACGCGGGGGACTGTCTCGCTTGATGGCGTACCTGTTCAGGAATGGGATTTACTGTCTTTACGGCAGCAATTTGCCTTGGTCAGTCAAAATGTGGTGGTATTGAATGACACCCTCGCTGCCAATGTGGCGCTGGGGCAAACACCCAATGAACAACGGGTGCTGGATTGTTTAAAAGCGGCGCATTTGAGTGACTACCTTGCCACATTGCCCAACCACATCCATTCATTGGTAGGGCATAACGCATCAAGCCTTTCGGGTGGCCAACGTCAGCGGCTTGCGATTGCACGCGCTTTGTACAAGGATGCGCCCGTGCTGATTTTGGATGAAGCCACTTCCGCATTGGACAACGAATCTGAGCGTTTGGTTCAAGACGCGCTTCAAAGTTTGCAACAGCAAAGGACCACGCTGGTGATTGCCCACCGCTTAACCACCATCGAGAAAGCCGATCGGATTGTGGTCATGGCGCAAGGCCGCATCACAGAACAAGGCACACATCAGCAGTTGTTACAAGCCCAAGGGGCTTATGCGGCGATGTTCAAGATAAGCCAATCAAGCGTGCTGACGGAGACGCAATAAGCTTTCAACTTCTGTGACAAAGTTTTCGGCACTGGGTTGAATCAGGCGTCGACACCACTCATTGTCATGAAACGATGTCACCTCAGCGTAGGTAAACCACACCAAGGTGGGTTTACGCATGGCCACTGCCATGTGGTAAGGACCAGAGTCGGTAGATATAAATACATCGCAAGCATCAATGAGTCCTGTAGAACCGCTTAAGGTGGTTTCGCCAGCAGCATCAACGACACAGACCTCGGGTTGAAGTTTTTTCAACAATGCGGTGAAGGCATGGTTAACATCTTTTTCAAATGGCGCCCCACTCAACAAAATGGTAGCGGGTTGTCGCAACAAAAGTTGTTGAAAACAGTGGGCTAAGTGGTTTAAATCTGGCCGTTTAACCATTGCATCGGGCGTGCCACAACCGATATTTAAACCAATGACAGGCAATCCATTCTTCCAACGCTGTTGGTGTTGCGTTTGCCATTCCCGCCCCTCTTGGGTGACTTGCATTTCAATCGGCGTTGTGCCGCGTTCCAAGCCTAGCCCACTGAGCACCACAAAATCGCGGTTGGTGTAATCCATCGGTAGGTTCAAACCATGGCGCTGCGCAAAGCTTTTCACACTGGGTGAACTGTGCTGGTAAAAGAATGAACGCCCTGGAAACTGCGCAATGCCCCAAGTCGTTACACCTCTAGATTGATGCGCCAACCAAGTGAGCAAGGATGTTTTCAAACCATAGGGCTCAAAATCAATCACCATATCTGCCCGCACGGCTTGAAGGACATCTTGGAAGGTTGACCACACTTTCTTGAAAGGGACCTTTTGAGCTTTGGGGTGAGAAGGGTCTTTGTCACTTACGGTAATAAAGTGTGCGCTGGTCAATAAAGGATGTTGCGCAATCAATCCCTGGGTTGGATACCCTGGGTGCTTGCTTAAAAAAACCAAATGCAACTCAGCGTTTGGCCAACGGTTTTTCAAAACGCGCCACGCCGCAGAACTGCGAAGCAAGTCACCTACCCCTAGGCTATGGGACTTGATCATCACAATGGATTTAGGCTCTGTCATTGTGTCTCCACCACTTCCTCAAACAATGCCTCGTACTGTGCTGCCACATCAGACCAGGCATGTTGCTTGGCAAAATGCATTGCATGGGTTTTGTATTGGTCAAAGACCAAAGTGTCAGACAAGTGTTTGACTGCATGCGCAATGGCTTCAGGATTCATTGGGTCATTCAGAATATATGCATTCACGCCGTGCGAAAGATCAGCCGAGACACCACAATAATCGGCATGGCTCACCACGACCGCTAAGCCATTGGCCATGGCTTCAAGCACTACCATTCCAAACGTGTCTTCAAGCGTAGGGTGCAACAAGATGTCAGCACAGGCATAGACCTCTGCCATATGGCTGACCACCCCCAAGAAGTGAACCCGGTGCGTCAATCCTAGAGTTGCAGCAGTCTCTTGCCAAGCCAGCGTAGGACGCGCATGCCCCGCCACGGTCAAGGTGTAAGAGGTATCGAGCAATGCCAACGCCCGGAGCACAGTGCCAATGTTTTTTTTCTCAGCATCATTGCCTACCCACAAAAGCCGGTTTCGCATGGGAGAAGGCACTGGTGAATGGTTTGCCTCTGAATCAGATGGAGGGTAAATGCCTGGGGCAATGCAGTGAAGTTGCGCTATAGGCAACGCGGGGCGCATGCGTTGTAAGCGCTGTTGCAAAGGCTTTGACACTGCCACCCAGTGTCTGTGTGAATGAAAACCAAATCGCCCGCGCTCTAAGGCCCAATACGCCAACAACCTTGGACTGCTCAGCAAGTTCAGGCTGTGCACAGTTCGACGCCATAGCCCCAGTGGCAAAACATGCTTACACCGCATAGGAATGACATGCACGGTTTGAATATTGCCATGCCAAGTGTTTTCATGTGAATGAACGATGTCAAAGCCTTGTCGGGTCATCAACCAACTTGCCAAGGCAAACCAAAGCTGGTTCAACCAACGTGGGCGTTTAAAAAACAATGGGATTGGGTGAAAAATCACACCTTGTAAGGTGGGGTCCATTTCTTGTGCAAACACATGCACATCGTGACGCTTGGCCAATTCCAAAGCAATGGCGACTGCATAAGCTTCAGCACCCCCGGCATCGGATCGAAACGTGCGGTGCAACACCGCTATCGTTAATCGACGGTGGTTAGAGGGCATGATGAACTAGGGCTTTCGTTTGCTATCTTCATAGCGCGTCAACACTTTCAATAGGAATTGCACTGCGTAAGTAGACCTGACGATGGGAATGCGCGGCAGTGAGGTCAAAGAGTCGCTAGCGCCTGCCCTACCCCGCATGGTTGTGGTGGCTGAAACATAGCCAGCTTGGCTGACCAATGCCTCATGCGTGGGCAGAAAGTGGCCATAGGGATAACAAAATTGGGTGACGGGTTGTTGGAGATGGTTTTCCAAATCTGCTTTGCTTTGAACCAACTCATGGCGAACTTCTTCAAGGGTGAGTTGGGTTAAATCGGCATGGCTGCATGTGTGAGAGCCAATTTCCATGCCTGCATCTACCCAAGCTTTGATTTCAAAAGGGCTCATTAAACGGGCTTGGGAGATGCCAAGCGATTTATCCCATTGGTTGGCCTGGCCTAATAAGCCACTGACTGCATAACAAGTTGCACTGAATCCGAACTGAGTCAGCACAGGCAGGGCGTGGGTCAGATTGCTAAGGTAGCCATCGTCCATCGTGATACCCACCACTCGCCCGTGTTTTTCACCCTTTAAATAGGGCATCAATGCTGACATATGCAGCCCTTGGTAGCCTAGCCTGTGAAGCCAGCGCATTTGAGTGGTAAACGATTGGGGTGAAACCCATAAACTGCGCATCGGCGAGCCTTTGGCGGGCGGCGCTTCCGTGTGGTGGTAAGTCAATATCGGGATGCTGAAATCCAAACTCATAACAACACGATGTTGTAGTCCTCTGGGCCCATTCCAATTTCAGTCTTCAAAGAAATCGGTTTGCGAATAAAGTCACTCAAGCCTGCCAAATGGTGATTTTCTTCTTCTTGCAAGAGTTCAATCACCGCAGGAGAAGCCAACACGCGAAATTCTTGCGGGTTAAATTGCCTGGCTTCACGCAAAATCTCACGCAAAATGTTGTAGGCCACACTTCTGGCTGTGTTCACAATACCGCGACCTTGACAACTCTCGCAGGGCTGGCATAGCAAATGGGCAAGAGACTCACGTGTGCGTTTGCGCGTCATCTCGACCAAACCTAATGCTGAAAAACCACTGACAGAGGTCTTGACCCTGTCTTTGGCCAGTTGTTTGGCAAACTCACTTAAAACCGCAGATTGGTGCTCTGGTTTTTGCATGTCAATGAAGTCAATGACGATCATGCCGCCCAAATTTCTCAAGCGCAATTGACGCGCTATTGCACCTGCTGCTTCTAAGTTGGTTTTGAAAATGGTGTCATCGAAATTTCGCGCCCCGACAAAGCCTCCGGTGTTCACGTCCACCGTGGTCATGGCTTCGGTTTGGTCAATGATCAAATACCCCCCTGACTTGAGCTCTACTCGGCGACCCAAGGCGTGTTGAATGTCTTCATCGATATTGAACAAATCAAAGATGGGGCGCTCACCTTTGTAATGAACCAATTTACCCACAGAAGATGGCATAAATGATTGGCCAAATGCCAACAACATGTCAAATTGCTCACGAGAGTCAATGCGAATGGTTTGCGTGTCCTCGGTCACAAAATCGCGCAACACGCGTTGCAGCAGATTCAAATCTTGGTGCAATAAAGTTTTAGACGACTGGGTCGTACTTGCCAAGCGAATTCGTTCCCAGGTTTTCCTCAAATAAGCAATGTCCTCGGTAAGCTCTTGGTCAGTGGCTTCTTCACCATTGGTGCGAAGAATAAAACCACCTTTGGATTCTGTTTGGTGCGCCAGTCCCAATAACCTTTGACGCAGAACCTGTCTTTGCTCGAGTGGAATTTTTTGCGATACACCGATATGGTCATCTTGCGGCAAAAACACCAATAAGCGACCCGCGATACTGATTTGGGCCGACAGTCGTGCGCCTTTGGATCCCAAGGGGTCTTTGATGACCTGCACCAATATCGACTGACCTTCAAAAACTTGTTTTTCAATGGGCAGCAAGGGCGCAGCAGCTGCGTCAGGGTCTGCATGCTTGGCATGGACGCTGCTCATCAAATCGGCAACATGCAAAAAAGCGGATCGGTCTAAACCAATATCTACAAATGCAGACTGCATACCAGGCAATACCCGAACCACTTTGCCCAGATACACATTACCCACCAAGCCACGTTCCAGCGAGCGTTCAATATGCACTTCTTGAACCGCTCCGTTTTCTACCACGGCCACGCGACTCTCATGCGGCGCCCAATTGATTAAGATGTCTTGCTGCATTCAGACGACCTTAAGGGTTTGCAGGATTTGCATGGTTTCATAAAGTGGCAAACCCATGATGCCAGAGTAACTCCCTGAAATCTTTCGAATGAAGGTACTGGCCAAGCCTTGTATGGCGTACGCCCCAGCTTTGCCCATCGGCTCTTGGCTGTCTACATAGCGGCGAATCTCTTTTTCAGACATAGGTGCAAATTGAACGCTGGATCGACTCAAAGCAGTGTGCGTCTTGCCATTGTGACCGATTGCCACAGCCGTCAAAACATGGTGTGTTTTACCGGAGAGCATCGTAAGCATGGTCACGGCTTCCTGCGCATCCGCTGGTTTACCCAATATGGTTTGATCAACCACAACAGTCGTGTCGGCACACAAAACAGGTGCGTCGGCATAAACGCCAAGGCTTAACTGATGCAATGCAGATTGCAATTTCAAACGCGTCACACGCTTGACGTAACGCAAGGCCGACTCCTGCGGCAATACAGCTTCTAGTGCCTCAGCATGCGCGGTGTCATGCGGCAATATGACCTCAAATGACACCCCCATCTGTGCAAGCAACGCCTGCCGTCTGGGGCTTTGAGAAGCCAAATACACAAAAGGGGTCGCACTCATTCGCGGTGGTAAGGGTGATTGTTCATGATAGACCAGCACCGGTAGAGTTGCTCAATCAACAGGACTCTGACCATGGCGTGTGGCATCGTCATGTCTGACAGACGCAAAAGCGAACTGCCATCTTGGCGAATGCTGGGATCAAAACCATCTGCACCACCGATGATCAAAGCCACATCCTGACCAAGCGCTTGCCAAGCTTGCCAGCGCTGCGCCAAGCTGACGGTGGTGGCGTGTTGCCCATGTTCATCTAGCCATACTTTATGACAGTCTTTGGGCAATGCTTCATGGATACGTTTTTTTTCAGCCGCCCAAATTTGCGCTTTGGTTTTTGAGCCTCTGGGTTCGGCTTTAACCGTTTTGAGTCCCACACCCGCTTCGATGGGAAACCGCTTGAAGTAATCTTCCCAGGCCATTTGTGCCCAATCGGGCATGCGTTGTCCTACGGCGAGTACCCACAGTTTCATTTCTGACGGGCAGGCGCTGGCGATTTTTTAGCGGGGGCTTTCTTCACAGCCGGCTTGCGTGGAGTGACAGCTTTTGTCGTGGGTGCGGTTTTCTTGGCAGGCGCTTTCTTGGCAGCGGTTTTCTTGGCCGGCGACTTCTTGGCGACAGGTGACTCCTTGATCACGACCGCTTTTTCGACAACGGGCTTGGGCGCACCCAGTTTGATACGAACGGGCTTTTCGCCCCAGATTTCTTCTAAATGGTAATAAGTGCGAATAGCCGGTTGCATGATATGCACCACCACAGCGCCACAGTCCACAATGATCCATTCACCGTTGTCTTCGCCCTCCATGCGGGGCTTGGCAAAACCCGCCTCACGCACACCATCGCGCACACTGGCAGCCAGGGCCTTGGTTTGTCGGTTAGAAGTGCCGCTGGCAATCACCACACGCTCGAACAAGGACGATAAATGTTCTGTGTTGAAAACCACAATGTCCTGCGCTTTGACGTCTTCTAGGCTGTCGACAATGCTGCGTTGCAGTTTCTGAACGTCTTTTTTTTCAGCGGCTTCTGTCATGGGGTTCCAAATAAAGTTGATGTTGTTGAATGTAATGGTCAACACGGGGACTGACGAGTTCAGACTCTGGGCGAAAGCACGCATAGGACGCACGAAGCAAAGAGGAGCTGATATTCATCATAGGCATGTTGATGCGCAACACCCGATCCATGGGCAGATTGTGCCACTCGTCGGCAACAAGAGGCCGTTCAGGGGCCGCAGGTCTGGGGACCACCACCAATCTCGCCAATTCCAAGATCGTTTCCCATTGGTGCCATTGGGTAAAACCAGCGCCTTGATCAGCACCGACCAGCACATAAAAAGACGCATTCACATGGCGCTTATGCAGCTCCCTCAAGGTTTCTAGGGTAAAGCTAGGACCTGCGCGACGGGTCTCCATGTCATCCACAACCACTTGCGGTAAATCTTGGAAAGCCAACCGTGCCATGGCAATTCGATGAACCGCCTCAGACAGCTGACGCGGTTTGTGCCAAGCTTGGCCAGTGGGAACAATGTAGAGCCGGTCAAGGTCAAGTTGGCTGATGGCAGCCTTTGCCAAGGCTTGATGGGCCGCGTGCGGTGGGTCAAAAGCACCCCCAAAAACACCGATTTGCGGCACTGCATTCAAGTGGCTTGCGCCCAGTCTTTGGGGACCAAATAGTGGGTGTACAGCCTTTCTTCGGCAGAGCCAGGTTCTGGTTTTTGTTGGTAAGACCAGCTGACCATGGGTGGCAAGGACATCAAAATTGACTCGGTACGTCCACCCGACTGCAAGCCAAAGTGGGTACCCCTGTCCCATACCAAATTGAATTCGACATAGCGCCCACGGCGATAGAGTTGGTGGTTACGTTCGCGTTCGCCAAACGGTGTTTGCATGCGCTTGGTGACAATGGGTAAATAGGCTTGATTGAAAGCGTTACCGACACTTTGCATCATCGCAAAGCTTTTTTCAAAACCCAATTCTTCAAAGTCATCAAAGAAAATACCGCCAATACCGCGAGGCTCTTGACGGTGTTTTAAATAGAAATATTCATCACACCATTTTTTAAAACGGGGATAGTAGGCGACATCAAATCCATCAAGGGATTTTTGACATTCGGTATGAAAGTGACGGGCATCTTCATCAAAGCCGTAGTAAGGCGTTAAATCCATGCCACCGCCGAACCACGCCACAGCTGGGCCAGAGGCCGGTTTGGCAAGCAAAGCCCGAACATTCAGATGCACGGTGGGAACATAAGGGTTGCGTGGGTGAAACACCAAAGACACCCCCATGGCCTCAAACGATGAACCACTGAGCTCGGGACGATGCTGGGTGGCAGAGGGTGGCAATTTGGGACCACGCACATGTGAAAAACCGCAGCCCGCACGCTCAAAAACATTGCCGTTTTCCAAAATTTGGGTGATGCCGTCACCTTGCAAGGTTTCCCCGGGGGGTTTTTCCCATTTGTCACTGAGAAAAACATGGCCATCTATTTCGCTAACCGCCGATGTAATGCGATGTTGCAATCCAATTAAATACGTGCGAATGGGCTCAAAGGAGGGATTCATGGTTGTAATGCGGGGGTTAAATCGGGTGGGGAAACATCAACGGCGAATAGCTCGAAAACCAATGTCGCGGCGCATGTGCATGCCTTTGAAATGCACCGAATCGGCCAACGTGTAGGCATTCATCTGCGCTTGCTTGACCGTGTCACCCAAGGCTGTGACACACAACACGCGCCCTCCACTGGTCAATACTTTGCCATCTTTAAGCACCGTGCCAGCGTGAAATACCATGGCATCGTCGTTGTCTGGTGCAAGCCCGTGAATCTCTTGCCCCGTCTCAGGGGTAGAGGGGTAATGGGCCGCCGCAATGACAACACCAAGGGCACAACGTCTGTCCCATTGCAAATCTATATGCGCCAAACTCTGTGGGTGGACATCTGTTGCCGCCAGCAGCAATTCAAGCAAATCACTTTTCAGCCGCATCATGATGGGTTGGGTTTCAGGGTCACCCATTCGGCAATTGAATTCAAGCACCTTGAGTTTTCCATCCCGACCAATCATCAAGCCAGCATACAAAAAACCCGAATAAGGAATGCCATCTTGTTGCATGCCTTTTAAGGTTGGATGAATCACTTCACGCATGACCTTGGCATGGATTTCAGGGGTCACCACAGGCGCAGGCGAATATGCACCCATGCCGCCCGTATTCGGTCCCATATCGGCATCCAACAAACGCTTGTGGTCTTGCGAAGTTGCCAGTGTGACGGCGTTTAAGCCATTGGCTACCACCATGAAGCTGGCTTCTTCACCATCCAAAAATTCTTCAATCACTACCCGAGCCACGCCTTGGTTGTGTTGAACACCTGCGTCCTTTGCAAGCATATGGTCAATGGCATCATGTGCTTGTTGCGCATCCAACGCCACGACAACCCCTTTACCCGCTGCCAAGCCATCGGCTTTGACCACGATGGGCGCACCCTTGGCATCGACATAGGCATGAGCCATCGCTGCATCTTCAAAAACTTGGTAGTCTGCGGTGGGAATGCCGTGCTTTAGCATGAAAGCCTTGGAAAAAGCTTTGGAGCTTTCAAGTTGTGCAGCGGCTTTTGTTGGGCCGACGATACGC
>CANCVB010000022.1 GCA_947381415.1 Burkholderiales bacterium
GGCGTTGAATGGTCTTTCAGCCGCGCGCAGGGCCGCGGGGCTTAAAGCCAGAACCTCGCTTGGCGCCCGCGAACGATTTGCCACCGCCCGGTTTGCCAAAACGCTTGGGTTCAGAACCGGGGGCTCGTGGCGCGCGTTGGGTTGGCTCCAGACCGGGAATCATGTCTGCACGCAAAGGCTGTTGGGTGAAATGTTCAATGTCCAAAATCTTGCGACGGTCACGCCATTCAGCAAAAGTCACCGCCAAGCCATCGCGTCCGGCGCGGCCAGTGCGGCCAATGCGGTGGACATAGTCTTCTTGCTTCATCGGCAACCCAAAATTGAACACATGGCTGATGCTGGGCACATCAATGCCGCGTGCGGCCACATCGGTTGCCACCAAAATTTGCACACGCCCATCGCGCAATGCTTGCAAGCGGCGGTTACGCAGACCTTGGCTTAAAGCTCCGTGCAATGCGACCGCAGAAAAACCCACCTGTTGCAAATCTTCGGCCAATGCATCGCATTCAATTTGGGTAGAGGCAAACACAATGGCTTGGTCAATGGTGGTGTCGCGCAGCCAATGGTCGAGCAATTTGCGTTTGTGGTGTTGGTTGTCCGCCCAAAACAGCACCTGCTTGATATTGACATGGGCCTCTTGCGGCGAATCGACTTGCAGGCGCTGGGGCGTGCGCATGATGCGGGCAGCCAACTGCTGAATGCGCGGCGCGAAAGTGGCGCTGAACATCATGGTTTGGCGACGTGACTCGGTGAGCTTGTGCACCTCTGCCAAATCTTCGGCAAAGCCCAAATCCAGCATTCTGTCGGCTTCATCGACAACCAGAAATTGCACTTTGTTCAAATGCAACTGCTTGGAGCGTTGCAAGTCCAGCAAGCGTCCAGGGGTAGCGACCACCAAATCGGCGTTATGCAAACGCGCGATTTGAACGGGGTACGGCATGCCGCCCACCACACAAGCAATGCGCAATCCTTTGCAGTGACGCACCAAGTCAATGGCGTCTTTGGCCACTTGCTGTGCTAGCTCGCGGGTAGGACACAAAATCAATGCGCCAGGGTTGGCAGGTTTGACATGGCGTGTATCGGTGGGGTTTTTGCGGCGGGGTTTTTTGGGCGCTTCTTCACCGCGCGCGACGGCTTGGGCGACTTTGTCTGCCCACGCCTTGTTCTCATCTTTTTCTTGCTGTTGCTGCTGTTGCAACAAGGTATGCAAGACAGGTAACAAGAAAGCAGCGGTTTTTCCGCTACCAGTTTGGCTAGAGACCAACAAATCGTTGGCCGGTTTGTCGGCGTTGTCTTGCAGCGCCAAGGGAATGGCACGAACTTGCACAGCAGTCGGTTGCGTAAAGTTCAAGTCACGCAAAGCCGACAACAACTCGGGCGCCAGACCCATAGCCACAAAGCCAGAACCATCTGAAGCTTTGGCTGCTTTGGGTTCAGTGGTGCTGGGGGTGGGGTGGTCGTCCAAAGAGTCCGCGATAGCTTCGGACACGGGATGGGAATTCAAATCATCAGTCATAGATAAAGCCCTGCCTAACGGCGGGCACTCCGTTCAAAGGTTGGAAAAACATCAACCTTCAAACAAAGCAAGCCAATTTTCAACATTGGCGTGGTTCAACTGTATGAACCCAAGGTGTGAGGCAGATGTAGCAAGTGGGTAAGTGACCCAACAGCATGTATTGTCGCACGGATCAGGGTCTACCCTGAGAAATATTTTCAGAGCTTGAGAAAGTGCTCGCGGTAATGCGCCATTTCGTCAATCGATTCATGCACATCGGCCAAGGCTGTGTGGCTTTGGCGCTTTTTAAAACTGGCATAGACCTCGGGCTTCCAACGCTTGGACAACTCTTTGAGCGTGCTGACATCTAAATTGCGGTAGTGAAACCATGCTTCGAATTTGGGCATGTACTTGACCAAAAAGCGTCTGTCTTGGCTGATGGTGTTGCCGCACATGGGCGAAACACCTTTGGAAACATATTGCTTGATAAATGCAACCAGTTGCTCCTGGACCTGTTCTTCATCCAACGTGGAGGCTTTCACTTTGTCTACCAAGCCGCTTTTGCCGTGGGTGCCTTTGTTCCAAGCGTCCATGCCATTGAGCACAGCGTCGGACTGGTGCACCACCCAGACAGGGCTTTCTATGCGAGGCGTGAGGTGCGGCCCCGTCACCACCACTGCAATTTCAAGCAATTTCTCTTTTTCGGGGTCAAGCCCAGACATTTCGCAGTCCAACCAAACCAGGTTGTCATCGGACTTTTTCAGCACGTCATCTTCAACGGCAATGGGGCTATTCGGTACAGTCATGTTCATTCGGCGATTGTCCTCTAAACTTAACCTATGAATACCTCACTGACATTCACTCTGGTTTTTACCAGCTTGCTGCTTCTCAACCTGCTTCTTAAATTCTGGCTCGCTAACCGCCAAATGCGCCATGTGGCGCACCATCGCCCCAACGTCCCCGAAGCTTTTGCCACCGTCATCGACCTCACAGCGCACCAAAAGGCTGCCGATTACACGCTGGCCAAACTGCGCATTGGCCAATGGGACATGGCGCTTGATGCCGCCATGCTGGTGGTGTGGACCTTGCTGGGTGGCTTGGGTTTGCTTGACCAATGGTTGCTGGAGCTCTTGGGTGCAGGCATGGCACAACAAATTTGTTTGGTGGTGAGCTTCATGCTCATCAGCGCAGTGGTCAATTTACCCCTGTCATACATCCAAACCTTCCATGTAGAGCAGTCCTTTGGCTTTAACCGCATGACCCTGGGTTTGTGGCTCAGCGACATGCTCAAGGGCAGCTTGGTGGCAGCAGCATTGGGCTTGCCCTTGCTCTGGTTGGTGTTGTATTTGATGCAATCCGGAGGCGCCTGGTGGTGGCTGATTGCTTGGGCTGTGTTGGTGGTCTATCAGTTGTTCATGATGTGGCTGGCGCCTAGCGTCATCATGCCCTTGTTCAACAAGTTTCAACCGCTGGAAGACGCTTCCATCAAAGACCGTGTGGCGGCCTTGATGCAACGAACAGGTTTTCAAGCAGAAGGTTTTTTTGTGATGGACGGCAGCCGTCGCTCGGCGCATTCCAATGCATTCTTCACAGGTCTGGGTAAAAACAAGCGCGTGGTGTTTTTTGACACCTTGCTCAAACAACTCAGTCCTGAAGAAATGGAAGCTGTATTGGCCCATGAGCTGGGGCATGCCAAGCTCAAACACATTCCCAAAACCTTGCTCAGCAGCTTTACTTTGACGTTGGCAGGACTGGCTGTCTTAGGTTGGCTAAGTACCCAGACTTGGTTTTATGAAGGCCTAGGTGTTCAACCCCATTTAGGCAGTTCCAACGATGCGCTTGCGTTACTGCTCTTCATGTTGTTTGTGCCGCTCATGACGTTTGTCTCCACACCGTTGCGTGCTGCCCGTTCGCGCCAGCATGAATTTGAAGCGGATGCTTTTGCTTGCCAATACGCCAATGGCGCCGACTTGCGACAAGCCTTGCTCAAGCTTTACCAAGACAACGCTTCTAGCCTCACCCCCGACCCTCTGTATGTGGCCTTCTACCACTCACACCCGCCTGCTGCGCAACGTTTGGCGCGGCTGACTGCATGAACCACACAGGTTTGGTGGTAGCCAGCCATGGTCGCCATGTGTGGGTTGAAGATGCTTCAGGGGAGCGCCGCATTTGCCATCCGCGGGGCAAAAAAAACCATGCTGTGGTCGGCGACCATGTGCAATGGAGCGCCAGTGAAGATGGTGGCAGCATTGAAGCTGTTGACACGCGAAAAAATCTTTTTTACCGACAAGACGAGGTTCGCACCAAGTCTTTTGCCGCCAATATCGACCAGGTGCTGGTGCTGGTGGCTGCTGAGCCTGATTTTTCGCAAAGCCAGTTGGCACGAGCCCTGATTGCCGCTCGCCATGAGGGCATTCGCACCTTGATAGGTTTGAACAAACAAGACCTGAGCGAGGCATTTGCCAAAGCTTGGCAAAAATTGTTGCCTTACCAACAACTGGGCTGCGTGGTGCTTCCGCTGAGTCTGAAAGACCCCCACCATGATTTGAGCGCGCTCAAGCATGAACTTGCCAACCGCGTGACCTTGGTGCTGGGCCCTTCTGGTGCGGGCAAAAGCACACTGATCAATCGTTTGGTTCCGTTGGCAAAGGCGGCTACCAACACCATTTCTCAGGCTTTGCAATCAGGCAAACACACCACCACCTCTACCACTTGGTACTGGGTGGACGACGCCAAAACAACGGCTTTGATGGACTCTCCAGGTTTTCAAGCATTTGGCTTGCACCACATTGCGCCAAGTGCATTGGCGTCGTGTATGCCTGATATGGCCGCACATGCAGACCACTGCAAATTTCACAATTGCAGCCATGTGCATGAACCTGATTGCGGCGTGCGTGAAGCCTTGCTAGCGCAAGCCATAGACCCGGGACGTTACAAAATTTATACCGAACTTTTCGCTGAACTGTCGGCGCCTAAAAATTACTAACGAATCAACCCAATAAACGCGCCAGGGTCAAAAGCGCCAGCAACAGCATCCACATCACCACAGCACGCCACACCAAACCAACCATGCTGCGCAAATGAAAGAGTTCGGGTTCGCGCCCTGCCGTGGTCTCCACGGCCTGCGGCGTGAGCAACATCTCTTCATCGGTTTTACCCAAGGTCTTGCCGCCCAAACGCACATTGATGGCACCCGAGGTGGCAGCCAGCACCACGCCGTCGTTGGCGTCTGGAAAATGCGCCGCATCATGACGCCAGGCCTCTACCGCGTCTTCAAAATTGCCCACCACGGCAAAGCTCAATGCGGTCAAACGGGCAGGCCCCCAGTCCGTCACTTGCCAAGCCTTGGCCGCACATAATTCCAAAGCGGGGCTGTAATGCGATGGGTCTAAAGCCGCTGCGCTTTGTTGGCTGTTCCAAGCACGCGACAAAAATTCAGCCATGCGGTAGAGCACCGCACCCATGGGCCCCAAACCCAGACCCGCCAAAACTGCAAACCAAACCACCACACCAAAAACATGGCGGTGTGCCGATATGGCCGAGTACTCAATGACATGGCGGATGATTTCCGCACGCGACAGGTTTTCACCTTTGGCACCCGACCATTGCGAAAGCAAGGTATTGGCCAAAACATCATCGCCGACCGACAAGGCTTGTCGAATCTGCGTGAAGTGGTGACTGAAGTGACGAAACCCCAAGGTGGCGTAAAGCACTGCGACACTCCACAGCATGGCAAACAGCCAGCCAAGGTACCAAAGCAAGAGGACATGTATCACCCACACAAGCACGCAGGGAACGCCAATGGCCACGGTCCAAGCCGTCCAAGCATGGCGCTGATCCCCAGTGTCCAAGGTGTTGCGAACCTTGTCCGACCACGATTGTGAAACCCGTTCCAAACTTTCGCCAAAACTCAAGGGTCGGGCCTGCTCCAGCAGAAAAGCAAATAAAAGTGCAAAAAAGCTCATGCCTGAATGATAGTCAAGCTGAAACGAACTTGGCAGACTCAATCAGGATCGGCGCTTAAAAAACAGTAAAGGTTGCGCAAAATACCCGCTGTCACGCCCCAAATAAAACGTTTTTGGTGGTTATCTTCATAGGGCATCGAGAACCATTCGCGCCGCACACCCGACCACTCCACCGCATGGCGGCAGTGATTGGCGGGGTTCATCACATGCGACAAAGGCACTTCAAACACCTGTGCCACCTCGTGAGGGTTGGCCTGCAAGCGCATGGCAGGGTCCAGCAACGCCACCACCGGTGTAACCTTGAAACCTGTGCCAGTGACATACAAAGGCAAGGTACCTAAGACCTCGATGTGCGACACGTCCAGTCCCACCTCTTCTTGTGACTCACGCAAGGCTGCGGCCACCGCATCGGCATCGCCGGGGTCTTGCCGTCCCCCAGGAAAAGCAATCTGACCTGAATGGGTCGATAAATGGGCGGTTCTGAGTGTGAGCAGCACAGTGGGTTGGCTGCGCATCACCACGCCGAGCAGCACAGACGCGTCGACCGGGGGCTTGAGGGGATTGAGCGCAGGCTCGCGCATGGCATCAGGTTGCCATACCGGCGGCGAAGCGAAGTGCTGCCGCAAGCCCTGGGGCTGCAGCCTGTGTGCTGGTACGGCTGGCAAATGGCCATCCCAGCCCAAAACCTCGGCAGTTTCAGGGGAAAAGCGGGGTATTTGGGTCAATGAAACCACAGTTGAATAAGCAAGAGTAAGAAAAAAACCGCCTCAGCGCGAACTGGGGCGGTTTGTTGGAAGCAGACCTGGGCGAGGTCTTACTTGGCTGCCGCAGCAGATGTTGCCTTGGCAGTGAGTTTTTCTTTGATACGCGCAGACTTGCCGCTGCGTTCACGCAAATAGTACAACTTGGCACGACGCACATCGCCACGACGCTTGACTTCAATGCTGGCGATCAAGGGGCTGTAGGTTTGGAAAGTACGCTCCACGCCTTCACCGCTGGAGATTTTGCGAACGATAAAGTTGGAATTGATACCGCGGTTGCGCTTGGCAATGACCACGCCTTCAAAGGCCTGCACACGTTTACGGGTTCCCTCGACCACGTTGACGCTGACCACCACGGTGTCACCAGGGGCGAAAACCGGGATTTTCTTGCCCATACGGGCGATTTCTTCTTGTTCCAGAGTTTGGATGAGATTCATGTTGTCCTCACAATGATCGTGGATGCGCTACACAAAAGGCCTATGGTGTTCAGAACACGAGGCGGCCATCCAGAGGATCGAAAGCCCGCCATTATAGCCCGCTGGCTAGTCTTTGGGCGGGTCGCCCAACAGTTGCTCGTCACAGCGGGTCAAAAGTCCCGATGCGCGGGCTTTTTCCAGTAAATCGGGACGTGTTTGGGCCGTCAGCATCACACTTTTTTGGCGTCGCCAAGCGGCAATCTGCGCATGATGCCCCGACAGCAAGGCATCGGGAACCGCATGCCCTTGCCATACCTCTGGTCGCGTGTAATGGGGGCAATCCAGCAAACCGCTCATGGCGGGGGTAAAACTGTCTTGCAAGTGGCTTTGTTCATCGTGCAACACACCCGGCTGCAAACGCGCCAGCGCGTCCAACCAGGCCATGGCGGCAATCTCACCACCAGACAACACAAAATCGCCCAAACTGATTTGCGCGTCGACATGGGTATCGATAAACCGCTGGTCTATGCCCTCATAGCGACCGCAAAGCAGGACCACGCCAGGCGTTTGACCGCTGTGCGCCACCCGTTTTTGGGTCAGTACCTCTCCGGCTGGCGAGAAATACAACAAGGGTGCCTGATTTCTGTCTAAGCCACTGTCGTCACGAACGGCTTGCAGGCAAGCGGCCAGCGGTTCAGCCAGCATCACCATGCCAGGTCCCCCACCAAAAGGCCGGTCGTCGACCCGTTTGTAATTCCCTGAGGCGTGGTCGCGTGGGTTCCATGTTTTGACCTGTATCAGCCCGCTGTCATAGGCACGCCTTGTGACGCCCGCTTGCAAAAAAGCGGGAAACAGTTCAGGGAACAAAGTGATGATGTCGACGCGCATGGTCAAAGGGTCGGCAAATGGCTACATCAGTAATCGGCTTGCCAGTCGACTGTGATCAAGCGAGCCTGGGTATCCACCGTGTCGACATAGGCCGAGACAAAGGGAATCATGTGTTCGATGGGTTTGCCTTGGGCATCGGTCGATGCACCGCGCAACACCAACACAGTTTGTGGGCCGGTAGACATCAATTCGGTCACCTCCCCCAAATCGACACCTTCGCGGTTGCGGACCTGCAATCCAATCAGGTCAACCCAATAGTATTCGTCGCTGGCGGGGGTAGGAAAACTCGCGCGCGGCACAAATATGCGTGCCCCTTTGAGGCTTTGCGCCACATCGCGGTCATCCAATGCTTGGATGCTGGCCACCACGCTGTCCGAATGCGCCTTGGCTTCACGCACATGCAACAACACCGTGCCGGCGAAAGGCGAGGCACCGCGTTCATTGGGCTGTAAATACCAGCGTTTAGAAGAAAACAGCGCCTCGGGTGAGGCGCTGTGGGGAAGGATTTTCAACCAACCCTTGAGTCCCCAAGCATCCAAAATACGCCCAACTTCGACAGCGTCAGGCGGTAGTTCAGCAGGCTCCCAAGCGGTTTGCATGGGTGGGGGTGGGCTTTTAAGCGGCAGCTTTGCCGGCTTGTTTGATCAAACGATCAACCGTGGGCGAGGTTTGAGCGCCAACACCGACCCAGTAGCTGAGGCGGTCTTGTGCAATGCGCAAGCTTTCCTCACCAACAGAAGCGATGGGGTTGTAAAAACCGATGCGCTCGATAAAGCGGCCATCGCGACGAACGCGTTTGTCAGCCACAACAATATTGAAAAAGGGACGGGCTTTAGCGCCGCCGCGTGAAAGTCGAATGACGACCATGGTTTATCCTTGGGTGCAGACTTTGATTCAACGATGAGACACGCGACATGACCACCCGGCCAGCGCTCGCTGAAAAGCCTGCCATTATAGACTGAGCCTCCATGACCTCCTCTGCCTTGCTGATCCGCCCAAGTTCGCCAGCCGACTTGCCAGCCATTACCGCGATTTATGCCCACCATGTGACGCACGGCACTGGCAGCTTTGAACTTGACGCCCCCGACGTGGCAGAGATGGGTCGCCGCCGTTCGGATGTGCTGGCCAAAGGCTTGCCCCACCTGGTCGCCAGCCGTGGTGAGGAGGTTTTGGGTTTTGCCTATGCGGGTGCCTTCAGGCCCCGCCCTGCCTTTCGATTCCTGGCCGAGGACTCGATTTACATCCATCCCAACCATGCAGGCCAAGGCTTGGGGCGCGCTTTGCTGGCCGAACTCATTCGCCACTGCGAGGCCTTGGGTATTCGACAACTGCTGGCGGTGATTGGCGACTCGGCCAACACTGGCTCGATTGGGCTGCACCGCAGTTTGGGGTTCACGCACACCGGCATTCTCAAGGCCAGCGGCTGGAAGCACGACCGATGGCTGGACACCGTGTTCATGCAAAAAGCCTTGGGTGCGGGAGATTCCAGCCCCGCCAGCGAGCTCACGCCGGCAAACCGATAATCCCGCCCATGAAACACAAAACATTGGCGACTTGGTTGAGTTTTTTGGGTGGCCCATTGGGTTTGCACCGTTTTTACATGTTTGGCACTGGCGATTGGCTGGCTTGGGTGTTGCCCTGGCCGACTTTGCTGGGTTTGTATGGCTTTGAACGCGCCCAAGACTTTGGCTTGGACGACCCCCTCAGTTGGTGGTTGGTGCCGCTGTTAGGCATCACCGTCGCGAGCGGTGCCCTCAACGCCATTTATTGGGGCCTGATGTCCACCGAGCGCTGGAACAACACCTACAACCCGCTAGACGACGCAGAGTCCCCCGCCGGCGCAACCAACTGGTTGACCATTGGTGCATTGGTGTTGTCGCTGATGGTCGGTACCACCGCCTTGCTGTCGACTTTGGCTTATGGTTTTCAGCGCTACTTCGAAGCCCAAATCGAAGAAGCACGAAAAATTTCACAGTAAGCGTTCAAGCCGTTAACCAACGGCATTCTTGGTGCGCAACGCCAGCCAGCATGTCTGGCGTGACTTTGTCAGGGCATACCACTTGCAATGGCAGCAACACAAACGCGCGCTGCATCCAGCGCGGATGGGGCACATGCAAATACGTGCTTTGCATCTGCGCATCGCCATAAAAAAGCACATCCAAGTCCAGCGTTCGTGGCGCATTCACATGGCCGCGGGTGCGCCCTGCCGCATTCTCCAAAGCTTGCAAAGCCTGCAACAACTCGACCGCATTGAGTCGGGTGGTTATACGCGCGACCGCGTTGACATAGGTGGGGCCCGCCGCCTCTAAGGGCGCGCTTTGCAGCAAAGGAGAGGCCTGCAGCAATTGGGTATGTGGCAGGGTCGCGATGTCGGCCAAAGCTTGGCGCAGGGTGGCAGCGGCGTCCCCCAAGTTCGCGCCCAGCGCCACAAGGGCACTGACCGGGTCACGCAGCGACGTCACCACCACTGCTGGGACCGCCATTGGCGGGCTTGCGCCGACGACGCGGACGTTTACGCGCCACGGGTGTGCCATCGGCACGAACGGCACGCGGCGCGGGTTTGACCGCTTGCAGCATGTCGACGCGGGTATCGTCACTGGCCGTGCTGAAGGTTTCCCACCAATCGGCCAATTCTTCATCGACCTCGCCCACTTCAGCGCGCAGGCGCATGAAATCAAAGCCTGCACGAAAGCGTGCTTGCTCGACCAAGCCAAACGGGGCGCTGCCACTGCGTTTGTCAAAGCGCGGTTGCATGGTCCAAATTTCACGCATGTCGCCCGCCAACTTGCCGCGACCCGACACGTCACCGATGCGGGCATTGAACACATCTTCAATGGCCTCTTGCAAAGCAGGAAACGCAGGCATCTCTGCACTGCGCAAGTGCCAACCCTCGCGCACATCGGCCCATAAAACACAGGCCAACAAGAAACTGGGCGCCACCGGTTTTCCTTCGCCAACACGTCGATCGGTGTCTTGCAAAGCGGCCTGCACAAAATCGGCATCTACCCTTTCAACCACCACATCGAGCAGGGGGTAAATACCCCGCGCCATGCCCAAGGTCTTGAGTTGTTCAATGCTGGCCAAGGCATGTCCGGTTTGCAACAGCTTGAGCATCTCGTCAAACAAACGGCTTTGCGGCACATCCGCCAGCAAACCCACCGAGGCTTTCAAAGGTTTGGCCGTGCGCGGCTCTATCTTGAAACCCAGGTTGTTTAACTTCGCCGCAAAGCGCACCGCGCGGATGATGCGCACCGGGTCTTCGCGGTAACGGGTTGCAGGGTCGCCAATCATGCGAAGCACACGCTTCTTGGCGTCTTCCAAACCATGGTGGTAATCAATCACATCGCCAGTCAAAGGGTCGTAATACATGGCGTTGACGGTGAAGTCACGCCGTGCCGCGTCTTCGTCTTGCGGCCCCCAGACGTTGTCGCGCAAGACACGACCACTGGCGTCCACGGCATGCGTCATATTGGACAAGGCTTTTTTGCTGGTGCGCTCATTGCCACTGACTTGCTCGGCGTCGTTGCTGTCCAGATAGGCACGAAAGGTGGAGACCTCGATCACCTCGTGTTCCCGGCCGCGGCCATACACCACATGCACGATACGAAAACGTCGCCCGATGATGAAAGCACGGCGAAAACACGCCTTCACCTCTTCAGGCGTGGCGTTGGTCGCCACGTCAAAGTCTTTGGGTTTCAAGCCCACCAACAAGTCGCGCACCGCACCGCCAACGATATAGGCTTCAAAGCCGCGCTCTTGCAGGGTGCGCACCACGTTCAATGCGCGGTCGTCCACCAACGTGTGGTCGATGCGGTGTTCTTTTTCGCTGATGACGCGGCGTTTACCGAATGGCGGTTTGGACGCTGCGGCTGGTTTACCCAGCAAGCGATCGATCATTTTTTTAATCATGGGTTCTCGAAAAGGTCGAGGATACGCCACCCGCGTTCACGGGCAATGTGCTTGAGCTCGGCAGAGCCATTGGTCACAACGGGCACATCCACTTTTTCCAACAACGGCAAATCGTTCATCGAGTCGCTGTAAAAAGTGGTGTGGACCTGGTCCAGATGCAAGCCCTGTGCCTGCAGCCATTGGTTAACGCGAATCACTTTGCCCTCGCGCAGCGTGGGGGTGCCATCAATATCGCCAGTGAAATTGCCATGGGCATCGCGCACCAGTTGCACCGCCAGCAGTTCATCCATGCCAAAGGCTTGGGCGATGGGGCCGGTGACAAATTCGTTCGTGGCGGTCACCATCACCAAGGTGTCCCCTTGCGCACGGTGCGCCTGCACCAATGCGAGCGCTGGGGGTTTAATTGCAGGGTGAATGACTTGCTGCATAAATTGCGCATGGGCTTCACGCGCGGCAGCCAAGCCGCGTTGCCTGACCGCCTCGGTCGCAAAGCGCACATAGGCATGAATATCCAAACAACCAGCGTGGTAATCGGCATAAAACGCGTCGTTGCGTTGTTTGAATGTAGCCCGGTCTGCCCACCCCAAACCCAAGGTGAAGTCTCCCCAGGATTGGTCAGAGTCCAGAGGCAGCAAGGTCTGGTCAAGGTCAAATAAAGCCAATTTCATGCACTTAACTTTCGTCGAGCATGGCTCGAAGCAAAGGAATGGTGAGGGGTCGCTGGGTTTGCAAAGCAAATGTGTCCAAGCGGTGCAACAAGTCAATCAAATGACCCAAGTCACGGCTAAAGCGGCTGAGCAGGTAATCCAGCAAATCGGTGTTCAAGGTCATGCCCAAGGCTTGGGCATGCCTGACCAACACCGCACGCCGTTCGTTCTCACCCAATACCTGCAGATGAAACACATGCCCCCAGCCCAAGCGGGTACGCAAGTCTTCACGCAAAGGCAAGTCTTGCGGGGGCAGCAAACCGGCGGCCAATACCCAAGGCTGACGCGCCGCACCGGGTGTGGCGGCATGCACAAACCAATTGAAAGCGGCATGTTGTTGCACCGCGCTGTAGGACTGCACATCGTCCATCAACACCACGTCCCAGTCGGCGTCAAAGGCGCTTGGCTCGGCAAGGGTGGCATCCATCCAGCCCACGCGGTGGCCTTGTGAGGTGATGGCCTGCGCCACCGCTGCCAGTAAATGGGTTTTGCCACAACCTTGCTCGCCCCATAAATAGGTTGGTACAGGCGAACGGGTATGCCCCGCCAACCACAGTTGCAAATGCTCCAGCGCAGCGAGATTGAGGCCAGGTTCAAAGTTGGACAAGGTTGGGCCGACATCGACGCCGATGTCTAACGCAATTTGCCTCATGCTCGGTTAACCCGCATACAAACGACTGGCCATGTAACGGGTACGTAAACGGCGCAAGGCCACCAACAACACCGCACTGGCAGGCAAGGCCATCAATACGCCGACAAAGCCCAGCAGTTGCCCGAATGCCAGCAGCGCAAAAATCACGGCCAAGGGGTGAAGGCCAATGCGCTCGCCCACCAACCGCGGCGTGAGCACAAAGCCTTCAATCAACTGCCCCATACCAAACACCACAAACAGCATGATGCCTGCTTGCATGGGGGGCATCTCCAAAAAGCCAGACAAGGCTGCCAATAACAAGCCAACGCCAAAGCCCACATAGGGCACAAACACCGCCAAACCGGTAAAGATACCGATAGGCCAGGCCACCGATAAACCGAACAACGACAGACCAAGCACGTAATAAATGGCCAGTATCAGCATCACCAACAACTGGCCACGCACATACTCGCCCAACACACCATCGGCCTCTTGGACAAAGCTGTCAACCGATGCCTTGGCATTGACGGGCACCCATGCGCGCAGGTGTGACAAAGCCACATGACCGTCCATCAGCAGGTAGTACAGCACCACGGGAATCAACACCAAATTTCCCACCACCGCCAAGGCCACACTGCCACCTATGCGCAACGATGCCATCAAAGAGTTCAAGGCGCTGTCAGACAAGCCGTCGGCATTTTTGGTCAACCATGCTTTCAGCGCTTGGGAATCGAGTTCTAAGGGCACCCCCCATTGGCGCAACACAGGTTCCAAATGGTTTTTCAATTCATCCAGCAGTTGCGGTAACTGCGCTTGCATGTGGCTGGCTTCTTTGAACAAGACAGGGACCACCAAGGCCACGACCGCCAACAACAAGCCAAAAAAAACGGTCTCGCACACCAGCACCAGCAGGCTTTTGGGAAAGCCTTCACCCAGCCATTGCTGCAAAGCTTGAACGACCGGCGAGAGCACATAGGCCATGACCGCCGCTATCAAAAACGGGGCCAACACAGGTGCTAACCACCACAGCACACAGGCCACTGCGGCCGCAATGGCCAGCCAAGCGGCATAGAGTCGGTAATCAGGGGAGGAAGACATCAGCTGGCGTGAGACCCGGCATTTAGAATGCGCCATTCTATCGACCCGACCCTTTGGCGCGTTTGCGCCCTGCCCTCCATGAACACTCCCCTTTCCTACAAAGACGCTGGCGTTGACATTGACGCTGGTGACGCTTTGGTTGAACGCATCAAACCCTTGGCCAAAAAAACCCTGCGTGAGGGCGTGTTGGCAGGTATTGGCGGCTTTGGTGCTTTGTTTGAGGTACCGAAAAATTACAAAGAACCCGTGCTGGTCAGCGGCACCGACGGTGTGGGCACCAAGCTCAAGCTGGCCTTTGAATGGCAGATGCACGACACCGTGGGCATTGATTTGGTGGCCATGAGCGTGAACGACGTGCTGGTGCAAGGCGCCGAGCCCTTGTTTTTCCTGGACTATTTCGCCTGCGGCAAGCTCGATGTGGACACCGCCGCAGCGGTGGTGGGCGGCATTGCCAAGGGCTGTGAGTTGTCGGGCTGTGCCTTGATTGGCGGCGAAACCGCTGAAATGCCCGGCATGTACCCCGCTGGCGAGTACGACTTGGCAGGTTTTGCCGTGGGTGTGGTGGAAAAGTCCCGCATCTTGACGGGCAAAGACGTGAAAGCTGGCGACGTGGTGCTGGGCTTGGCCTCCAGCGGTGTGCATTCCAATGGCTTTAGCTTGGTGCGCAAGTGCATTGACAGAGCCGCTGACCAGTTGCCCCACAGCTTGGATGGGCAGCCCTTCAAAGAGGCCTTGATGGCCCCCACCCGCTTGTATGTGAAAAGTGTGTTGGCTGCATTGAAAACCCACCCCATCAAGGCCTTGGCGCATATCACCGGCGGCGGCTTGACCGAGAACATTCCCCGCGTGCTGCCAGACCATTGCGCCGCGCACTTGCAACGCGCCCATTGGCCGCGCACCGAGTTGTTCAATTGGCTGCAAACCACCGCAGGCATTGATGAAGCCGAGATGTGCCGCACCTTCAACAACGGCATTGGCATGGTGCTGGTGTTGGATGCGGCCGACGCAGAGGCTTGCGCCAACACCCTGACCGACTTGGGCGAGCAGGTGTTTCACATTGGCGTGATTGCCCCGCGTGGCGATGGTGCTGCTGTGCTGATTAACTAGACAGCTTCATCCTTATTGCAAAGCGCTATTGCGGCAACAACACCGCCAACCGCGCTTGCACCTTCAGCAACCGCTCTTGGTCGCCTTGGCGGCGGTAAATCTCGTGCAAGTTGCGCAGCATGCGGGCGATGATCTCGCGCGGCTCCGCAGGGCGCAAATGGTGGGACAGCGCTTCGTCTGAAATGGCATGGGGACTCCCCAGTTTGGCGCCTGGCAGCCAGGGAATGAGGCGCTCACTCAGGTCTTCGCGGCTTAAGGATTCGCCGCTAAAGGGGTCAATTACCACATGGCCTTCTTGAGGGGCCGGCAAATCCAGCTTGACCAAGAAATGCCCCGGGAAACCCACACCTGACACATTTAACCCAATGCTTTGGCCCAGTTCCAACCACAGTACCGCCAAGCTGATGGGAATACCCAAGCGGGTGGACATCACGACATTCAAGTAGCTGTTGTGCGGGTTGTCGTAGTGGTTCACATTGCCCGCAAAACGCAGGTTCGCATAGAAAAAGTGGTTCAGTTCACGCAATTTGTCCAATGCGTCTGCACTTGGCAGGATGCTGCGCTTTAAGCGCGCGGCCCAATGGTCCATGTCACTGAGCACCTGCTGAATATCCAGCGAGGGAAATTCATCTTGCGCCAAGCTGATGGCCGTTTCAAGCAAGGGAAACTCATCATCGCTTTGCACCAATGCGGTGAAGTAGTCCAATGCGCTGGGAGGCTTTAATTTGTAGTCCATGGCGTCATCATGCCTTTAGCGCCGCAAAAGTGCACGCATATCCATGCCAAGACCCCTCAGTGTCGCGAAATACACCACAGCACTGGCGCTTAATACGCCGGTCATCAAACCTATTCTCAGCCACGGTGAGGCTCGCAAAGCGGTCCAATCCCAGTAGGAAGCGGCGTAAAACAGACAGCCGCCCATGGCGGCAGACGCCAAAACCACCCGCAACACCAGTAACGCCCAGCCCGGTTTGGCCACGAAACTGCGGTTACGCCGCAAACCCTGTAACAACCAAAGGGCATTCAGCAAGGCGCCCAGACCAATCGAAAGTGTCAGCGCCGCATGCGCCAAGTAGGGCACCAGCAAAATATTCATGACTTGGGTGAACACCAGTACCACCACCGCGATGCGCACTGGGGTGCGGGTGTCTTGTTTGGCGTAAAAGCCGGGGGCAAGCACCTTGATGGCCACCAAACCCAGCACCCCCACGCCATAGCCGGTGAGGGCTAAGGTGGTTTGCGCCACATCGTGGTTGGTGAAAGCGCCATAGTGGTAAAGCACGGCCACCAGTGGTTGGGCAAACACCAACAAGGCCACCGCACAAGGCCAAGCCAATACCACCACCAAGCGCAAGCCCCAGTCCAGCATGGCCGAGTAGGCCTCTGCATCGCCGCTGGCCTGCGCACTTGACAACTGCGGCATCAGCACCACGCCCAAAGCCACGCCCAGCATGGCGATGGGGAACTCCATCAAGCGGTCGGCATAGCTGATCCAACTCACGCTACCCGGCGTCAAATGCGAGGCGATTTGGGTGTTGATGATGAGCGACAACTGCGCCACACCGACACCCAACAAGGCGGGCGCCATCAACGACAAAATGCGCCGCGTGCCAGTGTCTTGCCAAGCAGTTTGCAGGCCTTGGGGCGAAAGCGCCAAACGCGGCAACACGCCCAAACGCCGCAAAGCCGGCATCTGCACCGCTAGCTGCAGCATGCCCCCCAACATCACACCGCCTGCCATGGCATAAATTGGCTCTAAGCCTTGCATGGCCAACCAAGGCGCGCCCCAGACGGCGGCACCAATCATGCACACGTTCAGCAAAACCGGCGTGGCCGCAGGCACGGCAAACCGCTTCCACGTGTTCAAAACACCTGCCGACAAAGCCACCATCGACATAAAGGCAATGTAGGGAAACATCAGGCGCGTGAGGCTGACTGCGGTGTCCATGCCTTGCGCGGATTGTTTGAGCCCGCTTGCCATGGCCCACACCAACCATGGTGCGGCCAAGACACCCAGCACGCTCAGGCTCACCACGGCCAGCAGCAAAACCGTGGCCACTTTGTCAATCAGTACACGGGTGTGTGCATCCCCCTGCTCAGCGCGGGTAGCGGCCAAGACCGGCACAAAGGCCTGCGCAAACGCGCCCTCGGCAAAGAGACGGCGAAACAAATTGGGGATGCGAAACGCCACGTTGAAGGCGTCGGTCAGCGCGTTGGCGCCAAACACGCTGGCGATCAGCGTCTCCCGCGCAAAACCGGTGATGCGCGAGGCCAAGGTCCACAAGGACACGGTAGAGGCGGACTTGAACAGGCTCACGCGTTGGAGTGTAGCCGTCACTTGGAATGGCAAATCTGTGGGAAATACACACCAACAAGTATTAAATAAATGAATATTTATGCATTTTTAGTAGTAAATATATATTTACAAACTTAATTTAAATACATTTAAGTTCTCATTTTTTAGGAAATACCATGAAAAGCGTTTCATATTGGGGATCGCTGCTGACCATGAGCTTGGTTTTGGTGGCTTGCGGGGGCGGTGGGGGTGGGGACCTGGGGGGAACCACCACACCAAACCCACCGTCTGCGGAATCTGCGCAAAAAGTGGTTGTCGCAGGCAAAAGCCTTTCGGTTCAAATCAATGCAACAGGCAGTAATCTCAGTTTCAGTATTTCTCAGCCGCCCACCAAAGGCTCTGCCACCGTCACTTCAACAGGTTTGGTGAATTACACCCCCAACGCTCTCGCCTCAGGGAAAACGCAAGACTCGCTGACAGTCAGTGTGTCCAACGCAGGAGGGACAGCAACCGCAGTGGTTGGCTTCGAAATTTATGCCCCGCTTGATGCCAGCAATGACCCGCTGTCGCCTTACCAATGGCACCTGGCCAACACTGGCCAAGACGTTTTTTCAACCACCAGACCTGTTGCTGGCGTGGACTTGAATGTGGCCCCTGCTTGGGCGCAGACCTTCACCGGCAAAAACGTCACCGTGAATGTGGTGGACTCTGGCTTGGAAATCGCCCATCCCGACCTGGCGGCCAACGTCACCCCTGGCGCGTCGGTGAACTTCGGGGGCGGCAATGACCCAACAAACAACACAGACACCACTGGCGACCATGGCACCAGCGTGGCTGGTTTGATTGCCATGGTGGGCAACAACGGCATTGGCGGTCAAGGCGTGGCCTATGACGCCAAGTTGATGGGGCACAACTATTTAGGCGGCAACGGTACCCAGTACCAATCCATTGCCAATTTGGGAACAGCTTATACCGCCTCAGCCGATGTTTTCAATGCCAGTTATGGCTATGGCGGTTGTCTAATCTTTGCACCCAATTCATCGGTCAACAGCATCTATGCCAATGTCAAAACACTTCGTGCTGGCTATGGTGGGGTGGTTGTGAAATCCGCTGGCAATGGTTTTGACAAAACTGCCACTTGCAATCCCAATTTAGTCAAGGGCGTATCCAATAACAATTCAGAATTTGACTCGACCAATGTGGTTGACAACCTGGTGGTGGTGGCTGCGGTCAATGCCAAGGGTGTGAAAAGCAGTTATTCCAGCACGGGTGCCAACATCTGGGTGAGTGGCCTGGGAGGAGAGTTTGGCCTTAATTCAACAACTTTGGGCTATGACCTCATCAACAACGGCTCTGCTGTTTATGCGGAACCCGCCATGATCACCACCGATCAATCGGGTTGCAACAAAGGCTGGCATACCAACAAAGCGTCTGTGAATGGTGTACCAAAATCACACAATGAGTTTGAAAAAGAAGGCTCTGCCACCCAAACCAGCTTGAACGTCAACTGCAACTACACCTCCACCTTCAACGGCACCTCGTCTGCCGCACCCACTGTGTCTGGCGTTGTTGCCCTCATGCTCGAAGCCAACCCCAACCTGACATGGCGGGATGTGAAGCACATTTTGGCCAGCACCGCCAAAAAGGTGGATGCAGGTATTGCGCCAGCCGTTACCAGCGCCAACAACTCTGGCAGTTCGGTAAAAAAAGGCATCACTGTCGAGCAAGCTTGGGTGACCAATGCTGCAGGTTTTCATTTCCACAACTGGTATGGCTTTGGCTTGGTTGATGCAGGCGCAGCGGTGAGCATGGCCAAGACCCTCACTCCTTTAGGGCCAGAGAGAACGAGTCTAGTGAGTTCAACAGTGACGGTGCCTGTAGGAACCCCAGTGAAATTGCCTATTGCTAACCAACCAGTCACACAATTAGAAACCGCTGAAATAGCTTTGGACTTGTCGGGCGTCACTGAAACTGGGACAGGTGCACCTTACAGTTCGTGTTTTCAATTTGAGTTGACCTCACCCTCTGGCACTAAAAGTATTCTGCTCAATGCAGGTTCTGGATACATTGGCTCAAGCTCCCAATTTACTTTGCTATCGAACGCCTTTTATGGGGAAGTCGCTGCGGGGAATTGGAAATTTCAGGTCAACAATATTTGCACTACTGGCGATTCTTTGGTAACTAACAACGTCAACATCACCCTCACCTTACGCGGAAGATAAACCCATGAAACACTTTTTTCCTCTGTTCTTGGGTGCTTTTGCCATCACCCACGTCGCCTGCGCGCAAAACCCCAGCGCGAACAACCAAATTCAGGTGGGCAAACAAACCATCACCTGGGTGCAAAGCGTGCCCAGCGTCAGTCCGTCCAGCGCAGCCAATCCGGCCTCCCCCAATGCAGGTTCGGGTTTGGGTGGTTTGCAGCCGCGAGGTCAAACCCCGCATGCTTCAGGGCTGGACTTCAGCCGGGTGCCCAAAGGCTTTTTGGGCATTGGCCATAACGCCGCAAGCAATATCTATGGCTTCATCAGCGAGGAAGTGGTGGTCACCCTCAAGAGCGGCGAGGTCAACACGCTGTCTTCTTTGAACGCCAACTGCAAGTTGATCGTGGAAAACGCCCACATGTATGTGTGCAAAGCCACTTCGGTTCCGCATTTGCAAAGCCTGATGAGCCAACTTCAGGCCATGCCATCGGTCAAAGCCGCGCAACCGCAATTTGTCACCCAATTCAACAAGCCCATGTAAGCCCTTTGCGCCGGCCCTTGGGGCAATGAGTGCTTTGTTACAATGGCGGGCTTTGCCGTCATCATCATCAAACCCCTAAAGGAACCCTCATGGCCTCTGGAAAGCCCAAGAAAAAGAACCCGCGCCTGGCGTCGGGCCGCAAACGCGCCCGTCAGGACGTCAAACTCAACGCAGCCAATACCTCGTTGCGTTCGCAATACCGCACAGCGGTGAAAAATGTTGAAAAAGCAGTGTTGGCTGGCGACAAAACCAAAGCCGCCGAACTGTTTGGCAAGATGCAATCGGTGGTGGACACCATCGCTGACAAGCATATCTTCCACAAAAACAAAGCTGCTCGCGACAAGAGCCGCTTGGCCGCCAAGGTGAAAGCCCTGGCCCTCGCCGCCTGACGACTCAGGCAAACAGCCCGGTCTGACTCGTGCAGACCGCCGTTTGAAAACGGTGCGCTGACGGCAAAGAAAAAGTGAGAAACCGCCCCAAGGGGCGGTTTTTTCATGGCGCGGCCTTGATGACCTGCAACTGGTTGTCCCGCGCAAATCCCATTACAAAATCCCAGGCCATGACATGGGCCTCACGCATCTCTGTTTGCACAATGACGCATTTCTGGCCATCCAAGGTATTGGGCACACACCAGGGTGAGTAACTCAAGTGGTCGCCGGGCGCTGCACCTCCCGGGCGAAAACTGCTCATGACGCCTGCCAAACGCTCTGCCCAATCGCTGGGCCGGAAAGTTTGACCGCTGGTGGTCACGCCGAGAATAATGACTTCGTTAGGTAAGGGGCTGACCATGAAAAAACGCTAAAGCCGTTCGCCAACATGGCGGTTGTTGCTTTGCAGCAATTTCATTCTAAGCGCGGCATTTTTCATTCGGCTGACAAGCATTGCCCTCTAGAATCTGCAACTCGGCTCCAGCCTGTACGGCTGCTGAGCCGATTTCATTTGACGCCAAGGAAAGCCCATGTCTGCCGCCCACGATCCCGCTGCCCATTTAATGAACACCTATGGTCGACTGCCCATGACGGTCTCGCACGGCCGAGGTGTACGGGTCTGGGACACGGCGGGGAATTGCTACTTAGACGCTTTGGCTGGCATCGCGGTCAACACCTTGGGTCACGCCCACCCCAAGCTCACGCCTGCATTGCAAGACCAGATCGGCAAGATCATGCACAGTTGCAATTACTACCACATCCCCTTGCAACAGCAACTGGCGGACAAGCTGGTCGAGTTGTCGGGCATGCGCAATGTGTTCTTTTGCAATTCCGGCCTGGAGGCCAATGAAGCGGCTTTGAAAATGGCACGCAAATTTGGCCATGACAAAGGCATTGAGCGCCCCGAAATCGTGGTCTACGAGCGCGCCTTTCACGGCCGCAGCATTGCCACGCTGAGCGCAACAGGCAATGAAAAAATTCAAAAAGGCTTTGGCCCTTTGGTGGAAGGTTTCATTCGTGTACCTTTGAACAACATCGACGCCTTGAAACAAGCCACCCAAGGCAATCCGAATGTGGTGGCGGTGTTTTTCGAAACCATCCAAGGCGAAGGCGGCGTCAATCCCATGCGTGCCGACTATCTGCGTGATGTGCGCGCCCTGTGCGACGCGCAGGACTGGTTGCTGATGATTGACGAGGTGCAGTGCGGCATCGGGCGCACCGGCAAATGGTTTGCCCACCAGTGGGCAGGCATTCAACCCGACGTCATGCCGCTGGCCAAAGGCTTGGGTTCGGGTGTGCCCATTGGCGCGGTTGTGGCAGGCCCCAAAGCAGCGGGTATCTTCCAGCCTGGCAACCATGGCACCACTTTTGGTGGCAACCCGCTGGCCATGCGCGCAGGCGTAGAAACATTGCGCATCATGGAAGAAGACGGCTTGCTAGAGAACGCGCACCGTGTGGGCTTGCATTTCAAAGCGGCGTTTGAGCACGCGTTCCAAGGCCTCAGTGGCGTGAAAGACATTCGCGGCCAAGGTTTGATGATGGGTATCGAGCTGGACCGCCCCTGTGGGCCCTTGATGGGACAAGCCTTGGAAGCGGGCTTGCTGCTGAGTGTGACCGCCGACAGTGTGATTCGCCTGCTGCCCGCACTCACCATGACCGAGGCCGAAGCCGATGAAGTGGTCGCCATCTTGGTGCCTTTGGTGAAAGCGTTTTTAAACACAACCAAGGCCTGAGATGAGCCAGCCTTTGAAACACTATTTGCATTTTGGCGATGCCTCCGCCAGCGACTACGCCTATTTGTTCAGTCGCACCGCCACGATCAAACACAAGTTCAAAACCTACGAAAAGCACCAGCCCTTGGTCGACCGTAGCTTGGCCATGATTTTCGAGAAGGCCTCGACCCGCACGCGCATCAGCTTTGAAGCGGGCATGTACCAAATGGGCGGCGCGGTGGTGCACCTGACCACCGGTGACTCGCAGCTGGGCCGTGCCGAGCCCATCGAAGACAGCGCCAAAGTCATCAGTCGCATGGTGGACTTGGTGATGATTCGCACCTACGAGCAAACCAAGATCGAACGCTTTGCGGCCAACTCGCGTGTGCCTGTCATCAACGGTTTGACGAATGAGTTTCACCCGTGCCAAATCTTGGCCGACCTCTTCACCTTCATCGAGCAGCGCGGTGATGTCAAACACCCGCTGGACTGTTTGAAAGGCAAAGTGGTGGCCTGGGTGGGCGATGGCAACAACATGGCCAACACCTGGCTGCAAGCCGCAGACCTGCTGGGCTTCACGGTGCATGTCAGCACGCCCAGCGGCTACGAGGTGAACCACGCCATCGCTGGCGTGAAAAATACCCATTGCTTCAAAGTCTTCAAAGACCCTTTACAGGCCTGCCAAGGCGCTGATTTGGTCACCACCGATGTGTGGACCAGCATGGGCTATGAAGCAGAAAACGAAGCGCGCTTAAAGGCATTTGCAGCCTGGTGTGTGGATGGGCGCATGATGGCGCAAGCCAAGCCCGAAGCCCTCTTCATGCATTGCCTGCCCGCACACCGTGGCGAGGAAGTGCAGGCCGAGGTGATTGACGGCCCACAATCGGTGGTGTGGGACGAAGCCGAAAACCGCTTGCATGTGCAAAAAGCGTTGATGGAGTGGCTGTTGCTGGGTCGCTTGTGAAACGCGGGCCTAGTGGCCGTACAACCAAGGCATGTCCATCACCCAAGCGCCGCCCCAGCGCATGCCCCAGTTTCTGCATTGCGCCAATGCACCCGTGGCATGAAACAACTGTGCATTGCGGCGTGCCCGCGCTTGCACTTTTGCAACACGCTGCCAACGCGATTGCGCATAGGCTTGCAAGCGCTCAGCCACCGGCAGATCGTGGCGCTGCCAACACTGCGCCAACATTTGCGCATCCTCGATAGCCATGCCAGCGCCTTGCGCCAAATAAGGCAGCATGGCATGGGCCGCATCACCAACCAAGGCCACCCTGCCCTGCGCCATGTCTTTGGCACTACGTAAGGGATGGCGATCAAACAAAGCCCATGCGCGCCAAGCTTCGCTGCTGCGAACCAGTTCTTGCAACGGGCTGCAACAGCCTGCGAGCGCGTGGTTTAAATCCTGGGCGGTTTGCGCGGGTGTTCGCTGGCTGTCCCAGCCGGGGGTTTGGGCGACATCGCTTGACTCGACCAACACCACCAAATTGAGCCATTCGCCACCACGCACAGGGTAATGCACCACATGCAAACGGTGTCCCAACCACAGCCCCATGGCGTCGCCGCGCCAAGCAGCAGGCAAGTCATGGCGTGGCAGCAAGGCGCGGTAAGCCCAGTGGCCACTGGCTTGCAGTTTTGAAGACGGCCAAGCAAGTTCACGCACTTTGCTGTTGATGCCATCTGCCCCTGACAACGCCAGACTTGTGTATTCAACAACCTGCTGCTCTGGGCCTTGCCATTGGCTGGTAATGGATGCGGCATCGCTGTGGAAATGCTGTAAACAGTGCCCCAACTTGAGCGAGGTATTGCCATGGGCATGGACAGCGTCTCGCAAGTGCTGATGCAAATCTGCGCGGTGAAGGGTGAGGTAAGGTGCCCCATAGCGTTGCACAAATGCCTGCCCCATGGGCAGACACCCCAGTTGCGCACCGTTTTGCGCATCCCTCACGACCAACTGTGAGGGCACAAAAGCTTTGTCCTGCAAACCAGGCCAGACACCCCATGCTTGCAATCGGCGCACCGCATTGGGCCCCAAACCGATGCCAGCGCCTACCTCGTCAAAAACCGCGCTTTGCTCAAACAGTTGATTGGCCACGCCCGCTTGGCCCAAGGCCAAAGCAGTCGCCAAGCCGCCAATCCCACCGCCGACCAACAAGATGTCTTGCAATTAAGCCCCAAACTGTTGGAAGCAATCGTCCAACTGCGCACGCCAAACCTGCTTTTGCGCCTCGGGCACAAAGCTGGCCTCGAAGCTGTTGCAGGCCAACTGGTAAGCATGCGAGGCATTCAAGGGCAAGGCGGCAAAGGTTTGCACAAAGTTCTCGTTCAAGTAGCCGCCAAAGTAAGCGGGGTCGTCCGAGTTGAGCATGACGCACAAGCCCTGGTCCAACATCTGCCCCAGGTTGTGATCGGCCAAATTGGGAAAGACGCACAACTTTTGGTTGGACAAGGGACAAACCGTCAAGGGGATGCGCTCTTTGGCCAAACGCGCCATCAGGGCTTCATCGTGAATCGCTTGCACACCGTGATCGATACGCTGCACTTTCAGCACATCCAAGGCGCTCCAAATGTAAGCAGGCGGTCCTTCTTCACCCGCATGGGCCACCAGTTTGAAGCCCAGTTGTGCGGCCCGTTTGAAGACCCGCTCGAACTTCTCGGGCGGGTGCCCACGTTCGCTGGAATCCAGCCCCACCCCCACGAACATGTCCTTGAAAGGCCATGCCTCCTCCAAGGTGTCAAAGGCTTCTTCCTCGGACAAATGCCGCAAGAAACACAAAATCAGGGACGAGCTGATGCCCAACTGCGCCTGCGCATCGACACAAGCGCGGTGCAAACCTGTGATGACGGTGCGCATGGACACCTGTCGAGCGGTGTGCGTTTGCGGGTCGAAAAAGATTTCTGCATGCACCACGTTGTCCGTCTTGGCCCTTTGAAAGTAGGCCCAGGCCATGTCGTAAAAATCTTGCGGCTGCTGCAACACGCTGGCACCGGCGTAGTAAATGTCCAAAAAACTTTGCAAGTCGGTGAAGGCGTACGCGGCACGCAGTTCTTCCACGCTTTTGTAACGCAGCCGCACATCGTTGCGTTTGGCCAAAGCAAAAATCAGCTCCGGCTCCAAGGAGCCTTCAATGTGCATGTGCAACTCGGCCTTGGGCATGGCGCGCAACAAGTCCGATAAACGCTCTGGTGAGATCGCTGCGACATTCATTCAACACACTCCAAAAGTGATGCCCTGCTGGTGCAAAAAACGGCGATAGGTGACCGATGCCTTGTCCACCGCCACATGCGATTCTGCCCCAGCCTGCAAGGGCAGCAAGCGTGGGCGCTGAGACTCCAACACAGGCTTGTCTTGCAAAAAAATCGTGTCTTGAAACGCCAAGACTTTGTCGGCGGGCGCCTCAAAGTCAGCGATGGCCATGCGGAACCACACCCGACAGTGTTCAGGCGTCATGGGTTGAATCCACAAAGCGATGGACTCTTCATAGCCCGCTTGCACGCCACTGGCCGCATCCGGCACCTTGGTGAGCACCGCGCTAAAGGGTTGCTTGACCTCGTAGGTATAAGCGACCATTGCACCTTGCGACGCCAGCGCACTGGACTGGGGTTGCCAAGCTTGGGCATTGACCAGCTTGAAACCGTCTGCGGTGGTGGTCACTTGGTAATCGGGGATGGCGGCATGGGCGGCATCGCCCAACCAACCCGCATGCACAAACGCAAAATGCGCCATGTCCAAAAAATTTTCCACGATGCGCGGCGCACTGGTGGCCACCTCATAAGGCCCTGCATTCAATTTACGCAAACGCTCGTTGGCCTCGGCCGCAAACAGCGGCAACACATGGGCTGTGGTGGAGAAGGCCGACCCTGCTGGGGTATGCAAACACACCCACACCAAACCATAGGCTTCTTGGACCGCCACCGCGCGCGCTTGCTGCGCGGCGCTTGGTGTGAATGCAGGCATGGCTGGAACGGCGATGCATTGGCCGTTACCTTGAAATGTCCAACCGTGGTAAGGGCACTGCAGCGCACCCTCACAGACTTGCCCCAAGGACAAGCGCGCGCCTCGGTGCGGGCATTGGTCCAACAAGGCCTGCGCCTTGCCTTGCAAGTCGCGCCACACAACCACCTCGTGTCCCAAGACCTGTGCGGGCACAGGCGCATCGCGTAACGCATGCGCATCACACACGGGGTACCAGTACTGGGCTTCAATCTGCGCGTTCACGGCGACCTCGTGGCAAAAGATGGCGGTGACTGGGCACCCATGCTTGGTAGGCCTCAATCCAATTCGCAGCAATGCGCTGCTGGGCTTCTTGCAAATTCAGTTGACCGCTGCAAACCAATCGGTAGGCGACGAACTCCAAATCGTTTTTCTGGTCCGCACCCCATTGCGCTGAGCGTGGTTGTGGCCAGAGATTTTTCGGATCGCTGGGGCTGCCGCCGATGTTGAGTGGCACCAAATGGTCTTGCTCGTAATGTTGCGGGTTGGTGTCTGCGTAGCGGTACTGGCGTATTTGCTCTCGCTTCAAGCGATTGGTCACTTTTTTGTCTGGCCGCACGGTCGCGGTGTAACCCTTGACACACACGGTGGATTGCAGGTTTTGTGGCGTGACTGACGGGTCCACAGCACCTGGCGTGATGGCGGGGTTGGGCAAATCAGACGGGGCTTGCGCAGTGGCCATGCCGCCAGCAAGACTGCTCAAGCCAAACAACACGGCCTGACAACAAAAAAAGGCTGCCCGAGGGCAGCCTTTCAGATACCTGCGAACAAGCATTACTTGTTGCCGGGGACTTTGCCTTCCACGCCTTTGACGTAGAAGTTCACGCCGCTCAGGAATTTGTCGTCAGCGACTTCATCTTTCTTGAGCAATGTTTTGCCAGCGTTGTCCATCAAAGGACCTTTCCAGATGGCAAAGCTGCCATCTTTCAAGCCTGCTTTGATTTCATCAATTTTGGCTTTGGTATCGGCAGGCACGTCTTCAGCGATGGAGACGATGTCGATGGCGCCTTCTTTCACGCCCCACCACACGCCAGTGCCACCCACCCATTTGCCTTCCAGGGCTTCACGGGTGGCTTTGATGTAATAAGGCGTCCAGTTGATGACGCTGGAAGCCAAGTGGGCTTTGGGGCCGTAGGCGGTCATGTCAGAGTCCCAACCAAAAGCGCGCTTGCCTTTTTCTTCGGCGGTTTTCAACACAGCAGGTGAATCGGTGTTTTGGAACAGGATGTCAGCGCCGCTGTTGATCAGGGAAGTGGCGGCTTCGGTTTCTTTGGGTGGGTTGAACCACTCGTTGACCCACACCACTTTGGTTTTGACTTTGGGATTGACCGACTGCGCGCCCAAGGTGAAGGAGTTGATGTTGCGGACCACTTCAGGAATAGGGATGGAAGCCACCACGCCCAGTGTGTTGGACTTGGTCATCTTGCCAGCGATCACACCCGCCATGTAAGCGCCTTCGTAGGTGCGGCTGTCGTAAGTGCGCATGTTCTCGGCTTGTTTGTAGCCGGTGGCGTGCTCGAACTTGACGTCTTTGGCATCAGCAGCCACTTTGAGCATGGGTTCCATGTAGCCAAAGGTGGTGCCAAAAATGAGTTTGTTGCCTTGGGCCACCATGTCGCGGAAATTGCGCTCTGCGTCGGCAGACTCAGACACGTTTTCGGTGAAGGTGGTTTTGATTTTGTCGCCGAATTCGGCTTCCAGGGCCTTGCGCGCGTTGTCGTGCGCAAAGGTCCAGCCACCGTCGCCCACAGGGCCCACGTAGGCGAATGCAATTTTCAGGGGTTCGGCCTTGGCCGCAGCAGGTGCTGCCGCTTCGGTTTTGGGTTCTTCTTTTTTACCGCAACCAACCAGGATGGCCGCAGCCACCAAGCCCAGCGCAGCGGCACGGAACCAAGTGCGTTTGTTCAAGTCTGTCATGAAATGTCCTTTAAAAATGGAAGACGTGGCGAATCACCGCCAATTATGATGGCTCTTGAGAGGGTTTTCCCGAGCCGCTGGATTTATTGTTGAGCGAAGCCTTCAATTAACTGATTTTGGATTCATTTTATTGACTTGCAACAGACTGCGTTGCAAGCCTGAAACCACCCAGACGCGCAAGGGCAATTCACTGACCGGTGCTTGTTTCAACACCAACACCTTTTTCTCCACATCCAACGCCACCCAGTTTGGCAGGGGCCTACCGTCATAGGTTTTCAGCGACAAGGGGCCGTTACCCAAGGAAGACAACAAGTGCCAAGGAACGGGAATGTCCATGTCCACAGGCACTTGACTGGCCAAGCCCTCTTCCAAGTACAAGTTCAGGTTGAATTCGGCGGTTGGTGCTGATTTAAAGCCCGGGTTCAATGAAATGAAGGGCGTGCTGACGGTGTCTGTCGTGTCCGTGATGCCATTGGGGTTTTCTCGCAGCATCAACTGGCTGCTCGCACCATTGCTGATGCTGTTGCCATAGGCCTTGTAGTAAGCCAAGTTGAGGGTGCTGCTGGGGCTGCCGCTGTCAATCAAACTGCCCAAACTGCTGTCAATGGCCGTCAGGTCGCCTGTGTCAGCCAGCGTTCCGCTATACACCAACAACTTGCCTGTGCCGCTGTTGGTCACTGTGCTGTTGGTCAATGGCGTGACCTGACCGCCGGTACCCGTGCCTGCCGAGATCAGACGACCTGCCGCCAAAATGATGTCGCCTGCGCCAGTGCCTGTTTTGTTGACCTGGGCGGGGGTCAGATTGCCTTGACCATCGGTGCGCATTACCACATTGGCATCGGCGTTTTGCGTCACAACCACACCGTTGGCGGCGGTCAAGGTCGCGGTGGAACTGCTTGTGCCGTTGCCTGCACCGAGTGTGATGTCGCCGGAGGTGTTGTTGGTGATGTCGGCGTTGAGCGCTAAATTGCCACTGCTGCTCAGGCTGATGCCACCGCTGCCGGTGATACTGGCGTCCACCGACAAGCTACCCGTGATGGTGGCAGACACACTGCCCGTGCCACTGATGGTGTTGCTGATGGATGTGTCAGCGTTGCGGTTGAACACCAGGCTACCGTTGTTGGTAACGCTGCTGGTCCCCAAGCTTCCGGTGCTGCCGCCGTCGCCCACTTGCAAGGTGCCTGCGCTGATGGTGGTCGTGCCGCTGTAAGTGTTCTCACCTGTCAGCTTCAAAGTGCCGGTACCCGTGTCTTTGGTCAAGTCACCTGCGCCTGAGATAACGCCTGACAAGGTTTGGGCAGCGCTGGAGGAATATTGGAGAGTTGCGCCACTGGCAACACTGATGTCGCCTGCATAGCTGCCCGAACCTAATTTGCCCGCGCTACCCACCTTCAAAGTACCCGCATCCACGGTGGTGTCGCCACTGTAGGTGTTGTTGCCAGTGAGCGTCAAGGTGCCGGTACCCGTGTCTTTGGTCAGCGCGCCTGCGCCTGAGATGACGCCAGACAAGGTTTGTGCAGCGCTAGAGGAATATTGAAGAGTTGCGCCACTGGCAACACTGATGTCGCCTGCATAGCTGCCCGAACCCAAGCTGCCCGTGCCACCCACTAACAGCGTGCCGCCGTTGATGGTGGTGTCGCCGCTGTAGGTGCTGACACCCGTCAAGGTTTGGGTGCCCGTGGTCAAGGTCACACCACCCGTACCGCCAATCACACCGCTGTATCTGTCCATGGCCGCAGTCAGCGTGAGTGTCTTGCTGCCCAGAACCACGCCTGTCGCGGCGCTGGATGAACCGTCCAAAGTGACGATGGAGGCCCCCGAGGTGGTGCCTGATATGTCCAACACCGCATCGCCACTGCTGTTCACGCGTGCCGAGCTGGCGATGGTGCCCGCGCCTGACAGCTTCAAGGTGCCACCGTTCAGCGTGGTCCCGCCCGTGTAGGTGTTGGCACCCGACAAGGTTTGTGTGCCCGTGGTCAAGATCAAGCCGCCCGTGCCATCGATCACTCCAGAGAAACTGGTGTTGGACGGATTGGTCAAGGTGAGGTAATTGCTGCCCAAATTCACACCCACGCTGGCGGTGGAAGAACCGTCCAAACTGATGATGCTCGCGCCAGAGGTGGCCGAAATGTCCAACACACCGCTGCCTGAACTGGTCACGCCCGAGGAGGTTTCAATCGAACCACTGCCAGAGAGCGCCAAGGTGCCGCCATTGATGGTGGTTGCACCTGTATAGGTATTGGTGCCAGTAAGCGTCAAAGTGCCGGTACCCGTGTCTTTGGTCAGCGCGCCTGCGCCCGAGATGACGCCAGACAAGGTTTGGTCTGCGCTAGAGGAATATTGAAGAGTTGCGTCACTGGCAACACTGATGTCACCTGCATAACTGCCCGAACCCAAGCTGCCCGTCCCACCCACTAGCAGCGTGCCGCTATCGATGGTGGTGTTGCCACTGTAGGTGTTGGTACCAGTGAGCGTCAAAGTGCCGGTGCCCGTGTCTTTGGTCAGCGCACCCGCGCCTGAGATGACGCCAGACAAGGTTTGGTCTGCGCTAGAGGAGTATTGGAGCGTGGCACCACTGGCAACACTGATGTCGCCTGCATAGCTGCCCGAACCCAAGGTACCAGAGTCACTCAGCTTCAAGGTGCCCGCGCTCACCGTGGTGTTGCCACTGTAGGTGTTGGTACCAGTGAGCGTCAAGGTGCCTGTGCCCGTGTCTTTGGTCAGCGCACCCGCGCCCGAGATGACGCCAGACAAGGTTTGGTCTGCGCTAGAGGAGTATTGGAACGTGGCGCCACTGGCAACACTGATGTCGCCTGCATAGTTGCTCCCGCCCAAAGTACCTGAACTACCCACAGTTAAAGTGCCGCCGTTGATGGTGGTTGCGCCCGTGTAGGTATTGGCACCCGTCAAGGTTTGGGTGCCCGTGGTCAAGGTCAAGCCGCCCGTGCCGTCAATCACGCCACTGTATGTTCCGGCGCCATTTGAAATGGTCAAGGTTTGATCGTACAAATAAACCCCAGCTGCCGCCGTTGACGAACCATCCAAACTGATGATGCTCGCGCCCGAGGTCGTGGCCGAAATGTCCAACACACCGCTGCCTGAACTGGTCACACCTGAGGAATAGGCGATAGAGCCAGTGCCCGACAATGCCAAGGTGCCTGCACTGATGGTGGTCGCCCCGGTGTAGGTGTTGGTACCGCTCAAGGTCAATTTGGTGATGCTGCTGTCCACAGTCAACCCGCCATCCCCAGAGATGGTGCCTGACAAAGTTTGATTGCGGTTGACGTTGTAGGTATTGGTGGGGTCGGTGTAAAACTTCAGGGTTCCACCTGAACCAATGCTGATGGCGCGGCTGTAGCTACCGCTACCAAGCACCCCGTAGTCCGACAAGGTCAGCGTACCCGTGGTGATGGTGGTGGTACCTGTATAGGTATTCGTGCCCGACAAAATTTGTGAACCACTGCTCAAGGTCAACCCACCCGTGCCACTGATGACACCGCTCAAGGTGCCCGCACTGCCGGTGCTCAGGGTGAGCATGCCGCCCTTGGTGGCAATATTGCCCGAGCCACTGATGCTCCCCCCGGCCGTCATGCTGACGGGCATGGCGCCAGAAACGGATGTATTGGTGATATTGGCACTCACCACAATGTCGTTGGCGGCATTCAGGGTCAAGGTGGCTGCAGCGCCACTGGTTTTGGTGATGGCACTGCTGATGGTGATGTCGCCTGAACCACTTGCCGTGCTGCTGACACCGGAAGAACTGCTGTTGGTGGTGTCTACAGTGAAACTGGTACCTGCATTCAAACTGGTTCGGATGGTGGTTGCTGCGGTTGAATCGATGGTGTAGTCATAGGGGTCCAGCAACCACAGGCCGCTTTGGCCCCGATCGGCACCCGCTCTGACCTTGACTTGGCTGATGTCCACCTGATGGCCCGAGGTTTCCACCTTGCCGCCGTCGCCGCCCAGTGCACCGGCGCGTGCCGTGATGCTGCCATGGGCGTTGGTGAAGCCCCCGTCAAAGTGCACATCGCTCCACAGCACCACCTTGCCGCCGTCACCTTTTTGCGTGGCGCTGGCATCAATGCCGGCACCCGATTGCATGGCCACTTGCTGGGCTTGGCGCACGCCATTGCTGCCTTGCCAGTCACCACCCACCAACACCGTGCCACCGCCCTTGGCCCCTTTGGCCTCGAGTTGCGCGCCGTCTTGCAGGGTGATTTGATTGCCCGTGAGGGTGATTTGCCCGCCCTTGCCTGTGTCGCTGTTGGCCTCGAGTTTGCCCGTGACCGCCACGCTGTCACTGGCGTCGAGCACGATGCGCCCATTGCGCAGCTTCATGCTGTTGGCCGACAAACTGCCGCCGCTGTTGATGACGTTGCCTTGCAACTGGTCCACCGCCTGCGCCGACAAAATGATCAAACCGCCGGGGGCCTGCACCGCCTGTGCGTTGTCCACCAAGGCTTTGATGGTGGCGGGTGTCACGCGCACACCGCTGAGCTGGCTGCCTTGCATCTGCAGCTCAAACACCTCGCCCGCCGCCAAGGCCACCGTGCCCATCTTCGCAATGACCACGCCCTGGTTGCGTACCTCGGGCGCCAGCAAAGCGATGTAGCCACCCAAGCGCGCTTTGAGCTCGCCTTGGTTGAGGATGCTGCCGGTCGCCCCTGCGCGGTCAAAACTGTATTGGCCCGCCATGAAATCGGCGTTGCTGATGCTGTGGGTGGTGGCGGTCAAACTGCCGACATCGACACTGGCGTCTTTGCCAAACACCATGCCATTGGGGTTGCTGAAAAACACCTGGCCGGGCGCGGTGATCTTGCCGAAGATTTGGCTGGGGTTGCTGTCGAGCACCCGGTTCAAGGTGGCGCTGGACGTCGATGGTTGGGCAAAATTCACCGAGGCGGCGCTGCCCAGATCGAAAGTCTGCCAATTGATGACAGCCGAGGCGGTGCTTTGGTTGATGTTCAAAGCGGCGGGCCCGGTTTGCACCACTGTGGCCTGCCCTGCCACCACTTGCCCACCACGGGGCAACTGGTTGACAGCGGGCGGACCGGCATACACCAGTCCGACGGAAAACATGCTTAACACCAAGGGTTTGAGGGCGTACTTTTTCAACATGATGGGAACTTTCCGGATATTCAAAACGACATACTGGCGGTCAACCAATACCGGTTCAGATGCAGGGTGCCGTCTTGGTCTAAGCCTGCGGTGGTGGGGTTGGGGTTGCTTCCTATTCGCCGTGCCCAGGTGGCACGCAGGTTGATATTCGAGATGCTTTGCCAGGCGACAGACAATCCCGCACCTTGCAGGGCCAGCAGATTGTTGGCCGAGGCGCCGCTGTAGCTGTTGTCATGGTTGACTTTCACCTGACCCCAGTCGTAAAAGCCCGTGAGGGTCACGCCATAAGGCAACTGGGCTCGCAACTCCCATATTCACCAAGCGGCCCTCGCTGCCACCGGCCTCATTGGTCGGATAAGCGCGCACGCCGTTCACGCCACCGAGGTACATTTTTTCCGAGCTGTCCAAGTTCTTGTTGGCTGCTTGACCATGCAGACTGGCAAACCAACTCAGGGATGGGGTCAGGGCTTGTTGGCGCGACAGGTTGTAGAGCAACTTGGCATAAGTTCCATCGGTGTGCGTGGTGAGCCAATCGTCGGCTTGGTTGGGGGAACCCTCCAAATTGATGCGGCCAAACACCCCGTTCAAGCCAAAGGTGGTGGCACCGCCGCCGCCCCAGTTGTCATACTGGTTGCCGTTCAAACCCATGCCGATGTTGCCCGCTTTGTAATTGGAACTGACCGCGCCGTTGGCTTGGTTGTAAAAGTTCTTCGCCTCGGCGGTGAGGTTGAGTCGCAGATTGCGTTGCCGGCTGCGCACCAAGGGGTAGCTGGCCTCCAGCCCCACGCTGGCTGAGTGACCTTTGGCGTCCAAGGCCAACATGTCTGCCGACACCAGTTGGTATTGCACGTCACTCACATTGGCGCCCACCTGCCAACCCTTGTCACCCCAAGGCAAGGTGTAAGCCAGTCGCATGTAGTCGCTGCCCTGACTGTGCAAGATTTGGGTACTGAGCACATCGCCGCGACCACTGGGGCTGCGAATATCGCCAGTGAACACCGCACGGTTGGGCCCGGTGGAGGTGGCGCCGGTGTTGTCAAAGCTCAACTCGGCCTTGGTGCGAGGCAAATCCACGACATTCACCACCACATCGGTGGTTTGTGTGTGTTCACCGGACTGCATGACGCTGCTCAGGTTGACGCCACTCAAGTCATTGGCAATCAAAAACCCCCTGTCCAAATGCTCGGCATTCAGTGGCTGCCCTGTGGCTTGTTGGGCCAGCAAAATGCGCCTGAGTTGCTCTTGCGACACCCGCTGTGACGCTTCGCCTTCAAAGCGCAGTTCGCCCAACAAAGATTCCACCACCTGCACCGTGACCACGCCCTGGTCAATGCTTTGGGTGGGCAAATAAGCCCGCACCACCCAGCCATCTTGGCGGTAGCGTGCAGCCACAGCCGCCGCCGCCGCTTGCAAATGCGAAAAATCCAATGGCCGGTTCAACCACGGCGCGAGCAATGATTGCAAGTCGGCGTTGGGGTAACGGGTGTTGCCTTGTATTTCAAAGCGCTCAACCAGCACGGTGACACCATCGGTGGCTTGCAAAGCAGGCGGCAGCGGAGATGATGGTGGTGCGACTTGGTTGGGCAACGGCTGGTTGCGGGTGGCGTCAATCTGCTGACGTATCGCACCTGCATCGGGCTTGGTTTGGGCTGCAGCTTGATCGAAAAGAAAAGCGCAAAGCAAGAAAAATGTTATTTTTGATGAATTCATACTAATAATTGATACAAATGACAAATGCGTCATTTAAAGCAATTATGTCAAATTCAAGCCATTTTTTTCTTACAAATGATTTTTACTTATAAAGTGAAAGGTTGTTCAGTTTTGAATGACAGCTGTCGCCAAGCATGTTAGCCGTGAGGCCGAAGATCAGGGGTAAAACGGCTTGCCCAAGGAGGCGGGCATGTTCACCCGAATCCATTGCGGATTGCGAGAAATCAAGGCCAACACCACGATGGTGGCCACATAAGGCAGCATGCTCAAGAACTGACTGGGCACTTCCACGCCGCTGGCTTGCAGGTGAAATTGCAGCATGGTCACGCCGCCAAACAAGTACGCACCCATGAGCACCCGCGCAGGCCGCCAGGTGGCAAAGGTGGTCAGCGCCAGCGCGATCCAGCCCTTGCCGGCAATCATGCCCTCGACCCACAAGGGCGTGTAAATGATGGAGATGTAGGCACCCGCCAAACCGCACAAAGCGCCGCCGGTGACCACCGCCCCCAGGCGAATGCCGCGCACCGAGTAACCCAGGGCGTGGGCTGATTGCGGCGACTCACCCACCGCGCGCAAGACCAAACCTGCGCGGCTGCGTCCCAAAAACCAAATGAGGCCGATGGTGAAGATGATGACCGCGTACACCATGGGATGCTGCTTGAAGAAAGCGGGCCCGATGAAGGGAATGTCGGCCAAGACAGGCACCTCGAATTTCATGCGTTCGGGCAATTTGGCCTGCACATAGCCGGTGCCCACAAAGGCGGAAAACCCCACCCCGAACAAACTCAGCGCCAAACCCGTGGCGTACTGGTTGGTGTTGAGGCCAATCACCAAAGCGCCAAACAGCAGGGCCAGCAAGCCGCCCGCCGCCATGCCAGCGGCCAGGCCCAGCACATCGCTACCGGTATGCACCACGGTGGCATAGCCCGCAATGGCGGCGCACAGCATCATGCCCTCGGCGCCCAAATTGACCACGCCTGCTTTTTCGTTGATGAGCAAACCCAAAGACGCAATCGCCAACACAGTCCCTGCACTCAGGGTGGCGGCCAATAACAAAGCATAGGTTTCCATCACACCACCTCCACGCGCTTGGGCGACCAGCTCAATCGGTAATTCATGAGCACGTCACATGCCAACAAGCTGAACAGCAACAAACCCTGGAACACCCCTGTGAGCGATTTGGGCAGGCCCAAACGGGATTGCGCCAGCTCGCCACCGATGTAAAACATGCTCATCAACATGGCCGAAAACACCATGCCCACCGGGTGCAAGCGCCCGACAAAAGCCACGATGATGGCGGCAAAGCCATAGCCCACGGGCACATAGGGGGTGAGCTGTCCGATGGGGCCAGCCACTTCCAAGGCGCCCGCCAAACCAGCCGCCCCGCCCGACACCAACAGCGCCAGCCAGATCGCGCGACTGGAGGAAAAGCCCGCATAGCGCGCCGCTTGCGGGGCCATGCCTCCAATTTGCTGGGCCCAGCCCGCGCGAGTGCGGAACAAAAACACCCACATCACCAAGACGCCCAACAAAGCCAAGACCACGCCGATGTTGACCCGCGAGCCTTTGAACAAACGCGGTATTTGGGTGGCCGCTTCAAAGGTTTTGGTTTGCGGGAAGTTGTAGCCCAAGGGGTCTTTCCACGGGCCATACACCAGGTAGCCCAAGACCATGATGGCCACGTACACCAACATCAGGCTGACCAAAATTTCATTGGCATGAAAGCGGTCACGCAACCAAGCGGTGATGCCCGCCCAGAACATCCCCCCCAACACACCAGCCAACAACACGGGCACGACCATCCAAGCGCTGCTGTGGCTGTCCGCGGTCAAGGCCATGCCGGCAGCAAACACCGCACCCATGACGTACTGCCCCTCTGCGCCAATGTTCCAGACATTGGAGCGAAAACACAGGGCCAGCCCCAGGGCGATCAGCAGCAAGGGCGTGGCTTTGACCACCAACTCGCCCAAGGCGTAGCCGCTGCGGATGGGTTCCCAAAAAAAGACTTGCAAGCCTTTGACGGGGTCCTTGCCCAAGGCCAAGAACAACAAGATGCCCAACACCACAGTCAACACCAGAGCCAACAAGGGTGAGGCGATGCGCCAAAAACCAGAGGGCTGTGCCCGAGCAACGAGTTTCAACATGTCAATGCACCGCTTCTTCAGCCGTGTCCCACAAACCGCTCATCCAACTGCCGATCAGCGCCACCGTGGCGTCGGCACGGGCAATCGACGGCGACAAACGCCCTTGCGCCATGACGTGCATGCGGTCGCAGAGTTCAAACAACTCGTCCAACTCCTCGCTGACCACCAGCACCGCACAACCTGCATCGCGCAACGCCAGCAAGGCGGCGCGGATTTGCGCGGCGGCCCCCACGTCCACGCCCCAGGTGGGTTGCGAGACGATGAGCAGTTTGGGCGCGGCGTCGATTTCTCGACCGACGATGAACTTTTGCAAATTGCCACCAGACAGCGATTGCGCCAAGGCCTGCGCCCCACCCGCTTTCACTTGGTAACGGCTGATGATGGACTGGGCTTGAGCGTGCAAGGCAGCAATGTCTATCCAGCCACTGCGGTGTACCGCATCGTCCCTTGTGAGCAAGAGGTTGTGCGCCAAACTCAGACCGGGCACGGCGCCCCGACCCAAGCGTTCCTCGGGCACAAAGTGCAGCCCCAGGGCGCGGCGCTGCGCCGGCCCTTGCTGGCCCACGGCTTGCCCGCACAAACGGATGCTGTCGGCGGGTGCGCGGGTGTCTTCGCCACTCAATGCATAGAGCAACTCGCGCTGGCCATTGCCAGAGACACCGGCAATGCCAACGATCTCACCCTGGCGCACCTGCAAATTCAATGGCGACAGGTTCATGCCAAACGGGTCTGAACGCGCCAGGCTGAGTTGGCGCACATCCAGCACCACCTGGCCAGGGGTGCTGGTGTTGTGCTCCAAGGCCGGCGGCTCGCTGCCAATCATCATTTGGCTCAAAGAAGCGTTGGTTTCTTGGCTGGGAATGCACTCGCCACTGACACGACCAGCGCGCAACACGGTGCAATGGGTGCAAAGCGCCCGTATTTCGTGCAGCTTGTGACTGATGTACAAAATGCTGCAGCCCTCGGCCACCAATTGACGCAGCACCGCGAACAATTTGTCCACGGCTTGCGGGGTCAGCACCGAAGTGGGTTCGTCCAAAATGAGCAAGCGAGGCTCGCACAACAAGGCACGGATGATTTCAACCCGCTGCATCTCACCCACGCTCAGGGTGTGCACCGGACGCTCGGGCTCGATGTCCAGACCGTAGAGGGCGGCTTTCTCGCGGATGCGCTGGGTCACCTCGGCCAAGGACAGCGACTTGTCCAAGCCCAGCCAGACGTTTTGCGCCACGCTCAAGGTGTCAAACAAACTGAAATGCTGGAACACCATGCTGATGCCCAAGGCGCGGGCTTGCTGCGGGTTGCGTATCTGCACCGCTTGGCCGTCAAAGTGGATGCCGCCCGCATCGGGTTGCACCGCGCCGTAAATGATTTTCATGAGGGTGGATTTGCCCGCCCCGTTCTCGCCCAAAATGGCGTGGATTTGACCGGGCATGACTTCCAGGTCGATGTGGTCATTGGCCAGCACCGCGGGGTACTGTTTGCAAATGCCTTGCAGGCTGAGCAAAGCTGGCGTGCTCAAAGGGCGTCTCCGCCAGAGAAATCCGGTGCAACAATAGCTTTCAAACAACTGTTGTGAATTTGCATGACGCTTCCCAAAATTGAGTTGATTCACCGAGGTCGGTGGCAGACACTTTCCAATGTACCACCGGCACGCACATTGCTCGATCTGATACGCGAGGATTTGCGGGTCAGCGACACCAAAGAAGGCTGTGCCTCGGGCGACTGCGGCGCGTGTACCGTGGTGCTGGGCTCGGGTGCGCAGGCCCACACGGTCAACAGCTGCATTCGCATGGCGCATTCGGCCCACGGCCTGCAAATCACCACCGCCAGCGACTTGTCTGTCAATGGCCAACTGCACCCTGTGCAACAAGCCCTGGTTGACCACCACGCTTCCCAATGCGGCTTTTGCACGCCTGGCTTTGTGATGAGCTTGTACGACCTTTACAACCGTGCCCAAGGCCGCGCCGTCAGCCGTGAGGAAGCGATGGAAGCCATCTCGGGCAATTTGTGCCGCTGCACCGGTTACCGCCCCATCTTGGACGCGGCCATGGCCATGCACCTGTACCCCTTGCCCAAGGCTTCACCAGCGCCAGCGCCCGCTGAAACAAGCAGTGAACGCGACCCCCTGGACCCGCATTACGCCCTGCCCACCTCATTGCGGCAATTGCTGCCTTTGCGCGCCCGTTTTCCCAAGGCGCAAATCATGGCTGGCGGCACGGATGCGGGTTTGTGGGTCACGCAGCAACACCGACAGTTTGCGCAAGTGATTGACATCACCCGCGTTGCCGAGTTGCAGCGCATTGAGCAGTACCCGCAGCACATCGCCATTGGCGCGGCGGTCAGCATCCATGACGCGTTTGCCGCCTTGGCCGAGCGCCGTCCTGAGGTGGCGCACTTCGCCCATCGCTTTGCGGGGCGGCCCGTGCGCCAATCGGGCACCTTGGGGGGCAATGTGGCCAATGGTTCGCCGATTGGCGACAGCATGCCGCTCTTGATCGCCTTGGGCGCACAAGTGGTGTTGATGGCTTGGCGCGGCGGTCGCATGGTGCACCGCCATGTGCCCCTGGAGGACTATTACCTGGGTTATCGACAAACCGTGTTGAAGCCTGATGAATTGCTCTGTTGGATCGTGGTGCCCCACCCGCATGCGGATGAACAACTCCATTGCCACAAGGTGTCCAAACGGCTCGAAGACGACATCTCCAGCGTGTGTCTGGTGCTCAACTTGCACCTGCAGCAAGACCACGTGCGTGAGGTGCGCATCGGCGTGGGGGGTGTCGCTGCCACCCCGGTGCGAGCCACACGCACCGAAGCCGTGATGCGTGCTCAGGTGTTCAATGCGGCCACCGTGGCCAAAGCCCAAGACACACTGGCGCAGGAGTTCAACCCCATCTCCGACATGCGCGCCAGCGCCGACTACCGACGCTTGCTGCTGCGCAACTTGCTGCAACGCGCTTGGCTGCAAGCGCAAGGTCAGGGCCTGGTGCAGTTGGAGGACTTGCCATGAACCCCAGTTTGCCCCATTTGGACCACACAGCGCACCACGAAAGCGCTGCTTTGCATGTGCAAGGTTTGGCGACTTACATCGACGACCTGCCACTCACCGAAGGCACGCTGCATGCCGCGCCCATCCTGAGCCATGTGGCGAGTGGCCGCATCTTGTCGCTGGACTTGAGCGCGGTGCTGGCCGCACCCGGTGTGCATGCGGTGGTGACCGCTGAGGACATTCCAGGCGATCAACTGCTGGCCACCTTCGTTCACGACGAACCTGTGTTTGCCAAGGAACGGGTTGAACATGTGGGGCAGGTGCTGGGCTTGGTGGTGGCCGACAGCCACATTCAGGCCCGTGCTGCCGCGCAGTTGATGGTCTTGAAGGTGCAGGCCGAGGAGCCTGTGCTCAATGCAAGAGCCCTGCAAACATCGGTGCTGCCAAGCGTTCATGTGCAGCGCGGTGACGCCGCACAGGCCATGCGCCAAGCCCCTCACCAGCTGCAAGGCCAATTGGAGATTGGTGGCCAAGAACATTACTATTTGGAAGGCCAAATTGCCTACGTGCTGCCACAGGACGACGGCAACTGGTTGATCCATTCCAGCACCCAACACCCCGGCGAGGCTCAGCACTGGGTGGCCCACGCCCTGAACATTCCTTTGAACCAAGTCAGGGTCTTGTGCAGGCGCATGGGCGGCGGCTTTGGGGGCAAGGAAACGCAGTCTGGCCATGTGGCCGTGTGGGCTGCGCTGGCCGCGCACAAAACGGGTCGCCCCGTGAAGATGCGCCTGTCCCGCGAAGACGATTTCTTGGTGACGGGCAAACGTCACCCCTTCAGCCACGACTACCACGCTGGCTTTGACGCCCAAGGCCGTTTGTTGGCCCTGCAAAACACCCAATGGGCGCACTGTGGCTTCAGCGCCGACCTGAGCGGCCCCGTGTCTGACCGCGCGGTGTTTCACACCGACAACGCCTACTATTTAGAGGCAGTGGATATTCAATCGCACCGCAGCAAGCTCAACACCCAAAGCCACACCGCGTTTCGCGGCTTTGGCGGGCCGCAAGGCATGTTGCTGATCGAAACGGTCATGGGCGACATTGCCCGTACTTTGCAAATGGACCCCCTCGATGTGCGTTTGCGCAACCTCTACGGCGACGCACCGCGCAACACCACGCCCTATGCCATGACGGTGGAGGACAACATCTTGCCGCGCCTGATGCCGCAGTTGGCGCAGGACTGCGACTACCGCGCGCGCCGCGCGCACATCCGTGAATTCAACGCCCACAGCAGCGTCATCAAACGCGGTATCGCCATCACCCCGGTGAAATTTGGCATCAGCTTCACCGCCACCCAGTTCAACCAAGCCGGTGCCTTGGTGTCGGTGTTCACCGATGGCAGCGTCTTGGTCAACCATGGCGGCACCGAAATGGGCCAAGGCTTGCACACCAAGGTCTGCGCCATCGTGGCGCAGGTGCTGGGACTGCCACTGAGGCAGGTGCGTATCAGCAGCACCGACACCGACAAGGTGGCCAATGCCAGCGCCACTGCCGCCTCTAGCGGCACCGACTTGAATGGCCGCGCCGCCGAACGTGCGGCTTTGCAAGTGCGCCACAACCTGGCCGAGTGCATCGCCAAAGCCGATGGCTGCCCAGTCAGCGAGGTGGTGTTCTTGAATGCCCAGGTGCGCACGCCCACGCAACTTCGCAGCTTCGCGCAAGCGGTGCAACACGCTTACAGCCAGCGGGTGCAACTGTGGAGCGATGGCTTTTACGCCACGCCCAAAATCCACTATGACCGCACTACCTTGAGCGGGCGGCCTTTTTACTACTTTGCCTATGGCGCGGCTTGCAGCGAGGTGGCCATCGACACCCTGACAGGCGAGCACAAACTGCTGCGCGTGGACATCTTGCACGACGTGGGCCATTCCCTGAACCCCGCGCTGGACATCGGGCAAATCGAGGGCGGTTTTGTGCAAGGCTTGGGCTGGTTGACCACCGAGGAGTTGGTTTGGGGCGCAGACGGCAAGCTGCTCACCAAAGGCGCCAGTACCTACAAAATTCCCACGGCGGCAGACATGCCAGCCGAGTTCAACATCCAGTTCTGGCACGAGGCCAACCCCGAGGACAACGTCGGCGGCAGCAAGGCCGTGGGCGAACCGCCCTTCATGCTGGCCATGAGCGTGTTCGAGGCCCTGCGCGACGCCGTGGGCGAGGCCTTGGGTGGCCATGAACCCGTGCGCTTGGACGCACCCATCACCCCCGAGCGGGTCTTGATGGCCTTGCAGGTCCAACCGTCATGAGCCTGCACGCCTACCGCGCCTCCCTGCTGTGGTTCCCTGACGGCCACAGCCACCATGTGCAGTTCGAGTCTGATGGGCTGCTGGTGACCGAGCGCCACGCCGATGGCGTGGCCCGCATCAAAGCCATCGGCCCACATGCCTTGCTGCATGCCCAATACCCCGAGGTGGCTTGCACCGACTGGCGGGGACGTTGGATCGCACCGGGCTTTGTGGACATGCACATCCACTATGCGCAAACCGACGTCATCGCCTCACCCGCCGATGGCCTCTTGCCCTGGCTGAACAACTACACCTTCCCGCAAGAAATCCGTTTTGCCGACCCTGTCCATGCCCAAGAAGTGGCGCATTTCTTTGTCGATGAACTGCTGCGTAACGGCGTCACCACGGCGCTCACCTTTGCCACCGCGCACACGGCGTCGGTGGATGCGTTTTTCCAAGTAGCTCAACAACGCCAGTTGCGCATGCTGGCCGGCAGGGTGCTGCAAGACCGCCACAGCCCCGACGGCCTGCGTGACGTCAGTGCCCAACAAAGCTTGTATGAAACCGAAGAATTGATCGCCCGTTGGCATGGTGTGGACCGCTTGGGCTACGCCATCACGCCGCGCTTTGCGCCCACCTCCACCGAAGCGCAATTGCGCGGGGCGGGTGAACTGGCGGCCCAGCACCCCAGCGTCTGGGTGCAAACCCATGTGGCCGAAAACGCCGATGAAATCCAATGGGTGGCCGAGTTGTTTCCACAGTCGCGCAGCTATCTGGGCGTGTATGAAGACATGGGTTTGCTGCGCGAGCGCTCGGTGTACGCGCATTGCCTGCACCTGGACGCCAACGACCGCGACCTGATGGCCGAGCGCGGAGCCACTGCGGCGGTCTGCCCCACCAGCAATTTGTTTTTGGACAGCGGCTTTTTCAATTTCGAGCAAGCGCAGGCGCACCACCTGCAGCACGGCTTGGCCAGCGATGTGGGCGGCGGCACCAGCTTCAGCCCGTTTCACACCATGCACGCGGCCTACACCGTGGCACGCCAAAGCGCGGGCAAAAACGGCCACTCGCTGAGTGCCGAACACCTGTGGTGGCTGCACACCGCGGGCGCGGCTCAGGCGCTGGGCCTGAGCGGCGTGGTGGGCAATTTGGCCGTGGGCTGCGACGCCGATTTCTTGGTGCTCAACCCCGCATCCACCCCTTTGATGGCTCGCCGAACGGCCGCCGCCGAATCTCTGCAAGAGCAGTTGTTCGCCATGATCGTGCTGGGTGACGATCGCTTGGTCGAGCGGGTGGTGGTGAATGGGCGGGTTGGTGCATGAGGCACATTGCAATCAACATGTATTGGCCTTAAACTTTTGACACCATGACCGCAATTCACTTTGATTCCCTGTCCTACGCCAACCGGCTCAAAGCTGCTGGCATGGATGCAGGGCTGGCAGAAGTGCATGCAAGCGCCATGATCGAAGTCGTTCAAAGCCAGGCCCAACAGCTCAGCACCAAGCAGGAATTTCAACAACTCGGCCATGAGCTGCGCAAAGACATGCATTTGCACAGGCTGGAATTGCAAAAAGACATGCAACTGTTGGAGCAGCGCATGGTCATCAAGCTGGGCAGTCTCATGGTCTTGGCCATCGGCGTGATGGCCACCTTGGTCAAAGTGCTTTAAAGCACCAAAATCGCCCTGAAGTCGTTCACATTGGTGTGCGTGGGGCCGGTCACCACCA
>CANCVB010000023.1 GCA_947381415.1 Burkholderiales bacterium
TAACGAACTCGTCTAAAGCGCTTTCGGTTCCTAAATGAGACGTTAAGACATCTAAAACGTCAAATTCATCCTCGCCGTTGTCCCCTCCAAAGTCGCTGAAATTGGAAAAAAGGGCTTTTCGGGTCTTTTGACGCCTGAACCAATCCAAAGTGGTGTTGGACAAGATGCGCTGAAAGAGCATTGGGAGTTCATCGACGGGCTTGTCTCCGTAATGCTCTGCCAACTTCATCATGCTGTCTTGAACAATATCCAATGCGGACTCCTCTTCTCGAACGTGAAAAACTGTTCGTTTGAAAGCGCGCTTTTCAATTCCAATCAGAAAATCAGAGAGTTCTTTGTCAGAAGCCAAGGCTAGGTTGCAACTTTATTGAAAAGAGCGCCCAAACAGAGGGCGAAGTCAGAAAAAAAGATATTTTGATTATGGCATCGCATCCCGTTGGAAGCCATTGAGGACTTTTAAGGTCATTTCAATGTCATAATAGCAGGCTGTCAAACTAAAAGGGTTCAAGTTTGGTGTTAAACGCCTGTAGCTTGTAATCCAAAGTCTTGATGCACTTTCAAAAGAAGACGCAAAAAGGCAACCTAGTTTTTTCGTTTGCGAAATTCACAAAGGTTACATCATGGAAATCTCTAAGGCGGAGCTTCAATCCGCAGCCCAGGCCAGTGCACTGAGCCAAACCCCCATCGAAATCAATGGTTCTGACATTCTCGTCAAGTCTTTGCAGGCTGAAGGTGTCCAATTTGTCTGGGGTTATCCAGGTGGCGCGGTATTGCATATTTACGATGCGCTTTACAAACAAAATACCATTGAGCATGTGCTGGTTCGCCACGAGCAGGCGGCTGTTCATGCAGCAGATGGCTATGCCCGAGCGACTGGCGAAGTAGGCGTTGCCTTGGTGACTTCGGGCCCAGGCGTGACCAACGCGGTGACGGGTATTGCAACGGCCTATATGGACAGCATTCCAATGGTCATCATCACTGGTCAGGTGCCAACCCATGCCATTGGTTTGGATGCTTTCCAAGAGTGTGACACTGTCGGTATCACGCGACCTATTGTGAAACACAATTTTTTGGTCAAAGATGTGCGCGAAATGGCCGACATCATGAAAAAGGCCTTTCACATTGCCCGAACGGGTCGCCCCGGCCCCGTCGTGGTCGATATTCCCAAAGATGTGTCCTTTAAAAAGACCATATACGCAGGTTATCCCACTGATGTCGAAATGCGTTCGTACAACCCCGTGCGCAAAGGTCACAGTGGACAAATTCGCAAGGCTCTTCAACTCTTGGTAGGCGCGAAAAGGCCTTTCATCTACACCGGCGGCGGTGTGCTCATGAGCGAGGCTTCAGCCGAGTTGCGAACCTTGGTGGATATGTTGGGCTACCCTTGTACCAATACCTTGATGGGATTGGGCGCCTACCCTGCCAGTGACCGTAAATTTTTAGGCATGTTGGGCATGCACGGCACAATCGAAGCCAATAACGCCATGCAAAATTGCGATGTGTTGTTGGCAGTGGGTGCGCGTTTTGATGACAGGGTGATTGGAAACCCCAAACATTTTGCGCAAAATGAACGCAAGATCATTCATATCGATATTGACCCATCCAGCATTTCCAAGCGTGTCAAGGTAGACATTCCCATTGTTGGCGACGTCAAAGAAGTGCTGACAGAGATGATTGGAATGTTGCGAGAGCTGTCTGCCAAGCCTGATCCGCAAAGTTTGGCTTCATGGTGGGAAACCATTGAAGGCTGGCGTTCACGCCATTGCCTGAAGTATGACCGTGGCAGCTCTGACGTGATCAAACCGCAGTACGTGGTTGAGACCTTATGGAGCATGACCAAAGATGCTGACGCTTACATCACATCCGATGTCGGTCAACACCAAATGTGGGCTGCGCAATATTACCGATTCGATCAACCACGTCGCTGGATCAACTCCGGTGGCTTGGGAACCATGGGCGTGGGTATTCCATACGCCATGGGGATCAAATTGGCCAAGCCTGACAGCGAGGTGTATTGCGTCACCGGTGAGGGCTCGGTTCAAATGTGTATACAAGAGCTCTCTACCTGCTTGCAATACAACACGCCCATCAAGATCGTTGCTTTGAATAACCGCTATTTAGGCATGGTCCGTCAGTGGCAAGAGATTGAATATTCAGGTCGCTACAGCCACAGTTACATGGACGCCTTGCCAAATTTCGTCAAACTCGCAGAAGCCTACGGGCATGTGGGTATGTTGATTGAGCGTCCAGAAGACGTTGAACCGGCTCTTCGCGAAGCTCGCAAGCTCAAAGATCGCACTGTTTTCATGGACTTTCGTACCGACCCCACAGAAAACGTGTTTCCCATGGTTCAAGCTGGCAAAGGCATCACAGAAATGCTTTTGGGCAGTGAGGATCTCTAACCCTTTACAAACCACACATTCGAGGAATCTATTGACAACCGAGCTTGCAGGTTACCGCCTGTGGGGGAGGGTTGCGAAAAGAGGAATCCACTATGAAACACATCATTGCAGTGCTTATTGAAAACGAAGCGGGCGCATTGTCCAGGGTCGTGGGCTTGTTCTCCGCGCGTGGCTACAACATCGAGTCCTTGACCGTAGCGCCAACCGAAGATCCCAGCTTGTCACGCATTACCTTGCAAACTTCTGGCTCGGACGATGTGATTGAACAAATCACCAAGCACCTCAACCGCTTGATTGAAGTGGTCAAGGTGGTTGATTTGACAGAAGGTGCTTACACCGAACGCGAATTGATGTTGGTCAAAGTGCGTGCGGTTGGAAAAGAGCGCGAAGAAATGAAGCGCATGGCCGATATTTTTCGCGGCCGTGTGATCGATGTGACTGACAAAAGTTACACCATCGAACTGACTGGCGATGTGGCCAAAAACGATGCTTTTCTAGAAGCCATCGAACACAGCGCTATTTTGGAAACAGTGCGCACCGGCGCTTGCGGTATCGGCCGTGGCGAACGTGTTTTGCGCGTTTAAACACAACCATTTTTAAGGAGAACCCCCATGAAAGTCTATTACGACAAAGACTGTGATTTAAGCCTCATCAAAGGCAAAACGGTAGCCATCATTGGCTATGGATCACAGGGCCACGCCCATGCACAAAACCTCAATGACAGCGGTGTCAAAGTGGTGGTGGGCTTGCGCAAAGGTGGCGCATCGTGGGACAAAGTCGGGAAAGCTGGCTTGAACGTCATGGAAGTCAATGATGCGGTTAAAGCTGCTGATGTGGTGATGATTTTGTTGCCTGACGAGCAAATTGCCGAGGTTTACAACAACAACGTGGCACCTCATATGAAGCAAGGCGCTTCACTGGCTTTTGCCCATGGTTTCAATGTGCATTACAACCAAGTGGTTCCCCGTGCAGATCTGGACGTGTGGATGGTCGCTCCCAAGGCGCCTGGCCATACTGTGCGCTCAACGTATGCGCAAGGTGGTGGCGTACCCCACTTGGTTGCGGTTCACCAAGATAAAAGCGGTAAAGCACGTGATTTAGCACTTAGCTATGCCATGGCCAATGGTGGTGGCAAGGCTGGCATCATTGAAACCAATTTCCGTGAAGAAACCGAAACCGATTTGTTCGGCGAGCAAACGGTGTTGTGCGGTGGTGCCGTTGAATTGATCAAGATGGGTTACGAAACCTTGGTGGAAGCAGGCTACGCACCTGAGATGGCTTACTTCGAGTGCTTGCATGAATTGAAGTTGATCGTCGACTTGATTTATGAAGGCGGTATTGCCAACATGAATTACTCCATTTCCAACAACGCAGAGTACGGCGAATACGTCACAGGTCCTGAAGTGATCAACGAAGAGTCGCGAGTGGCCATGCGCAATGCACTAAAGCGCATTCAAACGGGTGAATACGCCAAGATGTTTATTTTGGAAGGACGTACGGGGTATCCCAGTATGACAGCGCGTCGCCGTTTGACCGCCGACCACTCCATTGAAAAAGTGGGCTCCCAACTGCGCGCCATGATGCCTTGGATTGCCAAAAACAAATTGGTTGACCAAAGCCGTAACTGATGAAGCATTACCCCCATCCGATTTTGGCCCGCGAGGGATGGCCGTTCATAGGCTTGGCACTGGTGCTGAGCCTGTTGTCAACCCTGTTCTGGGGCTGTGTTGCAGCCATCCCTTTCTACATCGTGTTGGTGTTTGTGGTTCAGTTTTTTCGCGACCCACCACGTGCAGTGCCAGAGCAGGCAAATGCGGTTCTCTCGCCAGCAGATGGCCGCATTGTCAAGATTGAAAAAGTACGGGACCCCTATGCCGACCGTGATGCATTGCTCATCAGTGTTTTCATGAACGTATTCAATGTGCATAGCAACCGTGCCAGTGTGGACGGTGTTGTGCGCGCTGTTCAATACTTTCCTGGTCTGTTCGTGAACGCCGATCTGGACAAAGCCTCATCTGAAAACGAGCGCAATGCGGTTGTGATTGACGCCACTGTCAATGGGCAATCGCATGTGGTGACTTTGGTGCAGGTGGCCGGATTGATTGCCAGAAGAATTCTTTGTTACGTTCATCCTGCTGATGTTTTGAGCAAAGGTGAGCGTTATGGCTTTATCCGCTTTGGTTCAAGAGTGGACGTGTATCTGCCCTTGAGCGCGATCCCTCAGGTCGCACCAGGTGACAAAGTCAGTGCAACTTCTACTGTATTGGCCACGCTTTAACACCACCATGACACTGCCTGAATCTGATGACTTGATAGACGAACCTCGCAGTCGATTGCGAAAGGGCATTTATGTCCTGCCCAACTTGTTTACCTTGGCCGCGTTGTTCGGTGGTTTTTATGCCATTGTGATGGCCATGAACAACCAGTTTGAGGCGTCAGCCATCGGTATTTTTTGCTCTATCGTGCTTGACAGCTTAGACGGTCGGGTTGCCCGAATGACCAATACCCAAACCGAATTTGGCGCTCAAATGGATTCATTGGCCGATATGGTGTCATTTGGCGCGGCCCCAGCACTCATCACCTATGAGTGGGCCCTCAAGGATTTGGGACGCTGGGGATGGTTTGCTGCGTTTGTGTACTGTGCGTGTGCCGCACTTCGCTTGGCCAGGTTCAATGTCAATATCACCGCCGTCGATAAACGTTTTTTTCAAGGCTTGCCATCGCCTGCGGCAGCTGCTTTGGTGATGGGGTTTATTTGGTTGATGACCGATTTGGGTTTTTCAGCCTTTGACAACCGTTGGGTGATGTTTGCGGTGTGTTTGTATGCAGGCTTGACCATGGTCAGCAACGTCCCTTTCTACAGTTTCAAAGATTTTCAAATGCGCAAAAGTGTGCCTTTTGCTGTGATTGTTTCCATCGCTTTGGTTATCGCACTCATCAATATTCACCCACCGACAGTGCTTTTCAGTTTGTTTCTTGTCTACGGTACCAGTGGTTATGTCGTTCATGTGTGGCGACGCTCGAAAGGCATGCAGACCAGCGTCATCAGCACATCTACCGAAGAGCCTGACGAAAAAGGACTGCACTGAAACTGCTTATGGCCATGCGGGCAATGGCCTGTGATATATTTAAACCATGAACTTTTCGCTACACCTGCTGCTTCTAAGCTTTCACGGGCTGGATCAGTAGCGTTTGCGCAATTTTCCCCAAGGCCCGTTTGCTACCGCACCGGGCCTTTTTCATTGGAGCTCAACGGTTGGCATCTCAAATTTGTATTTTCAGGAGCTAAGACATGGCTGATAAATTGATCATCTTTGATACCACTTTACGTGATGGTGAACAGTCCCCAGGGGCTTCCATGACGCGTGACGAAAAACTGCGTATTGCCCGTCAACTGGAACGTTTGCGTGTGGATGTCATTGAGGCTGGATTTGCCGCCAGTTCAGATGGTGATTTTGAAGCGGTTAAAGCGATTGCCAATGCGATCACCGACTCTACTGTTTGTTCTCTTTCGCGTGCGAATGATCGCGATATTTCGCGTGCGGCAGAGGCCTTGAAAGGCGCCAAACATGCACGCATTCACACCTTTATCGCCACTTCTGCGCTGCACATGGAAAAAAAGCTGCGTATGACGCCTGATCAGGTGTTTGAGCAAGCCAAGCAGTCGGTGCGATTTGCCCGTAACTTGGTGGCGGATGTGGAATTCAGCCCTGAGGATGGTTACCGCAGTGACATGGATTTTTTGTGTCGAATTTTGGAAGCGGTCATCTCCGAAGGCGCAACCACCATCAACGTACCCGACACCGTGGGCTATGCGGTGCCTGCGTTGTACGGTCAGTTCATCAAAACATTGCGTGAGCGTATTCCCAATTCTGACAAGGCCATATGGTCGGTGCATTGCCACAATGATTTGGGCATGGCGGTTGCCAATTCTTTGGCTGGCGTTCAAATTGGTGGCGCTAGACAGGTGGAGTGCACCATCAACGGCTTAGGTGAGCGTGCAGGCAATTGCTCGCTGGAAGAAATCGTGATGGCTGTCAAGACACGCAAAGATTACTTTGGCTTGGAGCTTGGCATTGATACCAAACACATTTTGGCAGCGAGCCGAATGGTTAGCCAAACCACCGGTTTTGTGGTTCAGCCAAACAAAGCGGTGGTGGGTGCCAACGCATTTGCACATGCCTCAGGCATCCATCAAGACGGTGTGTTGAAAGCCCGTGACACCTATGAAATCATGCGCGCGGAGGATGTGGGCTGGGGTTCTAACAAAATTGTGTTGGGCAAGCTCAGTGGTCGCAATGCCTTTAAGCAGCGCTTAGAAGATTTAGGCGTAGAACTCGACAGCGAAGCAGAAACCAATGCGGCATTTGGTCGCTTCAAAGAATTGGCAGACCGTAAAAGTGAAATCTTTGATGAGGACATCTTGGCCTTGGTCAGCGAGGAAAGCATTTCGCATGACAACGATGTGTTTTCATTTGTAAAGTTGTCTCAGCACAGTGAAACCGGTGAAATGCCTTTCGCATCTATTGTGATCACCGACCAAGGTAAAGAGTTTGCATGCGAAGCGCATGGCAACGGCCCCGTCGACGCGTCTTTGAAAGCGATTGAAAAGCATGTGCAAAGTGGCGCAGAGATGGTGCTGTACTCGGTCAATGCCATCAGTGGTTCTACAGAAAGCCAAGGCGAAGTGACCGTGAGGCTTCAAAACAACGGCCGCATTGTCAATGGCGTAGGGTCTGACCCTGATATTGTGGTGGCATCCGCTAAAGCATACTTAAGCGCTCTGAATAAACTTCAGAGTAAATCCGAACGAGTAGCTGCACAAGGCTGATGGCCCGTTCTGCGAGCCAAATGCCAGGTGTGTGGATTTTTTTATTCACCTGAATAAATACACGCAAGTCTTTGATCTTGCGTGTATTTTTAAATGGCACTACACTTGCACACCGAGGCCAGTTGGGCCTGTTCAGATCTCTGGGTTAAAACTATGAATTCACGTTTTTTTGCAGCCTTCACGGTTGCAGCATTGCTGGTGTGGTCACCATCATCCCAGGCTGTTACCAGCAAGCAAAAACACAAATTGAGAACAGCGGTTGTCGCCAAAGCTTCGGGAAGAGTTCACAAGACATTGCCCGTGCGGCCCTCTTTCGGCGAGTTGGCTGGCTTGCATTCAGCCAGTGACGATCAAATTGCGCTCAAGTCCAGTGTGGCCTATGTGATTGACCAAGACACACAAGAAGTGTTGCTGAGCAAAAATGACCAGGCTGTATTACCCATTGCCTCGATCACCAAGTTGATGACGGCCTTGGTGGTTCGCGAAGCAAATTTGGATATGAACGAGTCCATCACCATTTCGACTGATGACATTGACACCGAAAAAGGCAGCAGTTCACGTTTGCGTCCCGGAACCACCTTGACCCGTGGTGAGTTACTGCATTTGGCTTTGATGTCCAGTGAAAACCGAGCTGCCCATGCCTTGGGCCGCACTTACCCTGCAGGTTTGGATGCGTTCATTCACCAAATGAATGCCAAAGCCGCGCAATTAGGCATGCGTGATACGCGCTATGCTGAACCCACGGGCCTGTCCAGTCGCAACCAGTCCAGTGCCAAGGACTTGGCGACTTTGGTGGCATTTGCGGCGAACGATCCCACGCTCCGTGAGTTGTCCACTTCCAGTGGCTTCCAGGTTGAAGTGGGTCGCAAAACACTTAAATACCGTTCGACCAACCGATTGGTCTCCAATCCCAATTGGGACATCGATTTACAAAAAACTGGCTATATCTCTGAAGCTGGTCAATGTTTGGTGATGCAAGCCAAGGTAGCCGGTCGTAAATTGATCATGGTCTTTTTAGACTCTGCAGGCAAATTCAGCCGGATTGCAGATGCCGAGCGCGTTCGTCGCTGGGTCGAGACGCGTCATTCATTAACTTCTTAAACAGCTTGCGGGCTCCCCAAATCAAGGGAGATCTTGCGAGCTGTGTCTTGTAACTTGGGCAGCCAAGATTCGTCAAGACGATCTGCAGGGGCGGATATGGATAAACCTGCAATCAGTTTGCCTTGGTCATCGTAAATACCCGCCGCCATGCATCTGACGCCGAGCTCCAATTCCTCGTTGTCGTGAGCCATACCCGTTTGGCGTGATTTCGAGATCTCTTTTTCAAGCATGGGTAGGGTGGTGATGCTGTTGCGGGTATGCCCAGGCAAACCGGTCCGGTTGGCATACGCGCGTACACGCACATTGTCATCGGCGGCCAAAAATAACTTGCCAACCGAGGTCAGGTGCAAAGGCGCTCTGCCGCCAATCGCGCGGACCACTTGCATGCCTGAACGTTCGCTGTAAGCCCGTTCGATATAAACGATTTCATCGCCTTGTCGTACGCTGAGGTTCACCGGTTGTTGGGTGAGTTGATGAAGCTCTTGCATGGGCTCGATGGCCACATCACGCACATTCAAACGGGCTTTGACGTAGTTACCCAGCTCCAACAGGCGCATACCCAGGCGGTAGTGACCTGACTCGGGCCGGTCCACGTAGCGACCTAACACCAAGTCGTTCAAGATGCGATGGGTGGTTGACGGATGTAAACCGGTTTTTTCGCTGATTTCTTTCAACGTTGCTGTGCCTTCTTTGGCAGCCAATACATCAATCAAAGTGAACATCCGCTCCAATACTTGGATAGAAGGGGCGGGGACTTGACCGGCTTGTACTTTTCGCATGGCGATATCTTACAAGAGCAGGGCTAAACGTCTTGCCACTCGCCTTCAATCAACACTTGGTGAGGGCCAAATTGGGCCTTGTAGTTCATCTTATTGCTTTGGGCGATCCAATAGCCTAAATAGACATAAGGCAGACCTAATTCGCGGGCTTGTTCAATCTGCCACATGACACAGTAAGTGCCGTATCCTTTGGATGCCGTTGGATCGTAAAAAGTATAGACAGCAGACAGCCCATCATCGAGGACATCCAAAATAGACACCATGCGCAAAGCACTGTCAGTCTCGGTGGTCTCTGTGCTGCGAAATTCCACTAAACGAGAATTGACCCTGCTTTGCAGCAAAAATTGGGTGTATTGTTCAACGCTGTCTTGGTCCATGCCACCACCCGCATGGCGGCCCGTTTGGTAAGCAAGGTAGAGTTGGTAGTGCTCTGGCGCATAAACCAATTTAGAGATACGTGCCTGCAAATCGGCGTGTTGTTTGACAGCTCGGCGCTGGCTGCGAGTGGGTTCAAATTCGTTGACTTTGATCCGTAAAGGCACGCAGGCTCGACAGCCATCGCAATACGGTCGGTAGGTGAACATGCCGCTTCGACGAAAGCCCTTGGCAACCAACTCAGAGTAGGTATCGTTATGGATGAGATGGCTGGGTGTGGCAACCTGTGATCTCGCCTGCCTGTCGGGCAAATAACTGCAAGGGTAGGGCGCTGTTGCGTAAAACTGCAACGATTGAAGCGGCAAATCCTTGAGATGGGTCACGGCGCAACGGGGGAGTGGCTGATTTGAGACCAGTATATAGGCTGAAATTGCCAGTCCACGGGGGGTAAGGCTTGCGCTTGGTGAATATAGTTAAGAAAGGCTTTTCGAGGGATTTCTTTGGCACCCATGAGCGCCAAATGGGGGGTGTTTTGCTGACAATCCACCCAGCGAATCTTGTGCCATTTGCAAAAAGCAACCAAGGCCGCTAAGGCGATTTTGGAGCCATTGGGCACCAAGCTGAACATGGATTCCCCAAACACGGCATGCCCCAAGCCGACGCAATACAGGCCGCCGCAAAGTTGACCATCCATCCATGTCTCCACGCTGTGTGCCAAACCAGCCCGGTGCAGGGCTTTATAGGCTTGAACCATGTCGTGCACGATCCAGGTGCCTCTTTGGCCAGCTCTGGGTATTTGAGAACAGTGCTCAATAACGGCGTCAAATGCCGTGTCGATGCGAATTTCCCATGGGTGGTGCTTCATCCACTGCCGCAAGGAGCGGTGAAAGCGAAATTGGTCTACCTCCAACACCATGCGAGGGTCTGGGCTCCACCACAGGACCGGTTGCCCCTCGCTAAACCAAGGAAAGCATCCTTTGCTGTAAGCTTCTTGCAGCCTGTGTATGGACAGACCACCACCCGCAGCGATCAAGCCTTCTATCCCGTTGGCCAAAACCATGGACATGGCGGGATCGGGAAGCGGATCATCCGGTTGCAGGTAGATCAAGGTCGGTGGGGCTGCGGACATGGATAGGCATACAACATAGCAGTGGAGAAGATACACCATGAGTGATTGGCTTTTAAGAGAAACACCTTTAGCCGGCGTGACGCGTTTGGTGCTGAACCGCCCTGACAGCTTTAATGCGCTGTCAAGCGAGATGTTGTTGGCTTTGGATGAGGCTTTGCAGGCTATTGCGCAAGACGCATCTTGCCGTGTGGTGGTGATTGCCGCAGGCGGACGTGCTTTCAGCGCAGGGCACGATTTGCGCGAAATGCGCAGCCATCCTGCGCACGATTTCTATACCGAACTGTTCGCGCAGTGCAGCAAAATGATGGCGCGTATCCAAAACCTGCCGCAACCGGTGATCGCACAGGTGCAGGGCATTGCCACGGCGGCAGGCTGTCAGTTGGTGAGTATGTGTGATCTGGCCGTGGCCAGCCAAGACGCCCGCTTTGCGGTCTCGGGAATCAACTATGGCTTGTTTTGTTCCACCCCCAGCGTGGGCTTGAGCCGCAATATGCACCGCAAACAGGCCATGGAAATGCTTTTAACCGGGGATTTCATAGACGCTGAAACCGCCAAACAGCGGGGCTTGGTCAACCAAGTTGTGCCAGCGCAAGCACTGGCAAACGAGGTATTGCAACTGTGCGCCAAAATTGCCGCCAAACCAGAACCTGCGGTTCGACTGGGCAAAGCCTTGTTTTACCAACAGCTTGAAATGGGAATGACTGCTGCCTACCAATTGGCTGGACAGACCATGGCCTGCAACATGATGGAAGAGAGTGCCCAAGAAGGCTTTCAAGCCTTCTTGGATAAACGCAAGCCAAATTGGTCTACCGAGTGAAACTCAGTGGGGGTTTTCAAAAAATACCACGGTGGAGTAATTGCTGAACTCGAAATAGACACGCTTTTCATTGGGGTCGACTTGCATGTTCAGGTTTTCGTCTAAAACACCGTAACCGTAGCGGTAGTCTCGCGCTTTGCCATCGTCGGTTCCCATGGCCGTGCTGATTTTGTCAACCTTCAAGAAGCGCCGCACCAGTTTGTCACCCGCGTAAATTTCCAAAACGCCATCGGTGCCCGTCCAATTCTGGATTTCTCTGCCTAGCTTGTTTTGTTGCTCTTGGGTACAAGCAGCGAGCAGAGTGGCTGCCACTGCAACCAACAAAAGACACGACTTGCGCTTTAAACCGAGGACAGTGTTCATGGGCAGACCTTATTTTTTAACAACCAACAGTTGAATGCTGTCAATTTGTTTTTTGAAAATGGCTTCAGAGTTGCCATACATTTTTTGACACAAATCGGCGACATCGCTGCTTTCGGTTTCTTTGCGCAACAACAAAGCGGTGTTTTTCTTCAAATCTTGGTAGGCCAATGGAACAGTTTGTCCATTGGGCAATTGGATCGTGTCCAGGTTTTGAAAATACCCTTTGAACTGGTTGGCAATACCTTCACGCTGTCCAGGGCGGGTTAAAAAATCTTTGGGAATCGCATCTAAAAATTGGTTCAGGTCAAAGTCGGGGTATCTTTTGCCTTTGCAAATAGGGTCTGCATCAATTTGCTTTTTGAAACCAATGGCGGTAATCACACCAAATGTGGTTTGGTAAATGCGGTCCGTGTTGTCCATTTCAGCGGCATGCACAGGGTGTGTGAGGAGCAGCACGGCAATGCCCGCGATCAGGTTTTTCAGGAGGGGAGACGTTTTCATTTTGATTCCGTGGTGGTTGTGACTGTGGCGGGCTTTTTGTCCCAAAAAATGGCTTTCTCAGGGAAGATCCAACGGATGCCGCCACGCGGTTCGGGCACATCTCCTTTAAAACGGGGAATTAATTGCATATTGATATGCGGCACCGTTTGGCCAGCGGCAAAGCCTTCGTTGATACCGATGTTGAAGGCGTGTGGGCCAAGTTCGGTTTTGAGGGTGTTTTTGGCTCTCATCATCATGAAAGTCATGTCTTCGCGCTCTTGATCGGTCAAATCAAAGTAGGACTCAACATGTCGCCGAGGAATGATCAAAGTGTGGCCGGGGGACACTGGAAACACATCACGAAAGACCAAAGTCAGGGGGCTATGGTCAATGATGCGTGACTCAGACAAAGAGCAGTAAGTGCAAACAGGTGTTTTATCCATGAGGCATTATCTCGCTTTGGGTTTATCGTCTGGACTTTGAGCGAATGAAGCTGACAAGGTCCCACATTTGATCGCCAGACAAAGTGTCTTGCCATGCGGGCATGGTGTTTTTGCCGTGCGCAATTCGAAATGCCACGATGCCATCGGGAAAAATCGGTGAAGGCGCAATCATCGTCAAATCTTTGGGTCGCTTTGGCAACAAGGCACTTGCGGGTCCATCGCCCACCGCTTCAGGGCCGTGACAGCTTAAGCAGTACTGTCCCCACAGTTGTTCACCTCTGGCCACGGATTCAGCTGAACCGTGAAAAGGGTTGGTTTGAAAAGCTGCTGTCACTAAATCACGCTGCGCGATAGCGACACCCACCAAAACACACACGGTGAGCAACACGGTTGTTTTAAGAATGGATGACAAGCGCATACAAAAAAAAGGAAATGTTAGAGGGTGGATGATTTTAGGGCGCGACGCGAATGCGGGCGCCGGCGACGCTGAATTAAGCGTTCCAAGAATGGGCTGATATGCTTGCGCCAAAATTTTGAGATGCACAGCAATACAGTGCTACCTCAACTCTCGGTTAGCTGTTTACCAGGGAAGACAATGGGCGATTACACGAATATGTCAGGTTATTACGACTTAATCATGACATCAGGTTATTATGATTACGACAAAATTGTCGATAGTTTGGTGGAGCACTTACCCTTTTCCAACGTGCTTGAAATCGGATGCGGTACGGGCTTGATTTTGGAAACCTTGGCCAAGCGACAGCCGAAGGTGTCTTTGACCGGCATAGATTTGACCCAAGCCATGCTGGCCATTGCGCAACAACGCTTGCAATCGCACAAGCAAGTTCAGTTGCAAAATCAAAATGTCACCCAACTGCATTTGAACCAAGCCTATGACTTGGCTTTTTCTTATGGGGGTGTTTGGTATTTTGTGATGGATGGCGATAAAGAACCTTTTTTGGTCAGTCACATTGCGCAAGAAGAGCCCAATCGACAAGGCTTGGCGAAAGTGGCGGAGCATGTCAAGTCGGGTGGGCAATTGCTGCTGGGGGTTCAGGGCCCTCACCACGACTACGCCAGTCCCATCTCCAACGGCATGATGTACTCCCAAAAAATCGAGCCCAGCGAACATGGTTTTACCAAGCACTATTTCTTGGCAGACGGTGACAAAACGCTGATGGCGCAGACCATTCAATACCGTACGTATTCATTTGCACAGGCGTTGGCGTTGCTCAAAGGTTTTGGCTTCACTTACCAAGCCTTTACAGGTGACAAGCCGCAATTTTTAACGTTCCACAAATCATGAGTCGCTTGCCATCTCTGGCGTTCATTGGCGTTGGCAATATGGGTAACCCCATGGCGGCGAATTTGGTGCGTGCTGGTTATGACGTTACTGTGTTGGACGTGGTTCCCGACAAAGCCGCCAATTTGGTGGCTTTGGGCGCGAAACAGGCGACATCGATTGCCGATGCTGTCGCCCACGCCGATGTGGTGATGGCGTCATTGCCTGGCCCGCCACAAGTCAGGCAAGTGATGCTGGGCGAGGCGGGCGTCTTGGCTTGTGCCAAGACTGGCGCTACCGTGATTGATACCTCTACCAGCGCGGTCGATTTGGTAGAAGAGCTGGTTCAGGTCGCACACCACAAAGGGGTGCAATTTTTAGAGGCGCCTGTGACCAATGCAGTGGACATGGCAGCACTTGGGCGCTTGTCTATTTTTGTCGGTGGCGATAAGGCCTGCTATGAGCAGCATTTACCTGTTTTTCAAGTCATTGGTGAAAAGATTTTCCATTGTGGCAAGCCTGGGAATGCAGCGACGGTGAAACTGCTCACCAATTTGCTTTGGTTTGTGGGTGCCGCGACCATTGGCGAGGCTTTGATGCTGGGTGCCAAAGCAGGGGTCCCTCTCGCGGTGGTCCAAGAGGCCATCACGTCCAGTGCCGGTGACAGCTGGGTGGCGCGCCACGATATTCCCTCTGTGTTTGCAGGTCACTATGACCCCAGTTTTTCACTGGCTTTGTGTTGCAAGGATTTGGCCTTGGTCAACCAGATTGCCCAATCACAAGGCTATGCGCTCACCATGGGCGCGCACGCGCAAGCTTTGTTTGAAGAGGCCAGGGCGCGCTATGGCAACGATGCGGCAGAGTTGCATGTGGTGAAGTTGCTGGAAGAACGCGTAGGCATGCTGCTGCGCCCACCGCATGGCCAGCCCATCAGCGACCCAGCCAAGACATGAACTTTCGGGAGAACAGATGAGCCGACAGTCTGAACTGCTGCAAGAAGCGATGCACCATATGCCCCAAGGGGTGGCGGAAAACTACCGCTATTGGGGTCCTGAGCGAACGGTGTTTATACAAAGCGCCAAAGCTTGCACCTTGGTGGATGTGGACGGCAAAACCTATGTCGACTTTCGCTTGGGTTACGGGCCAGTGATCTTGGGTTATGGCGACGAACGGGTTGACCAAGCGGTGATAGCACAAATCCAAAGTGGCGGCACATTGACCGGTTTTGCAACCGAACTTGACACCTTGGTGGTGCAGCAAATCAAAGCCATGTGTCCCCAAATTGAAAAGATGCGTTTTGCCAACTCGGGCACGGAAGCCGTCATGGGTGCAGTGCGCACCGCCCGAGGGTTTACAGGCAGGCAACGCATGGCGACCGTGGAGGGCGGTTTTCATGGTTTGTATGACGAGTTGATGTGGAAGTCGGACATTGAAAACTGGGACGCACACAGTGGCCATGCGCCCGCGGTGATCCCCTTTGGCGCAGGCATTCCCGCCAAAACCCATGACTTGGTGGACATCATTGGCTTGAACGACTTTGCTGCGTTGGAAGACTTGTTTCAACGGCATGACCATCAGCTTGCATGCGTGGTGTTGGAGCCCATCATTGGTAACGCGGGCAGCATTGCAGCGAGTCAAGCGTGGCTTCAACGCTTGCGCGACTTGTGCACAGCGCAGGGTACTTTGTTGATCATTGACGAAGTCAAGTCAGGTTTTCGGGTGGCCAAAGGGGGTGCGCAAGCCTTGTACGGTATTTATGGCGACTTAACCACCTATGCCAAAGCGATGGGGAATGGCTATCCGGTAGCGGCATTTGGGGGCCGTGCAGATGTCATGGATGTGGTGGGGGCCAACGCGGGCGCAGTCGTCCACGGTGGAACCTACACGGCCAATTTGGTGGGTTTGAGTGCAGCACATTGCACCTTGAATATTTTGAGCAGCACAGACGCACTTGCCACTGTCCACCACGTGGGTGACAAAGTGCGCGAACTGCTGGGGCGTGTGTTTACCCATGCGGGTATTGAACACAGATTTGCCGGCCCAGCGTCCATGCTGGGGATCCATTTCACCCCAACAGTGCCACAGACCTACCGCGACTGGCGCAAGACCAACAGCAATTTGTACCGTGCTTTTTGTTGGCAATTGATCGACCGAGGCGTGATGCTTGAACCTGACTCGCGCGAGCCTTGGTTTTTCTGCGAGGCCCACCAGCACATGGATTTTGCGTGGCTAGAAGATGTGGCAAGCCAGGCCATGGCTGCGGCATTAAACAGTCAGTGACTTGCCCTTGGTTTCTGGCAAAAACAGCACCGTTAAAAGCACCAGCGCGTAGGCACCACCGGCAAACACGCCGATAGCCATGCCCAGTCCTTGGCTGGCTGAAAGATAGCCCACCAAGGTGGGAAACAAGGCCCCGATACCGCGGCCAAAGTTGTAAGCAAAGCCTTGGCCGCTGGCGCGCACCGACGAGGGAAACAACTCCGTCAAATAAGCGCCAATGCCACTGAAAATCCCCGAAGCGGCAAAGCCCAGCGGGAAACCGACAAACAGCATCTCGGTATTGGTCAACTCGATTTGGGTGTAAGCGTAGACGCTGACGCCCGACAACACCGCGAACAAAAACAAGTTGGGCTTGCGACCAAAACGGTCGGTGAAATACGCGCCGCTGATGTAGCCCATGAAAGAGCCGGTGATGATGACCGACAAATACGCACCTGTGCCAATCACGCTCAAATGCCGCTCGGTTTTCAAAAATGTCGGCAACCACGTCATGACGGCGTAATACCCGCCTTGAACACCTGTACACATCAGGGCCGCCAACAAGGTGGTTCTCAGCAAGGCAGGTGAAAAAATGGTCCAGGGTGAGACCGCGCCATCCGCTTGTGCATGGGCACTGCGGCTTTGCTGAAAAATATCGGGTTCGGGTACGTTGCGGCGAATGTAAATCACCAGCAAAGAAGGTAAGACGGAAAACCAAAAAAGAGAGCGCCACGCCCAGTCCTCTGGCAACCAACTGAAGGCCAAGGTGTAGAGCAAGGCCGCAATGCCCCAGCCTACCGCCCAACCGCTTTGCACGCTGCCCACAGCCCGACCGCGGTACTGGGCACGCACAATTTCTCCCATCAGCACAGAACCCACCGCCCATTCGCCACCAAAGCCCAGTCCTTGCAGGGCCCGCAAAACAAAGACCTGCTCAAAGCTTTGGGCAAAACCTATCAAGAACGTACAGACGGAGAACCACAAAATCGTGATTTGCAAAATGCGCACACGCCCATAGCGGTCTGCCAACATGCCTGCTATCCAACCGCCCAACGCAGAAAACAGCAAGGTCACTGTGCCCAGCATGCCCGCCTGGGTTTTATCGATCTGAAAATAAGCCATCAAAGCTGAGATGACAAAGGTGAACACCATGAAGTCCAGCGCATCCAGTGTCCAACCACCAAAGGCTGCAATGAAGGTGCGTTTCTCAGGTGGGGAGAGTTCTTTGAACCATTGCATCATTGACAGCTTTCGTTGGGTTAATGGGTTTAGCGCGGCGTTTTGCCTTGGGAATGTTCCGCGCGCAAAAAATCAAAGTCGGCGCCTTGATCGGCTTGGTTGACTGATTGCAAAAAGAGTTGCCTGTAGCCTCTGGCAGCGCTGGGGGACGTGATGGGATGCGCCTTTTGGCGCTGCGCCAATTCCTCTGCAGATACCAACCACTCCAGGCTGCGCTTTGACACGCTCAGGCGGATGCGGTCGCCGGTTTGAACATAGGCCAGTGGGCCGCCTATGGCCGCCTCAGGGGTGACATGCAAGATCACGGTACCAAACGCCGTGCCACTCATGCGCCCGTCAGAAATGCGCACCATGTCTTTGACGCCTGCACGAGCCAGTTTTTGAGGGATAGGCAAATAGCCTGCTTCAGGCATGCCAGGGGCGCCCTTGGGGCCGATGTTTTTTAAGACCAAGATGTCATGCGGGTGAACATCCAAATCGGGGTCATCGATGCGAGCCGCCAAGTCAGCGCTGTTTTCAAACACCACTGCACGGCCTTCGTGCTCCATCAGACGGGGGTCTGCGGCCGATTGCTTGATGATGGCACCTTGCGGCGCCAGATTGCCGCGCAACACAGCAATACCGCCTTGCGGGTAAATGGGGTTGCTGACAGTGCGAATCACGGTTTGCGCAAAGGGTGCTGGCGCAGCGTCAAGATTTTCACCCAGTGTTTTTCCAGTCACTGTGAGAGCGTCGAGTTTGAGCAAGGGGCGTAACTCGCGCAGCAGTGCCGGCATACCGCCTGCGTGGTGGAAATCTTCCATGTAGTGTTGACCAGACGGTTTGAGGTCGATCAATACCGGGGTGTCGCGACCCATGCGGTCAAAGGCATCGAGATCTAAGGCAAGTCCAACTCGCCCCGCCATGGCCGCCAAATGCACCAGCCCATTGGTCGAGCCACCAATGGCCAGCAGCACGCGCAAAGCATTTTCAAAGGCATCGGCGGTAAGAATGCGCTCTATGCCCAAACCGCTACGGGCCAGTTGCACCGCTTGGCTACCGGTGAGTTCCGCAATTCGCATGCGATCAGCAGTCACAGCAGGCGGGGAAGCGCCACCGGGAACTGTCATGCCCAAGGCTTCAGCGATGCAAGCCATGGTGCTGGCCGTACCCATCACCGAGCAAGTGCCTACGCTGGCCACCAGTCGGTCATTGACCTCGTCCTTTTCGGCCTCATCCACATCACCCGCGCGATAGCGTGCCCAGTAGCGGCGACAGTCGGTGCATGCGCCTACGCGCTCGCCACGGTGCGAGCCCGTCAGCATCGAGCCGGTGATGAGTTGAATCGCTGGCAATCCGGCAGACGCCGCACCCATCAGCTGGGCCGGTACAGTTTTGTCGCAACCACCCATCAACACCACTGCATCCATGGGTTGGGCTCGCAACATTTCCTCGGTGTCCATGGCCATCAGGTTGCGCAAATACATGCTGGTCGGGGCCGCAAAGCTTTCGTGCAAGGAGATCGTGGGAAAGGTCATTGGCAAGCCGCCGGCGAGCAAGATGCCACGTTCCAAGGCTTCGATCAATTGCGGCGCATTGCCATGGCATGGGTTGTAAGCGCTGGCGGTATTGGCAATGCCGATCACGGGTTTATCCAAGGCCTCATCGGAGTACCCCGCCCCTTTGATGAAAGCCTTGCGCAGGAACAAAGAAAACCCTTGGTCACCATAGGACGTTAAGCCTTGGCGAAAACCGCTGGCTTGGGTGGGTTTGAACGTCGAATCTGTCATGGGTTTACGGCGGTTTCAAGGGTTTACGGGTTAATTCGGGCTTCAACCGAGCCAGTAGCCAAGCGTATCATCTGCCACAAACATCTGAAGGAGAACGCAATGCGTCTTATTTTGAGGTCCATTGGACTGGTTTTGGCTGGGGCCTGCGTGTCTGTGGCGCAAGCCGCTGGCGGGGCTTGCACGCCCATCAACAGCGAAGAGGCTTTAAAGGCTGAGGATGCCCGATATGCGGCGCAAATGGGGGATGACTATGCCGCCATGGACAAGCTTTTTTCGCCTGACTTGGTCTACATCCACACCAGCTCGGTGTTGGACAACAAGACCTCTTACATCGAGTCCATGCGTTCGGGTGCGGTCAAGTACAAGGTCATGCGTCGCTCAGAGGTAACGGTGCGTACCTTTGGTTGTGTCGCCATCATCAATGGCATTGGCAACTACGACGTACGCGTCAAGGACAACGATGTGAATGTGATCTTGCGCTTCACCAGCATTTGGCAGAAAAAGGACAATGCGCTGGAATTCATTTCTTGGCAGTCCACAAGGATGCCCTGACATGCGGTATTTACATACCATGGTTCGCGTCACCGATTTAGAAGCTTCACTGAAGTTTTACCGTGACGCATTGGGCTTAGAGGTTTTACGCCAAAAAGACGTTCCTTCAGGCCGCTTTAGCTTGGTGTTTTTAGCTGCCCCTGACGACCACAGCGCGCAGGTCGAACTCACCTACAACTGGGACCCTGAAGTTTTGCAGGGCGGGCGCAATTTTGGGCACTTGGCCTATGCGGTTGACAATATTTATGCCAGTTGTGAGCGTTTGCAGCAGCATGGGGTCACGATCTTGCGCCCCCCACGCGATGGGTACATGGCGTTTGTGCGCTCTCCAGACAATGTCTCTGTCGAGTTGCTTCAAGCCAATGCGCCGCTGCCACCCGCGGAGCCTTGGGCATCTATGCCCAATGTGGGGCAATGGTAGAGGCCTCCATCCAAGCGGCGACTGTGCTGCTGCCTGCTTGGCAAACCCCCCATCAAATTGACGCCATTGACGCGGCTGTGCGTCCCCAAACCCGTGGCGAAGGCTATGCGGTGCAGCAGGCTTTGTTAGCGGCCACCGGTGACACACCGATAGGCTGGAAAATCGCCGCTACCAGCACGGCGGGGCAGCAGCACATTGGTGTGAGTGGCCCTCTGGCCGGGCGCTTGCTGGCTTCGCGGTGTTTGTCCGATGGCGCTTCGGTATCTCTGCGTGGCAACGTGATGCATGTCATCGAAGCCGAATTTGCCTTTCGTTTGGCCGCCGATACCTTGCCCCCATCAGCGGTCCCGTTGTCTGTGCAACAGGTCATGGCCAACGTGGGTGACTTGCATTTGGCCATTGAAATTCCCAACTCCCGGTACCAAGACTTTGTGACCGCCGGTGAGGCACAACTGATCGCTGACTTTGCATGTGCCAGCCACATGGTGCTGGGTCCTGCCCTGACCACCGATTGGCGGGCCTTAGACCTGGCGGCGCAAGCTGTACAGGTCAACCGCGAAGGCGAAGTCATTGCCCAGGGTCGTGGTGCAAATGCCTTGGGAGACCCGCGTGTGGCCTTGACGTGGCTGGCCAATGAACTCATCAGCCAAGGCATGTATTTGCGCGCTGGCGATGTGGTCATCACGGGTACGTGTGTGGTTCCCGTGCCGGTACTGGCAGGTCAAAGACTGACTGCCCAGTTCCCGGGTCTGGGCGAGGTATCGGTTGCCCTAGAAGCGTGAACTCACCCGACGCCTTCGATCCGCAGCTGCTTTCGCAAGTTGCCGCCTTGCCGGCCTTGCCTGGCGTGTACCGCTATTACGACGTTGACGGTCAAGTGCTTTACGTGGGCAAGGCCAATCACCTCAAAAAACGTGTCAGCAGTTATTTCCAGAAAAACCATGGCGGAACCCGGATAGGGCACATGGTGGGCAAGATTGCCCGGCTTGAAACCACGGTGGTGCGCTCCGAGGCAGAGGCCTTGCTGCTGGAAAACAACCTGATCAAGTCATTAAAGCCGCGCTACAACATTTTGTTTCGCGATGACAAAAGCTACCCCTATTTGAAAATCACCCGGGCCCAGCAAGGCGCGCCTGATCCGCTGGGACATCCGCATCCTAAAGCCGCCCCAAGGGTGGTTTACTACCGTGGTGCGGTAGACAAGAACCATGATTATTTTGGTCCTTACCCCAGCGTATGGGCGGTGCGAGAAGCCATTCAGCTGATTCAAAAGGTGTTTCGTTTACGCACTTGTGAAGACACGGTGTTTCGCAACCGACACCGTCCTTGTTTGCTGCACCAGATCAAACGCTGCTCAGCGCCTTGTGTGGGCATTGTCAGCCTCGAAGATTACCAACGCGATGTGCAAAGTGCTTGTGAATTGCTGCAGGGTCATACCCAAGACGTGATGCAGTCACTGGAGAAACGCATGCTGGCGTATGCAGACCGTCTGGAGTTTGAGCAAGCTGCCGAAGTGCGTAACCAAATCAGTGCCTTGTCCAAAGTCTTGCACCAGCAAGCCGTAGACACCGTAGACGACCGCGATGTGGATATTTTGGCGGTGGTGGTGCAAGCGGGCAAAGCCTGTGTCAATTTGGCGATGGTCAGAGGTGGACGCCACTTGGGCGACAGCCCGTATTTCCCTACCCACGCCGACGGCGCTGAACCTGCCGAGGTATTGGAAGCGTTTTTAAGTCAGCACTACTTGGATGTGCCCTTGCCGCCCACACTCATCACCAACCATGCGGTAGACAAAGAATTGGTCACCGCATTGTCCGCACAAACCGGTGTGAAATTGCGTGTGATTCACCAACCGCGAGAGCAACGCAAAGTGTGGCTGGAGATGGCACAGCAAAACGCCGCCCTCAAACTCGCGCGCTTATTGGCAGAGGAGGGCTCTCAACAATCGCGCACCCGTGCCTTGGCAGATGTTTTGGACATGGCTGTCGAAGATTTGGATAACCTGCGCATTGAGTGTTTTGACATTTCTCACACCGCAGGTGAGGCCACCCAAGCCTCTTGTGTGGTGTTTCATCACCACAAAATGCAGGCCAGCGAATACCGCCGCTACAACATCGACGGCATCACCGGTGGTGATGACTATGCCGCCATGCGACAGGTGCTCACCCGCCGCTACAGCAAGTTGGCCGAGGCTGTGCGACTGGGCGAGGCGCGCCTGCCAGATTTGGTGTTGATCGATGGGGGCAAAGGTCAAATCAGCATGGCCCGTGAGGTTTTCACGGCGCTCGACCTGGACGTTTCAAGGTTGGTTGGTGTGGAAAAAGGCGAGGGTCGAAAAGTGGGCTTGGAAGAGTTGGTGTTTGCCGATGAGCGTCCCAAACTCAGCCTGCAAGCAGATTCAGCGGCCTTGATGTTGGTTGCGCAAATTCGCGATGAGGCGCACCGCTTTGCCATCACCGGCATGCGCGCCAAGCGTGCCAAAGTACGCACGGGCGGGAGCAGTTTGGAAGCTATTGCAGGGGTGGGGCCTAAAAAGCGCGCCAAACTTTTGCAGCGCTTTGGCGGTGTGCGCGGAGTGGCCGACGCCAGCGTGCAAGACCTGTGTACCGTTGAAGGCATTTCTCCCGAACTGGCGCAAGCCATTTACGCGGCACTGCGTTAAGCAAACAGCGCCAACAACCGGTCAAGCCCGCCTTCGTCAATTGCCACATGGGCAGCCTCGCGCACCCGTGGCTTGGCGTGGTAAGCCACGGCCAGTCCTGCCACCGACATCATGGGGATGTCATTGGCGCCATCGCCCATGGCAATCGATTGGCTCGGTTCTATGCCCAAAGCCTCGCATGTTCCAAGCAGCATGCGGCGCTTTTCTTCACCGTCGCAAATATCACCCCATGCTTGATCGACCATTCGCCCAGTCAAGTGGCCGTTCACCACCTCAAGCACATTGCTTCGAACCCGCTCAATGCCCAGCAAGGCTTGCACATGGTCGGTGAAAAACGTGAATCCGCCGCTGACCAATAAGGTGGACATTCCCGCCTGTTTGCAGGCGGCCACCAATTTGCTGGCACCTGGATTGAGTTTCAGTCGGTGTGTCACAACCTCTGTCATGGCGTTCACCGAGACACCTTTGAGCAACGCCACACGTTGGCGCAAACTGTCTTTGTAGTCGGTGATTTCACCGCGCATGGCTGCTTCGGTGATGGCGGCCACCTCGGCTTTGCGACCAGCCGCATCAGCCACTTCATCAATGCATTCGATATTGATGAGGGTCGAGTCCATGTCAAAGGCAATGAGTTTGAAATCTTGCCAATGTAAAGGGGGGGTGATGCCTTGTAGCCACAAGCCAGGTGCGTGCAGGGTCAGTGATGCGCGGGTGGTCGTCATGAAGCCACAACTGCTTTGGCAGCGGCGACAGGCTCACCCAAGGAGCGCAGAATATCTCTCACCATTTGGGCTCTGTCTTTCACTTCTGGCAAGGCGCGTTCAATGCGCAATTTGTCATTGCCAGCGAGTTTGATGTGCTTGTTTTTTTGCACCAACTGAATGATGCGCATGCCGTCGACAGGCGCATGGGGCTTGAAGCTGATGAGTATGACCCCGGGGGCGGCATCCACTTTGGCCACGCCATAGGGTTTGGCCAGCACACGCAGTCGATGCGTATCGATCAAGGTCTGCGCTTGCGCAGGCAGTTTGCCAAAACGGTCGACCAGTTCTTCCAGCAAGGTATCAACTTGGTCTTGGTTCTTGGCGGTGGCCAGTTTTTTGTAGAAAGACAGCCTTAGATGCACATCGCCGCAATAGTCATCAGGCAGCAAGGCCGGCGAGTGAAGATTGATTTCTGTGGTGGCTTGCAAGGGGCTGAGCAAATCGGGTTCTTCCCCGTTCTTGAGTGCGCGAACCGCTTCAGCAAGCATCTCGTTGTACAGCTGAAAACCGACCTCCAGCATATTGCCGCTTTGGTTTTCGCCCAACACTTCGCCAGCGCCTCGGATTTCCAAGTCGTGCATGGCCAAATAAAAGCCTGAACCCAGTTCTTCCATTTGTTGAATGGCATCCAAACGTTGCGTCGCATTTTTGCTCAGGCCTTGCATATCCGGCACCAGCAGGTAGGCATAGGCTTGGTGGTGGCTGCGTCCTACCCGACCGCGCAATTGGTGCAGCTGAGCCAAGCCAAATTTGTCAGCGCGACTCATCAAAATCGTATTCGCAGTGGGTACATCGATACCGGTTTCGATGATGGTCGAGCACAGCAAAATGTTAAAGCGTTGGGCCACAAAGTCGCGCATGACTTTTTCCAATTCACGCTCCGGCATTTGCCCGTGCGCCACCGCGATGCGGGCTTCGGGAATCAGCGCTTGCAGGCGCTCTTTGCGGTTTTGTATCGTTTCAACTTCATTGTGCAAAAAATAGCACTGGCCACCGCGCTTCAATTCGCGCAACACGGCTTCGCGAATCACGCCGTTGTCCTCGGTCCGTACAAAGGTCTTGATCGCCAAACGGCGCTGTGGCGCCGTGGCAATCACGCTTAAGTCGCGCAGGCCTTCCAAGGCCATGCCCAGGGTGCGCGGGATGGGGGTGGCGGTTAAGGTCAGCACATCAACCTCGGCGCGCAGCGCTTTGATAGCTTCCTTGTGACGAACACCAAAACGGTGCTCTTCGTCGATGACCAACAGGCCCAGGTCTTTGAACTTGACGGTGTCGCTGATCAGCTTGTGGGTACCCACGACAATATCGATGGAACCCTCTTCCAGTCCTGCCATGGCAGCTTTGACCTCCTTGGGCGAGCGAAAACGGCTCATTTCGGCAATCTTCACTGGCCACTTGGCAAAGCGGTCGGTGAGGGTTTGGAAATGCTGTTCAGCCAGCAAGGTGGTCGGTGCCAAGATGGCAACTTGTTTGCCGCCCATTACGGCTATGAAGGCCGCCCGTAATGCCACTTCGGTTTTGCCAAAGCCCACGTCGCCACACACCAGCCGGTCCATAGGGCGTGGACTGATCATGTCTTGAATGACCGCATGAATGGCTGCGCGCTGGTCAGCCGTTTCTTCAAAGCCAAAATCGTTGGCAAACACCTCGTAATCTTGTGGTGTGTAGCGAAACGGGTGGCCTTGGCGCGCAGCGCGGCGCGCGTAGATATTGAGCAATTCGGCCGCTGCATCGCGGATTTGCTCTGCTGCGCGGCGCTTGGCTTTGTCCCATTGACCGGAGCCCAAGCGGTGCAAAGGTGCTTCATCTGGACTGACACCGCTGTAGCGACTGATCAGGTGCAACTGGCTGACAGGCACATACAAGGTGGCTTCGTCGGCGTATTCCAAATGCAAAAATTCTTGCAGCAAAGGCTGACCTTGCTCGTCCAAACCTTGCCCCATGTCCATGTTCACCAGGCCACGGTAGCGGCCAATACCGTGGGCACTATGTACCACGGGGTCACCCACTTGCAACTCTGACAAGTCTTTGATCAGTGACTCCACATCACTTACCGCTTCTTGTTTGCGTTTGCGTCTGGCGCTTGGGCTGGCAGCAAACAACTCGGTTTCAGTGACCAAATCGATGCCCAGGGCAGTCCAAGCAAAGCCCGTGTGTAAGCCACTGGTGGCGATGCCAAATGGCTCTGGGCTTTGGGTGAAAGCGGCCAGCGAATCAAAACTGGGTGGACTGATGCCCCCGGCTCTTAAGAAATCCATCAGGCTCTCGCGCCTGCCATCCGTTTCTGCCAACACCAATACCCTGCGCTGACTGCTTTGTTGGTGGTGTTGCAGTCGCGTCAAAGGGGTGTCTGAGCCGCGCTCGACAGTGATGTCAGGCAGCGGCTGAGCCCAATCGGTGTGCGTTGAAGCGTCCGCTTTGCGCAGTGACAACTGCGCATGCATGTTGACGCGGGTGAAAAACTGTTCGGTGTTTAAAAACAAATGGGTGGGTGACAACACCGGACGCTCGGGGTCACCTTGGGCCAAGCGAAAGCGTTCTTGGGCATCTTGGGAGAAGCTTTGCAACACGGGTTCGAGCTCACCGTGCAAGACCACCACCGAAGCGTCCCCCAAGTAATCAAAGACGGTCGCTGTTTCCTCAAAAAACAAGGGCAAATAGTATTCGATGCCTGCGGTGGCAACACCGTTGCCCATGTCTTTGTAAATGCGGCTCCGTGTGGGGTCGCCTTCCAGCAGTTCCCGCCAACGGCTGCGAAACAGTGCCCGCGAGGCCTCATCCATGGGAAATTCACGCCCAGGCAACAGGCGCACCTCTGGCACGGGGTAAAGGCTGCGTTGGGTGTCGGGATCAAATGTGCGGATGGAGTCGATTTCGTTGTCAAACAAATCGACCCTGTAGGGCACCAAAGAGCCCATCGGAAACAAATCGATCAAACCGCCGCGCACGGTGTATTCGCCTGGACTGACCACTTGTGAAACATGGCTGTAACCCGCCATGGACAGTTGTTGCTTGAGTTGGGCGTCATCCAAGGATTGCTTCACCTTAAAGTGAAAGGTATAGGCTGCCAAAAAGGCGACGGGTGCCAATCGGTACAAGGCGGTGGTGGCTGGCATGAGCACCACATCGGCCAGTCCCTGCGAAATCTGCCAAAGCGTGGCCAAACGCTCGCTGATCAAATCCTGGTGCGGCGAAAACCCATCGTAGGGCAAGGTTTCCCAATCGGGAAACAACACACATCGCAGGTCTGGATTGAAAAATGGAATTTCCTCCAGCAAGCGCTGGGCATCAAACGCATTGGCGCAAATGATGCTCACCCGTCTGCCTTGGCTTTTTTCGCGTGCCACCAAGCTCGCCAACAAGCTTGCGTCGGCCGAACCGGGAGGGCGGGGGAGGGAGTAGCGCTGGGCGCTGTGAAGGACAGGCAATTGCATGGAAGTGGAGGATTCTAGAATGCCCCCATGATCGGTACCTACCCATGAGCCACGAGCATCCCCGCTTCCATGTGGTCATACCTTGCGCTGGCACGGGCAGTCGCGCAGGCGTTGATATTCCCAAACAGTACGCCTTATTGGCTGGCATACCCATGGTGATGCACACGCTCAAGGCCTTTTCAGCAGTGACGGGTTTAGGGCATGCCGTCTTGGTGGTCTCCCCAGACGACACCCATATGCGTGAACTCTTGCGTGAGTACCCGCAACCTGCGTTTGACTGTGTGCCCCAAGGGGGAGCCACCCGTGCGCAAAGCGTTTTGGGTGGTTTGCGCAGTCTGCAAGCCCGAGGCGCCGATCCCAACGACTGGGTATTGGTTCACGATGCCGCGCGTTGCTTGATCACCCCCCGATTGATTCAGGCCTTGGTACAGGCTTGTGGCCAGGACGCTGTTGGCGGTTTATTGGCTTTGCCCTTGCCAGACACCTTGAAAGCCAGCGTGGATGGCCGCGTTGCTGTAACTTTGCCGCGCAGTCACAAATGGTTGGCCCAAACCCCGCAGATGTTTCGCTTAGGCGCGTTGAGACTGGCGCTTGAGAACCCCCATGAAGACATCACGGATGAGGCCAGTGCCATGGAGGCGCAAGGCCTTGCCCCATTGCTGGTCGAGGGGGCTTCGTTCAATTTCAAAGTGACTTACCCACAGGATTGGGCTTTGGCCGAGGCCGTCCTCTTAGACCGTCAGCATCGACCAGGAGTGTTGTCATGAGCGTGCCATTTCGTATCGGTGAAGGCTGGGATACCCATGCCTTGGTCCCTGGCAGACGCTTGGTGATTGGCGGCGTTGTCATCCCTTTTCACTTGGGTCTGTTGGGACATTCGGATGCGGATGTGCTGATGCATGCCATCACCGACGCATTGTTGGGGGCTGCGGGTTTGGGTGATATTGGCAGCCATTTTTCCGACCAAGATGCCCGTTGGCAGGGCGCGGACTCATGGGTGTTGCTGCAAGCCACTGGTAGCAAGTTGCGTGAAGCAGGGTGGGGCATAGGTAATATTGACAGCACCGTGATGGCCCAAAGCCCCAAGCTCGCGCCTTTCATGGGTGCCATGCGTGAGCGCATTGCCTCAGCGTTGAACCTAGAGATTCAGCACGTGAATGTCAAAGCCAAAACGGCTGAAAAATTGGGGCCTGTCGGTTTGGGCCAGTCGATGGAGGCCAGAGCTGTCGTGCTGATTTACCCGCTTTGAGATGGCGTGACACCTGACTTGCTGCCCTCAGGGGGGACTTGCTGAAAGACCAGTGACATGCGTACCCATTGCCTGACCATGCGTTTGTGCTCGGGGTGCAGTTGAAGGTATTGCCTGAGCATTTCGGTGTCGCCCATGCCCATGGCGTCGCTCAGTTGGGTTTCTTTCACTGTATGCATCTCTCGCTGGGGACCAAACAGCAAATCTTGTGGGCTGATATGGAGGACCTCGCTCAGGGCTTTGAGCTTGTCTTGCTTGGGCATGGACACGCCAAACATCCAATTGCGAGCCGCGTGGGCGGTGATGCCCTCGCCCCAATAGCGTAAATTGAAAGCGTCAGCCAAATGGGTGGCAGACGTTTTGAGTCCCGCGTCTTTCATGGCTTGACGCAAGCGGGCTGCAAAGGCTTCGTATTCAGGGTTGTGCAGGTTTTTGTTCATGCCTGCAACGATAAATCAGTGCTGTTTTGCGGGTAATAGAGTGCCACTTAAATTCGATGTAACTGAAAGTCGGCAGCACCTGCCTCATCCATTTGGATGATGTGTAAAAACACAGTGCGCATTTATTGCGCGGCCCAACCACCGTCCATGTTCCACGCTGCACCACGCACGTTATTGCCTGCCGCAGAGCATAAAAACAAAGCCAATTCACCCAATTCTTCGGGTGTGGTGAATTGCAGCGAGGGTTCTTTTTCACTCAACAGCAAGCGGGTTGCTTCATCGACGCTCACACCCAGTGCCAGGGCCTTGGCATCGACTTGCTGCTGAACCAAGGGGGTCAATACCCAGCCCGGACAAATTGCATTGCAGGTCACGCCCGTGGTGGCGGTTTCCAATGCCGTGACTTTGGTCAGTCCCACGATGCCGTGTTTGGCGGCCACGTAGGCAGATTTCAATGCAGAGGCCACCAAGCCATGGACCGAGGCGATATTGAGGATACGTCCCCAGTTGGCTTGGCGCATTGCAGGCAAGGCCAAGCGCGTCGTGTGAAAGGCGCTGGAGAGATTGATGGCAATCACGTCATCCCATTTTTGCGTGGGGAAATCTTCCAGTGCCGCCACATGCTGAATGCCTGCGTTGTTCACTAACACGTCTACGCGACCAAAGCGTTGGGCTGCAAACTGCATCATGGCTTCAATTTCCAAGGCTTGGCGCATATCTGCACCATGGAATGCGGTTTCAACACCCAAGGCAGCCACCTCAGCCACCGCTTGCTCATGGGGCCCAAAGCCATTGAGCACCACATTGGCGCCCGCTTTGGCCAAGGCTTTGGCCATGCCCAAACCAATCCCACTGGTTGATCCTGTGACCAAAGCGGTTTTGCCAGCCAAAAAACCTTCGTTCATATGCTCTCCAATCCATTACGATGACTGGTCTTATTCTGCACCATGCCACTGTGTTTCTGAAGCGATGAAAAGTACCGACATTTTGGACGATTCGCCATTGGGTCTTGAGGACTTGCTGTCGGCTGTGGGCGAAAGTTTTGAGCCAAGCACACAAACGGTTGAGCGCGCCAGAGCATTCGCTGAACCTTTTTTATCTGGCCAGCAACTCGATAACGGTGAAAACTGTTGGGCCCATGCAGATGCCTTGGCCGACTTGGTCAAGTCGCTGGGTGGCTCTGACGATATGCAAGCAGCGTGTTATTTGGCCTTTGCTTGCGAACATTTGAACAAACCGCAAGAGTTGATTGCCAAAACCTTTGGCGAAAGCCATGCTGCATTGGCCATCGAAACCATGCGCTTGATGCAGTTGCAGCAGCAAGCGCGAGGTCGCGCGGCCCACCATCCGCAAGGGCAGGTGCAAATAGAGTTTGTTCGCCGCATGCTGCTGGCTTTTTCCAGAGATTTAAGGGTGGTGGTGTTAAGACTGGCCTCTCGTTTGCAGACCCTGCGGTATTTGCATTCGCACAAAAAACCAGGTTTTGACGATGTGGCCAGCGAATCTCTGCAAGTGTTTGCGCCACTGGCCAACCGCTTGGGCATTTGGCAAATCAAGTGGGAAATGGAAGACTTGGCGTTTCGCTTGCTTGAACCGCAGACCTACAAGCAAGTCGCTGGCTGGCTAGAGGACAAACGGGTAGAGCGTGAGGCCCAAGTGACGCAGTTGCGCCAAACGCTGGCAGACCAATTGCTTGCCCAAGGTATCCGCGCCCAAGTACAAGGTCGGCCAAAGCACATCTACAGCATCATCAAAAAGATGCGGGGAAAGTCCTTGGATTTTTCACAGGTGCGAGATTTGCGTGCACTCCGGGTCATCGTGGACAGCGTGGACGATTGTTACCGCGTGCTGTCTTGGGTTCATGCACAAATGACACCCTTGGACAACGAATTTGACGACTACATTGCCAAGCCCAAATCCAATGGCTACCAGTCCTTGCATACCGTGGTCAGTGATGCCTTGGGTCGGGTGGTTGAAATTCAAATTCGCACCCATGCGATGCATTCGCATGCCGAATTTGGCGTTGCAGCGCATTGGGCCTACAAAGAAGCGGGCGTTAAAGGCTATGCAGGCGCACAAGTCTCGGACGCGCAAGCCAAAAAAATGGCTGTGTTGCGTCAGTTGCTGGCATGGGAGCGGGAATTAAACCATGCAGCCCATGGCGATGCGGCGCTACCTACTCGCACCGATGACGACAAAATTTATGTGTTGACGCCGCAAGCGGCAGTGGTGGAGTTGCCGGTGCATGCCACCCCTGTGGATTTCGCCTACAGCTTGCACACCGATTTGGGCCACCGTTGTCGCGGTGCCCGCGTGGACGGTGTGATGGTGCCTTTGTCTACCCCTTTGAACAATGGCCAAACCGTGGAAGTCATTGCGACCAAAGAAGGCGGTCCATCGCGTGATTGGTTGAACCCAGAATTGGGCTTTTTGGCGTCTGCCCGTGCCAAAGCCAAAGTCAGGGCTTGGTTCAATGCCCAGGTTGTCAGTCAAACCATGGCGCGAGGGCGTGAACTGGTTGAAAAGCTTTTGCAACGTGAGGGCAAGACGGCTCTCAAGTTGGAAGAATTGGCAGCGCAACTCGGTTTTCAAACTGCAGCGCAGTTGTTTGAGGTGGTGGGCAAAGACGAGTTCTCACTGAAAACCATAGAGACCTGTTTACGCCCCCCTGCGCCTTTGCCCGACGAAGATGAGCGACTGCTGCGCAAAACCCAGCGCACCAAAACCAGCAACACACCCTCGGGGGTGTTGGTGGTGGGCGTGGATTCTCTGATGACCCAGTTGGCCAAATGTTGCAGGCCAGCGCCGCCTGACCTATTGGGCGGCTTTGTCACCCGCGGCAAAGGCGTGAGTGTGCACCGTGGTTCATGCAAAAACTTCACCCAGCTGGCTTTGTCCTGCCCAGACAGGGTGATACCTGTGGCTTGGGGCACAAAAGCAGGCCCCGATGCGCTGTATCCCGTCGATATTCAAATCGTGGCTAACGACAGACAAGGTTTGTTGCGCGACATTTCTGAGGTGTTTGCCAAAGACAAAATCAATGTGATTGGTGTGCAAACCCAGTCCATCAAGGACACCGCATGGATGACCTTTACTGTTGAATTGGCTGACGCCTCTCGTTTGGGCAAGGTGTTATTGACGGTGAAAGAGGTCTCTGGCGTGCGTTCGGCCAGAAGGCATCTGGGCTAATTGGACTACTGCTAGAATCTTGCGTTCGGCAACGAAGGCGCGTAGCTCAGCTGGTTAGAGCACCACCTTGACATGGTGGGGGTCGTTGGTTCGAGTCCAATCGCGCCTACCATTTATATATGGTAGTTTTATTAATTTCTTAATATCTGACAAAAATCTACAAATTAAGGGTTTTTGTGAGATTTAATCAAAAATCTCAATTACAGTTAGCCGAGTTAATTTACCAAATTCGGGGAATCGAAATGAATTTTGTCAAGTTCGGAGCTACCTCTATCGGCCTTTTCTTGATGGGATGTTTAGTTTCAAGTACAAGCTTTGCCGGTGTTACGTCATCAACGACCACGTGTTCCGCAGGGACTTACAAAGCATCTACAACTGCCACAACCTGCACCACGGCCTCTGCTGGCTACTACGTGGCTTCAGCAGGTAGCACTTTTCAAACCAAATGCCCTGTAGGAACCTATTCCGCAGCTGGGGCATCTTCCTGTAAAGTTGCGCCTAAGGGCACCTATGTAGATACTGCTGGAAGCTCAGCGACAACTTCTTGCGGTACTGGTAAGACAACAACCTCAACCGGTTCTACATCTTCAACCGCGTGTATAAGCTCGGGCTCTGCAACAGCATGCACCACAGGAACTCCTTGTATATCCAGTGTCATTCCCGCATCGGGTAGTGTATTCATCAATTTCACCTACTCTGGAACCGCCAGTTATTATGTTGCCACGTGCACAACAAAAACAGGAACTTCGACATCCGCAGTTTCTTCAAATTTCGCATCAAGTCCTATTTTCTTAAGCGGACTCACGAATGGCTCTGCCTACGCTTGTACGGTCAGACCGTACAGCTCTAGCGGCACTGCTGCATCGGCGGCTTCCGCCGCTATTTCGGGAACACCTATCGCAACAAGTGACACCCTGATTACACCCAAAATCAATGGTGTGTTACCAGGTGACTCTCGAATCAGCGTTCAATTCAATTTTGCAGGAGCCAAAATCACCTCGGCCACCTCAACATCGGACACGCCGCCTACCTCCTACGTCGCCATTTGTACCTCGTCAAATGGCGGTGTCAGTAACAGCAGTCTTGGCAGTGCCGAGTACAGTAACGCCACTGCCATTGGTAACCAAACCAATCCTTTGATCGTGAGTGGTCTGACCAATGGAAAACTCTACACCTGTAGCATCATGGGGCGGGTGGTTCAAAACACCAGTTATTTCGGTATCGCGCTTTCTAGCACGGCAAGCTCTAGCGTCATACCCAATGCCGGACCTTCCAACAGTTCTGGCGTGTTGTCCAGTACTGCCAACTCTGCCGTGGCCTCCGGTTACAAGAGTTATTGCGATTACACCAACCAGACAGCCACGGGCACGGGAACCGTTCCTTCTATCACATATTCCATCAGTTCTTCCTCAACGTCCAGTGCCACCAGCAAAGCAGTCTATACATGTGCCAATAATTTGAGAACACTGACGGGCAATGCCTTGCCCGATCACCTCTCCTCTCAATTCTTCACCAACGGTTTGACTGGATACACCAGTTCTCCTTATAACTCTGGAAATCCCAACAAAATTGGAACCAAGTCGATTTCCAAAGCAGTTCCCATGAGTTCGACGTCTCCCTACACGGGTACTATTTCTACTCCTTATACGGCGGGTAGCAGTGGCTATGACACCAACGCTTGTTACACCTACACCACTACCATGAGTCCTGGATACCCTTCTACTAATACAACTAAGTATATTTACACTAAAGACAATGCTACTTTCTGTACGTTTGTGTCCTATGCTTACGCCAATAACAGTGTGTTGATAGAGCCTGGTACGGCAGAGACTTATGTCGGCTCAACCACTACCTACAAGGTGGTGGGTAAAAACATCTACCAAGACGTGGGTCTAGACCCCAGTAACGCGCACAACCAACCCACCATGTCGGGTAATACGATGGCCATGTACGGTAACTACCATTACCACGGTATTCCTGAAGGCCATGTGGCCAGAGTTGGCAAAGGCAACAGCACCATGACCTTGGTGGCTTTTGCCTCAGATGGTTTTCCCATCTACGCCCGCTATGGCTATAGCTCGCGCACCAGTACCTCAGGCGGTGTGAAGGTGATGAAATCCAATTACCGTCTGCGTACAGCTGCTGAGCTTACAACCGCTGGTTACGCCGATCGACCCATTCCATCGCTTGCCCCATACGGTGTGTTTGAGCAGGACTGGGTGTTTGACGCTACCTCGGGTGGCGATTTGGACGCTTGTAATGGTCGCTATGGCGTCACACCTGAGTCCCCCACAACCGCGGTGTACCACTACTTCATCACTGACAGTTATCCCTTTGTGCAGCGCTGTGTGTTTGGAACACCGCAATCTTGGGCGAATGGGTCAAATTAATCCCATGGGATTGTGATGCCCTGTGTGACCAAGTGAAGCTGCCTTTTGGGGGTATGGCAAGTACTTTAAAGAAGCGCTTGCTTTGGGGTATTGTTCTTTTCACATGGGGTACAGCTAACCTCCCATTTGCCCAAGCGCATCTGATGTCTGCGGGCAATGGGGCGATTCAATTTCGTGATTCGGATGCAGTGGTATTGATTGCAGTGCCAGTCTTTGTTTTGCATGGGGTTGACGATAACGCAGACGGTTTGTTGCAAGACAACGAAATCAAGTTGCACCGAGAAGAAATCTTGGCGCAACTTGCCAATGGCTTTGCTATTTCTGTGGGCGACAAACAAGGCCGACCCAAAGAGGCCTTGCTAATGAGCTCGGTGCACATAGAGGATAGACCAGGTTCGCCGCAGGTGGAGTGGTGGAGTCTGTGGGATTTTGGCGAAAACCCCTGGGGCAATCCATGTACAAAAATCCGTATCAACTGGTTTCAGTCTGTCCCTGAATCTCTGCAAGATTGGGTCTATTCAGTGCAGGTGCGTATTGGCGCGCAATCTGAAATGGTTCAGTTCAGTGAGGTTTCAAAGGAGCAGACTTTTTTGTGTCAACTTGATCCTTTAAGTCAGAATGCTTCATCACCTTAGCCCATTCATCAGGTCTTCTTTAACTCATGCGGTGGGGTCATCAGTGGTTTTTAAAATTGCAGAGAATGTTAAAAATACATATGAAAAAACCTAGTTTTCCTTGGCTTTTACAAGTATCAGTCATTTTATTTTTGACCAGCGCTGTTGCAACTGTTGCAAGTGCAGCTGCCACTGTTCCAGGTGCACCCACAATTGCATCCGGTAAGGGCTCCAATACAAGTGCATATGTAGCATTTACCGCGCCATCGTCGAATGGGGGATCGGCTATCACGAGCTACACGGCGACATGTACAGCGACGGATAAAACCTACCTACAAGCGACGGGTACTTCCAGTCCGCTGACAGTGTCGAGTATGACAAATGGTAAAAGTTATTCATGTAGCGTAAAGGCGAAAAACGCTATAGGGGCGGGAACTGCTTCATCAACGGTATCTGTTATGCCTTTAAGCTTTTCAACGCCCAGTAATTTTGAAACGTTGGTTGCACAAACTTACTCATCTATTTCATCACTGAAGACCACCACTACATTGACAAACCGCGCAAGGTACATGATTTCAAATTCAGCAACCGCATCATCTTCAAACTTTTTATCGATAGGGTCAACATACAGCACTGCGGGGTACAGCGTGACTTATGGAACGCTGACAAGCAGCTCAACCTACAAGGATTATTTGAATAAAACCATTCAATTTATAAAGGATTCAACTGAGGCTTCAGGAACTTATTATCGTCTTGACTCGCATCTGCATCCGAATAATTCTTTGGACTTTTCTAGCCTAACGTCAGCGAAATTTCGCAACAACTTTGGCAAGGCAAACATCAGTACGTCGCCAGTACCTGGCTACGTTACTTTTTCATATATCAGCAGTAGTGGAAAATTCAAGTTAAGAAAAAGGTACGTTTACTCCTATACTTGCAGTACAAGCAGCAATACGACATCTTGCCCAAGTTCTTATACCGCCGATGCCGTTACCTTTAAAGATTACCCAAATTTATATTTGACTTATTCTGGTGGGGCATATTCTTTAACGTCAACAGGCACCAAATTTTATCTTTACGCTACTCCACTTTCCTTGGATATTCCCTCTTTCATGAATGCCAGTAATACCTCTTCTGTGAGCAATGGGGCTGTGGCGTTCCAACTCAAAGTGTCATCAACATCGGGGGTCGAAACGCAGGTGAAGACTGACTTGAAATCAAGTCTTACTGCACAAGTGGCTTATACGGGTACCAACGCATCTACAAAAACGGCAGCCACCACACAGTTGACGGCCATCCTCAAGGCGCTAACTTCGTGTGGACAAACCTTACGTTATTCGGTGGATGTATACACCGCTTTTCGAGATGCCTTATTGGCCACGAAACTGGTTAGCGACTCTATCGCCGACGGAACCCCAGGCCAAAACTTAGTGCCCTTTGTGTATTTCACCAATGAATATGCAACCGACACCTCGACCACTTGTGGAAAAGCTTATCACCCCATGATGGTGGTTGTGAGTTATGGCAATCAAGCTTCACCCAATGGATTGAAGGATGTTCCGCATCCACCAGGAAGTGGAACAAGTGACTATGACAATTCCTCAGTGACAAGGTATTCCAATTTAGAAAACTATATGCTCCCCATCCCCATGAAAGACTATGGCCAGTTAACTGCCACCACATTTACCAACAATACCTTTACTAAAAATTTGTGGATGGACGAAAGCAAAACGACGCAAGAGAAAGATATTTATAACTGGGCAGACTCGGCCGACAACGGAATTCTGGTTGACGGTTCTGTCATGTTCCCTCTGTATAACAATGCTTTGTACCCATCGCCTTACCCGGGAGAATTGTCTGCAAGCGGTTGTCACGTAGGACAGGGCGGCGGTGGCCCCCACTGCCATGCAGATGGTTACCAATCAGGTCAAGGACTGACTTTGTATAACAATACCGATTACATTGGCAAAACGCATCCACCCCTGATTGGCTTTGGTTACGATGGCATCGCTTTGTTCGGTCGATACCGCACGACGACCGACGCTGACATGTTGGGCTACAACACCTTGGATTCTTTAGGGGGGCATAACCATAATTCAATTGGTTACCATTACCATGCTCACACGCTAACAGACTTTGTAGCTACTCTTCCTGACGGCACCACCAAGACAATCCCTGAATTACGTGTACTAATGAAAGGGGCTTATATTGGAAAAACGACCAGTATTCCATATTTCAGGACCAGTACTTCGCCACCTACCTCCAATAAGTATGTATATGGAAGCAGTAACTAATAAATTTTCAATTTGCGGATGTCTCTAAATAAGCTTTTTTTATTTTTTGCGCTGCTTATTTTTTCTTTAACGAATTCGGCTTGGGCGCAGCTTGTTGGCCACAACAACAACCTAGAGCTCAGCCGAATTGACAGCAAAAATATCCAGTGTGTGCTGTCTGTCAATCTGCTGCAGTTGTTACACCAAGTGCTTTCTCCGCAGTCAAGCTATGCCGATTTTTTACAAAGCATTGCAGAGTTGTCAGATGCGGATATGGACAAAGCATTGGACAAACTGACCAAAGCGTTGACTGCTAAGTCGTTTCTCACCCTTCCTGAGGGCGCGCAGCTCAGCTTTAAACTTTGGCAACTCCCTAGCAAGCAACTTATTCGCGATGCGATCAAGGTCAGCTTGGTCATGGTGCATATGCCACCGAATGCAGCATCGCACATAGACCCTATGCTTGTTCAAGCCAGGTTTACTGGCAAGCTGCCTATCTCTCGGGTTCAATTGCAATTGCACCCCGCACTTCTTCCTGTGTTTGTCTCAAACAAGGACGACAAATTCTGGTTGACCCGTGAAATTCCCATGGCTATTTTGGACATCAATTAGCATGCGAATGCTCCAATGGTTGGTGCTTTTTCTGCTGATAAATTCGGGTGCACATGCACATTTAATAGATGCACAAAAAGGCACATTGAGTCTAGAAAAGGATCGCGCCTACCTTGCGATGTCTATTCCTGTCGCTGCATTCGTGGGTATTGATGACGATGGTGACGGCTTGTTGTCTGCCGATGAATTCAGCGCACATTTTCAAACGATAGAAACCCAAATTAAAAATGGCATAGCGCTCAGCAGTTTGAATGGAGATGTTCCCATCGACGGCTTGGTGATCAAGCTGTCTTTAACCAGTGACAAGCCTGCCCCAGAGCGACAATTGTTGGTGCTTGGTCAATACCCGTTGGCAGGTGTTGGCAGCGCTTTGCAATTCAAAGTGCAACTTTTTGGCAAGCAAGCAGATGAGATGCGCCAATACATCACGGTTTCTAGGGGGGCTGATACCCAGTTATTGACGCTCACCCCAGATGCACCTTGGCGAGATATTTTTCCTTCTAATCTCAAAATTTTGCAAACGCAGATACAACTTGGCATACAACACATCTTAGAAGGTGCAGACCATTTGCTTTTTCTGTTGGTGGTGCTGTCCGCTGAAAAAAAACGCCTGTCTATTTTGTCGGTATTGACTGCCTTTACCATTGGCCATGCCATCACGTTGATCATCTGTAATGGCCTTGGCTGGACCGCACCTTCGGCCTTGGTCGAACCCGCAATTGCTGCCACTATTGTGGGCATTGCACTGAGGGATCTTTACCTGTCAAAGACAAACAAGGAACATGGTTTGTTCCAAAGACTGATTCTGGTATTTGCATGTTCCATCATTCATGGTTTGGGCTTGGCAGATGCTTTCACCGATCTTGGCCTGACAGGAAGTGGCAAATTGATCAGCCTTGCTGGGTTCAATATGGGCATTGAATTGGGTCAATTGGGCGTTGCATTTATTGCTGTGGTCTTCTTTCAAGTGTTGACCAAATACATCGGAGCAGATGTCGTCAGTAAGACGCAAAAATCCTTTTTATTCTTTGCGGTGATATTGGGTGCTTGGTGGTTTTTCGTCAGAATTCTTGGGGTTTAAGTTCAGGGCATATCAACTACAATGAGATGGATCTTTTTATGTCGTGACAAGACCATAGAACGCATTCATACCCCTAACAGGATCTCATTTGGCACGCAAATCCTCTTCCCAGTCTGAAAACCCTGAGCTTGGTCAACAAGAAGCAGGCACTTCACGTCTCATCAAAAAATACCCCAACAGGCGTCTCTACGACACGCAAACTTCAAGCTACATCACTTTGTCTGAAGTCAAAGCCTTGGTCGTTGCCGGTGAGATGTTCAGAGTGGTTGATGCCAAATCCCATGAAGATCTAACCCGAAGCATTTTGTTGCAAATTATTTTGGAAGAAGAGTCTGCAGGTGTCCCCATGTTTTCAGAACCTGCCTTGGCCAACATCATTCGTTTTTATGGCCATGCCATGCAAGGTTTCATGGGTAACTACTTAGAAAAAAATGTGCAAACCTTCATCGATTTGCAAATGCAAATGGCAGAGCAAAGCAAGCACTTGTCGCCAGAGTTGTGGGCTCAGGTCATGACCACTCAGTCACCTTTGCTGTCTGGGTTGATGGGCAACTACACCGAGCAATCCAAGCAAATGCTGACGCAAATGCAAAACCAAATGCTCAAAGCCATGGGACTCAAGCGCTGATGTCTACGCCAACAGTAGGATTTGTCAGTCTGGGTTGTCCCAAAGCCTTGACTGACTCGGAGTTGATCTTGACACAACTCAGCGCAGAGGGATATCAAACCTCCAAAACCTTTGCAGGTGCTGATTTGGTCATCGTCAATACGTGCGGGTTTATAGATGACGCTGTCCAGGAAAGTCTCAACACCATTGGTGAGGCTTTGGCCGAAAATGGCAAAGTGATTGTGACAGGGTGTTTAGGCGCCAAGGCGCAAGCGGACGGTCAAAATGTGGTGAAAGCCATGCACCCCAGTGTCTTGGCTGTGACTGGCCCGCACGCTACCCAAGAGGTGATGGATGCGGTGCATATCCATTTACCCAAACCCCATGACCCGTTTACCGATTTGGTTCCGGCCGCTGGTATCAAACTCACACCCAAGCACTATGCCTATCTGAAAATCAGTGAAGGCTGCAACCACCGTTGTACGTTTTGCATCATCCCTTCCATGCGGGGCGATTTGGTATCACGACCTGTGGGTGACGTCTTGCGTGAGGCGAGGGCATTGTTTGAAGGCGGTGTCAAAGAATTGTTGGTGATCAGTCAAGACACCTCTGCTTATGGCGTAGATGTGCGCTACCAGACAGGTTTCTTTGATGGTCGACCTGTGAAAACGCGAACCCTTGAATTGGTGCAAGCCTTGTCGGAGTTGGCTGAGCCTTATTCAGCATGGGTGCGCTTGCACTACGTATACCCCTATCCAACCGTTGACCATTTGATTCCATTGATGGCCACTGGGCGTGTCTTGCCTTACCTAGACGTTCCATTCCAACACAGCCATCCAGATGTGTTGAAGCGTATGCAGCGTCCAGCCAATGGTGAAAAAAATCTTGAGCGTTTGCAGCAGTGGCGTGAGCAATGTCCTCAGCTGGTTGTCCGCAGTACGTTTATCGCAGGCTTTCCGGGCGAAACAGAGGCTGAGTTCGCACATTTATTGCAATTTTTAGAAGAAGCCCAAATTGACCGCGCTGGCTGTTTTGCCTACAGTCCTGTTGAGGGAGCCACTGCCAATGCCTTGCCAGGTATGTTGCCACCTGAAGTTCGTGAAGACAGACGCGCAAGGTTTATGCAAGTGGCAGAAAAAATTTCTACCCAAAAGTTGCGTCAGCGGGTGGGTTCCACCATGCAAGTGCTTGTTGATTCAGCCAAAGCCTTCGGCAAGCAAGGAGGCGTTGGCCGGGCTTATTCAGATGCGCCCGAGATTGATGGTGTCGTACATTTACTGCCGCCTGAAAAACTCAGTAAAAGCTATCGAACAGGCGAATTCATCAAGGTACGTATTCTGGACACGCAGGGCCACGATTTGATTGGCTTGCCTGTTTGATAAGTTCTAGGCAATGCACGTAGACATAAAAAAAGCCACTGAAGTGGCTGTGATGTTGGTTAACATTGGTGCCCAGGAAGGGACTCGAACCCCCACGATGTTACTCGCTAGTACCTGAAACTAGTGCGTCTACCAATTCCGCCACCTGGGCATTCAGGAAAGCAGAGGATTCTATCAAACAAAAAACTACTCCAAGTGTGGGTCTTCTTGAAGCCTTCGAAGGAACTGTAGAAGGCCACCGTGATGGCCATGGTTTTGTGCAGCGCGATGACGGTCAGGCGGATGTGTATTTACCCCCCAATGAAATGCGTGCAGTTATTCACCGCGACAGAGTGATTGCACGTGTCACGCGATTGGATCGAAAGGGCAGGCCAGAGGCGCGTGTTGTAGAAATCATTGATCGTCCGCAACAAGCCATTATTGGGCGCTTGCTCCAAGAAAGTGGTGTTTGGTTGGTGGCGCCTGAAGACAGGCGCTATGGCCAAGACATTTTGATTCCCAAAGGCGCCACAGGAAACGCGCAAGTAGGGCAAGTGGTGGTGGTCGAACTTACCGAGCCCCCCAGTTTGTTTGGTCAACCTGTAGGGCGTGTGAAGGAAGTGCTGGGTGAAATGGATGACCCCGGCATGGAGATTGAAATTGCGGTTCGAAAATACAACGTACCCCATGAATTTTCTTCTGCTTGTTTAGCCCTTGCTGCTGATCTTCCTACCAAGGTTCGAACCAAAGACGCGAGCGGACGGGTAGATTTGAGAGACATTGCGCTAGTGACTATCGATGGCGAAGACGCCAGAGATTTTGATGACGCGGTGTATTGCGAGCCAACGACCTTTGAGAAGGAAAAAGCTTGGCGTTTGCTGGTAGCTATTGCTGATGTCAGCTATTACGTTGAAACCGGTAGTGCAATTGACATTGACGCTTACGAGCGCGCCACCAGTGTGTACTTTCCGCGCAGGGTCATTCCCATGCTGCCAGAGAAACTCTCTAACGGTTTGTGTTCGTTGAATCCTTTGGTAGACCGTCTGTGCATGGTGTGCGACATGGTCGTTGATGAAGAGGGTCACGTTCAAGCCTATCAGTTTTACGAAGCCGTCATGCACAGCCATGCGCGCTTTACCTATACCGATGTCGCTGCAATCCTGTCGAATACGCGTGGCCCTCAAGCCGCCAAATACAAAGACAGAGTGCAAGATCTCATCCATTTACATGATGTGTACCGAGCATTGCTGAAAGGAAGAGAAAAGCGTGGGGCTGTCGATTTTGAAACCACTGAAACACAAATCATTTGTGATGACAGTGGTCGCATTGAAAAGATAGTTCCACGGGTTCGCACGCAAGCACACCGTTTGATCGAGGAAGCCATGTTGGCTGCCAATGTGTGCAGTGCCGACTTTATTTTGAATGCCAAGCACCCAGCCGTGTTTCGCGTCCACGAGGGGCCCACGCCAGAAAAGCGCGAAACTTTAAGAAACTATCTCAAAGCCATGGGTGTTCCTTCTGGCCTAAGCGACAACCCTACACCTGGCCAATTTCAAGCTATTGCACAAGCCAGCAAGGACCGACCCGACGCGCAGCAAATCCATTCCATGTTGTTGCGTTCCATGCAACAAGCTATTTATACGCCGGCCAATAGCGGCCACTTTGGCTTGGCTTACCCTGCCTACACCCATTTCACCAGTCCAATTCGCCGTTACCCAGATTTATTGGTTCACCGTGTTATCAAATCTATTTTGACAGGCAAGCGATACCAGTTACCTGATTTGCCTTTGCCCGGCGAAGCCCATGCCAAATTGGCCAGACGATTGGCCGCCCAATCGCGTTTGAAAGAAAAGGCTTCTGTGCCTGCGCAAAAGCCCAGTGCTGAGCAACAAGCTTGGGAAGCCGCTGGGTTGCATTGCAGTGCCAATGAGCGCAGAGCTGATGAGGCCAGCAGAGATGTAGAGGCGTGGCTCAAGTGCCAATACATGCGCGAGCATTTGGGGGAAGATTTCAGTGGCACCGTTTCAGGGGTGACTGCATTCGGTGTTTTTGTCACTTTAGATGCCATGTATGTGGAAGGATTGGTTCACATCACAGAACTGGGCGGCGACTATTTCAAGTTTGATGAAACGCGTCAAGAATTGAGAGGTGAGCGAACAGGCATACGCTACAGCGTTGGTGCGCGAGTCCGGGTTCAAGTCAGCAGAGTAGATTTGGATGGTCGAAAAATCGATTTCCGCTGGGCTCAGGAAGAGGGTGTCTTGACCCCTGACCTTTCTTTGAAAGGAAAGAAACTTCCTCGTGGTGCCAGCAAACCTATGCAACCGGCCAAAGCAGCAAAAGCAAAAAGTAGGCATTCTTCCAATGCATCACGACAAGGTGCAAAATCCGCCACCGCAACAACCAAGCTGCTTGAAAAAAATTCTTTGGGTAAAACCAAAAAGAAACCCAAAAGCCGTCACTGATATTTAAAAGGAGATCTTCTATGAACCCATCCAAAATTGCCATCGTCACTGGCGCAGGTACCGGCGTTGGAAAAGCAGCTGCTTTGGCGTTGCTTGCAGACGGTTGGAAAGTGGCCTTGGTAGGCAGACGGTTACAACC
>CANCVB010000024.1 GCA_947381415.1 Burkholderiales bacterium
GTCTTAATTGTTGTATGTCTACCAGCAACTATGCCTGCCGCTTGCCCTACTTCTTTTTTACGCTGTTCCAAGTAATTCTCAACTCCTATCTTTGTTGTTTGAGAAAAGTACTTTTTACCTGCCAACTCGCCAGCCTTAAGCTCGTGATAATGAAGCTTGGCTTTGTCTATTGCTGTGCTTTTATTTCTTGTCTTTAGACTAAAGCGAGCATACTTATGCTCCTTAACAAGCCACATACGCATCTGCCAATATTCGCCCCGCTTGTAGATTACAGCTTCGTCAAATATGGGCTCTTCGTCGTCGTTAAATGAGTGTTTTTTGAGTGGCATATGAGGCAGTGAGTTACTACGATTTTGAGTAGCTACAGCTTTGTGTAGCTTTACGTGTAACTATAACTTCGCCCCTCTTAAAAATCAACGACTTATAGTTTTTGTGAAACTTTTGTGTAAGTACAAAACCTATATAAATCAACTACTTACGTTCAAAAAGTCACTCCCACTCGATGGTCGCTGGCGGTTTAGAACTCACATCAAGCACCACCCTGTTAATGCCGCGCACCTCGTTGATGATGCGTCCTGATACTTTTTTCAGCAAGCCATAGGGCAACTCGGCCCAGTCGGCGGTCATGAAATCGCTGGTCACAACGGCACGCAGTGCCACCACAAAATCGTAGGTGCGACCGTCGCCCATGACGCCCACGCTCTTGACAGGCAAGAACACCACGAAGGCTTGGCTGGTGGCCTCGTACCAATTGCGCGGCGCTTGGGTGCCGCCAAAGGCCACCAAAGATGCGTCGCCCTCGAAGGGCGTGTTGCGCAGCTCTTCGATGAAGATGGCGTCGGCGCAGCGCAGCAAGTCGGCATAGTCTTTTTTGACTTCACCTAGGATGCGCACACCCAAGCCTGGACCAGGAAAAGGGTGACGGTAGACCATGTCATGTGGCAAGCCCAATGCAACACCCAGTTCACGCACCTCGTCTTTGAACAAATCGCGCAAGGGCTCCAGCAGTTTCAGTCCCAGTTGTTCAGGCAAACCACCCACGTTGTGGTGGCTTTTGATGGTGACGGCTTTTTTACTTTTCGCACCACCGCTCTCGATCACATCGGGGTAAATGGTGCCTTGTGCCAAGAAGCTCGCGCCCTTGTGGCCGCCTTGTCCTGCTTTGAGTTTGGCCGCTTCTTGCTTGAACACGGTGACGAACTCAGCGCCAATGATTTTGCGTTTGGCTTCAGGATCAGACACACCAGCGAGCTTGCCCAAAAACAAGTCACTGGCATCCACGCGAATGACTTTGGCGTGCAATTGCCCCGCGAACATGTCCATCACCATGTCGCCTTCATTCAAACGCAGCAGGCCGTGATCGACAAACACACAAGTGAGTTGGTCGCCAATGGCGCGGTGAATGAGCGCCGCAGCAACCGAGGAATCCACCCCGCCTGACAAACCCAAAATGACTTCTTCATCGCCTACTTGCGCACGAATACGCGCAACTGCTTCCTCGACATAGTTGCCCATCACCCAATCAGGAGAAGCCTTGCAAATGTCCAACACAAAACGGTTGAGCATGGCCCTGCCCTGCACCGTGTGGGTCACTTCAGGATGAAATTGCACGCCGTAAAAGTGCCGTGCTTCATCTGCAAAACCGGCAATCGGGCAACTGTCTGTGCTGGCCATGAGCTTGAACCCCTCTGGGAGTTCGGTCACTTTGTCGCCATGGCTCATCCAGACTTTGAGCATGCCGTGTCCTTCAGGCGTGGTGAAGTCGACGATGTCTCTGAGCAATGAAGTGTGGCCTCTGGCACGCACTTCGGCATAGCCAAATTCACGGGTATGTCCAGCCTCTACCTTGCCGCCCAACTGCTGGGCCATGGTTTGCATGCCATAACAAATACCTAATACAGGGACACCCAATTCAAACACCGCATCGGGTGCACGGTCGTGTACCTCGTACACACTGGCGTGGCTACCCGAAAGAATCACGCCTTTCAGGTGCCCCTCCCGCGCGAAGGAGCGTACCCAGTCGTCGCTGACATCACAAGGATGCACTTCGCAATACACATGGGCTTCTCGCACACGGCGTGCAATGAGTTGCGTGACTTGTGAGCCGAAATCCAAAATCAAAATAGTGTCGTGGGACATGGTGCTTGCCTGGTTAGAGGCTTGAAAATTTAGTCGGCTCGGTAATTGGGTGCTTCTTTGGTGATTTGCACATCATGCACATGGCTTTCACGCATACCCGCAGTGGATATTTCAACAAACTCTGCGCGGTTTCGCATGTCTTCAATACTGGCACAGCCGCAATAGCCCATGGCGGCACGCACACCGCCCGCCATTTGGTAAACAATGCTCACCATAGAGCCCTTGTAAGGAACACGACCTTCAATACCCTCGGGTACCAATTTATCGGCATTGGGGTTACCCGTGGTGGCTTCTTGAAAATACCGATCCGCGCTGCCTTGTTGCATGGCGCCAATGCTGCCCATGCCCCGGTAGCTTTTGTAGCTACGCCCTTGGTACAAAATCACTTCACCTGGCGCCTCTTCGGTACCCGCAAACATGCCGCCCATCATCACGCAAGATGCCCCTGCGGCAATGGCCTTGGCTATGTCACCGCTGTAGCGAATGCCACCATCTGCGATCAAAGGCACGCCAGCGCCTTGCAAAGCCATCGCCACGTTGTCAATGGCGGTGATTTGAGGCACACCCACACCTGCCACGATGCGGGTGGTGCAAATGGAGCCCGGTCCAATTCCGACCTTGACCCCATCTGCACCTGCCTCCACCAAGGCCAATGCCGCTGCACCTGTGGCGATATTGCCTCCCACCACATCAATCTGTGGGTAGTTTTGTTTCACCCAACGCACCCGCTCGATCACCCCTTGGCTGTGTCCATGGGCTGTATCGACCACGATAGCGTCTACGCCGGCTTTGACCAATGCAGCCACACGCTCCTCAGTGCCCGGGCCCACACCCACGGCAGCCCCTACACGCAAGCGACCTGACGCATCGCGTGCCGCATTGGGGAAACTGGTTTGCTTGGTGATGTCTTTGACAGTAATCAGACCTTTGAGTTCGAAGGCATCGTTGACCACCAACAAACGCTCGAGCTTGTGTTTGTTTAAGAGCGCTTTGGCTTGCTCGGGCGTGGTCCCTTCTGGTACGGTGATCAAGCGTTCGCGAGGCGTCATGATTTCTTTGACCTGCACGTCATAGCGTGTTTCAAAACGCAAATCACGTCCAGACACAATACCTACCACTTTGCCGCCATCACAGACGGGAAATCCAGATATGCCCATTTGGTCCGACATGTGCATGACCTGGCGAACCGTGTGTTGGGGCGTGATGACCACAGGATCGAGCAGCACGCCACTTTCATAGCGCTTGACTTTGGCAACCTCAGCAGCTTGTTGCTCAGGCGTCAGGTTTTTATGCACGATACCCATTCCGCCCTCTTGGGCGATTGCAATGGCCAGTCTTGCCTCGGTAACCGTGTCCATGGCAGCGGATACCAAAGGGAGGTTCAAAGCAATACGGCGAGAAAACTGGGTTGCGAGATGGGTGTCCTTGGGCAGGACTTGGGAATAGGCTGGGACCAGCAACACATCGTCGAAGGTCAGCGCTTTGCCGAGCAGGCGCATGGTATGTCTCCAAAAATGCGATCATACCGGCATGCAAACTGATTAAGTTTTTAGAGCTATTGTCTTGCCTCTTCTTATGCCTAAGTTGTTGACCAACCCATTTTCTCGGCTGTTAGAAAATAATAGTATTACCCAAGGAAATTGGCGTCACGGATTTGTAGAACTTTTTTCGATCATTGGCGCTCTGGTCTCCTTGGTGATCGGCTTCATACCGAACAGCCACTACAACCCGAATTTGCTGTTCATCGGCGCCGCTTGTTTTGCCGCTTTATGGGTTGCGTACAAACGCGGCTTAGGGTATGTGCCGGTCGTCAACTTGCTGATGCTCGTTTCAATATTGCAAATGATTTACTTGATTGTTGTCACTGGCGGCACGGCCTCCGTGGTGATGATATGGATCACGGGTATTTCATTGATGCCCTTCATGCTGCTAAATACCAAGGCTGCCATTACTTGGCTGATCTTGCAGACCAATGCCTTGTTTCTCATTTTGCTCGCCTCGCAAGCTGGCTGGATTGTCAATCAACCTATTTCATCGGACGACATGGTGTTTTGGGCATTTACCAACAAAATGCTGGCGGCGGTGACTTTGATAGTGATTTTGGATTTTCTCGACCGCAGTCAGCAACAACAACTGCAACACTTACAAATACGCGGTCACGATTTACGCAATCTTCACCAAGAACTCATTCGTGCCCAAAGCCATAAAGACGAATTCATCGCATCTGTTGGGCATGAATTACGCACGCCCATGAACGCCATTTTGGGTTTGAATACGGTATTGCGCGACCAAGTGGCAGCCAACACGCAAGACATCAATCGGGTTGACATGATTCGCGAGTCAACCCAACACCTGCTGGCTTTGGTCAACGATATTTTGGATTTTTCGCAACTGCAAGCCCAGCGCATGAGCTTGGGCCCACAGCCCTATGCCTTGCATCATCAGTTTGGGGAAATGGCACGAAAACTTCAGCAAACCGCCACCTCAAAAGGCCTGCAAAGCCACAATGTTATTGACGAACGCTTACCCCATTGGGTCATGTTGGATGGCAAGCGATTTGAGCAACTCATCGACAACTTGCTTGAAAACGCACTTAAATTTACCCATCAAGGTTTTGTGAACCTGCGCTTTCAAAGTTGCGACAGGGGTTTGCGCATTGAAGTAGCAGACAGTGGCATTGGCATGACCCCCGATCAGCAGTCACACGTCTTTGGTCGATTTGAAAAGGCAGAATCGGGGCCGGCAAACCTGTATGGTGGTACGGGTTTGGGTCTGTCGATTTGTGAAAAATTGGTTCAGTTACAAAACGGCGCGATTGGCGTAAACAGCAGCATCCACCGCGGTTCCATGTTCTGGGTTGAGATTCCCCTTGTGCCTGCGCAGGCGCCTGCCCAGGCAACACTGGATAACCATGAAGGTGTTTTATCGGAATCGCAACCAAGGCATTTTTTGGTTGTCGATGATCAAGCTGTGAATCTGTTGGTTGCGCAGCGATTGCTGCAAAAAATATGGCCTGATGCCCAGGTACACACAGCCACATCGGGCAAGGAAGCATTGAATTGGTTGACATCCAACACCGTTGATATGGTGCTGATGGACATGTTCATGCCCGACATGGATGGCTTAGAAACGACAACAAACATACGCTCAATGCCAGGCCACATACGCCAAGTCAAAGTCATCGGATTGACTGCCAGCAGCAATGCCAACGACCATATTCAGTGCTTAGATGCGGGAATGAACGGCATCGTCATGAAACCCTTAGAAGAGCAAGTGTTACAGGACTGTGTGCTGCGCTGCTGGAGACACACATTGTGAGGGTGTTACAACCCCGCTCTCCAGCCTCCAAACTGATGTATTGGTTGCGTAAATTCACGCCTGTGGGCTTGCGTGAAGGGCGAATGCCTTTTGTGTTTTATTCGGGATTGGTGGTCATTGCCGTCATCGCCTTGATAGCTTTACTCACCCCCAAGATAGGCAGTCAAGAAGGCAGATACGCACTCATGTTGGTCGTTGCCATCAGTCTGGTGATGGTCAATGCGGGTGTCTCAACCCAAAAAACACTGATATTTGTTTGCTGTTATGCCGCTATCCACATCACTTTGGCGGCGTGGTTCAGTCAGGGTATTTTTTCTCCCCGCATTAACTGGCTGTACTTGATCCCGATATTGATGATTCATATGGTCAGTCGGCGTGCGGGCTGGTTGTGGACGGTTGGCATCATCTTCTTATTGCTGGTCATTTCAATACTCACCTATTACAAACTCTTGCCAGAGAATACGCCGCTCACCAAAACGCACGAGGTGTATGCCTTTTTCGTTTACTTTGTCACCGCAAGCAGTTTGATTGCCTTGACCTTGATTTACCAAGGATTCACCAACAAAGCGATTGCAGAAATCAAAGTACGCAACGAAGAACTTGAAGAAAAACGCCGTGAACTCCAAGCCATCTTGGATATTCGCGATCAATTCATTGCATCGGTCAGTCACGAGTTGCGAACACCCATGAATGCCATCATGGGCTTCAATGACCTGATTCAAGAATCCCAAGCAACGAATCCCAAAGCGCTTGAAATATTGCAACTGACCCAACAGTCAGGCGAGCACTTGTTGACCGTTATCAACGATGTGCTGGATTACTCGCAATTTCAAACCGGCAAACTGGGTATTCACCCTGAATCCTTTGAGTTGCGACAAACTGTCAACCAAGCCATGGACTTGTTTTCCAATCGCGTCAAAAGTATGCGTCTGGAATTTCAAAGCCACGTCGATGAAGAACTTCCCCAATGGGTACTGGCAGACCGCCACCGGTTGATGCAAGTGCTCGTCAACCTTCTGGGTAACGCACTTAAATTCACGCAACTCGGCTATGTCCGTTTACAAGTGTCACAGGACAAGGGCATGTTGAAGTTTGAAGTCGAAGACACAGGCATAGGCATTTCTGAAGACCAACTCTCCAAAGTCTTTGAGCGTTTTTCGCAGGCGACAGCACAGACCCAGGCTATCTATGGCGGCAATGGCTTAGGCTTGGCTATTTCTAAACGTTTGGTTGAGCTCATGGGGGGTGAGATTGGCGTGTATAGCAAGCTAGGCCACGGCAGTTTGTTCTGGTTCAAGATCCCTTTGTTTGCGACACAAGCCTATCGACCTGCACTTGCAAATACCCAACGGTCACTCGATTTGCAACAAGGTACTTGGCAATTTTTGATTGTGGATGATGTGCCCATGAACCGTTTGTTGCTACGTCAAATACTGGCGCTGGAATGCCCGCAAGCCACCATGGTGGAAGCCTCTGATGGCGTACAAGCCTTGTTGGCCATGCAGTCGCAAACGTTTGATGCGGTCTTCATGGACATGATCATGCCCAACATGGATGGCATAGAAACATGTCATCGAATACGTCAGACATTGGCCAAACCCACAAATACGATTCCTATTCTTGGCTTATCAGCCAATGTCAACTCCGTGGACAGAGAGCGTTTCATACAAGCAGGAGCGAATGATTTTTTACTCAAGCCCTATGACCGTCAAGCTTTGGTTGCTTCGGTAGAAAAATTGCTCTTCACCAAATCTCCACCTTGATCAATAGCCGGCCTTAGCACCTTGGCGACGTTTGGCAAACAGGCCTGCCGCACGACTGCCTTGTTGGTTAAATCGCAGCCGACGCGCTTCTTTCGGCTCAACCACCAAGGGTCGCAACAACTCGAGTCGATCACCCTCGCAGAGGCTGTGGTTTGGATTCACCGATTTTCCCCATACGGCTAATCGCCAATCTGCACAGTGACTGCTATCCAACCCCAATTGCAGCAATGCACGCTCTTTGGCCTGAGCCGCGGTTAAGGGGTCGGCGCACGCCAACTGCACGATGAGGACACGGCGTGGCCCCAAGGACACCACCACTTCAACCATCATGAGGGGTAAACCATTTCGGCACGCTTGACAAAGGCATCCACCAAGGTGGCGGCTATGCGGTCAAAAACCGGTCCGACCAAAGCACCAAACACCGAATCAAAACTGTATGAAAGCTTCAATTCCACGCGACAAGCACGCTCTTCTCCTAATGGAACAAAATTCCATTCACCTTGCAAATGTTTGAAGGGACCGTCGACCAGATGCAGCTGTACTTGTCGTGCCATGACATGGGTGTTTTGCGTGGTGAAACTTTTGTGCAATCCGCCAAGCGCCATGCCAATGCGTGCGGTCATCCCATCAGGTGTTTCGTCCACAATTTCCGTCTTGTCACACCAAGGCAAAAAGGCCGGGTAACTTCTGACATCGACGACCAAATTGAACATCTCTTGCGCGCTAAACCAGATGAGGACAGACTTCTCGATGGTTTTCATAGAATGGGGCTTCTGCCATGTTGGCGGTGGTGGCGATTGTAAAGACCTCGCCTTTCTCCTTTTACCCTGTTATGGCCAGCAAAACCGCTCCTTCTACCCGCATTGCCGACAATAAAAAAGCGGCTTTTAACTACTTTTTTGAAGAATGCCTGGAAGCAGGCATGGTTCTGGAAGGGTGGGAGGTCAAGGCCGCACGTGAAGGCAAGGTGCAATTGACCGATGGTTATGTGGTCATCCGCGGTGGAGAAATGTATGTGATTGGTTGCCAAATCAACCCCTTGAAAACCGCCTCTACCCACGTCAATCCAGATGCGATACGCTCACGCAAATTGCTGCTGCACAAGGAAGAAATTCGTCGACTGATTGGCAAAGTAGAGCAAAAAGGCTACACCCTGGTGCCACTGAACTTGCATTGGAAAAATGGCCGTATCAAATGTGAAATTGCCTTGGCCAAAGGCAAGGCAGAACACGATAAACGCGACACCATCAAAGACCGCGAGGGCAAACGTGAGGTTGAGCGGGTCATGAAACACCGCACACGTTAAAGCAGACTATGTCTGCATTTGCGCCCGACCGGCCTCAATCCACAAGCGTTGGTCGCAGCGTTGGCTCAAAGCCCTGTCATGGGTCACCAATACCAAGGTGGTTCCTAATTCTTTGTTCAATTCCAGCATCAAGGCCATGATTTTTTCACCTGTGGCGTGGTCCAGGCTACCGGTGGGTTCGTCTGCCAACAAGACATCGGGCTTAACAACAAATGCCCTTGCTAGGGCCACGCGTTGTTGTTCACCGCCACTCATGACTTTAGGGTAATGGTTTAAACGATCTGCCAATCCAACCCGGGCAAGCATGTCTTTGGCTACTGGCTTGGGGTCTGGGTGTCCTGACAGTTCCAAGGGCAACATGACATTTTCCAATGCAGTCAGGGGGGCCAACAGCTGAAAGCTTTGAAAGACAAAGCCGATGTGCTTGGCGCGCAAAGCCGCGCGCTGGTCTTCATCCAAAGCAAACACATCTTGTCCCGCAATATGCACGTTTCCCTGCGAAGGTGTGTCCAGCCCAGCCATGATGGCCAACAGCGTACTTTTGCCAGAACCAGAAGCGCCAACAATGGCCAGTGTCTGTTGTGCCTCCAGCGAGAAGTCAATATCGCGGAGAATGTCCAATGTACCGGTGGCATCCGTGACAGATTTGTAAAGATGAGAGACGGCGATCAGGCTGGAGGACATAAACAGTGGCTTTGTGGAGACGACGTGACTTTAACTCGCTGGGCATAGGCCTGTTGGCTCAAGGTGTTTACGCCCCCTTGGCCCATGCTGATGAGCGAACGCTGTTGGTGCTGGGGGATTCTCTCAGTGCTGAGTATGGCCTGGCACGTGGCAGTGGTTGGGTAGCCCTGCTAGAACAGCAATTGATCAAAGACAAAACAAACCACAAAGTGGTGAATGCCAGTGTCAGCGGCGAGACCACCGCTGGTGGTCGGGCCCGTTTGCCTGCACTGTTAAAACAACATCAACCCCAGATTGTCATCATTGAGCTAGGTGGTAACGATGCACTGCGCGGTTTTTCCATGGCGATGACCGAGGACAACTTGCAAGCATCCATACTGGCTTGCCAAGCTATCCACGCCAAAGTGCTGTTGCTTGGAATGCAGGTTCCCCCCAACTACGGTGCAGACTATGCCGCGCAGTTTTCACAGCTGTTCATACGCCTAGCTAAAAAATTCAAAACCGGACTCGTTCCTTTTTTACTCAAAGGCATTGCAGATGCACCCGATGCGGCCGAATGGTTTCAGGCTGACCGAATTCACCCTAATGCGCAAGCCCATCCACGCATGCTGGCGAATGTTATGCCTGAGTTAAAGAAACTGCTCTGATGCCTGTTGAACTTGTCAGCGCGGAAGACGCCATGACGTCCATGGCCATGGCAGATGGCTATAGCTGCATCATTGATGCACGCAGTGAAGATGAGTACGCGTTAGACCATTTGCCGCACGCCCTCAATTGGCCGTCGTTATCGAACGAAGAAAGAGTTCGTGTGGGCACGCTTTACAAACAAGTGGGCGCATTTGAAGCCAATAAGCTAGGGGCCTCTTTGGTCGCTGCCAATATTGCCAAACATATTGAAAACCATGTCTTGGGGTTGGGCAAAAAATGGCACCCCTTGGTTTATTGCTGGCGGGGTGGAAAGCGAAGCGGTTCGCTTGCTTTGGTATTGGGGCAAATTGGTTTTAAGGTCTGCGTGATTGAAGGGGGCTATAAAGCCTTTCGTGCCGCCATGGTGCAACAGATCAGCCAACTGGCGCTGGGCTTGCAATTTAAAGTCATCACAGGCCCCACGGGTTCTGGCAAAACACGCCTCTTGCATGCCTTGGCTGCACAGGGCGCGCAAGTGCTAGACCTTGAAGCTTTGGCTGTGCATCGAAGTTCAGTCCTGGGACGCATCCCAGGACAGGCTCAACCCAGTCAAAAAAACTTTGACATGCGTGTGTGGGATGCCTTGCGACAACTTGACCCTGCCCAAGTGGTTTATGTTGAAGCAGAAAGCAAAAAAGTGGGCAATGTCAGTGTCCCTGATAGCTTGATAGAGACCATGCGGGCCAGCGATTGCGTCGATCTGTCCTTGGACTTGCAAGAACGGGTGGCATTGTTGATGGAAGACTATGTTTTTTTTGCAGACGATCCTTCCCTGTTTTGCGAGCGACTGCAAACCTTGGTCCAAGCATGTGGAAAATCTGTGGTCGATCATTGGCAAGAACAGGTTCGCGCTGGCCAAACGCGTCAAGTGGTGCAAGCTTTGTTGCAGCGGCATTACGACCCCACCTATGCCCGCTCTGTCGAGCGCAATTTCCGCTGTTGGTCACAGGCTATGCAAGTTCAATTGAAAGACCGTCATTCGGATTCACTGCAAGCCTTGGCTAAACAGCTGTTCCAAGCTCATCACATCCCTGCTTGAACCAGTGCTTGGGCAATATCTTCTATCAGGTCTTGCGCAGCCTCCAAACCCACGGACAAACGCACAAATCCACCCTGCAGCAAACTATCCCCTGCCATTTTGCGCATGTCGGGCAAGTTGTAAGGCACCACCAGACTCATTGGGCCACCCCAGCTAAAGCCCAATTTGAATAAGCGCAACGCGTCACAAAACGTATCCAATTGCGCTTGACTGAATTGGGAAGCAAAGCGCAAACTCAGCAAACCTGCGGCCAAACCTTCGGTATGCACAATGCCACTCGCGGGCACATCACCTGCACACAAGCGACACCAATTCACATGGCCTGGCGAGTTCACCAAGGCTGGATGCAAAACTTCTGCAAATGCAGATTGCTGCAAACTCCAAGTAGCCAATGCACGTGCAGTGACGTCTTGTTGCCTGTAGCGCAGTTCCATGCTGGGCAAAGAACGCAAGACCAACTCAGCATCATTGGCAGCCACACCCAAACCCAAGCGCATATGGCAAAGTTTGAGTTGCTTGGCAATACCGTCATCGCAGGTGGTGACGCTGCCCATCAAGACATCACCCCCCCCACTGGGGTATTTGGTCAGGGCGTGCACACTGACATCGACGCCTAGGCGGCCAGATACCGACGATGGGTCTAAGTCAAACGGTGCAAAAGCCAAACCTGCACCCCAGGTGTTATCTAAGGCAGTCCAGAGACCCTTGTCCTTGGCCAATTGCACCATTGCCAATATATCTGGGAACTCCAAGGTCACAGAACCAGCAGCCTCAATCCACAACAGCCGAGTTTTGGCATGGATACGTGAGGCCAAATCGGCCATGTCCATGGGATCGTAAAGTTGGTAAGTGATGCCCCATCGTTTTAACTCTGCCTCTGCAAAAGTTTTGTGTGGACCGTAGACGTTATCGGGCAATAAGACTTCGTCACCCTGCTGGAGCAGGGCCATATTGGTCAAAGCGATGGCGGCCAGACCGCTAGGCACCAATACCGCATGCTGAGCCCCCTCAAGAGAGGCAATACGTTCTTCCAGAATAAAGGTTGTGGGTGTGCCATGCAGGCCGTAGGTATAGCCTTTTTTATCCAACCAGGTGCGCTCTCGCATCGCTTGGACATTGGGAAAAATAACCGTAGAGGCTTTATGAACAGCAACTTGGGGCGCTGAAAAATCGGGCGGGGCTTGGTAGCCGTGGTGTATCAGCGCGGTGACGGGCTTCATGCTTAGACCCGCCATTTCTCCAGTAACTTAGCTGGACGGGTGGTGTCATACGCCTCAAAAGGCTGGTGTATCCAGGGGTTGGTGGGCAAATACTCGACAGAAAAATCGGGGGTGAAACTGGAGACACCTTTGGTCCAGATGACCGCACTGCGCAACTCCGTGATGGGTGAATAGTTGTTGCGCAACATGTCGATGACAGCATTCAAGGTGTGACCAGAATCAGCCAAATCGTCCACCAACAACACGCGACCGGCGATTTCACCTTTGGGGGTCGTGATGTAGCGTGCAATGTCTAAATGACCTTGAACCGTGCCGCCTTCAGAGCGATAGGAACTGGTGGACATGATGGCCAAGGGTTTGTCAAAAATCCTCGACAACACATCACCTGGACGCATACCGCCCCGCGCCAAACATAAAATTGTATCGAACGCCCAACCAGATTGGTGAATCTTGATGGCCAGCTTTTCAATCAGATTGTTGTATTCGTCATAAGACACATACAAATGTTTGCCGTCTTCAGTCAACATGGTGGCGCTTTCCTGCGAAGGTTCAGTCGTGAAAAGGATGTCGAACCATGATGGTGTGGTCACGGTCCGGGCTGGTGGAGATCAAATGTATCGGTACCCCGGTCACTTGCGCAATGCGCTCCAAATACGCACGTGCTTGCGCAGGAAGTTTGTCATATTCCGTGATGCCAGCGGTACTGTCAGACCATCCAGGAAGGGTTTCATAGACAGGTTGACATCGTGCAATGTCATCTGCCCCTAGCGGCAAGATGTCGATGGTTTTACCGTCCAATTCATAGGCGGTACAAAGTTTGAGCTCTTTCAAACCGTCCAACACATCGAGTTTGGTGATACACAAACCACTCAGACCATTCACTTGTGCGCTGCGTTTGAGCAAGGCGGCATCAAACCAGCCACAGCGACGAAAACGTCCGGTGGTCGTTCCCTTTTCGGCGCCCACGGTGCTCATGTGCCAACCAGGCGTGCCTTGCACATCCCAATCAAGCTCAGTAGGAAAGGGGCCGCCTCCCACACGTGTGCAATAAGCCTTGGTGATACCCAAGATGTAATGCAGCAATCCTGGGCCCACACCTGAACCCGCCGCTGCATTGCCTGCCACACAGTTGCTGGAGGTCACAAAGGGGTAGGTGCCATGATCGACGTCAAGCAAAGTGCCTTGGGCACCTTCAAACAACAGGTTGGCACCAGCGTGGTGAGCATCGTTGAGTTCACGCGATACATCGGCCACCATGGGCAAAATTTGCGCTGCATGCGCCATGGCCTCGTCAAAAACAGGTTGAAAAAGCACCCGTCCCTGATCGATAAATGGTTTAAGGGCGTCTGGGAACACAAATTTTTCCGAACCCAACCACGTTGTCAACACATGGTTATGCAGGTCCAACAATTCGCGCAACTTGCTGGCGAATCGCTCTGGGTGTTTAAGGTCTTGCACGCGCAGGGCGCGACGAGCAATTTTGTCTTCGTAGGCGGGCCCAATGCCACGCCCCGTGGTACCGATTTTTTCAGCTCCACCTTGCTCTCGGGCAGCTTCGCGCGCCACATCCAATGCTGCATGGAAAGGCAATATCAAAGGGCAAGCCTCACTGATGCGCAAGCGTGAACGCACCTCGACACCGGCCTTTTCAAGACCTTGGATTTCTTCCAACAATTTGCCGCATGACAACACCACACCGTTGCCGATGTAGCACTTCACGCCCGCGCGCATGATGCCACTGGGTATCAGGTGCAATGCGGTTTTCACGCCATTGATGACCAAGGTGTGGCCTGCATTGTGTCCACCTTGAAAACGCACCACCCCTTGCGAAAACTCGGTCAACCAATCGACCAATTTGCCTTTGCCCTCATCACCCCACTGGGTGCCGACGACGACGACATGACGTCCGTGCTGTTTGCTCATGGTTGTATCTGTTTAAGTTAAAGCTAAGGGTTTCAACAGCCATTGCCCGTGGGACAGAACCAATTCGCGATCGCAATGGAATTCATCGACTTCGCTTTCATGGCCAGGCAACATACAGACCACTGTGTGGCCTTGTTCACGCAGTTGGGTGATGGCGTTTTGCAGACCGACATCTTCTCCCCAGGGAGCTCGAATCGCTGCTTGGGGCGCAGGCCGCACCAATAAACTGACCAAAGCCTTGATGTCCAAACTGAAGCCTGCCGCAGGGCGTTTGCGCCCAAACAAAGCACCCACTTCATCGTAACGTCCACCACGGACCAAGGCATCGCTGCCCTCAGGCACAAAAATGGCAAACCGTGGTCCGCTGTAGTAAGCCGCACCGCGCAAGTCGGCCAAGTCGATGCTGACGGGGTGTCCTGCATGGGTCGCCAGCCAGCGCAAATGCGACAACGCCAATAAAACTTCTGGCCAGTCTTTGAAGAGTTGTTCTGCCTGGTCAAGCACTTCCAAGCCACCATAAAGCTGCACCAAGGCCACCAAGGCTTCACGCAAAGCCTTGGGCAAAGAGGCACCGATGCTTCGCATGGCACTGATGTCTTTATGCGCCAAAGCTTGTGATATGGCCTCATGCTGCGAAGCAGTTAATCCTTGCTCGCGCAACAAAGCGGGAAGAATCCGTGCGTCGCTCAAATCGACATGCAACGCGGTCATATCGTTGGCGTGCAAGCATTGCAAAGCCAATTGCAAAATTTCCAAATCGGCTTCTAAGCCCACGTGTCCGTAAATTTCGGCCCCAAACTGCAAAGGCTCGCGGGTGGCATAGGGGCCAGGTGCTCGGGTGTGCAGGGTAGGCCCGCAGTAGCACAGTCGCGTTACCCCTGAACGGTTAAGCAAATGCGCGTCTATACGGGCAACTTGTGGCGTGGTGTCAACCCGCAAGCCCAAGGTGCGACCTGAAAGTTGATCAACCATCTTGAAAGTTTGCAGATCCAGCGATATGCCGGTACCCGATAACAGCGACTCAACATGCTCCAGCAAAGGCGGGATAACGAGTTCGTAGCCAAAACCACGCGCTGTGTCTAAACACAAACGGCGAAGTTCTTCGATGTGCCTGGCTTCGGAAGGCAAAACATCGGCAATGTGATCTGGCAAGACCCAAGCAGTCATGAGGGGGAAAGCTGTTAAAAAAGGGATTCTACTGGGACACTAAAGCAGCCACCACAGCAGCAACATGCCAGCCACGATACAACTCAATCCGATAAATCGAATTTGGCCATCATCCATTTGCAGAATATGCAAGAAGGCACGTTTCCAAGCTTGTGGTGACGCAAACGGAAACAAGCCCTCAATGATGAGTACCAAACCCAAAGCCATCCACAGTGTGTGGTTGTCCATCGTGCTCGAGCGGCTTATTTTTTGACCGGCGCTGCACCCGCAGCACCACTCCCACGCATGGCTTTAAAGAAATCAGAGCTAGGGTCTAAAACCATCACATCGGATTTCTTGTTGAAACTGGCTTTATAGGCCTCAATGCTTTGGTAGAACTGAGCAAACTGCGGGTCTTTGCCAAAGGCTTCGGCATACAAACGGGCGGCTTCGGCGTCGCCTTCACCTTTGATTTTTTGCGCGTCGCGGTAAGCATTCGCCAAGGTCACCTCACGTTGACGGTCAGCATCGGCACGGATTTTTTCACCCTCAGCACCACCCGTCGAACGCAATTCATTGGCCACACGTTTACGTTCGGCCTCCATGCGACGGTAAACAGACTCTGTGATGGTGTCTACATAATCAGCCCGGGTGATGCGGACATCAACCACATCGATACCCCAAGGCTTTTCGCCCTTCACAATCTCTAGCACTTCGCGTTTGACATCCACCATCAAAGCTTCGCGCTTGAGAGAGAGCAAATCTTTAACCGTGCGCTTGTTGATTTCCTCTTGGAAAGCGTTGCGAACCACACGGGTGAGTTGTTGCGCGCCTGCTTTTTCATCCAAACCTACGTTGCGAATGTATTGAGAAGGGTCTGAAATGCGCCAACGCACATACCAATCAATGACCATTCGCTGCTTTTCAGCGGTCAACATGGGCTCAGAGTCCACGTTATCCAAGGTCAACAATCGTTTGTCGATGAAATTGACATTTTGAAAAGGTGGGGGCAATTTGAAATTCAACCCAGGCTCAGTGATGACTTTTTTGATTTGCCCCAGGGAATAGACCACCCCATATTGGCGTTGATCAACCACAAAAATCATAGAGCTCATCACCAGCAAAGCCAGCAATGAGGTGGAGATGTAAAAACCGATTTTGTTCATGGCAGTTTGTTTATCGCAAATCGCGGTCGCGCTGACGGTTGTCACGGCCACGGTTATCAGTCGGGGAAGATGGGGTCACAGGGCTGGGAACCGAGCTATTGCCGTCTAGGGTGCTGGAAGAACTGGACGCAGAGGCACCCGACGTATTGGGTGTTGCGCCGTTGAGTTGCATGATTTTGTCCAAGGGCAAGTACAACATGTTCGAACCTTGCTTGGACTCAACCAAAACCTTGGTCACACTGCTGTAAATTTCTTGCATCGCATTGATGTACAAACGATCCCGCGTCACTTGCGGCGCTTTTTGATACTCTGCCAGCAGTGAGCGAAAACGTTGGGCATCACCTTGCGCCTGGGCCACGATGCGGGCTTTGTAAGCATCAGCTTCTTGTTTTAAACGAGACGCAGAACCCACCGCACGTGGAATAACGTCGTTCGCATAGGCTTCAGCCTCATTTTTAGCGCGTTCGCGCTCTTGCCCCGCTTTCAGCACATCGTCAAAAGCGGCTTGTACCTGCTCGGGGGGTCTGACACCACCTTGTTGCAAATTGATGCCAACCACCTCAATACCCACGTTGTAGTGGTCCAAAATGGTTTGCATGATCTTGCGAACACGCGGTGCAATTTGTTCACGGTCCTCTGACAAGGCCGCGTCCATGCGCATTTTTCCAACCACCTCACGCACCGCAGTTTCAGCAGCCTGCATCACAGCATCTGTGGGATTCTTGCTTTCAAACAAGTAGGCACGTGCATCGGTTAGTCGGTATTGCACAGCAAACTTGATTTCAACGATGTTTTCATCCTCGGTCAACATGGCCGATTCGCGCAAACCGGTGGCTTTGATGACCGCATCGCGTCCAATGTCAATAGAACGAATTTGGGTGACGAAAACCACCTCATGGCGTTGTATGGGGTAAGGCATGCGCCAATTGAAACCGGCACCCACGGTGCTGTGGTAACGCCCAAACTGGGTAATGACAGCCTGCTGGCCTTCTTGGACGATAAAAAAACCAGTACCAAGCCAGATCAAAACGATGACGGCCAAGACCACGCCAAGCAGTCCACCTGCTTGCTTGTAATTGGGGTTAAATCCGCCCCCGCCATTCGGTGGGGGGTTACCACCACCTCGGTTTTGACCTAAGAGTTTGCCTAATTTTCGGTTCAGCTCACGCCAAAGTTCGTCCAAATCAGGCGGTCCATTGGAAGCGCTTGGACGGGGGCGTTTGCCATCGTCTTGGGGTGGTTGTTGGGAGCCGTCGGGCGGAGGTGTTGCACCATTGTGTTGGTGCTGGGCATCCTCTCCTCTGCCCCAGCGGCCATCGTTCAAATTGAACATGCCTGCAATGCGTCGTCGTAGGGGCCAAACCCATGTGAAAAAGTTCATGCGCAATCAATCAATAAAAGTGGCAAGTCCACATTGTGCCTAAACCTGAAGCCATAATTTGAAATCAAGCATTTACCGGTAAAAAAGTAAGGGGTAAAGAGGGGGGCGCTGCCTGAACAGCGGTTTGAAGCAAACGCTGGCGCAAACCTTCCAAATTGTCGCCAGTGCTTGCACTGACAAAAATACGCGGCATGGCCATGCCATCCAACATGAAAATGTCTTGAAGCAAGCGAGGCTGCTGGTCACTGGGCAAAGCGTCCACTTTGTTAAACACCAACAATTGCGGGACCTCTGCAGCGCCAATATCGGCCAAAACAGACTGAACTTGCGTCATTTGCTCAGGGTAATCTGTGTGAGAGCAATCCACCACATGAAGCAACAAGTCAGCACTGGTAGCCTCTTGCAGCGTGGCAGCGAATGCATCGACCAAGCCATGGGGCAAGTCGCGGATAAACCCCACCGTGTCCGAGAGAGAAATTTGACACGCTTGTGCCTCACCATCTGAAAGGTAAAGCTGGCGGGTGGTGGTATCGAGCGTGGCGAACAACTGGTCTGCGGCGTAAGCACGCGCTTTGACCAAGGCATTAAACAAGGTGGATTTGCCTGCATTGGTATAGCCCACCAATGACACATTGAAGATGTGATTCCGTTCACGCTGACGACGCTGGGTATGGCGTTGTTTTTTGACCTTCTCTAAACGCTCTTTGGTTCGCTTGATCGACTCGCCAATCATTCGGCGATCTAACTCAATTTGGGTCTCACCTGGGCCGCCGCGGTTACCAATGCCACCCCTTTGGCGCTCTAGATGTGACCAACGCCGAACCAAGCGTGTACTCAAGTACTGAAGGCGCGCCAACTCCACCTGCAATTTACCTTCGTGGCTGCGCGCTCGCTGGGCAAATATTTGCAAAATCAGCATGGTCCTGTCATTGACCGGCATCTCCAGTAAACGCTCTAAATTGCGTTGCTGTGCCGGACTTAAGGCTTGGTCAAACAGTATTTCTGAAGCGCTGTGCAGCAGCGCCAATTCTTTGATTTCTTGGGCTTTGCCAGACCCTACAAACAATGCCGCGTCGGGTGCGCGACGTTTGCACGTCATGCGTGCGACCGGGTTCAAACCCGCCGTACTTGCGAGTTGGGCGAGTTCGTCAAGCCCGTCATCGAAATGGGGAAGGCCCAAATCCACACCCACCAATAAGGCGTTGGTCAATACATCCGCAGGAGTTTGTGTCAACGGGAAGTCATCAGGCTGTGGGAGCGTCCTCGTCGCCCTCTTGTGCAAAATTCACTGGACGTCCAGGCACAATGGTAGAGATGGCATGCTTGTAAACCATTTGCGTGACAGTATTTCGCAAAAGCACCACGTATTGGTCAAAGGATTCGATCTGTCCCTGCAATTTGATGCCGTTAACCAAGTAAATGGACACAGGCACGTGTTCTTTGCGCAGTGTATTGAGGAACGGGTCTTGCAGGAGTTGCCCTTTTTGGTTCACGATATTCTCCGTGTTGGTTGATGCCCCATAACATACCACAGTCTTCTGTCAATCTATTTTGACTGTTCGTTTGTTAGAAACCACGGATCGATTTATATAAGTGATTCCCTAAGAATTGCACAATAAGCCACAAATAAACTTTAAATCGTACAAATATTTTTTCAATTACATAGAAAAAATTATTTTCACCCATTTAGGGAAAAGACTCTTTTTCAACAACATGTTAGCAACTGCTTTTAAACTGGACAGTGAACTCATTATTTTAGGATTTGTCATGCTTCGCCATTTAAAAACCTCTGCCCTTGCTTTGTGCCTGACCCTGTCTACTGTGTCCCACGCAGCAACATTGGCTTCATGGAACGAAGACACTGACAAACTTGATTTGGGCGTGGCCAAAGTCAAACTCAGAGTCACTGGCAATGTCGACTACGGTCTAGATGGATACACCGAAGACTTTATCGCGGTAACCAACGAATTCAATCTGAATGTCTCTGGCAAACATTTGACCGTGAAAGCTTTTTGCAAAATCCAAATCACCTCAGCCACCACCGTTTGCTTGGACGCTTTGACTGGCAAGTTCAGTGGTGCGAACGGCACCCAATTTGATTGCAAGATCAATGGCAAAGACAGTGATAACTTTGATTTGCCACTAGAAGCTGGGATGTGCATGGAAATTGATCTGAAAGGTAAATTGAACAAAGCACCTCAGGGCAGTTTCAACATACAAGTGACCGGTAAAGTGGCCAAAGAAAAATTTGATAAAAAATTAGTAAGGTTAAGTTTCTAAGTTTTTCACCATGCGTAAAGCGGTGTTCGGTCGTACCGGTTGGATTGTGTGCTTGCTACTATGGGGCTGCGGAACCATTGCGCCACCAGAGCTTGGCACCAACGTTTCTTCCTCTAAAAATACCCCATCGGGCTCCGCATCAAGGTCGCAAACCTTGCTTGCAAGCGGCATAGATTACCTTGAAAAAGGTGATCTTGATAAAGCGCAAACAGTGTTCAACAGCGCTTTGAAATTTGACTTGATGAATCCGTTGCTGCACTTTTTCAATGCGCTGACCTATCAACTCAAATACGAACGAGGGGAAGCCGAAAGCCTTGAGTTGGCTGACATTGGATTTAAAAACGCCATCAGCCTTGATAACAACCTCGACGTGGCATATATCCAATTAGGAAAACTGTATTTTTCTGCCAAACGCTATGAAGACGCAAGCAAGGCATTTGCTTTGGCCACTTACAACCACCCCAACCAGTCAAATGAACCACTGCTGGGTTTGATTGAGTCGTCCATGCTCTCTGGCGACTTGGATACGGCCGCTTGGGGCATTAACCATCTGGAATCAAATCATATAAATGACCCCAGATTGTTCAGAGCCAAAGTGTTTTTGGCAGCTCTCGCTAAACAACCACAGATAGCCAAGAAATCCATCGCGAAGTTCGCAGCCACCCATACAGACCTCAAAGACCGCAATGCCCTGCGATCACGCATGGACCAATTACTGGGCTTAGAAACAACCCCTTACGCAGCCCCGTTCACAACCGAGGCTGCACATATCCCAATGGCCCAAGCCAAAACCCAAGCGACAACTACCTCTTCCAAAGGCAAAGACGATGTAGACGACAAAAATGCAGCACTCACATCTGACACCCGGAAGAATTGGTTTCGCTGCGACCCGCGGCCAGCACCTGTCTCTGAAAAAGACACGCCTACTTTGATTCCTATCAGCGCCTTACCGGTATCCGATGAGACCGCCACAGGAATCACCCTGCCCGCACCTTGCACCGGTGAAAGACCTCCTACGGCGATGATTGAAGTTACCCTGATCCGCGCAGAAGAAACATTGACCAAATCGTATGGTGTGAATTTGCTAGATGGCCTCAGCTTGGGCAGAAGTGTTGTGCAAGCGGCTGATGGCACTGTGAGCCGCACAGGCAGCCTCTTCAACACATTGGGCGCAGATGCAACAACAACCCCAGTGGGTGTCTTGCCGGCAACCACGGGGTATTTGAGTTATTCGCTCAATATTGCCAACGCAATGTATACAAAAAATGAAGTCATCGCCAGACCCTCGTTAGCTGCTGTGGATCGACTTCCCGCTGTGTTTTTCACTGGCTCCAATCTCTCCATCAAAGTGGCAGGAAATTCAGGGGGTGTTAGCCAATTGGTTGACAAATCGGTGGGGCTGTCGCTGTCCATCACACCGACTTTTTTAGACAACGATGAGGTGATGCTCAATATTCGCGCATCGCGTTCGGGCTTGCTACTGAACCCAGACGCATCCAATATTGCTTTGAACTTGACCCGCGACTCGGTGAATGCGGTTGCCTTGGTAAAGTTTGGTCAAACGTTTGTTTTGAATGGATTGGTAAGCACCACAAAGAGCCAAGAAAATTCAGGCGTGCCGATTTTGGGTGACATCCCAGTGTTGCAAATGCTGTTCAAAACCTCTATGGAATCTGATGTCAACAGACAAATTTTGACACTCATCACGGTACGCAAACTCAACGAAACGAACGATCCAGTTGCCAGCGCCAAAACCAGCAAGCCAGCGCCGGTCGCGCACAAATTGCTGGATCAAGTTCAGCAGTATGTTGCCCTGCAAGCGTTTTTGTCTGCCAAAGAAAACAAAACCGAAATGAGCGACATCCTTAAGGGCATTCAACAAAACCCGATGTCATACAAGTACCTGAGCGCCCGTGACCTTGTGACAGCGCCAATGAACTCGAAAAAGTCTCTCCAACAAACCATCGCTTCAGTAAGAGAGAGTTACGCGTTTTAAATACCGCCTTGCAAAACCGATGACCCCTTCATCTGGCGTGCACCTGCCAATGGGTCAATCTTTGTCCACGTAAGGGTTGCTGGCCGTTTTCATTTCTATTCGCAAAGGGGTGCCTTCTAGCGCAAAGGCTTTGCGAAAACGGCCTTCCAAGAACCGCTTGTAGGCATCTGTCACATGTTCAAGGGAGTTGCCATGAATCACGATAACGGGTGGGTTCATGCCGCCTTGGTGGGCATAACGTAATTTAGGACGGAACATGCCAGCACGCTTGGGCGACTGAAATTGCACAGCTTCTAAGAGCAGGCGCGTCAAAATAGGGGTGCTCATTTTGCACATGGCGGCTGCATGGGCTTGCGCTATCGACTTCCAAACAGGCCCCAGACCTTGTCGTTTTTGGGCGGAGATATGGTGTAACTTGGCAAACTTTAAAAACGCCAAACGGCTCTCGATGGAGCGCTCAAGCAGTTCACGTTGGTAGGCGTCAACCGCGTCCCATTTATTGACGGCCAACACCACGGCCCTGCCCGTCTCCAAGATATAGCCCGCGATGTGCGCGTCTTGGTCGGTCACCCCTTGGGTGGCGTCCAGCAACAGCAAAGCCACATTGGCAGACTCAATGGCCTGCAAAGTTTTCACCACAGAAAATTTTTCGATGGCTTCAAATACCTTGCCTTTGCGGCGCAGTCCCGCTGTGTCAATCAGTTCGAACTGCTGCCCCTCACGCTCAAAAGGGATATGGATGGCGTCGCGGGTGGTGCCCGGCAAATCAAAAGCCACCAAGCGTTCTTCACCCAGCCAGGTGTTGATCAAGGTGGATTTGCCCACATTCGGGCGCCCCACCACAGCGAGCTTTAAGGGTTTGGGAGAGCCGTCGTCCTCCTCGTCCTCGTCGGGGAGATGGAGTGCGCCTAAAGAAGCATCCAACATGCTGCGAATGCCTTGTCCATGGGCAGCAGACACTGGCATCACTTCACCCAGGCCAAGTTCGAAAAACTCGACCAAGCGATGCCCCTCTTGCATACCCTCCGCTTTGTTGGCCACCAACAAAGAAGGTTTACCCAATCGGCGCAAGTAGTTGGCAATGTCGTGGTCTTGGGCGCTGATGCCTTGGCGGGCATCAACCACAAAAATCACGGCATCCGATTCAGCCACCGCCTGTCGGGTTTGCTTGGCCATTTCTTTGAAAATGCCGCTCTCCGCTGTGGGCTCAAACCCCCCGGTATCGATGACGATGAACTCTTGTTTACCGTGCTTTGCATTGCCATAGTGACGGTCGCGCGTGAGCCCTGCGTAATCGGCGACGATGGCATCTCGGGTTTTGGTGATGCGGTTGAACAAGGTGGATTTACCCACGTTGGGACGCCCCACCAAAGCAATCACCGGTTTCACAGCGACGCCTTTGTTTTCAAGGGAGTTGGTAAGCCTGCAGCAAGCCGTCGCGCGTCAACACCACAAAGCCTCCCTCAGCCAACGCGGTAGGCGTTGATGCAAAACCATCCGAAGAGGTTTGCACGCGGTTGATCAAACTGCCATCGCTGGCAGACAGCAGATAAAGCCAACCACCGCTGTCACCTATCACAATGCCTTTGGCAGTGAACATTGGGCCGGTGAGTTCGCGGTATTTCAACCTGTCCGAATCCCAAAGCCTGTCTCCCGTGCTGCGACTCCAGGCTTGAACAACGCCATTGGACTCGGTACCAATAAGCATCTTGTCGTTTCCGTCAACGCCTTGAGAACCCACAGAGGCGCGGGTCCACACCACACTGCCGCGCAAGGCATCAACACATCCCACCTGAGATTGAAAAGCACGCACACAAACAGAGTTGGCAACCCGAGAGGGCTTTGCCACCAAATCGACCAAGCGCTCTAAATCATTGATGCCTCGGGGGTTGGCCACGGGCACATCCCACTTGACTTGACCGTTATCGGGATTGAGCGCGGTCAGCCGACCACCCAATCCGACCAGCAAGGTGTTTTGAAATGGCATGAGCACACCGTTTTGCTTCAACACCAAGGGCTCACCCGGGCGTTGCTGCACCCATAAGCGTTCTCCGCTGGCCAAATCAAAAGCCAAAATGGAGCGATCAGCCATGAGCATGAATACACGCTCACCCGCGATCAATGGATGGGTATAAGACTGCGAGGTCAAACGGCTGCGCCACAACACCTTGCCCGCTTTGAGCAGGACCAGTTCGTTGTTGAGGGTGACAGCGGCGACATGCTCACCATCGAATCCAGCGCCTGTGCTGAGGGCTGTTTTCAGCTCATAACGCCATTCTGTTTGTCCGTTGCGGACATTCACCACGGCGATCTTGCCCTTGTCAGAGGTAAGCGCCAAACGGTCTTGCACCACTTGCAAACTTTGCACAAACGAAATGTCATCCCCCATCTTGAACTGCCACAGGGCTTGAATGGGTTTGTCCGCTTTAAGGGGTGGAATTTGCGCAGGCTTGGGTCGAGACGCACCGCAGGCCGTCAGCAAAACGCCGAAAACAAGGATAAAAAACCAACGTGTCACAAAGACAACTTTCATTTTTTGAACTCGGCAGAGGACACATCCACGCCCAATGTGCCCAGCTTGACTTCGATCAAGCGTCGGTACTCTGAAGTTTCGTCCATGGTCTTATAGGCATTGCTCAATCGGGTTTTGGCCTCATCATGTTTGCCTTCGATCAAGGCAATGTCGCCAAGGCGGTCGTCAAAAAGGGCTTGAAAACCATTGGGCGCTGTCTTGCCCTCGACCCAAGAACGGGCTTTGGCCATGTCTTTACGCTCAATGGCCAAGGCTGACAAACGCAAACGCGCCAATGCCACATAAGCCTCATCAGAAGCATGGTCCACCACCCATGCCAGCGGTTTTTCTGCTTCTGTGGCCTGGTCTTTATCGAAATAGGTTTTGGCCGCCAACAAGGAAGCTTGCGCCGTCAAAGTGGCTCGGGGAAATTGGTCCTGCAAGTCACTCAATGAGCGTGCCAAAAGGGTCAAGTCACCTTGCTTGCTGGCGTTTTCAAAGGTATCAAACAAGACAGCCGCTTGCGCTGCTTGGCGTTGTTGCCAATAGTTCCATCCGTTCCAAGCTGCAAATGCCACCAGTGCCACAGTGATCAGGCTTGTGATGAGGTTGCCCCACCGGGCCCAAAAAGATTTGATTTGGTCAAGTTGTTCTTGTTCTTCAAGGTCGAGATGCGAAGCCATGGTATTCCTGATAAGGCGGTAAAACTAAAGTGCGGATTGTAGGCTGTGGCCCCAATGGCTGATATTGGCCAAAGTCTCGGTGCGTTGGGCCCCTTGGCCGTCACGCAAAGACTTCACCGTCACCTGGCCCTGGGCGAGCTCATCGGGACCGAACACCAGGGCATGTTGTGCCCCACTGGCATCGGCCTTTTTGAACTGGGACTTCATGCTGCCCATGCCAGCCGCAGAATCGGTGGGCGCATGCATTTGCACAGACACACCCATGCTGCGCAGGCTTTGCAGCACAGGCATGACTTGCGGCAAGGCCGCGGCATCAGGCACGATGGCGTAGACATCGGTCAGCACATCGGCCACGCCAGCACCCTGCTCTTTGAGCAACTCCAGCACCCGTTCCACACCCAGCGCCCAACCCACTGCGGGCGCGGGCTTGCCGCCAATCTCTTCAATCAGGTAGTCGTAACGCCCGCCGCCGCAAACCGTGCCCTGAGAGCCCAGGCGCTCGGTGATGAACTCAAAGACGGTGAGGTTGTAATAGTCCATGCCCCGCACCAGACGGGGGTTGATGCTGTAGGCCACCGCGTTGGCGTCCAAGATGGCTTTGACCGCATTGAAATGCGCCAGGCTTTGTTCGCCAAGAAAGTCGAGCAATTGGGGCGCGGCCTCGTTCAAGGCTTTCATGGCGGGGTTTTTGCTGTCCAAAATGCGCAAAGGGTTGCTGTGCAATCGGCGCTTGGCGTCTTCGTCGAGCTGATCGGCGTGCTGCTCAAAATAGGCAATGAGTGCTGCACGGTGCTGCAAACGCTCGGGCGGCTGACCCAGGCTGTTGAGCTCCAAGCGAACATCGGTCAGACCCAGGGCTTTCCACAAGCTGCAAGCCAGCAAAATCAACTCGGCGTCCACCTCTGGGCCACCAAAACCCAGGGCCTCGGCGCCAATTTGGTGAAATTGACGATAACGGCCACGCTGCGGGCGTTCGTGTCTGAACATCGGGCCCATGTAATACAGCCGCTTGCCGCCCTCGTAGAGCATGTTGTGTTCAACCACGGCCCGCACCACGCCAGCGGTGGACTCGGGGCGCAAGGTGAGTTGTTCACCGTTGAGCCTGTCTTCAAAGGAGTACATCTCCTTTTCCACAATGTCGGTCACCTCGCCCAGCCCACGTATGAACAGCGCTGTGGGTTCGACGATGGGGGTGCGGATGTTGCGGTAGGCATGCAGTCGCATGACCTCGCGCACAGCGGACTCCAAGGCCTCCCAACGCGCGGAATCGGGCGGCAATATGTCGTTCATGCCTTTGACGGCGGTTAATTTGTCAGCCATGGTGATGGAAAGGCGGGGCGAATCAGACGCTTGCCGCAAATTTTTTCTGGATGTAGTTTTCGACGATGTCGTGGAATTCTTTGGCGATATTGTCGCCGCGCAAGGTGAGTGCTTTTTCGCCGTCGATGAACACGGGTGCGGCAGGTGCTTCGCCGGTTCCCGGCAGGCTGATGCCGATGTCGGCATGTTTGCTTTCCCCTGGCCCATTGACGATGCAGCCCATGACCGCCACTTTGAGGCCTTCAACGCCAGGGTATTGCTTGCGCCACACGGGCATTTGCTGACGCAAAAAATCATCGATTTCTTGCGCCAATTCTTGGAAAGTGGTGCTGGTGGTGCGCCCGCATCCTGGGCAGGCGGTGACGCTGGGCACGAATGTGCGCAGGCCCAGGGCTTGCAAAATTTCGGTGGCAATCAACACCTCTTGGGTGCGGGCTTCACCTGGCTGGGGCGTGAGCGAGACACGGATGGTGTCGCCAATGCCCTCTTGCAGCAACAGGCCCAAGGCCACGCTGGAAGCTGCTGTGCCCTTGACGCCCATGCCCGCTTCGGTCAAGCCCAAATGCAGGGGGTGGTTGCTGCGCTTGGCCAGTTCGCGGTACACCGCCACCAGGTCTTGCACGCCACTCATCTTGCAGCTGAGGATGATTTGCTGACGCGGCAAGCCCAAACGCTCGGCCAATTCAGCCGACTCCAAGGCAGATGTGACCAAGGCTTGGTACATCACCTGTTTGGCATCCCAAGGCGAGGAACGCAAACCATTTTCATCCATGAGTTTGGCCAGCAACTCTTGGTCCAAACTGCCCCAATTCACACCGATGCGCACCGCCTTGTCGTACTTGATGGCGGCCTCGATCATCTGGGCAAACTGCTTGTCGTGCTTGTCGCCCTTGCCCACGTTGCCAGGGTTGATGCGGTATTTGGAGAGTGCTTGCGCGCAGTCAGGAAATTCAGTCAGCAATCGGTGGCCGTTGTAATGAAAGTCACCAATGAGGGGGACATTCACGCCCATTTTGTCGAGTTGCTCGCGGATGTAGGGCACGGCCTTGGCCGACTCGGGTGTGTCCACGGTGATGCGCACCATCTCAGAACCAGCCAGTGCCAGTTCTTTGACTTGAATGGCAGTGCCAATGGCGTCGCCCGTGTCGGTGTTGGTCATGGACTGCACGCGGACAGGGGCATCGCCACCCACGGTCACCACATGGTCGCCCCAGCGTACCTGGGCCTGCAGACTGCGGTGCCGCGCGGGGATGGAAAAAGGAATGGCTTGTTCGAGGGACATGGTTGGATTTTGCCGCACTAGGCGTGGATGCGGATGGTCTTGGCCCGCCTGCCCGACACGTCAGTGCGGTCTTGGATGTCGCCAGCCAATTGGCCACAGGCGGCAGCGATGTCGTCGCCGCGGGTTTTGCGGATGGTGGTCACGATGCCGGCTTCGCTCAACAGCGCTGCAAACGCCTTGACCCGCTCGGGGGGCGAGCGCAGCAAGCCCGAGGCTGGAAAGGGGTTGAAGGGAATCAGGTTGAATTTGCAGGGGGTGGGCTCGCCATGCGGCGGGCGCACCAAGCGGATGAGCTGCTCGGCGTGTTCATCGCTGTCGTTCACCCCGTCCAACATGCAGTATTCGAAGGTGATGAAGTCACGCGGCGCATGCGCCAAGTAGTCTCGGCAGGTTTGCAGCAACTCGTCCAGCGGGTATTTGCGGTTCAGAGGCACCAACTCGTCGCGCAAGGCGTCGTTGGGCGCGTGCAAGGACACTGCCAAGGCCACAGGGCAATCCTGCCCGAGTCGCTCGATCATGGGGACCACACCAGAGGTGGACACGGTCACGCGTCTTCTGGACAGGCCATAGCCATGATCGTCCAGCATGGTTTTGAGGGCGGGCACCAGGGCGGAATAATTTTGCAAGGGCTCGCCCATGCCCATCATCACTACATTGGAAATCACCCGCTCGTCCACGCCACGCTCTTGGCGCAAGGTGCGCTCGGCGTACCAAAGTTGCGCGATGATTTCAGCGGTGCTCAGGTTGCGGCTGAAACCTTGGGCGCCCGTAGAGCAAAAAGGGCAACCCACGGCGCAACCAGCCTGAGAGGACACGCACAAGGTGCCTCGGTCGGTTTCGGGAATGAAAACGGTTTCGATGGCATTGCCCTGCCCCACATCGAACATCCATTTGATGGTGCCGTCAGCGGAATCGTGTCGGCTGATGACGGGCAGAGCCAAGATGTCGGCGTGGTCTTGGAGCTTGCTGCGCAGGCTTTGCGCCAGATCGGTCATCTGCGCAAAGTCTTCAACGCCTTTGTGGTGAATCCAGCGAAACAACTGGACTGCACGGAATTTTTTCTCGCCTTGGGTCAAACACCATGCGACCAAGCCGTCCAGATCGAAATCAAGCAGGTTGGTCTTCATGGTGATGCGGAGAGAACCGCTTTCAGTGACCGTAAACGTTCATTCCGGCGAAGAAGAAACCGATTTCGTGGGCAGCGGTATCGGGGCCGTCGGAGCCATGAACCGCGTTGGCGTCAATGCTGTCGGCGAAATCGGCGCGGATGGTGCCCTTGTCAGCCTTCTTGGGGTCGGTGGCGCCCATGAGGTCACGGTTTTTCAGGATGGCGTTTTCGCCTTCCAACACTTGGATCATGACGGGGCCGGAGACCATGAAATCGACCAGATCTTTGAAGAAAGGACGGGCTTTGTGGACGCCGTAAAAGGCTTCGGCTTCGCCACGGCTCAAATGGGCCATGCGGGCAGCGATCACTTTCAGGCCAGCACCTTCAAAGCGTGCATAGATTTGACCGATGACATTTTTTGCCACTGCGTCGGGTTTGATGATGGAGAGGGTACGTTCGATGGCCATGTTGGTGTTTCCAAAAGTTATCAAAAAATGGGGCGCGATGCGCTAAGCGGGTGATTTTAGCCTTTGCGAGACCGTGACTTGGCACGCGCAGCGGAGGTTTTTTGGACGCGCCGCTGCCTGGCCAAGCTGTCAGCGCCAATCAGCGCGTCTTTGCTGCTGGGTGAGGCAGCGGTTTTGGACGCTTTCACAGGGGGGCGTCTTGGCTGAATACTGGGTTTGGCAGCGCCCAAATGAAAAGCGCCTGCGCTGCGGGTGAGTTGGTCAATGTCGTGGGCATCCAACTCCATCCAGTCACCGCGCTTTAAGCCTCTGGGCAAGACCATCTTGCCGTAACGAATACGAATGAGACGACTGACCGCGTGGCCAACCGCCTCAAACATGCGGCGCACCTCACGGTTGCGCCCCTCTTGGATGGTGACCCGGTACCAACAATTCGCACCCTCACCGCCGCCATCCTCGAGGCTGCCAAACTTGGCCATGCCATCTTCAAGGTTGACGCCCGAGAGAAGTTTTTCCTTTTCGATATTGCTCAAAGCACCCAGCACCCGAACAGCGTATTCGCGCTCAAGTCCAAAACGAGGATGCATCAGTTTGTTGGCTAGCTCCCCCGAACTGGTGAACAACAACAGTCCTTCGGTATTGAGGTCTAAGCGACCCACTGCTTGCCACTTGCCTTGGTAAAGACGGGGGAGTTTGCGAAACACCGTGGGACGGTTTTGCGGGTCATCGCGACTGACGATTTCGCCCACGGGCTTGTGGTAAGCCAAAACCCGCACAGGCATGGCTTGAATACGCACGGGCAAGGCACGCCCATTGACCTTGATGCGGTCGCCAAACTGGACGCGTTGCCCTACGTGGGCGAGCTCATCATTGACGGTAATGCGCCCTTCGCTGATGAGCCGCTCCATCTCTAAGCGCGAACCCAGCCCTGACTGGGCCAAGACTTTGTGCAACTTCGGGCTTTCGTCGCTCACGCGGGGCTCTCGCCCGCGGTGGGCTCTTCCAAGGCCATGGGCATTTGGGCAGGATCAACTTCGTCTTCAAGTGCTGCAGTGAAAAATTCATTCACACCGCCGGGGGACTCGAGCGGGGGTAATTGGTCCAAAGAAGCCACACCTAAGTCATCCAAAAACTGCTTGGTGGTCGCATACAGCATGGGGCGGCCCACCGTCTCGCGCTGCCCAATCACCTCCACCCATCCACGGTCTTCCAATTGTTTGAGCACCAAGGAATTGATGGTCACGCCCCGAATGTCTTCCATGTCACCGCGTGTGACCGGTTGGCGATAAGCAATGATGGCCAAGGTTTCCATGGCCGCACGAGAGTACTTTGGCGGCTTTTCAGGGTGTAAACGGTCCAGATAGTCCCGCATGTCGGGACGGCTTTGCATGCGCCAGCCACTGGCGACCTGAACCAGCTCAATGCCGCGCTGCGTCCAGTCGTTTTGGACATCTTGCAAAAGTGTTTTGAGCGTGTCGGCGCCCAGCTCATCGTTAAACAGCTGGCGCAGCTCGCGCACCGACAAAGGTTGTGCGGCGCATAGCAGAGCGGTTTCGAGGACACGCTTGGCATCCAAGGTGTTCATAGCAGGTAGTCCGAGGGAAATTCAACCGGTCATTCTAACTGAGCACCTCGGTCAGACCCCAATCAGACAAGGCTTGTTGCATATCCAGTGGCAAAGGTCTTTGAAATTGCAAAGACTCACCGGTGATGGGGTGGATAAACCCCAATTGATAGGCATGCAAGGCCTGGCGCTGAAGATGGGGGGTGTGGGTGCCGCCATACAAGGTATCCGCTAAGAGAGGATGACCTATTGAGGCCATATGAACCCGAATTTGATGGGTACGTCCGGTGTGCAAAGTGCAATGCACCAAGCAACCCTGCTCTTGGCTTTGCAGGCAGCGTAAGCTGGTATGTGCGGTTTTGCCGGATTGTTTGGCCAAATCGACAACAGCCATGCGCAGACGTTGGCGGGGATCGCGGCCGATGGGTGCATCTACCTCGCGCAACAATGCGCCACGCCATGGCCGATGGGCAATCGCCAAGTACTCGCGGTGGACTTGCCGCGCTGCAATCATGTGCACCAATGCATCCATGGCAGAGCGTGTACGGGCAGTCACCATCAATCCACTGGTGTCTTTGTCCAAGCGGTGAACAATGCCAGCGCGGGGAATTTGTTTAAGGCTTGCATCCAAATGCAACAAACCGTTGAGCAAGGTGCCACTCCAGTTACCCGGTGCTGGGTGCACCACCATGCCCACAGGCTTATGAATCACCCGCAAGTACGCGTCTTCAAAGACCACATCCAAGGGCAAGTCTTGCGGCATAAAAGCCTGCGACATGTCGGTGGGTTGCAATCGGACCCGACAGCTATCAAACGCTTTGACCAGATGCGCGACTTTGGTGACCACGTGTTCGCCCACGCTGACGCAGCCCTCCTCAATCATGTGCTTTAAGTGGTTGCGTGAAAACTCGGGCAACAAGCTCACCAAAGCGCGGTCCAAGCGCTGTCTGTGCAACTCGGTAGGTATGGAGAGATCGCGGACTTCAACTTCTGCGGCGAGGTCATCGCTTTCGAGTTCAGCCAATGTCGGCAGGGCTGGGGGTGCTTTGTGGGTAGGGCTCATCGTTGATAATGCATGCCATTCAAAGCCTAAAGGTTGACTGTGTTGAGATTTCTTTCATTATCGGTGGTGTTGGCAACGCTTGTACTTTTCGGTTGTGCGGTTGAGGAAAAAGACAAAACCCTCAAAATGAAGCCCGAGGAGATTTACGAAGAAGCCCGTGACAACATGAACGGCAATTTGTACGACAAGGCCATCGCCTTGTACGACAAACTCGAAGGTCGCGCCGCCGGCACTGTACTGGCTCAACAAGCCCAACTCGACAAAGCCTACGCCCAATACAAAAACGGTGATCGCGCCACCGCCATCGTGACGCTTGACCGCTTTATCAAACTCAACCCCGCCAGTCCTGCGCTTGACTACGCGCTGTACCTCAAAGGCACGGTCAACTTCAATGACGACTTGGGTCTGCTCTCCAAATGGTTTAAGCAAGATTTGGCCGAGCGCGACCAAATGGCTGCCCGAGAGTCTTTTGAAGCCTACAAAGAACTGGTGACACGCTTTCCCAACTCTTCGTACACCCCAGACGCCACCTTGCGCATGCGCCATATTGTGAATTTGCTGGCCCAGTCTGAAATCAAAGTGGCACGGCATTACTATAAAAAAGGCGCTTATGTGGCGGCCATCAACCGCGCCCAGACCACGCTCAACGATTACCAAAACATTGCGGCAGTAGAGGAAGCACTGATTATTTTGATCGACTCTTATGAGGCTTTGGGTCTGACCAAACTCAAAGAAGACACGCTTCGCGTCTTAGAAGCTTCTTACCCGAAAAGCCATTACTTCACCGACAAAGCGCCGCCCCCGCCGCCCGCTACCAAGCATTGGTACCAGTTTTGGTGATGGCTTGCAAAGCCTGTAGCAGCGCCGGCAAGGTTTGAACCCTTTGCATCGGCGGCAAATTGGCCAGTAAACGCCGACCGTAACCGGTGCTGACCAACCGGTTGTCACACACCACCAACGCACCTTGGTCGCTTTCACGCCGTATCAAGCGACCAGCGCCTTGCTTGAGGGAGACCGCGGCCTCAGGCAAGAAATAGGCATTGAATGAACTGCGGCCTTGCTCCTCAAAGCGTTGCCCGCGAGCTTCCACCAGCGGGTCATTGGGGGGAGGAAACGGCAGCTTGTCAATCACGACCGCTTGCAATGCCTCGCCCGGCACATCAAAGCCTTCCCAAAAACTCGCGGTTGCCACCAAAATGCAAGCCTTTTTGCCAGGCTCAATGGCTTGTCGAAAACGCTGCATCAATTGACGCTTAGGGCTTTCACCTTGCACCAACACCTCCATCGAGGCTGAGTCACCCAGCGCGGTTTGCAACTGCGCACCAATTGCGCGCAGGGCACGCGAGGTGGTGGTCAGCACCAAGGTGCGCCCACCCAAGGTATGCGCGACTTGCAAAGCGAGTTCGCCCACCGCTGCACTGTGCTGCGGGTCTTTCGGAGACACCATGTCCTGTGGCACATACAGCCATGCTTGGCTTGCGTAGTCGAATGGACTCTCAACCCGCAGCACGTGGGCTTGCGACAAACCACAAGGCTCGGTAAACCATGTCAATTGCTCATCGTCACCCAGTGTGGCGGAGGTAAATACCCAACTGCGCGGCAAATCGACAGCCTGTCCTTGTGCATCAGGTACCGTGACCACTGTTTGCAACAAACGACTTTGCATCACATCGGCAATGTCCAAGGGGGCTTCCATGCAACGGGCCTGTGCACCCACTTCCAGCCAACGTACGGAACCCTTAGGACAAGCTTGAGAAAAATGGGCCACCAAACCGATGACATCGCTGACCCGTTCGTGCAAGCGAACAAACTCCGGCGCAGCATCCACCACCATTTCCAATGCAGCCAAAACCGCTTGTGCGCGCTGGGTCAGTAACAGCATGGCCTCACCCCAGTCATGCGGGTTGATGCCTTGCGGGTAGCCGTCCAACCAGCGCAAGCGGGCGTTGGGCGGGTGTTTGCCAATCAACAAGCGCAGATCGCGCAAAGACTTTTCGAAATCACCCACCAAGCTTTGCCAATCCGCCAAGCCCTTGGCCAATTGCAATCCACAAGCCAAAATATCGCGCGCCAAGTCGAGCATCTGCCCTGTGCCTAATTGCTGACCTAAAAACTGTATGCCCGTTTCATTGAGTTGATGGGCTTCATCAAACACCACCACCCGTACGCTGGGAAGCAGCTCTGCCATGCCGCCTTCACGCATGGCCAAATCCGCAAAAAACAAATGGTGGTTAATCACCACCACATCGGCCGCCATGGCCTCTTTGCGGGCGGCGTTCACATGGCACTCTTTCCAATAACCACATGTTGAACCCAAACAGTTGTCGCGGTTGGAGGTGATCAAAGGGATCAATGGCGAGCGTTCGTCCAAAGTAGGCATTTCAGCCAAATCGCCGCTACGGGTGGTGCTGGCCCAGGTCTGTATTTGCGACAAGGTTTTGACCGAAGCGCGGTCAGGCAGGGTAGCGGACTGTTGAGCCATCGCCAAGCGTTGCTGGCACACATAACTGCCCCGGCCTTTGAGCATGGCCAAGCGAAGCGGCAAGCCCAAGGCCGCTAGCAAATCGGGAATGTCTCTGGCATACAACTGGTCTTGCAAGGTTTTGGTGGCTGTCGAAAGCAACACCCGTTCACCGCTGAGCAAGGCTGGCACGAGGTATGCAAAGGTTTTGCCCACGCCGGTGCCCGCCTCGACCACCAACGAACCGCCGAGTGCCAATGTATCCGCCACGGCCATGGCCATTTGCGTTTGCCCTGCGCGGGGTTTGAAATGGGGGGTGGCTCTGGCCAACGGCCCCAAGGGGCCAAAAACTTCCCTGACCGCATCCGACAAAGGGTTTGTCAAGGCAATTCCATCAGGGCTTATCAAGGGGTTGAACCGGCAGCGGGTCGGCACCAGGTGTGCCACGCTGAACGCGGTTGCGCTCTACCTGCTCGCGGTGCTCTTGGGCTGCTTGCAATTTTTGCAGATGTTTCTCACGCTCAGCGGCGGCTGCCTTGACCTTGTCTTGGTGGGCGCGTTGGCGCTCGCTCAACTCTTTTTGTCGCTGGGCATTTTTCTCTGCATTCTCAGCTTCACGGGCTTCTTTGTCCAAACGTGTTTGGTTTTTCTCAAGATTGCTCTGGATTTTGTCAAGATGCTGTTGGGTGCTGGTGGCTCTGCGTTCAGCGGCTTCGTTTTGGGACTCTAAGCTGTTTTTTTGCTCAATGTTTTGCAAGGCGGCTGCGCTGCGCTGCTTTCGCTCTTGGTCATTGAGAACACGCTCTTGGGCTTTGAGGGCATTGGCTTTTTGCAAACGAATTTTGAAGGCTTCGTCTTTGCAATTGTTGACATACAGTTTTTGATAGCACGCACGCAAAGCATTGCTGTACTCGGCTTCCATTTGGGTGCGCTCCGCTTTGATACGCTCGCGTTCCGCATTGATGTCCAAGCCTTGCGTGAGTCCGTCTTGGGCATACACGGGCCCAAGACTGCTCATCAAGAGGAAAAATATCCAACAACGTGCTTGAAAGTGGCTCATGTGAGCGAAGTATCCACCATGCGACGCCCCAACGCTAAAAAAGCGCCTGATTGCATCTCGCGAAGCCGTGAGGCGGTACGGGGAAACTCGTGCGACATGGGCCCCTCGGTGTACAAGGCCTCGGGCTCAACCTCGGCCATCATCACCAATTTAACGCGTCGGTCATACAGCACATCAATCAACCAGGTAAAGCGTCTGGCCTCTGAGGCCATGCGCACTTCCATCTTGGGTACGCCACTCAAAAAAACCGTGTGAAATTGACTGGCTATTTCCAAAAAATCATTTTGTGAACGCGGACCACCACACAACACTTTGAAATCGAACCACACCATGCCGCCTGCGCGGCGTTTCGCCCAGATTTTGCGCGACTCGATCAACAGCAAACCATCTTGATCGGGCGTTTCTGCCAAGCGGTCAAAGGTTTGCTGCATCAAAGCTTCATTGGCGTCGTTACATGGGGTCATGTACAACTGGGCTTGCTCCAGCATGCGACCGCGGTAGTCGGTGCCGTTGTCAACATTGATGACCTGCATGCTGGCATTGAGCAGCGCAATAGCGGGCAACATGCGGTCGCGATGTAAGCCATCGGGATACAACTCATCGGGTTTGAAGTTCGAGGTGGTCACAAAGCCAATGCCGTTGGCGCGCATGGCGACCAGCAAACGGTACAAAATCATCGCATCTGTGATGTCGGCAATATGGAATTCGTCGAAACAAATCAGCTTAAAGCGCTTGGCCATGCGCTTGCCCAACTCATCCAAGGGATTGACCGTGCCCTGCAACTCATGCAACTCACGATGCACCTCGCGCATGAACTCGTGAAAATGCAAACGGGTTTTGCGCTGAATGGGCACCGCTTGGTAGAAGCAGTCCATCAAAAAACTCTTGCCACGGCCAACACCTCCGTAAAGGTAAACGCCCTGCGGAATATCCGGATGGTTGATGAGTTTTTTGAGGGTATTTGCGCGCTTGTTCTTGTAGCCTGACCATTCCAAAGCACACGCTTCAAGCGCATCCACCGCACGCAATTGGGCAGGGTCGCTGGAAAAGCCTCGCGCTTTCAACTCCTTCTGATAAATCTCTGAGACAAACGCGTTACTTGCCTTGTGAAGTCGGTTGTCCAAGGGAAAGATTTGCATGGATTCAGTATACAAAGTCTGCTAAAACCACTGTCTTCCAAGCAAAGGCTGTCAACGATGCCAACCGCCATTCTCAGTCCAGACGAAACCGCGCAATACCGCGCGCAAGGTTATGTGATACCCCGCTTTCATCTCCCCCCAGAAATGGTGAAGGACCTCCAAACCACCTTAGACGCCTTGATTCGTGCCAATCCCGATGTGCGCCCAGAAAAACTTGTCAGTGCGCATATTGAAGGCAAGCAACATGGCAAGAACGATGATGGGGTGGCAGGCACGCGAAAGTTTTTGGATTTGGCCATGTACCCGCCCTTGGTGGACATGGTGTCGCAGGTCATTGGCCCCGATGTGGCGCTGTGGGGTTGTCAGGTTTTTTGCAAACCTGCTGCACATGGCTTTGAAACGCCTTGGCGCCAAGACGGTCAATACTGGCCTATGCGTCCCTTAGCCACCTGCACGGTATGGATTGCCATTGAACCCAGTTTGAAAAGCAATGGCTGTTTGCGTGTGATTCCCGGTTCACACCTAGCGAAAGTGCTTCATCCGCATTTGCATGAAGACAGGCAAGATCTGGTTTTGAACCAACGCATGGCTGACGATACGTTCAATGAAGACGAGGCGGTGGATTTGGAATTGCAACCTGGTCAAATGTCATTGCATGATGTTTACATGATCCATGGCGCCAAAGCCAACACCTCAGGCCTGCGTCGCACCGGTGTCGCGCTGCGCTATATGCCCACCACCTCACACTTTGACCGAAGCCTTCACCCCGCGGCGGGTAAAACCGGTTTGGCTCTGAATTTCGCGACACGTCCTTTATGGCTTCTCAAGGGAAAAGACGCGTGTGGCTTGAATGATTTCACTGTTGGACATACATGACAAAAGACATGCACAAAATTGTGATCGTGGGTGGTGGCGCGGGTGGTTTAGAGCTGGCCACCCGATTGGGCAAATCCTTGGGTAAGCAGCGCAAAGCACTGGTGACACTGGTCGATAAAAACCGAACCCACATTTGGAAGCCCAAGCTGCATGAAATTGCCTCTGGCAGCATGGATTTTGGTGACCACGAGGTGGATTACATGGCGCATGCGCATTGGAACCACTTTACATTTCGCATTGGAGAACTCCACGGTTTGAACCGCGAAGGCAAAACCATAGAACTGGCGCCTTACATCGACAGTGATGGCCTGCCTGTCACGCCGATACAGCACATCGCTTACGACACCTTGGTGGTGTGCATTGGCAGCTTGAGCAATGACTTTGGCACCCAAGGCGTGAAGCAATATGCACTTCGTCTGGAAAACCAGCACGACGCCAAACAGTTTCATTCCAAAATGGTCAACGCATGCATTCGCGCCCACAACCAAGCCGAAGCCATCAACAAACGTCAGTTGCATGTGGCCATCATTGGCGCTGGTGCAACCGGTGTGGAATTGGCAGCAGAACTGCACCGAACCACCCGTGAAGTGGTTGCGTTTGGCTTAGACCGAATCGACCCCGATAAAGACATCAAGGTCAGTTTGATTGAAGCTGCCGAACGAATTCTTCCTGCTTTGCCCCCGGCCCTGTCCAAAGCCACAGAACAATTGATTCAATCCTTAGGCGTTCAGGTGCTGACCAATTCCAAGGTGACAGAGGTCTTGCCCACCGGCCTCAAGCTAGACGATGGTCGCTTGATCGAGTCTGAACTGGTGGTGTGGGCGGCAGGGGTCAAGGCGCCTGATTTTTTGAAAGACATCGGCGGTTTAGAAACCAACCGTGTCAACCAATTGGTAGTGTTCGACACACTGCAAACCACGCGCGATCCGGCGATTTTTGCGCTGGGCGACTGCGCCGCATGCCCCTTTGTGGACGCCAATGGCACCCACACGGGTCTGGTGCCACCCCGCGCGCAAGCGGCACACCAACAAGCCACGCATGTGTACCAACAAATCCTGCGAGGCTTGGCAGACAAACCGCTGAAGCCCTACCGTTACAAAGATTTTGGGTCTTTGGTGTCGCTTGGAAAATTCAGCACCGTGGGCAATATGATGGGCGGCCTGATAGGCAAAAATTTAATGGTCGAAGGTTACTTCGCCAAATTAATGTACCTGTCGCTTTACAAATTGCATGAATTGGCCATTCACGGTTTTTTGAAAACCACGCTGTATACCTTGGCCAGAATGATTACCAAGCAAACCAACCCCACGGTCAAACTGCATTAATGCCGCTGGTGAAAATGCCACGATTCCATATCGAATGTTTTTTTCTGATCGGTGCTTAATTGGTTGTAAAACTTTAAAATAGCCTCATGCCTGAGCTTCATGTGCGCTTGCATGGACGTGACGTGTGCTTCTTCAAACGCGTTCATTTTTTCCAAGCGCTCAGGTGTCGTCAGTTTTGACATAGCCACCTCGTCTTGCATGGCATTCTTTGCTTGTTCAGGCAAGGTGGTCATGGATTTGGAATAAGCCTCCCATGCAGGCTGCTGATCTGCATTCAGGTGCAACTTGGTTTTCATCTGTGACAGACGCTTTTCCATTCCCTTCATCATGGGGTGATGGCAGTCTGCATACGCATGCGTATGCATTCCCATGTCATCTTTCATGTGCTGGGCAGCCACTGCCCACCCAACAAACAGCAGTGCGCTGGCAAGCATAGACATTGCCGTGATTCTGGCAGCGGGTAATGTTTTCATGTGAATTCCCTGTAGGTGGAAAGCGAAGTGCCTTCAACACGGGGAAAGTATGGGCGCGTTACATCCCAAAAAGCCTTTTCTTCCTCTCACATTGCCGTCAAAGTCTTCAGCTGTTGACCTGAATCAACGGACTTGCTTGTTTTCATCCGACTTGGCGTGAAGTGAGGCAAGCGATGCCAGCCCTGACAGGGATCGTGCATCAAGGTTTCAGTGGGGATAAAAAGATTGGATCGCTTGCCAAGCTTGCATCGGTGTATCCACAAATTGGAAGCATTGTTGGTCGGCCTCGGTGATGGTGCCGTGATCAAGCATGACATCAAAACGAATGACGTTTTTCCAATAGCTGCTGCCAAACAACAATACCGGTACCTTTTGTGATTTGTGGGTTTGAATCAAGGTGAGTATTTCAAACAGTTCATCCATCGTGCCAAACCCGCCAGGGAAAGCCACCAACGCTTTGGCTCGCAGCATGAAATGCATTTTGCGAATAGCAAAGTAGTGGAATTGAAAACTCAAATGGGGGGAGATATAAGGATTGGGAACTTGTTCATTGGGCAAGACAATATTGAGGGCCACTGAAGGGGCCCCCGCTTCATAAGCACCTCGGTTAGCCGCCTCCATGATGCCAGGGCCGCCCCCGGTGCAAATGGTGAATCGATGGGGCGCAGAGGTGTCAGCACTCGCCTTGGCCACCAGACTGGCAAATTCACGGGCTGCTTCATAGTAGGTCGCATTTCGCACTGCCCGCTCGGCATGACTACGCGCTTGCTCGTCTTTGCTGGCCATGGCCTGTGCCAAGCGTTCTTGGGCTTGCTCAAGCGATACAAACCTGGCACTGCCAAAGACCACCACAGTTTGGTGTATACCGGCATGGGTTTGCAACACATCTGCTTTGAGCAGCTCCAATTGCAAGCGAATGCCACGCGCCTCATCACGAACCATGAAGTCGGGGTCATCGAATGCCAAGCGCATCGAATCCGTTAGTACATCGGGTATTTGAAGGGATGGGTTGATTTTCATCAAGGTATTTTGCTACTGACCACACCTATCATGTCCTATGAGCCTCCAAATCCATTTTTTAGGCGGTGCCAGCACTGTGACTGGCTCCAAGTACTGCGTCGAACATGGCGGCAAGCGTTTGTGGGTGGACTGCGGTTTGTTTCAAGGCTACAAGCAATTGCGACTGCGCAATTGGAACCCCATGCCCACGCCTGCGACAGACATCGACGCCGTCATCTTGACCCATGCGCATCTCGACCACAGTGGCTACGTGCCATTACTGGTTCGCCAAGGCTTTAAAGGTCGGATTCACGCAACCGAAGGCACACGTGACCTTTGCGGAATCTTGCTGCCCGACAGTGGCCACATTCAAGAAGAGGATGCTTTTTTCGCGAATAAGCACGGTTTTTCTAAACATGTGCCCGCATTGCCGCTTTACACCCAAAGTGACGCTTTGCAGAGCATGCGCCGTTTTCATGTTGAAACTTGGGGGCGAGTGTTCGAGCCTGTGCCAGGTTGGAAGGCGCAATTTTCGTCAGCCGGACATATCTTGGGCGCATCGAGTTTGCTGCTAGAGGTTGCTGGAAGACGCATTTTGTTCTCGGGCGATTTGGGTCGACCCGATGACAGCTTGATGAACCCGCCTGAACCGCCACCGCAAGCAGATACGGTATTGATTGAATCGACCTATGGCGACCGCATTCACCCCATCGACAAACTGGGTGATGAGTTGAGTGCTGCATTGAAAAAAGTTGCTGCGCGCGGTGGGGTTGCCGTGGTTCCGGTGTTTGCCGTGGGACGCGCACAAGCCGTCTTGCACAGCATTGCCCAGCTCAAAGCCCAGGGTGCCATTCCCCACAGCTTGCCCATCTTTCTAGACAGTCCAATGGCAATACACACCACATCACTGTACGGCAAGCACATGGCAGAACACCGTCTTACTGAACAAGAAGTTC
>CANCVB010000025.1 GCA_947381415.1 Burkholderiales bacterium
AACCGCTTCAGTGAGTGTCCCGAAGCATTGGACGGACTCTCAAGCAGCTTGAAAAAATAGAAAATCAATAAGCACTCAAATCAAAGTTTTGGGCAATGAAAGCCAACTTTGTTTTGGGTCGTTAAGAGGAGGGTGCCAGCAGCAAAAACTAGGTTTTCAAATCGTCAGTTGCAATATGCAACTTTCCATAATGTGAGAAGCCTACGAAGTATTCGTGTAATAACCGTGTAATTGATACTTTAGGTTAAATATAGGCTATAAATCGTTGATTTATATGGGTTTTTTAGGGGTATTTTTTAGTAAGGAACTGTTTCTGCGGAGTTAACAGTCCGGCGCTCTACCGACTGAGCTATCGAGGAAAGTATTCGGTTTTTTCTAGCTAGAAATATGCTTGAGGGGTGATGCCTATAAAGCTTAAGCCGCAAGCGTTTCATTGCACAAATATTGTAGCAAATAATTCAACACACCCTGAATCAGCTTGTTTTTTATTGGTCTGCCTCGATTCACAATGCATTGAAAAGATACCAAACTTGCGGGTTTTTACTGTGAGTTGATGTTAATTGAGTCGGTACATTTATCAATGAACTGGGTGTTGGTACCATGAGACTTCTTGTATCCATCTTTGTCTAAGCTTTTTTAATTTTTAAGTGGTCTAACTTTATGAAAAAATTTCTATTCCTCCTCTTTCTATGCGTTAGTTTTTCATCTTCCGCCGAGTGGGTTTCTGTCAATACAGACAGCGGCAAAGATAATTATTTTTACGATCCCCTATCCATCGGAATTTATGGACCTACACGTAAAGCATGGCTTCTCATCAATCTGGCCAAGCCTGTGACTGCTGCTGATGGGCAAGCACTATCCCTCAATGTTTACTATAAATTTGATTGTGAAAATACCCGCTATTCAAACATCACAACTTTCGCTTTTAATGAAAAGGGTGGTTTAGGTAAGGTGCTGGAAAGAGTATCTGACGCTGAAGAAAAATGGAAAGACACCTCCCAACAAGAGGCACTTGAGAAAACTCGACAAGCGGTTTGCAAGCGTTAACTGAGCGTTGAAGGCACTGAGCAGCGTATTGAAGAAAATTGATATGACGGGGACAGCGCAAGACATGGAACTTATGGATGCTATTCAAACCTACTTTCAAGGTGAAAAAATTGAGGCCTTGGTGTTCATTCTTCCTTGCGGTTTGTTGAATGTTGTCTTTAGCCTATGGTTGTTAACGGATAACCCCGGAAACTTTGCAAGAGGGGTGGCTATTCCGTTTTTGGTATTGGGCTTGCTCATGGGGATTGTGGGAACTGTGGTGGGCTATCGAACTCCCATCCAGGTGGCTATGCTCAGTCAAGCCATAGCTACTGACCCGCAAGCAGGGGCTAAAGCTGAGGCCGAGCGTATGGTCAAGGTGAACAAAGCTTGGCCCATTTACTTGGCCATATGGGGAGTGTTTGGCGTAGCTGGCTTGCTCCTGCGATTTACCACCCGTTCAGATTTTTTTCAAGGTCTTGGTATTGCGCTGGTGTTTTTCGCGGGAGTTGGGTTATTGATCGACGGATTTGCAGAACGGCGTACACATCCCTATGTGGATGTCTTGAACAGCACTCTCAACCGCTAGTTGCTTGGCCTTAAACCAGATATGCTTGTACTTGAGCGATACCTCGTTCGGTATAAATATCTTTTTCTCCCACCGGGGCGACGTAATGCAATGCGGATCTGGCCGCTTCTATTCCTTCTAAGCGCGCAATGACCCAAGTGGCTAAATATTGAGCGGACAGACATCCCCCCGCCGTCGCCACATTGCCCTTGGCAAAGAAAGGCTGGTTGAGCACCTCAACCCCCGCTTCTTGCACCCAAGGCCTGGAAAGTAAATCCGTGCATGCAGGCACCGAGTTGAGCAAGCCCAACTTTGAAAGCATATAGGTGCCTGAACATTGCGCGCCAATCAACTGATGCGCAGGGTTGAGTTTCAATTGGCCCATGATGCTGTCATCGTTGGCGATTTCTCTGGTTTTCATTCCACTGCCAAATAACACTGCATCAGAGGTATTAGCGTCAGACAAAGACGCTTGCGCGTGAACTGTGACGCCATTCATAGAGGTTACGGTCTTTGTGGGCGAGGCAATACTAACTTTCCAACCCGGTTTTTTGACACGATTCAAAATACCTAATGCAATAAACGAATCAAGTTCATTAAAGTTATCGAAGGTGAGAACAGATATTTTCATTTGTTGAAATGTACCGTGATACAGGTTTTTTTCAAATACCAATCGCCAATCCATCGCTTCTGGGGTCGTGGGCGCCTACCATTTCACCTGTGTCTGTATTCACAGTGATAGCGCCAGGATGCCCCATCAAAGGACTGAGCGCATCGACAAAGCTTAAGGCGTGACCTCGCTTTTGCAAATCTCGGACAGTTTCAAGGGAAAGATTGCTTTCCACTTTCAAATTATCCGTGCTGTCGGAAAAGGTTTTACCCAATAAAAACCGTGGGGCAGCGAGTGCTGCGTAGGGATCCATGCCGTAGTCAATTAAGCGGGTCAAGATGGCCGCCAAAGTTTGCGGTTGACCGTCTGCCCCTTGTGTTCCAAAAAGCAGATGCGGTTTATGGTGTTTCATATACATGCCTGGATTCAGGGTGTGCACAGGTCGCTTACCAGGTGCCAAGGCGTTGGGGTGATGCGGGTGGGTATGAAAGGCTGCGCCTCGGTTGTGCCACAACACCCCTGTGTCACCCACCATGACACCGCTTCCCCAATCAAAATAGACCGTGGCCAACACAGACGCTGCATTGCCTTGCATATCGGTGGCAGCCACAAAAACAGTATCACCTTGCTGAAAAGTATGCGGCCATGCTTGGGCTTGAGATTGGTCTATCTTCATGGACTGCGCCTGCAGATAGTCTTTTGATAGCAGCATGTGAAGTGGAACTTCAACATGGTCAGGGTCGGACAAATAGCGGTTTCGATCGGTGAAGGCCAGTTTGATAGCTTCAACCATCAGATGAAAGTGGTCAGCGCTTCCTTGGGGAATGGTGTTGAAATCAAAGTTATTCAAAATACCCATGATTTGAAGCGTGCTCACACCCTGTGTGGGAGGCGGCAAAGACATGAGGGTGCCATCGCGGTAGGCCACTGCGATAGGTGGTTCTGTACGGGCATGGGTATCTGCCAAATCTTGGGCGCTTAAAGGTGACCCTGCCTGCATCAAAGCTTTTGCCAGCTGAGAAGCCAATTCGCCCTCATAAAATTCTCGGGCGCCGTGTGTTGCAATGGCCTGCATGGTTCGTCCAAGGTCCTCGCGTCGCCTCAGCTCACCCACCGTTGGCAGTGTGTTGCCATGGCAAAAATGCTGGTAGACATCCTCCAAACCCTCTCGCATGTCACTGCGAAAACGCAGCCAAAATTGTTCTGAGGCGCTGACGGGGTAGCCTTCAAAGGCCAGTGTGAGCGCAGGTTCCCAGAGCGATGACCACGATTTTTGCCCACCCATTCGGTCACGACTGATGTGCCAAGCGTTTTCCAAGGCTGCAACCGCACCAGCACTGGTCAATGCAGCGCGCGCACCGCGCAAAGGTATGTGCGTTTCATAGCCTGCAACATGGGCTGCAGCTTGACCGATCCCCGATACAGCGTGAACATGTCCTGTTTTTTCTGCAATAAGCATCAATGTGTCGCCACCCAAGCCACAGAAATGTGGGTATGTCACATACAGTGCAGCGCATGTGGCAATGGCCGCTTCTACCGCCGTGCCGCCGGCTCTGAGGACGTCAGCGCCGCATTCGCTTGCGATCGCGTGAGGGCTTGTGACCATGCCTTTGGTCGACACAGCATTGGTCATAGGTTCAAGGCTTCGATATGGTCGATGATTTGCCCAGGTTTGCACAACCAAATGTCTCCTTCATCCCTTGCCTGACACACATGTTGCAGGGCGCGCCTTAATTGGCGAATTCGGTAGGGTTGTCCAACGATGTACGGGTGAAGGGCGATGCCCATGACCAAGGCTTGGTGTTGCGATTGACTCAACATCTCATCCATGTTGTCAATGACCATGTCTGCAAACGCACTGGCATCCATCTGGCGATGCATGATCATGGGAATGTCATTGAGCTCTTGTGGATAGGGTAGCGTCCAAAGCGCATTGCCACTGCGGGTGCGCATCTTTTGTGGTTGGTCGTCGTGACACCAATTCAAGTTGTAGGCATAGCCTGCATCTGCCAGAAGATCAGGTGTGTGGGTGGACTCGGAAATCCAAGGAGACAACCAACCCCTTGGGCTTTGACCGCTGTGTTGGGCAATGCGTTGTTGGCACCCTAAGATCAGTTGGCTTTCTTCCTCTTCGGTGTAAACAGATTGACGAACGGCGTTGGTATGACCGTGAGCAATCATTTCATCCCCACGCTGTACAAACGCGGTCAATAGCTCGGGGCAATGGTCGTACAACGCCGTATTCAGAATGGTGCCAACGGGTAGGTTCAGTGCATCAAACAGATCGAGACAGCGCCACGCACCCACCCGGTTGCCATATTCGCGCCAAGCGTAATTCAAAACATCGGGTTGGGGTGAGGGTGGGCCAATCCCAGCGCCCAGGCCTTCCCCGAAGGCAAAGTGTTCTAAATTGAAGCCAATATAAACCGCTAAACGCGCCCCATTGGGCCATGCATAGCCTGTGCGGTTGTGAATGGCTTGGTAGTCAAAGCGATTGTGTGTTTTGAGAGGAGAAAACATGCTTGAATTTAAGCACAGTCAGCTCTTTAAATGGCAAAAACCTCTCTGACAAATCGTCAGAGAGGTTTTAAAGACTAAAAAGGAAAATCAGTTTTTGATGGTGCTGGATGCGTCTGCGAGGGACAAATTACACAGCTTGTTCATCATCGATTGCTCAGGGGTGCCAGCCTTGACAGGCATCCACTTGCCCATGGCTTGGTCAATGCTCGCGCCCTTGTCATCCCAGCTCTTAAAACCAATGGCTTTGACTAACTGGTAGGCATTTTTTTGGCAGCTGTATTGGGCAATGTTTTCCACATAAACAAAGCCGTTGGCGTCAGGTTGGTTGGTGCTGATCATTTGGGAGGCAAAACGCAAATCGCCATCGGCCGCAAACGAACCAGAAGATGCCAACAATTTGGTTTGGTCTTGTGTCACGCTGTAGTCCCATGTGGCATGTGCGAAAGAGGCAAACATGGAAACGGATACGGCTGCGAAGAATTTGGCGAAAGATGTGTTCATGGTGAGGACTCCTGTTGGGTGTATGGTGTTTGAACCTTTGTTGAATAGATTTTGTTCTTCAACAAATGATTCAACTAAACGAATATTAGCACAAACCCTTGAGATTTGAGAAATGATTGTAGAGTATTTCTGATTTAATGCGATTCAAAATCTATTCAATCAATACAAATGAATAGATTTGTACGCATTGCACGGGTATTTACGTTAGTGATGGCTGGGTTCTTTATGGTGTAAATTGGTCAGAAGCTCAAAATACCTGAGAAATCGCAATATCAGAAGCCAGTGAGGCTTCTTTGAAAGGCTATGTATGCATTCGGTTGGAACAATGATGGCGCGTCCCTTGCTGGTATCTGCCATTTTGGAGCATGGTGCTTTGCAGTTTGGCAGCCAACAAGTGATCAGCCGAGAAACCCACGGTCCGCTTCATTCCTACACTTTCAAGGCCTTAGCCCATCGCTCCAAACAACTTGCCAATGCCTTGCTGGGTTTGGGGCTCAAGCCTGGCAGTGTGGTGGGTTCTATCGCTTGGAACAATTACAGGCATTTGGAAGCCTACTACGGTGTCTCCGGTACGGGGATGGTGATGCATACCTGTAACCCGCGCCTTCATCCCGATCAATTGGCCTACATCATCAACCACGCAGAAGATGAAGTGATTCTTTTCGACAGCTCGTTTGCGCCCTTGGTCAAAGCCGTTGTCAATCACTGTCCCAAGGTGCGGCATTGGATCTGTTTGGCCGATGAGTCGCATACACCCTCGATCGAAGGTGTGCATGTCCATAGTTACGAAAGCTTTATACGTGACCAGTCAGCCCTCCTAGACTGGCCAGATTTAGATGAAAACCTAGGGGCAGCCCTTTGCTATACCTCTGGCACGACCGGCAATCCCAAAGGGGTGCTGTACTCGCATCGGGCGATTGTGTTGAGTGCCTTGTCGGCTTGTTTGCCCAATGTGCTGGATATTTCCTCCAAAGAAACGGTGTTGCCAGTGGTTCCCATGTTCCACATCAATGCTTGGTGCTTGCCCTATGCGTCGTTGATGGCAGGGGCCAAGTTGGTCTTGCCTGGACCAAAACTCGATGGCGCCAGTCTTTATGAACTCATGGAATCCGAAAAAGTCACCCTCAGTGCAGGAGTCCCCACCATTTGGATGGGCCTCGTCAACCATTTAGAGCAGCACAACCTAAGCTTTTCGACGATGCGCAGAACAGGCGTGGGCGGCTCGGCCATGCCCAAGGCTTTGATTGCCAAATTCAACGAGGTTTACAAGGTCGATGTGCGGCATGGGTGGGGCATGACAGAAACCACGGCCGTGGCAACGATCAGCAATATCGGTGGTGAGGAAGCAAGTTGGACAGATGCGCTGCGACATGAATTGGTGGCCAAGCAGGGGAAATCTGTGTTTGGCATTGAAATCAAAATTGTGGATGAACAAGGCCAAACATTGCCCCGTGATGGTCAAGCCCAAGGCGAGTTAATGGTGCGAGGTCAATGGATTGTTGAGAATTACCACAATTCCGAACAAACCGCGTTGGTGGATGGGTGGTTTCCAACGGGCGACATCGCTACCATCGATGAAGATGGCGTCATGCAAATTCGGGACCGAACAAAAGACGTCATCAAATCTGGGGGTGAATGGATCAGCTCCATCGAACTTGAAAACGCGGCTGCGGCGCATCCGCATGTGGCAATGGCCGCTGTGATCGGCGTCAAGCATCCCAAATGGGATGAACGCCCCTTGCTATTGATTGTTCGCAAGAGCCAAGACTTCGCTGACAAACATGCGATATTGGCATTCCTCTCCGAGCGTGTTGCCAAGTGGTGGGTTCCAGATGATGTGGTCTTTGTGGACAGCTTGCCTGTTGGTGGCACAGGAAAAGTTCAAAAGAGTGAATTGCGTATCCAGTACGGCAGTATTTTTTCTGAATAAACCCAAAACCTTTAGGCGGTATATGACTTTTCCATCCTTTCTGCGAATGCCTGTTGTTCTGACTGTTTTGTGCAGCTGCTTGCATGTCTTTGCACAAGATGCTGTGAAGATTGGTTTCATCGACGTGCTGTCTGGGCCATTTGCCCTCACAGGGCAAGGCTCACTCAAGCAGTTGAAAGAGGTGGTTACGCAATTGAACGCCAAATCGGCGGCGGGGGAGCCTAAATTTGAAGTGGTGGAATTTGACAACAAAGGATCAACCCAAGAGAGCATCAACATGCTCAAGGCTGCATCCGACAGAGGTATTCACTTCATCACCCAGGGAGGAGGGTCGGGGGTGGCTTTGACTTTGGTCGACGCACTCAATAAATTGGCTGAGCGCGAGCCTGAACGCGCCATGGTTTACCTCAACTATGCAGCCATGGACCCTTTGCTGACCAATGACAAATGCAGCTTTTGGCACTTCCGTTTTTACCCCTCTAGTGAAATGAAGATGGAAGCGCTCACCACGTACATGGTGGGGCGCAAAGATATCAAAAAAGTGTATTTGCTCAACCAAGATTACACCCACGGTCAGCAAGTTTCCAAGGCCGCCAAAGAATACCTTGGTCGAAAAAGACCAGATGTCCAAGTGGTCGCCAATGAATTCATTCCCATGGCTCAAATTCGAGACTTCGCGCCTTATGTAGCCAAAATTGCAGCCACAGGTGCAGATACCGTCATCACCTCCAACTGGGGAAGTGACTTAACACTGTTGCTCAAGGCGGCCAAAGATTTTGGTTTGAATGTGAATTTCTTCACCTTGAATGCCAATAACCCAGGTACACCCACACAGCTTGGGTCGTGGGGTGCAAACAAAGTCAGCGTGGTATGGAATTGGTCCAACAACGCCAATACGCCTGAGTTGGAAAAAATTTATGTTGCGTATAAAAAGAAATACAACGAAGATTTCATTTTTGCTGCCCACTGGAACACCATGAACATGCTGTTTGCAGCCATCAAGAATGCCAAATCAACAGAGGCCAAACAAGTGGCGCTGGCGCTTGAGGGCATGACTTACAAAAGTCCGCTCGGTGAGGTGAAGATGCGTAAGACGGACCATCAACTAGAGGCCCCACTGTATTTGGGTATGTGGGCCAAACAAGGCTCCAAAGGCGTCAAGTACGATTCTGAAAACACAGGCTATGGTTTTCGCACAGAGGCTGTTTGGGATTCTTACATCAGTTCGCAACCGACTTCATGCCAGATGAAGCGTCCCTCGTAATCCCTTCCATTATTCAAATACATCAGGAGAACACACCCCATGAATGCACCCGCAGAAGTTTCCATGATGCATGACCGTCACCAAAAGCTGGGTGATGGTGTTTCCCCGCCATTGCCGCAGCCCCGCAAGTTCAATAATGTTCAAGAGGAGCGTTTGCACCGCAAGCAAATGTTGGCCGCCGCTTTTCGCTTGTTTTCGCGCTTTGGTTTTGACGAAGGTGTTGCAGGACATATCACTGCGCGTGATCCTGAATACACTGATACTTTCTGGGTCAATCCCTTTGGCGTGCATTTCAGTCAAATCAAAGTATCGAACCTGATTCGCGTTGATCAGCGTGGAAATGTGGTGGAAGGCGTCCTGCCAGTGAATGAAGCCGCGTTTGCCATCCATTCACGTATTCACCATGCCCGCCCTGATGTGGTTGCGGCCGCGCATACCCACGCGCCCCATGGCCGTGCCTGGTCTACGCTGGGCAAACCACTGGACATCATTTCGCTGGATTCATGTGCGTTCTACAAAGACCATGTGGTCTATGACGATTTTGACGGCGTGGTCTTGGAGCTGGAAGAGGGCGTGCGTATTGCCAATGCCTTGGCACAAAGCAAGGGTGTTATTTTGCAAAACCACGGCTTGTTGACGGTTGGCGACTCGGTAGAGGCCGCAGCTTGGTGGTACATCGCCATGGAGCGCTGCTGCCAGGTGCAATTGATGGCTGAGGCGGCTTCCCATGGCAAGCCATTGAAGATGGTGACACAAGCGGCTGCTGAGCAGGCTTATCCCATCGTAGGCTCATCCTATGCGGGCTGGTTTCAGTTTCAGCCCTTGTTTGCGCGTATTTCAAAAGACCAACCCGATCTGTTTGACTAAGCGCACAAAGCTGGTTGCACCCCTGGTGCAACAGTTCATTGGGCGATGGTGTCGCGCTTGGCCAAATCGGGAAAGAGTTTCAACCAGGCCAACGCCACCAACACCGTTCCCAAACCGCCCAACACCACTGCGCCAACCGGACCCAACATAGCAGCGGTTGCACCTGATTCAAATTCGCCCAGTTCATTGGATGCACCGATGAACACACCGTTGACCGCAGCCACCCGGCCGCGCATTTCATCGGGTGTTTCGTATTGCATCAACGTCAGGCGGGTCACCACGCTGATGTTGTCAGCCGCTCCAGCAATGGCCAACAGCACAATCGACAAACCCAAATGCGTCGACAAGCCAAAAGCCACATTGGCCAAACCAAAGACGGCAACGGATGCCAGCAATTTGTAGCCAACGGCTTTGTGAATGGGCCAACGCGTCATCACAATAGACATGAGCAGTGCCCCGATAGCAGGTGCAGCCCTTAACAGTCCCAGCGCTTGGGGGCCACCATGCAGTATGTCTTTGGCATAAATAGGCAGCAAAGCGGTCGCGCCGCCCAGCAAGACTGCAAACAAATCCAATGAAATGGCACCCAACAATACTTTACGCTGCAGCACAAAACGCAAGCCCGCAAACAAAGACTGCCATGAAGCGGCCAGATGTGAAGCCACATGGTGATAGCGTACGGACAAGCTTAGTGCAAAAGCCAAGATAAACAAGACGGCGCAACACAGGTAAACCGTTGATGCCCCTTGTGTGTAAATGACGCCGCCCATCGCGGGGCCACCGATGATGGCAATTTCCACGCCTGTAGAGCTCAACGCCGTGGCTCGCTGCAACAGTTCTTTGGGAACCAACAAAGGTGTGATGGCTTGCTGTGAGGGCATTTGAAAAGAACGGTTGATCCCCAAAACCAAGGCGATGCCGAAGATCAATTCGCGGCTCTCAATGTGTTCCAGCATGGCCCACAAGAGCAAGAAAGCTATCAGGGCTTGCAGCAGCATGCAACAGGCAAAGATGCGCCCTCGATGGTAGCGATCGATGAGTTGACCTGCGGGTAAAGCCATCAGCAAGGCTGGGATAAATTGAAACAACCCCACCAATCCCAAATCCCAGGCGCTGCCAGTGATGTCATACATGTGCCAAGAGATGCCAAGCATCAGCATTTGGCTGGCTGAAATACCGCATAAGCGCGCAAGCCAAAAACGCATGAAAGCGGATTGGCTGAACAAAGCACTGTAATGAGAAGTGGTCATAAAAAGTGACGGGGTTCAATGCTTGCTTGTGCAATACATGTTTTTAGCGACGCAACAGCTGCGGCAACGTCTTGCGCTCCTGTGATGGCTCTGACCACAGCCGCAGAGCCCACCCCTGTCTTCATCACGGCAGGCAAAGACGCAAGGTCAATACCACCAATCGCAACAGTCGGTGTCGCATGCATCAAGCGTACATAGTGTTCAAGACGCCCTAAACCCTGAGGTGCTGTCTCCATGCGTTTAAGCGTGGTTGGAAAAACCGCGCCCAAAGCCACATAGCTGGGCTGCCAAGCATGAGCCACCAACATTTCACTATAGCCATGAGAGCTGATTCCCAGTCGCAAGCCAGAAGTGCGAAGCCGGTTCAACGATGCCTCTTGCAAATCTTCTTGACCGAGGTGCACACCGTATGCGCCCGCATCGATGGCCTGTTGCCAATGGTCGTTGATAAACAGCAGCGATGAAGAGTTGCTTGCGGCTTTCACCGCTGACTGAATCTGTGTCTGAACCGCATGTAGATCATCCGATTTGAAACGCAGTTGAACGGTAGGCACTCCCAATTGCACAAGCCTGTCCACCCATTGTGCATCGGGGACAACGGCATACAAGCCTAATTTTTCAGGACATGGAGGAAAGCTTGATGAATGATGGGTGGGTGTCAGCCCAAAATCAGCTGGGTGGCATGGCCAGGCCGCGGGGTCAAAGGATTGGTTGCGAAGACTTTGGGCATCCCAGGCACTGGCAATGCATTCTGCATCTTTGGCAATAAAGCCCAGGCTGCGGGCGGCCAACCATGCACTTTGGTAAACCGGGCTTGGGTAGTCGTGACGCTCAGATACAAACGTTTGACAAGGCAATGCAGGTGCAATTTGCAACTGAGGGTGGTGCTGGGCAATGGTGCTTGCCCGTTGGAGAATTTCGTTCATTCGTGGTGCCAAAAAGGTTTGCCCAGTGTAGGTGTGCTTGGCTGAGCCGATTCGTGGGCTTGCATCGCACCTGATAAAAATGCGGTTCTGCCTGCGATGACAGCTTTGGCAAACGCATCTGCCATGCGAACTGGATCGTTGGCCAGTGCCACCGCGGTATTCAACAGCACGGCGTCATAACCCCATTCCATCACGGTACAAGCGTGTGAGGGAAGGCCTAAACCGGCATCCACTATCAAGGGTACCTGTATGCGTTCACGAAGCGTGCGCATCGCATAGGCATTTAACGGCCCCTTGCCAGTCCCAATCGGGGCAGCCCACGGCATCACTGCCTGGCAACCGACATCCACCAATCGTTGACAAAGCACCAGGTCCTCTGTGCAATACGGTAAAACCTTAAAGCCATCTTTGATGAGTTTTTCAGCTGCCAAGGGCAAATTCAAAGTGTCTGGTTGCAAGGTGTAATCGTCACCAATCAGTTCCAGTTTGATCCAGTCGGTTTCAAATACTTCACGCGCCATTTGAGCGGTGGTGTAAACCTCATCAATACTGTGGCAACCCGCTGTATTGGGCAGGACAGGTATTTGCATGGCTTGCAATAATTTCCAAAACACAGGAGAGGTTTGGGCATGGGCATTCTCACGTCGCAATGACGCCGTCAGCATGGCGGGTTGTGCGAGCTCTACCGCTTGGCTCAAAATAGCTGGCGAGGGGTAGCGTGAGGTCCCCAAAAGCAATCTGCTTTTGAATGTTTCTCCGTACAGCAACCATTCATCAGGTGTAGTCAACATGGCTTAGCCTCCAGTGATGGGAACAATGAGATCGATGCGGTCTTTGTCGCTGAGCACAGTTTGGGTGTACAGACTCTTTGGGACAAATTGGTTGTTTACCGCAGCTGCAAACGGCGGGGTTATTTGGCTGAGAACGATGGCATCTTGCAAGGTCGCGCCCATGGTCATCTCTAAGGCTTGTTGGTTGATCCAGATTTGCATACTCAGTCGTCCACCATCAGTTGAATCCCCAGCTCAATGGCCAGTTGGCGGTTTCCGTTCATCAAGCCCAAGGCGGCATCAAGCAGGGCAGGGGCGATCAAAAAACCATGGCGGTAAAGGCCGTTGACAGCGATACAACGCCGCTTATGCAGACGGATGGCGGGAAGGTTATCCGCCAAGGTGGGTCTTACCTGGGCATTGATTTCCAGGATGCGAGCCTCAGCAAACCCCTTGTGCACACTGTAGGCCGCGCTCAACAGTTCAAGACTGGAGCGCACACTGGCAGGCGTTGTATCGTCGCTTTCAATTTCGGTGGCCCCAATGACAAAGACGCCATTCTCTTTGGGCGCAATGTACAAAGGATAGCGCGGGTGGATAAGACGCAAAGGGCGTGTGAGTTCGACTTCAGGTGCATGAACGCGCAATACCTCACCCCTGACTCCGCGCAAGTGTTGCCAATCCTGTCGCGCACCCAAGCCTCGGCAATCAATCACCCAATCCGCTTGCGTGAACTGTTCGGGCGATACCTCGCTTGCGTAGTGCAGGGTCACGGATTGTTGCGCGAGTTGTTGTTGCAGCGCATCCAGCAATTGGCGGTTATCTAGTTGACCTTCATCTGGCAGGTAAAGGCCCGTTTGGAAGGAGGCGGCCAGTGAGGGTTCAAGGGCATGCAGGGCTTGTCTGTCCAGCGTTATGGGTGCTTGCAATTGAGGCAAATGTTGGTGTGTATCGTCCAGTTTGGAGACAAAGCGATGGGCCTCTGCTGCATCTTGGCGATGCCAGACCACCAAGGTCCCAAGCTGTTGAAAATACACTGGTTCCCCAAGCTGAGCGATGATTTTCGGCCAACGCTGCAGGCCATAAACACCCATACGCACCACGTTGAGTTCGGTGATTGCTGACTCGGCCATGGGGGCCAACATGGCGGCCGCCACCCAAGCTGCAGAGCCTTGCACAGACTGCGGTTTGGCTTCATGAATGTCCACTTTGTGACCTTGCGCACCCAAGGCCCATGCCATCAAGCGCCCCATCAAGCCCGCCCCTAAGACCACACAGTGCTGGGAGTGCATCACAGTCCTCCCTTTGAAACACGGTCGGTCTGGATATGAAGATAATCCCGACCATGCATACTTCTGTCAACGCCCAATACCCCCGTGTCCTGACCATCGCTGGGTCCGATTCTGGTGGAGGGGCTGGCATTCAGGCCGATCTCAAAACCATGGCTGCCTTGGGTTGTTATGGCATGACGGCCATCACAGCATTGACGGCACAAAACACCTTGGGTGTCCAAGCCATTCAAGCCATACCCCCAGCTTTTTTGAAGGCGCAGTTGCAATCTGTGTTGGATGATATGGGGGTGGATGCCGTCAAAATTGGCATGTTGCATTCCCCTGAGGTGGTGGAAGTGGTGGCTTGGGCGATCGACCATTACCAACTCAAAAAAGTCGTACTCGACCCTGTCATGGTTGCAACCAGTGGTGACAAATTGATCGCCGAAGAAACCATAGCGGTGCTGGTCAGCGAGTTGTTTCCGCGCGTCCAACTGATCACCCCCAATTTGGATGAAGCTGGCTTGCTGTTGGCGCGTCCGCTCAGAGATCAATCCGCTTTGTATGGGGCTGCTTGCGACTTGCAAGCGATGGGCGCGGCTGGCGTTCTCCTCAAGGGAGGGCATTTGCCGGGAGACGACTTGCAGGACTTGCTTTTGCTGTCTGACGGCCAATCGCATGCCATGCACAGTCAGCGTATTGCCAGTCGCAATGTGCACGGCACAGGTTGTACCTTGTCGTCTGCGATTGCCAGTTACTGGGCTTTGGGGTCGGACTTGTATGCTTCGGTGGTACAAGCCCGGGCCTTTATTTTGGGCGCGATACAAGCAGGCGCCAAAGTCAGCACGGGAGCAGGACACGGGCCTTTGAACCACGGGTTTTCGCCACAGGTCATGCATATCAAGCTAGCTTCTTAGCAGGCTTGGTTAACCAAGACATCGCCAAGGTAAATGCCAAACTGGGTATGGCCGATCCCCACTCGGGGGCAAACTGGGCACAGACATGGAACACGCCGATGCCAAGTAACCACAGGAGTGCGGGTAGCAGGTGAAACGGGGTGGCTTGCGGGGCCGTTGGCTGGCTACCCATGCGCCCCAAAATCACGCCATACAAAGGAATGAACACCGAACTCAGCATGAGCAAAAAGGGCTCAAGACTGTGCATGGGTAAAACAATGGCTAATGCGGTGCATACACCTGCAATCAACATGCCCCAGGTTTTCAACGACCATTCACCCCAAAGACTGAGGCTGTTCAAAGACGCAGAATACACATCGCCATATGCATTGTCTAACTCATCAACCAAGATCAAACCTAAAGCCAACAGACCACCTTGCGCCAATAGCAAGGTGTTGACCATGTCCATATCGGGCGCTGAGACGCTAACGACCAAGACACCCAAGGCATAACACCAGATATTGGCCAGGGCATAGGCGGCCCAGGTGGCTTTCACCGTGGTACGGCTGTTTTGGCCATGTCGAGCGTAATCGGCCACCAGCGGCAACCAAGATACGGGCATGGCCATCACCAAGTCGATGGCAGATAAAAATCCCATGCTGTGGTCCCCTGACTTATGCCAAAAAGCGCCCACATCTTGGGTGGAAAGCACAGATAGAAATTGCCAACTCAACCAAGCAAGCGACATCACGACCAGTGGCAAGCCCCATTTGCTGACAAAACCGCGCACCAAGCCGAGCATGGAACTGGCCATGAGCAACATTAAGATGCCACCCCACACCAAGGTGACCACCCACGCAAAGTTGCCCGACCACGCCCAGTGGTGTTCAAGCATGGCGAGCGTGCCATCGCGCATGATGACCAGTTCGAAAGCGGTCCATCCGACCAATTGAACGATGTTGAGAACGATAGGTAATTTTGCAAAACCACTGCCATACACCTGGTGAATCAGACCCGCACTGGTCAGCCCGGTATCGCAACCTATTTGGGCGACCCAGGCAAGCAAGCCTGCACCAAGCAATGAGCCCACAACAATGGCCATCATGGCTTCTTGCGTACCCATGGCAGGTACCAAATACGCACCGACCTGAATGACCAGCAGGCCAACACCTAGGCTGAACCACAGTGAGGCGTGACTGTAGCCTGTGAAAACGCGGTCTGCATTTTGTATTGGCAAGAGAGCCGTATTGGAAATCGTGTCGGTTTGAGCCATTTTTTTCATTCAAAGAAATGGCAGTTCGGCGCGGTGTGCAGTCATCTCAAAGGATGGGGCTGTCAGATGCCGTGCTTCCCTGCGCGAGGATTACCTCAATCAGGTTCAAAGGGACTTTCTCAGTCAACCCGAAGGCCAACACCCCTAGCGAATGCCACCAAATTTTAGGTGGCGTGTCTATTGTAATTTAAGCTGTCTTTGATGGCTGCCACAAGCCCTTCTATGTCTGCTTGGGGATTGGCTGCGACATTGCGGAACCATTGCACGCCCGACACAGTGGTGGCGGAGGTAGAGCCAACAGGTAAGCTGCTTTGTATATGGTGAAACAAACTCGCATCTTTAGGTCCCCAAACCACAATGCCTGTCTGGGGTTGCGCATAAAGTTGCAGACGCTCGTCGCTCGCCACAAATTCACTCAGATGTTGTGCCAGCTTCATAGCATGCTCAATGCGCTGGGCAAGGCCTTCTTGCCCCCATGCAAGCAGCGTTGCCAGTAGCGCAGTGGCCGCCGCACCATGTGAACCCAAAACCCCGATATTGGGGGTGGCAAGGTATGCGCCGCCAAAGCTGATCGCCGCATGGGCTTTTTCGGTGTTTTTAAACAATACCAGCGCAGATTCTTTGGGTTGGAACAACCACTTATGGGCCGACACGGCAACAGAATCGGCCAAATCGATACCCGCAAGCACAGGTGCATGCTTGGTTAACCGCAATGGACCTGCCCAGGCCGCATCGACATGGGTCCATGCGGCTTTACCCGCCAAATCAAGTGCATCAACAGCACCTGTGCTGGTTGTGCCAGCGGTGAGTACCAAGGCGGATTGGCTTAAGTTGACCGGTAACTGCGCCGCATCTATCGAGCCTTGGGCATTGATGGGAATGCTTTTATAAGTCAGACCCAAAATATGGGCTGCTTTGGCAATGGAGAGGTGTGCGCCCTCAGAGGCAATGACTTCAGAAATGCCAGCGCATTCGCGGGCAGACCATAAAGCGGTCAAGTTAGCCACGGTCGAACCTGGCGTCATATGCCCACCATCCATGCCGAAAAAGGGAGTGAGCCAATCGACGACCCGTTTTTCTATGTCACCCGCAACGGGTGAGGTGGCAGGGTGAAGCAGATTCTGATTCAGTGAGGCGTTCCAAAGCGTCAAGGCCCACGTTATCCATGGCGTAGGTGGATCCATGTGGGCAAAAGAGGTGGCTTTGCCCAAACCGGCAGCACCCCCAAGAATGCTTGGCGCCAGCGAGTTCAATGCCGCCAAAGACCCCATGCCCAGTTGTGGCAAATGGGTTGGAAGATCGAGACTTTCGAGGGTACTGAATTCGCGGCCCATCCAATCGATGGCTTGTTGTAACCCGTGCGGGTCCAGGGCGAATTCTTTGTCCATGCCTGATCAGTGACTGACACCAAGTAGCTTGTGCAGGCGAGGCGATGCTGTGGTGTACTCCAGGGCGATTTTTTGACCTGGGTAAACCCGTTCAGCGACCCCATAAGCTGCCAAGGTTGCCTCATGAAATCCACTGACGATCAGTTTGCGTTTGCCGGGGTAGGTGTTGACGTCACCAATGGCAAAAATACTTTCCTCACTGGTGGCAAAGTTCTCTGTGCTCACCATGATTTGTTTTTTCTGCATGGCTAGGCCCCAGTTGGCAACCGGGCCAAGTTGCGGTGTCAAGCCTTGCAGAATCCACAGTTCATCAAATACAAGATCTTGAGCGTGCTCGCTGGCATCAAGCAGTGACATATGTGATGAAGACACCTGCTGAACATGGCCCACTTTGAAGTGAATGTGACCCGCTTGCACCGCATGGTTAAAGGCTTGCAGCATATCTTCAGACGCATCGAGTTTGTCTCTGCGGTGAACCAGGGTCAGGCTCGCAGGTTGTTGTGCCAGTGCTGTCAATGCGGCTTGCAAGGCTTCTTCGCCACCGCCGTGAATGACGATGTGCTTGTGGCGCACCTTGTCTGTAGGCTGGTAAAAAACCTGTGTGCCTTCGAACGGAGACAGGTCTAAATGGCTTAATTTGCGAGGCATGAAAGCACCTACACCTGCTGCGATCACCAGTGTCTTGCAAAGGAAAATATGGTTACCAGAGGTGACAGCCAGCCAGCGCCCATCGGCTTGTCGCTCGATCGACGTAATTTGCTGCCCAAGGTGAAGCTGCGCGTTGAAAGGCGAGGCTTGCGCTAACAAAGCAGTCACCAATTCACGCCCTGTGCTTTTAACCGTGCCAGGGATGTCGTAAATCGGTTTATCGGCATACAAAGCCATGCACTGACCGCCTGCAAAGGGCAGAACATCCACCACGTGGCAAGAGATTTCCAGCAGCCCCAGTTCAAAAATCAGAAACAGCGCGGCAGGGCCCGCGCCAATAACCAAGCAGTCGGTTTCAACAGGGGTGTTTTTCAAGGCAATGGGCATAGACACAGTGCCAACACCTTCTGGTCTGATTAGCGCTGTAGTTCAGACAACTTCTGGGTTTTGTCTTTCCAGTCATCGGCATCGGCCAAAGGGGCTTTGCGTTTGGTAATGCTGGGCCAGCCACTGCGGGCCAGTTCGACGTTGAGCTTGACCATGTGCATCTGATCAGCTGGAACGTCTTCCTCTGCGTAAATCGCATTCACTGGGCATTCTGGGATGCACACAGCGCAATCGATGCACTCATCGGGATCAATGGTTAAAAAATTGGGGCCTTCGCGAAAGCAGTCAACAGGACAGACATCAACACAATCTGTGTATTTGCAGCGAATACAGGCTTCGGTAACTACGTGGGTCATGGTGAAGAGTCAAGATGATCAAAACGGAAGATGAAACACATTTTAGGGTAAAGCTGGCTTCAACCCTGAACCAACACGGCTGCAGAGGTTTTGTGACTTGCGGTGTCTACCAATACCATCGAACCCAATTCACGGGAGCACTTGTAAGGCAAGGTGATCAGTGGTTGTTGAAAGCTCAGTTGCACATGGCCAATCGCATTGGCAGGCAACTCTGTGGCGGGCAAACTTTCCAGACTGTTGATGTCCAAGCGGTCGGTGATGCGGGTTACCTTGGCTTTGACCCAGTGGTGACCATGCAGTGCCCAGTACATTCTGCCGGCCACCAAAGGTTCGTCGTCTAACCAAGCGACGGTGACATCGAGTTGATTGCTGGCTTGCAAGCTGCTTTGACCGGCTAACAGCCAGTCACCGCGCGACAAATCCACTTCACGATCAAGAACAATACCTGCACTGTGTCCCGCCGATACCGAAGTGGGCAAACGAACCGCAGTCAAGACCTCTTTGACGATGGCTTGTTGGCCACTTGGAAAAACGCGCACAGCGTCACCCACCTGCGCCGTGCCAGTGGTGACGCGTCCCCAATAAACCCTGCGACCTTGGGTGGTGGTTGCACTGTCATGGAATTTTTCAACCCATTGCACCGCAAACGTGAGTTCGGCTTCTTCATCGCTAGGGGTGACGGGGATGTTTTCCAGCAAGCTGAGCAGGCTGGGTCCGCTATAGCCACACCAATCGGGCAGGGTGCTAACCACGTTCCAACCTTTGAGGGCAGACATGGGAACCTTGGCGTGGATGTCGATGCTTGCATCATCAGCAAAACGCTGCAAGGCTTGCGCAATATGCAAGAACGCCAGTTCTGGTTTAGCGACGGCGTCCAGCTTGTTGATGGCAAAAATGATGGACGGCACCCGCAACAACTTCAACAACAAACTGTGTCTGCGGGTTTGGGGTAACAAAATCAGGTCAGCCGATTGCCAATCGACCTTGGTGGCGTCTACCAACACCACGGCTGCATCGGCACTCGAGGCTGCGGTCACCATGTTGCGGGTGTATTGTTCGTGGCCGGGTGCATCACCGATGATGAATTTGCGTTGCTCGGTACTGAAATAGCGGTAGGCAACATCAATCGTGATGCCTTGTTCTCGCTCGGCAGACAAGCCGTCGGTCAGCAAAGCCAAATCGGTTTCACCTTGGCGTTGTACGCCGGCCAAGTGGTCTTGTAAGACGGCCTTGGTGTCAACCAGCAAGCGACCAATCAATGTCGATTTACCATCATCGACAGAGCCACAGGTGATGAATTTCAAGGCAGGGCGTGTAGCAGAGCTCAACATCAGAAGTATCCTTCCTTTTTGCGTTTTTCCATTGAAGCATCCGATGTTTGGTCATCCATGCGTGTGGCCCCTCGCTCACTGATGTCCGCGGCCAAGGTTTCAATCACGATGTCTTGCGGTGTGGCCGCTGTGCTTTCTACAGGACAAGTGCAGGTAATGTCACCCACCGTACGAAAACGCACCTGACGCTGCACCACCTCTTCACCTGCACGCGGTGGTGTGAGGTCCGTGACCGGCACCAACAAGCCTTTACGGTCGACCACATCACGCACATGCGAATAGTAAATCGAGGGCAGCGCAATCGACTCGCGTGCGATGTATTGCCATACATCCAGTTCAGTCCAGTTGCTGATAGGGAAAACACGGAAATGCTCGCCAGGTTGGAGCTTGGTGTTAAACAAACTCCACAACTCTGGGCGTTGCGACTTGGGCTGCCATTGGCCAAAACTGTCGCGGTGGCTGAAGATGCGTTCCTTGGCGCGGGCCTTTTCTTCGTCGCGTCGTGCGCCGCCCATCAAGGCATCAAAGCGAAATTCCTCAATGGCTTCTAGCAAAGTAACGGACTGGTGCGCATTGCGCGGTTCATCAGGACGGGACAAGCGAACCGTGCCTCGTTTCATCGAATCTTCCACACTGCGCACAATGAGTTCTGCGCCAAGTTCTTTGGCTCGGGCGTCACGGAAGTCGGTCACTTCGCTGTAGTTGTGACCGGTATCGATCATCAGCAAAGGGTAGGGGATACGGCCTACACCAAACGCCTTTTCGGCGCACTTGAGCATCACCAAGGAGTCTTTGCCGCCCGAAAAAAGCAGGGCTGGACGTTCAAACGCCGCGGCCACTTCGCGAAGAATGAAGATGGTTTCCTCTTCCAATGCATCTAAGTGGGCATTGCTGAGTTGGTGTAATTCGTTTTGATTTTTCGCATTCATGTTCAGGCTTTCACGTGCAAACCGCACTCTTTCGCATTTTCGTCTTCCCACCACCAGCGCCCCGCGCGAAAGTCCTCGCCCAAGCTGATGGCACGGGTGCAAGGGGCGCAGCCGATGCTGGGGAAAAACTGGTCGTGCAGTGGGTTGTAGTCCACTTGGTGCTCGGCGATGTAGTGCCAGACATCGCCCCAGGTCCAATCCACCAGCGGGTTGAGTTTGAGGATGGGCACGCCTTGGGTGACATCCGCCTCTTGGGAAGACACCTCTGCACGTGCTTGTGATTGTTCGCGGCGCAAACCTGTGATCCAGGCTTTTTGACCTTGCAAAGCACGGCCCAGCGGTTCGAGTTTGCGCACACCACAGCAGGCTTTGCGGTTCTCGATGCTCTCAAAAATGGCTGGTTGCCCAGGGTGTTTCACAAAGGCCATCACCGCTTCGTGCTGAGGCTTGTACACCTGCACGGGCGCACGGGAGTGAGCCTGCAAGCGCTCCAGCAAGGCCAGGGTGTCGCTGTGCAACGCACCTGTTTCCAGCACAAACACGGGAATGTCGAGTTGCAAGCTGTTGATGAGGTGGGTGATGACCACGTCCTCCGCACCCAGGCTAGAGGCTTGCTTCAAAGGCTGTAAATCAGAAGCCGCGGCAAGCAGTTGCGCCCGTGTGGCCGCCAGCTTGTCGGCGAAGCCCGCACTGGGTTTGGCGTGCAGCGTCGTGGCTTTGGTGTGAAGTTTCATCGTGCAAACAAAGGTTGGGGTTGGGTCACATCGCCTTGGTAAAAACCGCTGAAATGCGCCAGCAATTCTCGCCCCTTGGTCAGGTCTTGGTCGGCGCGCAGCACGGCGCTGGAAAAACCGCAGCGCTGCATTTGGCTGAGTTGATCGACCAACACATCGCCTGTGGCTCGAATATCACCGGTAAAGCCGCAGCGTTTGCGAAGCATGAGGGCTTGGCTGAAGGCCCGCCCATCGGTGAAATGTGGGAAATGCAGCTCGATGGTGTGCACGCCCTCCAGTGCTTGCGTCAATGGGTCGGCGTCATTGGCCAGTTGCACATCTGCGGGGCTCAATATATCTGTGTGAGTGAGTAATTTCATGGGCTTGTCCTTCAGGCGGCAGGGCTCAGGGCTTCATCGTCAGACGGGAAACGCGCGGCATTGGCCGCCACCTTGAAGGCGTCAAAGCCAATGCGCTGCACCGCGTCAATGAAGGTTTCACCATGCAGGCGCTGCTCTGTGTAGACCTGTAAAACCGCTTCGATGACGTCAACCACTTCAGCGGAGGAAAACGACGGGCCAACCACTTTGCCGGGCTTGGGACTGCCACTCAATGCAGAGCCATCAGACCCGCCCAAGGTGATTTGGTACCACTCTTTGCCGTCCTTATCGACGCCCAAAATGCCGATGTGACCGCTGTGATGGTGACCGCAGGAGTTGATGCAACCGCTGATGTGCAAATCGATTTCACCCAAATCAAACAACTCGTCCAGGTCTTGGTAGCGTTCAGAAATGGCTGCGGCCAAGGGCAATGAACGTGCATTGGCCAAATCGCAATAGTCGCCGCCTGGGCAGGCAATCATGTCGGTCAGCATGCGGATATTGGGTTTGGCCAAACCCAGGTCTTTGGCCTGCTTGTACAGCGCCACGAGTTGGTCCGCGGCTACCCAAGGCAAGACCAGGTTTTGGTCATGGCTGACACGGGCTTCACCAGCAGAGAACTGGTCCGCGAGCACAGCGGAGGCATCAAGTTGGTCGGCGGTGGCGTCGCCTGGTGCCTGACCCAAACGCTTGAAGGACAAAGTCACCACGCGCAAATGCGGGTTGCGGTGCGGGGCCACGTTTTGCTGCAACCAACGGCCGAAATTCTTGTCTTCGGCTGCAAATTCGTTCAGTTGGCGGTTCACCTCTTCAGCGGACACATGGGTGTTGGCTGCCACGGCGGGCGGCACAAAGCTCGCAGTCACCCGATCGAGTTCGGCTTGGGTGATGGTGTGGGGGGCTCCGTCTTGGCTGAGGATGCGTTGGTACTCGGCTTCCACGGCGTCCACATACACCTGGCCTTCAGCCTTCACCAAAATTTTGATGCGTGCTTTGTACTTGTTGTCGCGTCGGCCAAAGCGGTTGTAGACCCGCACCACCGCTTCCAGGTAATTGAGGATCTGTGGCCATGGCAGAAATTCACGGATCACGCTGCCTGTGATGGGCGTGCGGCCCATGCCACCACCGACCAAGACACGAAAACCCACTTCGCCAGCCGCATTGCGTTGCATTTGCAAACCGACATCGTGCCAAGCCGTGGCGGCGCGGTCTTCTTCGGCGCCACTGATGGCGATTTTGAATTTGCGAGGCAGGAATGCAAACTCGGGATGCAAGGTGCTCCACTGACGCATGATTTCAGCAAAAGCACGGGGGTCGACGATTTCATCTACTGCCACACCTGCGCGCTCATCCGAGGTGATGTTGCGAATGCAGTTGCCACTGGTTTGAATGCCATGCATGTTCACGCTGGCCAAGAGGTCCATCACATCGGCGCTTTTCTCCAGCGGAATCCAGTTGTATTGCAGGTTTTGCCGGGTGGTGAAGTGGGCGTAGCCATGGCTCAAGGCGGGCGCGGGAATGCCGCCAATGGCGTCTTGCTTGTTTTGTGCCGCCTGGAACAAGGCTTCGTCGGGTCGGTCAAATTCACGGGCAATGCGGGCCAACACGCGCAACTGTGCACTGTTGAGTTCGCCATAAGGAACAGCCACACGCAGCATGGGGGCGTAGCGCTGCACGTACCAGCCGTTTTGCAAACGCAACGGGCGAAACTCTTCTTCGCTCAACTGACCGTTCAAACGGCGTGCGAGTTGATCACGGTATTGGGCAGCGCGCTCTTGCACAAAGCGGCGGTCAAAGTCGGTGTATTGGTACATAACAGGGTCAGATCAAAATGAGTTTGCTGCCAGCCCAGGCCAGCAGCACGGACAAGGCAGAGCGGATGAAACGTTCGGGGACACGGCTGACAAAGTGCGAGCCCAACCAAATACCTGGCAAGGAGCCGCAGAGCAACAAGCCCAGCAGTGGCCAATCCACGGTGCCCAATGACGCATGGCCCAGGCCCGCCACCAAGGTGAGCGGGACGGCATAGGCGATGTCAGCCGCCACGATGCGGTACAGGGGCAAGTGAGGGTAGAGCAGCATCAACACGGTGACGCCAATCGCGCCTGCACCCACCGATGTGAGCGTGACCAAGACGCCAATGACCGCGCCAAACAACACAGGCAGCAGCCGGTGTTTGGTTTCATCGGCAGGGCGCTCTAGCAAGCTGTCTTCAGCATCTTCCACTCGACGTGGGCCGCGAATGGCTTTGTACAGCGTGGCAGCTGCCGTCAGCAGCAAGGCAATGCCCAAGGTGAAAGTGATGGCGTGTTGCACCATGGGGTTGGCGGTACCCAAATCATGTAATACCCACAAGGTCAGCAAAGAAGCGGGCACGCTGCCTGCGCTCAGGCTGAACACCACCCGCCAAGGGATGACGCGTTGGCGCGCAAAGTTGAGCAGGCCACCAAACTTGGTACCCGAGGCAAACAGCAAATCGGTGCCCACGGCCAAGGCAGGTTTGATGCCAAAACCAAAGATCAACAAGGGTGTCATGAGTGAGCCACCGCCCACGCCTGTGAGTCCCACAATCAAGCCCACCACAAAACCTGCCAGTACAAACGCTGAATTTTCCATAAGGGCGCGACTATAGAGGTCGGTACTGGGGTTTCCAACTATTTTTAAGTTGGGGCTATATGCCAATTGGCTATATCAACATGCGGCATAAGCAAACAACTAAACAGTTGTTTGAAGAATCGGGAGGCATCCACACAATCTTGGGTTGCATTCAAACTAGACGGAATCCTTCCCATGACCACCCCATTTCCTCTACGCCAAGGCCTGCTGGCCGCCATGCTCATGGGTTTTTCAGCCTTGTCGGCTGCTCAAACCCTGTTGAATGTGTCCTACGACGTGTCCAGAGAGTTTTACAAAGACTACAACGCCGCCTTTGTCGCTCATTACAAAAAAACCAAAGGTGTGGACATCAAGGTGGATCAGTCCCACGGGGGTTCCAGCGCCCAAGCCCGTGCAGTGAATGACGGTTTGGAAGCAGATGTGGTCACCATGAACACCACCTCCGATGTGGATTTCTTGGCCAGCAATGGCGTGGTGGCCAAAGATTGGGCCAAAAAATTTCCGCACAACGCCGCACCCACCACCTCGACCATGTTGTTTCTCACCCGCAATGGCAACCCCAAGGGGATCAAGGATTGGGACGACCTCATCAAACCAGGCATTCAGGTGGTGGTGGTCAACCCGAAAACAGGTGGCAATGGCCGCATGGCGTATTTGGCTGCTTGGGGTCATGTCCGTAAAAAGGGCGGTACAGATGCAGATGCACAGGCTTTTGTGAAAAAGTTGTATGCCAATGTGCCTGTGTTGGCCAAGGGTGGGCGTGACGCCACCAATGTGTTCTTGCAACGGAACATCGGGGACGTGCTGATCACGTTCGAGTCCGAGGTGATTTCCGTGGACCGAGAGTTTGGCGCGGGCAAGGTAGATGCGGTTCACCCCAGCATCAGCATCGTGGCCGAAAACCCCGTGGCTGTGGTGGAGCGAACCACCACCAAAAAAGGTACAGCTGAACTCGCCAAGGCCTATTTGGATTACCTCTACAGCGATGAAGCACAAGAGATTGCGGCCAAGCATGCATTGCGTCCGCGCAATCCCGCCGTGTTGAAAAAATACGCTCAGGTGTTTAAGCCCATCACATTGTTTCAAGTGTCCGATTACTTTGGCTCACTGACCGAGGCGCAAAAAGTCCACTTCAATGACGGTGGTTTGTTCGACAAAATTTACACGGCCCATTGAATGAGCAGCTTTGCATTGTTTGCCCCTCGCCACCAGCCAGCCCGAGTGCTGCCTGGGTTTGAAATCACGCTGGGCTTCACCATTGCCTATCTGAGCCTGATCGTGCTCATTCCCTTGTCTGCCTTGGTGTTCAAAACACTCAACCTCACCTGGGAGCAGTTTTGGCAAGCGGTCACAGCGCCGCGTGTGGTGGCTTCTTACAAACTCACGTTTGGGGCGTCTTTCATTGCGGCCTTGGTGAACGCCTTCTTTGGGTTGCTGCTCGCTTGGGTGTTGGTGCGCTACCAGTTCTTTGGCAAAAAAATCATCGATGCGCTGGTGGACTTGCCCTTTGCCCTGCCCACGGCCGTGGCGGGCATTTCACTCACTGCGCTGTTGGCAGGCAATGGCTGGGTAGGCCAGTACCTCGAGCCTTGGGGCATCCAGTTGGCGTTCAACCGCAATGGTGTGTTGATCGCGCTCATCTTCATCGGCTTGCCCTTTGTGGTGCGCACGGTGCAACCCATTTTGGAAGACGTGGAAAAAGAGCTGGAAGAAGCCGCCACCTGCTTGGGTGCCACCCGTTGGCAAACCTTCAGTCGCGTGATTTTTCCGGCACTGGCTCCAGCCTTGCTGACCGGGTTTGCCATGGCGTTTGCCCGCGCCATTGGTGAATACGGCTCGGTCATTTTCATCGCGGGCAACATGCCCATGGTGTCTGAGATCACGCCACTCATCATCATCAGCAAGCTCGAGCAATACGACTATGCAGGTGCGACAGCCGTGGCACTGGTCATGCTCTGCGCCGCATTCGTTATGTTGTTGCTCATCAACGGTTTGCAGGCCTGGCAGCGTGCGCGCTCGGGAGCTTCATCATGAGCGTTCAACATGTCACACCGCAGCACGCCATCAACAGCACGGGCGAGCCCGTGTGGTTGCGCCGCACCCTCATTGGCATCGCTTTGGTGTTTGTGGCCTTGTTCCTCATCCTGCCTTTGGCGGCGGTCTTCACAGAAGCATTGCGCAAAGGCTTGGATGCTTTTTTGGAAGCCTTCAAAGAACCCGATGCTTGGTCGGCGATCAAGCTCACCTTGATGGTCACGGCCATCTCCGTTCCGCTGAATTTGGTGTTCGGTGTCAGTGCTGCGTGGGCCATCGCCAAGTTCGAGTTCAAAGGCAAGGCCTTGCTCACCACCTTGGTGGACTTGCCGTTCTCGGTGTCGCCTGTGGTGGCGGGGCTCATCTATGTGCTGGTGTTTGGGGCACAAGGCTGGTTCGGCCCCTGGCTGCAAGCACATGACATCAAGGTCATTTTTGCCGTGCCTGGCATTGTGTTGGCCACGGTGTTTGTCACTTTCCCGTTCATCGCCCGCGAGCTCATTCCGCTCATGCAAGCGCAGGGGAATGAAGAAGAGCAAGCGGCCATGGTCTTGGGGGCCAGTGGTTGGCAAATTTTTTGGCGCGTCACCTTGCCCAACATCAAATGGGGTTTGCTCTATGGCGTCATTCTTTGTAACGCCCGTGCCATGGGCGAGTTTGGTGCGGTGTCGGTGGTGTCTGGGCATATTCGAGGACAGACCAACACCATGCCCTTGCATGTGGAAATTTTGTACAACGAATACCAGTCTGTCGCGGCCTTTGCCGTCGCCTCGTTGTTGGCTTTGCTGGCCTTGGTGACCTTGGTCATCAAGTCGGTGGTCGAGTGGCAACAACAACGCCTCATGGCGGAATTGGCTGCACTCTCACCAGAACGTCCAGCTGCCCGAGTGGCCCCTGTTTAAGCTTGTCTGCAAACCTTTTTTTGAATTGACACCATGAGCATCGAGATCCGAAACATCAGCAAGCAGTTTGGCGATTTCCACGCCTTGCGCAATGTCAACCTGGACATCGCGTCGGGTGAACTGGTGGCTTTGCTGGGGCCATCTGGCTGCGGCAAAACCACTTTGCTGCGCATCATCGCGGGCTTGGAAACCGCCGACCAAGGCAGCATCGCTTTCAGTGGCGAAGACACCACCCATGTGCATGTGCGCGAGCGACAAGTGGGCTTTGTGTTTCAGCATTACGCTTTGTTTCGCCACATGACCGTGTTTGAAAACGTGGCGTTTGGCTTGCGCGTGCGACCCAAACACACACGCCCCACCGAAGCGGCCATTCAAAAGAAAGTGCATGACTTGCTCAACCTGGTGCAATTGGATTGGCTGGGCGACCGTTACCCATCTCAGCTCTCAGGTGGTCAACGCCAGCGCATCGCCTTGGCCCGTGCTTTGGCGGTTGAACCCCGCGTGTTGTTGCTCGATGAGCCTTTTGGCGCACTGGACGCCAAGGTGCGCAAAGACCTGCGCCGTTGGTTGCGCCGTCTGCACGACGACTTGGACGTGACCAGTATTTTTGTCACCCACGACCAAGAAGAAGCCCTGGAAGTGGCCGACCGCGTGGTGCTCATGAACAGCGGCAAGGTGGAGCAGGTGGGTTCACCTCAGCAGGTGTGGGACAACCCTGCCAACCCTTTTGTGTATGGTTTCTTGGGCGATGTGAATTTGTTCAAAGGCCGCACACCAGAAGGTGAAACACACACTTACATCCGTCCCCACGATTTGGATGTGCGCCGATATTCACCAGGCGACACGGGCATCGTGGCGCGCTTGGAGCGTGCCTTGGTGGTGGGTTCAGTCGCGCGTTTGGAGTTGGTGCCACATGACTACAGCGCCACACTGGAAGTCATTGAGGCTGAAATCCCTGCCAATCAATTCAGAGACCAACACTATGTCGAAGGTGAATTGCTGGTGTTGACGCCTAGAAAATCGCAGGTGTTTGTGGCCAGTACCTGATTACTCCGCTCCAACGTGCTATTCGCCATTCATATTTCACATAAGCAATCACGAATTCATTCGCAGACAAAACAGCATCAACATCCTATTCTTCAACTGTGGAAGCCAATTCGGTGCTTCTCTTTTCAAGGATATGTTGAATATGAAATTTGCAATCAGAAGCTTTAAACAAACGCTGAGTCTTGTGTTGGCCAGTCTGGCGCTGCATGTTGTGGCCGCGGACAAATCTGTGGTGGTGGGTTATCAAACCGATGCCTTGCCACCTTCCGTCGCCATTGCCAATGGTGAGTTTGAAAAAGCCACTGGCTACAAAATCGACTTTCGCAAATTCAACTCTGGTGGCGATGTCGTGGCCGCCATTGCCTCAGGCGATGTTCAAGTGGGCTATGTGGGTTCCAGCCCTTTTGCAGCAGCCACTTCGCGAGGCTTGGATGTGAAAGCGTTTTATCTGGCATCCATCTCAGGCACTGATGAGGCCTTGGTGGTCCGCAATGGCTCAGGCATCCATTCCTTGGCTGACTTGAAGGGCAAGAAATTGGCTGCTGCTCCTGTGTCTACGGATCACTATCAATTGCTGGCTTTGATCAAAAGCCAAGGATTGACTGAAAAGGATGTTCAAATTTTCGCCATCCCCCAGCCAGAGATCGTGGCGGGCTTCAACCGCGGCGACCTGGACGGTGGTTTTGTCTGGGACCCCGCGCTGACCGAACTCAAAAAGAATGGCAAGGTCTTGGTCACCTCCAAAGATGTGGCTGAAAAAGGGGCACCCACCTTCAGTGCATGGATCGCTACTGGCGCGTTTGCAAAAGACCACCCAGCGTTTTTGAAGGCCTTTGTGCAAGTGGCTGACAAATACACCACTTCCTTTCAAAAGGATAAAAAAGCTTGGGGGACTGAGAGTGACAACGCTAAAGCATTGGCCAAATTGTTGGGCGGTACGCCAGCAGATCAAGCGGCGGCTTTGAAAAATCTGAACCTGGTGTCACTCAAAGACCAAGCTTCTAACAAATGGTTGGGTGGTGGAGAAAAATCTGGCATTGCCAAGATCCTGAAAGAAACCGCCGAGTTCTTGAAAGAGCAAAAAAAGATCACTGAAGTGCAAGCCAGTTATGCCGCGGCCATTTCAGTCGATGCCATCAGTGCTGCATTGAAGAAATAACACCGCCTCCATCACATATTCATGACGCCAGGTCCTGCACCTGGCGTTTCCTTTTGACCAACGTTGCAAATCATGTTGAATGTCCATCAAGCGAGTGTTTATTTTGAAACCCGAGGCGGGGGTGTTGTTCATGCCTTGGATCGAGTCTCCCTGGAAATCCCCGAGCAGGGCTTTGTGGTGGCGCTGGGCACATCTGGGTGTGGCAAGTCCACCTTGCTCAATGCCATGGCGGGTTTTTTGCCGTTATCAGAAGGCACCATCAGCTTGAATGGTCGACGGGTGAATGCGCCTGGCGCAGACCGTGGCGTGGTGTTTCAAAAAGACAGTTTGCTGCCTTGGAAAAATATCGCTGAAAACGTGGCTTTGGGTTTGAAGTTTGCCGGCATGCTCCGTGCCGAACGCAAAGACAAGGCGTTGGAATTGCTCAGCTTGGTTGGCCTGGAACACTTCGCGCATGCGGCACCATATGAGTTGTCGGGAGGCATGCGACAGCGTGTGGGCTTGGCTCGTGCGCTCGCACCCGACCCAGACATCTTGTTGATGGACGAACCTTTTGGTGCTTTGGACAGCATGACACGCGAGCACATGCAAGCGTTGTTGGCTTCAGTTTGGAAAAAAACGGGCAAGCAAATTTTTTTCATCACCCATTCCATTGAAGAAGCACTTTTTTTGGGAACGCAAGTGGTGGTCATGTCACCCAGACCTGGGCGCATTGTGTCCTCTTACAACTTGAATTTTGCGAATGAATTTGCCCAGGGCGTGAGCGCCAAAGACATCAAATGCAAACCCGCATTCAATGAACTTCGTGAAGAAATACGAGAGCAAATACACGCCACCGATGATCGTTCAGAGGTGGTGGTGTGAGCGACAGTCAGCATTCAAAACAGACTGCAATATTGAAAACGGTGCGCATGCATTCCTTTGTTGTGGGCAATCAGTCCACCGTTTGGATCAGCGCGGGAACAGGACTTGTCATGCTCTTGATGTGGTGGGTGGCTGCCAAACAGCAGTGGGTGTCTCGTTTGTTTTTGCCTTCCCCCTCTGAAGTTGTGAAGCTGGCCATCAACATCTACCAAGAAGGCTATGCCAATGCCAGTCTTTGGGAGCATGTCAGTGCCAGCCTGAGCCGCATCCTGGTCTCTGCTGGCATCGCCATTGCCTTGGGCGTTCCTCTTGGACTGCTCATGGGCCTGAACCGTTGGGTCAAAGGCATTTTGTCAACGCCTGTTGAAATTTATTGGCCCTTGCCGCCCTTGGCGTATTTGCCTTTGCTCATCATTTGGCTGGGCATTGGAGAAACATCCAAGATCACGCTGCTCACAATGGCCATGTTTGCGCCGATGTTGCTGTCAGCCCAAGCGGGTGTGAAGAGTTTGCCTGTGGAGAGGGTCCAGGCCGCCTTGTCCTTGGGGGCAAGCCCATGGCAGTTGCTGACCGATGTGGTGCTGCCTTCGGCTTTGCCAGAAATACTCACAGGCATTCGCATTGCTTTGGGGGTGGGTTGGAGCACCTTGGTCGCCGCTGAGTTGATTGCGGCGACCAAAGGCATTGGCTACATGATCATGTCGGCATCCCACTTTTTGGCCACAGACGCGGTGTTTGTTGGCATCGCCGTGATCGCCCTGTGCGCCAGCGCGTTTTCCTTGGTCATGCGCTGGGTGGAGGCCTGGTTGGTGCCATGGAAAGGCAAATGTTAAAAAGCCTGGTCTTCTCCAAAGGTGATGCGACTGAGTTTTCGCTCTTGCCAGTCGTAGTCGGCCACCGCGTAATGCACGGTGGCACGGTTGTCCCAAATCGCCAAGGTGTTGACCGCCCATTTCAAGCGCACTTGGTACTCGGGTTGCAAGAAATATTGATAGAGAAAATTCAGCAAAGCATCGCTTTGCTGTCTGGGCAAGCCTTTGATGCGGGTGGTGAACTCGGGGTTGACATAGATGATTTTTTCGCCCGTGACTGGATGGGTTTGAACCACCGGATGAACCACGGGTGGGTGATCGATTCTGGTTTGGTTGAACTGGGCTTGCCCATCCTTGAGTTGGTCAAAATAGCCCGCCCAACCGCTGTTTTCTATGCTGTGAATCGCTTCCAAGCTTTCCAGGTAATCACGCAACTTGGGCGGCAAAGCCCGGTACACCGCCGTGGCACTGGCCCACAAGGTGTCGCCGCCATGAGGTGGAATGACATGTGCGTAGAGCACGGTGCCTGTGGGTGGATTATTTGAAAAGGTCACATCGGCATGCCATTGGTCGTTGCCATAGCGGTAACCATCGGGTGAGCTTTCCACTTTCTCTATGGATTGTTGCGATTCATGTCTTGGAAACAAGGACTTGACTTTGTCTGGATCGCCAAAGATTTTGGCAATGCGGACTTGTTGCTCTGAGGTGATGTGTTGATCTCTGAAGAACAGCACTTGAAAGTCGAACAAGGCCCGTCGCAATTCGGTTTGAAGATCTGCTGATTCAATTCGAGTCAGATCCAACCCCTCAATGAAGGCGCCAATATGGGGTGTGACGGGCTTGATGGTCAATGATTGGTAGTGCGTGGCTTTGTCTGCGGCTGACATCTTGGCTCCTTAAAGGCGTCAAAGCATAGGCAGTCGAAGCGGATTTGCCAAAGATCAAAAGTGCATGACCTTATTGGCATGGCGGTGGGTTGTACTCAATGATTCGTGCATATGCATATGACATTTGAATCGTTCACAGCACCGTCCATGCCCGCTACATTGACCCCATTTCCTTCAAGCATGAGGTCTTCCAATGTCTTCCATTCGACAGCAAAACAACCCCCTGATCATCAAGCTGCTGCGTGAGCACGACAGCTTGGGGCCTGAGCAGCAGCAAGCCCGTCAAGCCATTCAGCGTCGGATTTTGTTTTTGATGACCACCATCAAATTGCACGAACTGGAGGCTGAGCGGTCCAGCCAAAAGCCAAAGGCCAGGTTGCCGCAGCACGCTTGGCCTTCAAACTCTTCAGCTTACGCGTTGGCTTGAACCGCATCGAACAACCAACAGGAGACACCCATGAAAATTGAAACATTGGCCGTGCACGCCGGCTACAAGCCCGACCCCGTCACCAAGGCTGTTGTGCCGCCCATTTACCAAACCGTGGCTTATGCCTTTGACAGCGCTCAGCATGGTGCTGATTTGTTTGACTTGAAAGTGGCGGGCAATATCTACACCCGCATCATGAACCCCACCCAGTCTGTGCTGGAAGAGCGCGTGGCTGCTCTGGAGGGCGGCATTGCGGCCCTGGCCTTGGCCTCTGGTCAAGCGGCCATCACCTATGCGATTCAAACCATCGCAGAAGCCGGGGACAACATCGTGTCGTCAAGCGCTTTGTATGGCGGCACTTACAACCTCTTTGCACACACCTTTCCGCAGTTCGGCATTGAAACCCGCTTTGCCGACTACAAAAACCCAGCCAGTTTTGAACCCCTCATCGACGCCAAAACCAAAGCGGTGTACGTGGAGTCTTTGGGAAATCCCCAGGGCAACATCACCGACATCGCGGCCATTGCAGCCATCGCCCATAAGCATGGCGTGCCGCTCATTGTGGACAACACCGTGCCCAGCCCCTATTTGTGGCGTCCCATCGAGCACGGTGCTGACATCGTGGTGCAGTCTCTCACCAAGTACTTGGGCGGACACGGCAACAGCATTGGCGGCGCCATCATCGACTCGGGCAAGTTCCCTTGGGCAGAGCACAAAACACGTTTCAAACGCCTGAATGAGCCTGATGTGAGTTACCACGGCGTGGTCTACACCGAAGCCTTGGGGCCAGCCGCTTTCATTGGCCGCGCCCGCGTGGTGCCTTTGCGCAACACGGGGGCTGCCATTTCGCCATTCAACGCCTTCCTCATCCTTCAGGGCATTGAAACCTTGGCGCTGCGCATGGATCGCATCAGTGACAACGCGCTGGCAGTGGCCCAGCATTTGAAAAATCACCCCAAGGTGAAATGGGTCAACTACCCGGGTTTGCCCGAGCACCCCGACCATGCTTTGGTGAAAAAGTATTTGCGCGATGGCAAGGCCTCGGGCTTGTTGACCTTTGGCGTGGACGGTGGCCGCGAGGGTGGGGCACGTTTCTTGGATGCGCTGCAACTCTTCACCCGCTTGGTCAATATTGGGGATGTGCGCTCCTTGGCCACGCACCCCGCATCCACCACGCACCGCCAACTCAACCCCGACGAGTTGGCCAAGTCGGGTGTCACGGAAGACACGGTGCGTTTGTGTGTGGGCATTGAACACATCGATGACTTGCGTGAAGACCTGGATCAGGCTTTGGCGGCTGTTTAATCAGCATCCAGCCTTCCATATGTGATTTGAGAATAAACAAACTTATAAACAGTCGTTTGAGAAATGCTTGCTGAACTTTAAAGTTTGTCTTCATGCAGAACGCGCATGTAAGAACAACCAAATTGAAGTGAAAGCAAGACCATGACTGTTGAACTGTTGACCGAAGGCACATTGGAATGGCTGAACGAAGTGGCCCAACACGCCAAAACTGAGCAACTGGGCTATGCGGGTGGTGTGCCTGCGCAATCGGCTTGGAAATTGTTCTCTGAAGGCAAGGCGCAACTGGTGGACGTGCGTTCTGCGGAAGAGCGCAAGTTTGTCGGCCACGTCCCCAACAGCTTGCATGTGCCTTGGGCCACGGGCACCAGTCTGACGCGCAACCCGCGCTTTGCGCGTGAGTTGGAAGCCAAGGCCAGCAAAGACAGCGTCATCTTGCTGTTGTGCCGCAGTGGCAAGCGTTCTGTGTTGGCTGCTGAAGTTGCCACCAAAGCGGGTTTCAGCCAAGTTTTCAATGTCCTGGAAGGCTTTGAAGGCGAAATTGACGAGCACCAGCATCGTGGTGGTTCAGACGGATGGCGCTTTCACCAACTGCCCTGGGTGCAAGATTGATGAAGCCTTCCTTTGATGTGCAATCGGTGGTGAGTGCTTTGTCGCAGGTGCGCCAAACTTGGCGAGCCTCTCAACAGCGCACCACCGAGCCCGGGGGGCGTGAACTGCCTTCGCGCGAGGCCTTGTCGCACATCATTGGCGGTCTGCGTGGGGCCTTGTTTCCCATGCGTTTAGGACCGCACGATTTGCGCCAAGAGAGCGAAGATTTCTATGTGGGTCATACCCTCGATACCGTGCTCCATGCACTGTGGCACCAGGTGGTTCTGGAGTTGCGCCACGCCAGCAAACACGTCGATTCCATTCACCAAGAAGCCAGTATCGAAGCCCATGCGCTGTCTTTGGTGCGTGAGTTCAGTCAAGCCTTACCCGAGGTGCGACACCTGCTCGACAGCGATGTGATTGCCGCCTATGAGGGCGACCCCGCAGCCAGAAGTGTGGATGAGGTCTTGCTTTGTTATCCAGGCATCGAGGCCATGATTCACCACCGATTGGCTCATCGCTTGTACAAATTGGGCGTGCCCTTGTTGGCGCGCTTGGTGGCTGAGTTGGCCCATGCGCAAACAGGCATCGACATACATCCCGGTGCCAGCATTGGCCCGGGGTTTTTCATCGACCACGGCACTGGTGTGGTCATCGGTGAAACCGCGGTCATTGGGAAGAGGGTGCGTTTGTACCAGGCAGTGACGCTGGGGGCCAAAAGTTTCCCCACCGATGCCCAAGGCCACCCCATCAAAGGCTTGCCACGACATCCCACTTTGCAAGACGACGTCGTCATTTATGCCGGGGCCACGGTGCTGGGCTGCGTGACCATCGGGCAAGGCGCCACCATCGGCGGCAATGTCTGGGTCACCCACGACGTGCCCCCAGGGGCTCACCTCACACAAGCGCGTTCATTGCGAGATGGACAAGCCGCATCTGTTTCTTAACCCTACTTAGATTGGAGAATTTTCATGTCTGCCCCTCAGTCCCCCCAATTAGCCCTGAGCGACAACGCTGCGCGGCAGTTGGCAAATGCCACCAAAACAGTCCCTATTCTGACCACCATTTCCCCTCGTTGGCTGGTGCATCTGCTGCAATGGTCGCCAGTGGAAGCCGGAATTTACCGTTTGAACAAGGTGAAAAACCCACAAAACGTGGCCGTCACTTGCGCCAAACGTGACGAGTCCGAGTTGCCCCAAACCTTCGTGGACTATGAAGACCATCCACGCGAATATTTTTTGAATGCAGTTTCCACGGTGCTAGACATCCACACCCGTGTGAGTGACCTCTACAGCAGCCCTCATGACCAGATCAAGGAGCAACTGCGCCTGACCATTGAAACCATCAAGGAGAAGCAAGAGAGCGAACTCATCAACAACGCCGACTATGGTTTGTTGGCCAGCGTGGCTCCAGATCAAATTGTTTACCCATTGACAGGCGCACCCACCCCCGACGACCTGGATGAATTGCTGACCAAAGTATGGAAAGAGCCTGCTTTCTTTTTGACGCACCCGCTGGCGATTGCCGCCTTTGGCCGTGAATGCACCCGTCGAGGTGTGCCACCACCCACGGTCAGCTTGTTTGGTTCACAGTTCCTGACTTGGCGTGGCATCCCCCTGATTCCCAGTGACAAGGTGCCTGTGAGTGATGGCAAAACCAAAATATTGTTGCTTCGCGTGGGTGAAAAACGCCAAGGCGTGGTAGGCGTGTACCAACCTGGTTTGACGGGTGAGCAAAGCCCTGGTTTGTCGGTGCGCTTCATGGGCATCAACCGCAGTGCCATTGCCTCTTACTTGATCAGTTTGTACTGTTCGTTGGTGGTGCAGTCGGAAGATGCCTTGGCTGTGCTGGAAGACGTTGAAATTGGAAAATTCCATGACTATCCCGACACCTACAAGTGAGTTAGACAGCCCGATTGACGTCAGCACCTTGGCACAGCTTGCGAATGAATTTTTTGCAGCGCTGCCGGGCGACGGACTGAAGGCTGCTGCGCCCACGCCGACCAGCACCATCCCAGGCACCAGTGCCTTGGGAGGGGTCGCCGCCCCCGTGAACGTCTTGCCTGCTGGCACGTCCTTGGGGCCAACGGCCAATGGTCCCCAGCTGACAGGCACCTATGTGAGCGGTGCCAACATGGTGCCGCAGTCGCCCAACAGTGCGGTGTCCATGGTGGCTTCCACACCAGCGCTGATACCGCATTCGGTTGCCCCCAATGGCTTGCCCGACAGCGCCGCCATCGTGCCACCTGCGGTTGACGGTCGCTCAGGAGGTGTCGCATTGGGTGTCCCCCAAGCCCATGGCCAGTTGCCTGATGGGTCGCTTGACGCCGTTGCATTGGGCTTTCCCGGGTTGGAAGAGATCAAAGCCTTGCTCAGTGGCATCGATCATCGTCAGCCCACCCATGCGCAGACATCCGCAACCCCGCCATCTGCGCCAGCGAACTCCACAAGCTTCTACTTTGCTGCACCCGAGCGGCAAGCCCATGGTTTTTCAGACAGGGTGCCACAAGCCGACCACAACCGTCATCCGCCATTTGATGTGAACGCGGTTCGCCGTGATTTCCCCATTTTGCAAGAACGGGTCAATGGCAAGCAGTTGGTATGGTTTGACAACGCGGCCACCACGCACAAGCCGCAAGCAGTGATTGACCGATTGGCGTATTTCTACGCCCACGAGAATTCCAACATCCACCGCGCTGCGCATGAGTTAGCGGCACGGGCCACCGATGCCTATGAGGCTGCACGCGCCAAGGTGAAAGACTTTTTGGGCGCGGGCTCTGTGGAGGAAATCATCTTTGTGCGAGGCGCCACAGAAGCCATCAACCTGGTAGCCAAGACCTGGGGTGTACAAAACGTCCAGGCGGGTGACGAGATCATCGTTTCTCACTTGGAACACCACGCCAACATCGTGCCTTGGCAGCAACTTGCCGCGGACAAGGGTGCCCTGTTGCGCGTGATCCCCGTGGATGAGAGCGGTCAAGTACTGTTGGATGAGTACAAAAAACTCTTGAACGATCGCACCAAGATCGTCGCAGTCACGCAAGTCTCCAATGCATTGGGCACCGTGGTGCCGGTCAAAGAAATGGTGGCTTTGGCACACCGCGCTGGTGCGGTGGCTTTGGTCGATGGTGCCCAGTCGGTGAGCCACTTGCGCGTGAATGTGCAAGACATGGACGCCGACTTCTTTGTCTTCTCGGGCCACAAGGTATTTGGGCCCACTGGCATTGGTGTGGTGTATGGCAAGCACGACTTGTTGGAACACATGCCGCCTTGGCAAGGCGGTGGCAACATGATTGCCGACGTCACCTTTGAGAAAACCATTTACCAAGCTGCGCCCAACAGATTCGAGGCCGGCACGGGCAATATTGCCGACGCCGTGGGTTTGGGTGCAGCCATTGACTATGTGCAACGCGTGGGTTTGGAAAACATCGCCCGCTACGAGCACGACCTGCTGGCCTATGCCACACACCACTTGAAACCCATTCCTGGGGTGCGTTTGGTGGGCACTGCCCATGACAAAGCCAGTGTGCTGTCCTTCGTGCTCAAGGGCTACACCACCGATGAGGTCGGGCAAGCATTGAACCAGGAGGGCATTGCAGTGCGCACAGGGCACCATTGCGCCCAACCAATTCTGCGACGCTTTGGCTTGGAAACCACGGTTCGGCCTTCGCTTGCTTTTTACAACACCTGTGAAGAAGTGGACCGCTTCATTGCTGTGGTGCGCCGCCTGAGTTCAAGCCGACTCTGATTTTTTTCAACCCGATTGATGGATTTCAATGAATTTTCAGCAACTGCGTTTTGTTCGTGAAGCGGCTCGCAACCGCTTCAACCTCACCGAAGTGGCTGCAGTGCTGCACACCTCCCAACCCGGCGTGAGCCGTCAGATTGGTGAGTTGGAAAGCGAATTGGGTGTGGATATTTTTGTGCGCAGCGGCAAACGCTTGACGGGCTTGACGCCTTTGGGTGAAACCTTGTTGCCCTTTGTTGACCGTATCTTGCACGACGCTGAAAACTTGAAGCGCATTGGGGATGATTACAGCAACCGATTGGATGGCAAGTTGTCCGTGGCGGCCACCCATTCGCAAGCTCGCTATGCCTTGCCGCATGCGGTACGCGACTTTCGCGCCATGTTTCCACAAGTGAGCTTGCATTTGCACCAAGGCTCACCCAAGCAAGTGGCCGAAATGCTGTTGCACGGCGAAGCCGATATTGGTGTCGCCACTGAGGCCTTGGCGCTGTACCCGCAGTTGGTCACCTTACCTTGCTACCGTTGGACCCACAGCATCATCGTGCCCCCGCTTCATCCTTTGTTGAGCGTTGATGGTCTGGTGAGTTTGGAGCAGTTGGCGGCTTACCCCATCATCACGTATGAGCAGGGCTATACCGGGCGCTCTCACATCGATCAAGCCTTTCAACAAGCAGGCTTGGAGCCGGATGTGGTGTTGACCGCCATGGACGCTGATGTGATCAAAACCTATGTCGAGCTGGGCATGGGCCTTGGCATCGTGGCATCCATTGCCCTGGATGCCGAGCGTGACTTGAGCTTGAAAATCATTGATGCGGGCCATTTGTTTGCCATCAACCAAACCCGTTTGGCCGTGCGTCAAGGCAATTGGTTGCGCGGCTTTGCCTACAGTTTCATTGAAACCTTTGTGCCCACCTTGACCAAAGAAGTGGTGGAGAAAGCCATTGCCGAGACTGCCGAAAAAAGCATAAGCAAATAACGCATCTATCTAAGTTGAAATGTGCATAAGCAAGTGACTATTCAATCGTTCCCAAAATAGCACAACTCTTTCAAAATTCCTTCATTGCAATATCGCATTGAATATCAAGGAATGAAATGAATCGCCGCCGTCTCGCGCTACAAGCTTTGTCCACACTGGTGCTGGCCAGTGCCGTTGGCAGCAGCCTTGCCCAAACACCTGTCACCTTGCTCAATGTGTCTTACGACCCTACACGTGAGTTGTATGTGACCTTCAACAACGCATTTGCCAAGCACTGGAAAGCCACGAGCGGTCAGGATGTGACCATCAAGCAATCCCATGGCGGTTCAGGCAAGCAAGCTCGCTCTGTGATTGACGGCCTGGACGCCGATGTAGTCACCTTGGCCCTCGCAGGCGATGTGGACGCCTTGAACAAACAAGCGTTCTTGATTCCACCCAATTGGCAAAAGCGCTTGCCTCACAACTCATCGCCTTACACCTCCACCATCGTGTTGGTGGTGCGTCAGGGCAATCCCAAAGGCATCAAGGACTGGGACGACTTGGTCAAGTCAGGCGTGAGTGTGATCACACCCAACCCCAAAACATCGGGTGGTGCGCGTTGGAACTACCTGGCTGCTTGGGAGTTTGCCAAGCGCAAATACGGTGGCGACGATAAAGCCAAAGAATTTGTGACCAAGCTCTACACCAACGTGCCTGTCCTCGACTCTGGTGCCAGGGGTTCTTCAGTGACCTTCGCGCAGCGCAACCAAGGCGATGTGTTCATCTCCTGGGAAAACGAAGCGCACTTGCTAGAGAAAGAGTTTGGCTCCAAGGTGGACATCGTCTATCCATCTATCAGCATCTTGGCCGAGCCGCCTGTGACCGTGGTTGATAAAAACGTGGACCGCAAAGGCACGCGCAAAGTGGCCGAGGCTTATTTACAATACCTCTACAGCGATGAAGGCCAAGAGATTGCGGCCCAAAACTTTTACCGTCCCATCAACGAGAAGATCAAAGCCAAGTTTGAAAAAACCTTGCCCAAGCTACCCCTGTTCACCATCGACCAAGCCTTTGGCGGTTGGGACAAAGCTACCAAAGACCATTTCGCCGATGGCGCTATTTACGACCAAATTTTCCAATCCATCAAACGCTAATTCAAGAAAAACATAGGAGCTTTCATGACCTACAACATTCCACACCACATTCGCCGTCACCGCCTGCCAGTTGCTTTGGTCAGCAGCGCTTTATTCGCTACCCCCGCTATGGCCATCTCTGAAGACGCCAAGGTGGTTTTGCAGCTGCTGGTCACCAAAGGCGTGATCACCCAAAAAGACTATGACGACACCCTCAGTGCGCTGGAAAGCAAGCCCGCTCCAGGCGTGCCGCCAGTACAGTTTGTGCAAGACGCCTTGGGCGTGAAGGCGGCCGATGTGCAAAAGTCTGTGGAATACACCCAAAAAGATGAAAAGAAAGGCTCAGTCTCGCCCGGTGGGTTTGGTCTG
>CANCVB010000026.1 GCA_947381415.1 Burkholderiales bacterium
GATGAAAAACCCAGAGACATTTGGGACCAGCACGAAGCTTTATTGCAATCCATCATCGAAGGCGATGCACAAACTGCTGAAGCCCACGCCAGAGAACATATTTTGGCGGCAGCCAATTTCATTATTGAACGTATTTCTGTTTAATGGGTGCTACCAATCGTTGCGCAATTCGCGCAGCTTTGTAAACACTGTGTGAGCATCGGGTTGCTCTGGCAGGTCGGGGAAATTTTTCCTGAGTTCAGTCACCACTTGCTGATTCCCTAAGCGAAAAAACGTATTCACCTCCTGCTCTACGCTGAGCGTGGAAACAAAGGCGTGGTTCACATCTTGGCCACTGACTTGGTTGAGCAAATGTTGGGCGGCTGTGTTGTCGGGTTCTCGGTTCAGCGTGAAGCGTAAATTGTTTTCAATGTAATCATGACCGGGGTAAATCAAGGTATTGATGGGCAAGCGACTGAGCTGCGTTTCAAAGGTTTGGAACAGTGCATCGACATTGCCACCGTTGTGACAATTGCCTGCACCTGCATTGAATAAGGTGTCACCCGAAAACAAAGCAGCTTGATCGGTGTGCGAGCGCAAACAAATATGGCAATAGGTATGGCCAGGGGTGTCTAAAGCTTCTAGCTCAACCGTTTTACCCACTTTGATGATGTCGCCCGCCAACAAGCCGCGAAACACACCAGGGATGGTCCCAGCCGCTTTGGCATGCGCCAACACTTTGGCACCGGTCGCCTCGACTACCGCTTGGTTGCCACCAATGTGGTCATGGTGCTCATGGGTGTTCAATATCTGTGTGATCTCCCAACCCTCGTTTTTGGCCGTTTGCAAGCATTGGGCGCTGTCCAAAGGGTCGATGGCCAAAGCCTCGCCCGTTTGCGCACAGGCAATCAGGTAATTGAAGTTTCTGTAAGCATTGGCAGTCCATATTTGTTTGACCAGCATGATGTCAAAGACCCTTGAATGTGCTTGTAAGTCTGGGTAAATTGATTTGTTCTAAACTGAATCGGTTAGACAACAAATTTAGCGAGGAAATGATGAAGCAATTATGGTTGATCTTGGTTTTGTCCATGCATTCATTGGCATTTGCCCATTGCCCAGGTCCCGTCCCCTGCGAAATGAAATATGTAGACAACGCTTTTGGCAAAACCACCAAAACCGGTGCAGAACTTGAAAAAGCCAAGGCCATGCGCGAAGAAGGCGAACGACTTTTCAAAGAAGGCAAAGAAGACGAAGCCTTGAAAATCTTGAAAGAAGCCAAAAAACTTTTGCTGGATTGAAGCGGTAACAGAGCGATGCTGTCGTCAGTTCATTCAGAATTGACCTCAGCATTCATGCCTTCAAATAGCTGTTTCTCGTCTCAATGTGGCGATGACTTTGGTCTAGTGTTCGTTGTTTTGCACTTCTTGAAATATTCTTCTGAACTTGATGGGGTCAGAAATTTGTTCAAATGTTTCTCTTGAGGCACCAGTACCAACGACAGTAATGTCTCCATATCCCAAAATTCGACCCATGATTGATTGGTCGACTGCAATTGACTCCACTTTTTGCGCATTCATTTCTATCGTTCGTCGTCTAATCAATCCCACTTTGATAATGACGCGCTTGTTTGTTATAGCGTACTCACTGGTCCAGTTATCGATAAGTGGCAGTAAAAAAAATGAAAAGATTGCTCTTAATGAAATGAAGTTAATCCAATGGTTATGCGCTTCATAAACAACATGCTCATCTTTGACCAAATTTGAATCTACATATGAACCCATACATCCTCCCTATCAATTAGTCCCTAGCGCTAAGGCTTTACGTTTCGAAAAAATATCTGTATGAAGGAATTTTCGCTTGAAATGAGGAATATTGTTGGGTCTGGCGGAAAGAGAGGGATTCGAACCCTCGGTACAGGAGAACCTGTACGCCGGATTTCGAATCCGGTGCATTCGACCACTCTGCCATCTTTCCTAACTGTCGAACAGTGCTGAAATTCTAAAGCTTCAAGGCTTGGTGGGCACGGCGTCCTCTATTGGCACAGGCTTTTTGGCAACCGAGGGGGATGCCACATTGGCGTTACGCGGTGCCAAGGTCAATATCACCACGGCCGCACCACCGGCCAATGGATTGCCTTCTTGGATTTCAATGGTGACATTGCGTTCAGCTTTGCTGAACACCAAGACGCTGGACTTGGCGCGAATGGCTGACAACAAGGTCCAGCCTTGGTTGGGGTAGTTGTCCAAAAAATAGCTGTAAGCCGACGTGGTGTCTCGGGCCGAGTCCATCACCACACGACCCACCCAGTTGTCGCCCGTGCCGATGACCAAAGATTGCTCATGCAAGATGCGTGCGCCAGGTGGTAATTGGGTAGGCCCCAGCAAATCTGCCCCTGACATATCGACACTGGAAGATGTTCTGCCAGCACCCATGGGCATGTTGGCGCAAGCCACCAGCATCAGCATGAAAGTACTTACAAGCACAGGCAAAAAGCGCATGAACATTCCTTTGGGAAATCAGGGTTTGAGGACTTGGCGTTGGCCCATATAGGGGAGAAGCGCTGTTGGCACACGAACACTGCCATCGGCTTGTTGGTAGTTTTCAAGCACAGCCACAAGCGTGCGACCCACGGCCAAGCCAGAACCGTTCAAGGTATGTACCAACTCATTTTTACCTTGGACATTTTTGAAACGCGCTTGCATACGGCGTGACTGAAAGGTTTCACAGTTGGAACATGAACTGATTTCGCGGTAGGTGTTTTGCGCAGGTAACCACACTTCCAGATCGTGTGTGCGCGCCGCGCCAAAGCCCATGTCTGCGCTACACAAAGCCATCACACGGTAAGGCAAGCCCAGTTTTTGCAAGATCGCCTCGGCGTGCCCAGTCATCTCATCCAAGGCGGCGTTGCTGTGGTCTGGATGAACAATTTGCACCATCTCCACTTTGTCAAACTGGTGCTGTCGAATCATGCCGCGCGTGTCTCTCCCATGGCTACCTGCCTCCGAGCGAAAACATGGCGTGTGGGCAGTGAGTTTCAGCGGCAGTTCATTTTCAGCCAGCACTTTGTCGCGCACAAAATTGGTCAAGGGCACTTCGCTGGTGGGAATCAGGTACAGCGCTTGGCCGTCGGTGTCGCCCTCTTGGCCACCTTTTTTGGCAGCAAACAAATCTTCTTCAAACTTGGGCAACTGCCCTGTGCCACGCAAACTGTCGGCGTTGACAATGTAAGGCGTATAGCACTCGGTATAACCATGCTCTTGGGTTTGCACATCCAACATGAATTGCGCCAAAGCACGGTGTAAACGGGCGATCTGCCCTTTCATCACCGCAAAACGCGAACCCGACAACAACACACCGGTTTCGAAATCCAAACCCAGGGGTTCACCCAGATCGACATGGTCTTTGGGAGTGAATCCCAAGGGCGTGGGCTCGGTACCTGTGGGGCTCCAGCGACGCAATTCCACATTGTCATGTTCATCCTTGCCCACAGGCACGCTGTCTTGCGGCAGATTGGGCACGGCCAAAAGCAATTGGTTCAATTCGGCTTGCAAGACGTCCAACTTGATGGCCGAGGCGTCGAGTTCATCTTTGAGTTGACCGACCTCCAGCATGAGGTCGTCCGCAGATTCGCCTTTGGCTTTGCGCTGACCGATCTCTTTGGACAAACTGTTGCGCTTGGCTTGCAAAGCCTCGGTGCGGGTTTGCAGGGTTTTGCGTTCGTTCTCCAGCGCTTGAAATTGATCAACGTCTAAAAAAGGCTGGGGGTTCTTGCGGGTTTGCAGGCGAGCCACCACTTGGGGGAGGTCTCTGCGGAGTAAAGCGATGTCAAGCATGGTGGGATTGTAGAGAGCCTAAGGTGTCAATCATTTCGCAAGCCCTTGGGCAAAGGAAATTTCACAGTTTCTTGCACACCATCGAGGGTACGCACCGAGGTGGCTCCCAACTCGCGCAGACGGCTGATGACTTGCTGCACCAAAATATCTGGCGCAGACGCGCCAGCGGTCAGGCCTATGCGTTGCTTGCCATTCAACCAAGCAGGGTCGAGTTCTCCTGCATGGTCGACCATGTAACTGGGTGTGCCGTATTTGGCTGCCACATCGCGTAATCGGTTGCTGTTAGAGCTGCTAGGGCTACCCACCACAATCACCACATCGACCTGCGGGCTCAACACCTTGATGGCATCTTGGCGGTTTTGGGTGGCATAGCAAATGTCTTGCTGTTTGGGTTCACGCACTTGGGGAAAACGTTTTTTGACCGCCGTCATGATGTCAGCCGCATCATCCACACTCAAAGTGGTTTGCGTGACCACGGCCAGCAAAGCCGTTTGTGAGGGCGAGACTTTCCACACATCGTCGGCGTCTTCCACCAAGTGAATGCCATGGGGCAATTGACCCATCGTGCCTTCCACCTCGGGGTGCCCTTTGTGGCCAATCATGATGAATTCATAGCCTTCCTTGTGCAATTTGGCCACTTCCACATGGACTTTGGTCACCAAGGGACAGGTGGCATCAAAGATGCGAAAGCCGCGACGCACGGCTTCATGCTCGACTTCTTTGGGCACACCATGGGCACTGAAGACCAAGGTGGCGCCCTCTGGCACATCGTTCAAATCCTCAATGAAAATCGCGCCTCGTGAACGCAAGTCGTCCACCACATGGGTGTTGTGCACAATCTCGTGGCGCACATAAATGGGCGAGCCAAATTTAGCCAATGCATGCTCAACGATGTCGATGGCACGGTCCACGCCGGCACAAAACCCACGCGGCTCGGCCAACAGAATTTCTTGAAGATCAGCCATTCACATTACCCCTATCACTTGGACTTCCATACTGACAGGCTGCCCTGCCAACGGATGGTTGAAATCAAACAAGATGGCATCGTCACCGATTTGCACGACAGCACCTGCATACTTGCCCCCGTTGTTGGGCGCAGGAAATTCCACCACCTCACCCAACAGGTAGGACGCATCTGCATCGCCAAAAGTGGCTAACAACTGCTTAGGCACCCATTGCAACATATCCGGGTTGCGCTCACCAAAGGCCTCGCCTGCGGCCATGTGCAATGTGACATGCTCGCCTTCCGCCAAGCCCAGCAGTCGCGCTTCGATGGCGGGTGCCAACTCAGCGTTACCCAAGGACAAGGTGGCTGGCGAACCGCCAAAAGTGTTGATGATGTCGCCTTGCGGCCCACTCAAACGGTAGTGCAATGTGAGAAATGAGCCGGCTTCGATCGTAGGTGTTGCTTGCATAAGGGTCTTTTGTAAACTGAATCTATTGTAGAAAGGCCATGGATCACATCAGCCAACGGGCGTGGCGCACTTGGCGTACCCTCTATCAGCCGTGATGATCCAACCTGATTGACCCACTGATGTGCTTGCCCCATCCCTTTGCCATGCAACTTCAAGACTTGCCCAAAGCCATGCGCCCGCGCGAGAAACTGCTTGCGCTGGGCAGCCAGGCGCTCACCGATGTGGAGTTGCTCTCGGTCTTGCTGGGCAGTGGTTTGCCCGGTCAAAGCGTGCTGCAACTCGCGCAAACTTTGCTTGACCGGTTCCAAGGCTTGGCGGGCTTGTTGCATGCCAGCCCAGAGCATTTGCGCAGCACCAAGGGTTTGGGTGGCTTGGCAAGGCGTTCGCAGTTGTTGGCGGTGGTCGAGTTATCGCGCCGCGCCTTGCTGCAAAAAATGCAGGCGCGCGACATCATGGCCGACCCCAACAACGTCAAGCAATTTTTACAACTGCAACTGGGCCAACAACAGCGTGAGGTGTTTGGAGTGTTGTTTCTGGATGGTCAAAACCGCTTGTTGCGCTTTGAGGAAATGTTCAGCGGCACCTTGAACCAAACTTCGGTCTACCCTCGCGAGGTGGTCAAGCTGGGGCTTTTGCTGGGTGCAAGTGCGGTGATTTTTTCGCACAACCACCCCAGCGGCGAGGTACGGCCTTCACAAGCAGATGAAAAGCTCACAACTGCGCTGCGTACGGCTTTGGCCTTGGTGGATATTCGGGTGCTTGATCATGTCATTGTGGGCCCAGGTCGAAGTTGGTCTATGGCGGAGAACAGTCCATGGTGAAAGCGCGCAGTATGCAAGATCTGACAACGATCAAAGCCCAGCTCAAAGCCAAGGCTGAAGAGGCTGCTGCGCTTGAGGCGCAGCGGCAAGAGGCTCTGCGGCGCGCCAACGCAGAGAAAAACCTCTTCATTCGTGCCATCGGCAAGGTCACCGCACTGGACCATGAACCCAGGGTGAGCCTGACACCGCTTCCCGCCAAGCCCTTGGCGCAGCAACAGCGCATCGATGACGCCAATGTCCTGCGCGAAAGCCTGAGTGACGATTTTGATGTCTCGACCCTGCTCGATACCGACGATGAGCTCAGCTACCGCCACCAAGGCATTGGTACCGATGTCACCCAAAAATTGCGCAAAGGCCATTGGAGTTTGCAAGGCCAAATCGATTTGCATGGCTTAAGAAGCGATGAAGCCCGCGAGGCCTTGAGCCAATTCATTCGCGAGGCCAGCAAACGCGGCTGGCGTTGTGTGCGGGTGGTGCATGGCAAAGGGCTAGGCTCGCCTGGCAAAACGCCTGTGCTCAAAGCCAAAGTGCAACGCTGGTTGGTTCAAAAAACCGAGGTACTGGCGTTTGTGCAAGCCAAAGCGTCTGAAGGCGGTGCAGGCGCTTTGGTGGTGCTGTTGAAATAGTTAAAGCGACTGTCTTAAGGTTTGCACCACCGGTCGACGCAGCACCTCTCTCAAGCCCCACCAGCCTGCACCCCAAGCCAATAAGGCGCCACTCAGCACCCCCAGCAAGGGCACCCAGGGTGAGGCTGTCCATGTGAACTCAAACACATAGTGGGCCAAGCCCCACCCCATGGCGACGGCCACCACCGCCGCCAAAGCACCGGACAAGGCACCCACCCCCAGCAGTTCTGCGGTTTGCACTTGGCGCAACAACTGGTTGCCAGCGCCCAGCGCGCGCAACACCGCATACTCGCGGGCACGTTCTTCGCGCGTGGCTGTCACGGCGGCAAACAACACCACCAAGCCTGCAGCCAAGGTAAACGCAAACAAAAATTCGACTGCACTGATAACCTGCCCCAGCACCTTTTGTATTTGGTTGATCGTGGCACCCATGTCTACATTGGTGATGTTGGGATAGCGGTTGACCAAGGCGTTGTCAAAACCTGCTTGGGCAGGCGCACGGTAGGCGGCGATATAAGTCATGGGCATGTCGGGCATGGCTGACACCGGATAAATCGCAAAGAAATTGGCCCGCATGGACGTCCAATCCACCTTGCGAAGGGAGGTGATACGCACATCCACCACCACACCCGCCATGTCAAAACGCAATTGGTCACCCAGCTTGAGCCCCAAGGTTTTGGCAATGCCTTCTTCCATGCTGATGGCGTTGGCTTCTTCAGGTTGCCAAGTGCCTTGCACGATCTGGTTGTGTGCAGGCGCCTGTGCGGTGTGTGAAATATTGAACTCGCGCTCGACCAAGCGCTGCGCGCGCTCGTCGGTGTAACGCTCAGCACGCACATTTTCACCATTGATTTGAATCAGTCGGCCCCGAATCATGGGGTACCAGTCCAGTTTGGCGATGCCTGCGTCGCGCAGGGTTTGCAAAAAATCTTGCGACTGGGTGGGTTGGATATTGATGACAAAACGGTTGGGCGCATCCGCAGGCGTGGCATTGCGCCAGCTGTCGACCAAATCGGTACGCAACAAAACCAACAGCATCAAGGACAACAACCCCACCGACAAGGCACTGACCTGGACCACGGTATAGCCAGGGCGCGCGCTGATTTGGCGGGTTGCCATGCGCAACCATACCGGCAGGCCACTGAGCCGCATGGCGCGCCGCAGGCCCATCACACCCAACCAAGCCATGCCAGCAAACACCAACACCGCGCCAGCGAACCCGCCCACCACCATCAAACCCAACCAGAGGTCGCGGCTGGCACTCAGCAAAAGGGCAGAGAAACCCAACAACCCCAAGCCCATCACACCCACCGAGGCCGCCCGCAAGGGGCCCAAATCACGGCGTATCACGCGCAAAGCAGGGACTTGGGCCAATTGCAAGATAGGCGGCAAGCCAAAAGCCGCCAACAAAGTCAGGCCGGAGCCCAAACCTTGCCAAAAAGGGGCCGTACTGGGCGGGGGTAAATCGGCATCGACCAAGCCTGTCAACAAAGACATGAACACTTGGTGCAAGCCAAAACCCAACAGCAATCCCAACAGGCTGGCCAGCAAACCCACGGTGAAAAACTCCAGCACATAAACCGTCAAGATATGTCGCTGGCTTTGTCCCAGCACCCTAAGCATGGCGCAATCGTCCAAATGGCGGGCGGCAAAACCCCTGGCGGCCAAGGCCACCGCCACCGCGCTCAGCAATGCCGCCAACAAGGCCACCAAGTGCAAAAACTTTTCTGCGCGGTCCAAGGTTTGCCGCATCTCCGGTCGCCCCGCCTCCAGGCTTTCCACCCGCATGCCACGCACATCGGCCTGCTTGACATAGGCGTTGGCCCAAGTCAGCCAGTCGCTGACTTTTTCAGGCGCACCCACCACCGCGAGTCGCCAATTGATACGGCTGGCGGGTTGAATCAACTGGGTCGATGGCAAATCTGCCTGGTTCATCATCACCCTTGGTGCGAAATTCATGAAACCAGCACCCCGATCGGGCTCGTTGAGCAGCACCTCGGCAATGCGAAGCCTGCGCTCACCTAGCAAAATGTCTTGACCCAGCTTCAGTTCCAAGGCATCCATCAATGCGGGCTCGACCCATACCTCGCCAACCGCTGGCAAGCGGTCGGTGACAGGCTCGGGTCGGTCAATCTGCAAACGACCGCGCAAAGGGTAGCCCTCTGCAACGGCTTTCAAGGCCACCAACCGACTGGCCCCAGAACCCGAGCGCGCCATGGTGGGAAAGCTCAGGGTGGTGGCCGAGCGCAAACCCAACTGCTCCAGCTTGCGAAGCACGTCGGCAGGAATGTCGTGGTCACTTGCCAACACGGCGTCACCGCCCAGCAATTGCCGCGCATCGCGCTGCAAGCCACCCTCGATGCGATCGGCCAAAAAGCCCACCGAGGTCAACGCCGCCACGCCTAAAGCCACCGCCACCCATAGCAAGCGCAGCTCGCCCGCCCTTGCGTCACGCCATAAAGCGCGCCATGCCATCGCCCACACATTAATCAATTGAAGCGCTCCATCGGTCATCCCAGCCATGCTGGGCTTGTTGTAAGTCACGTCTGTCGCGCTTGGTAGGGCGGCCATGCGCGATGGAAAGCGCAGGTTCCTTGGCAAAACGACGCTGTTGCACATAGGTCTCTTTGGCGCGGATGCTCTCTGGGGTGTCCGCGTACAAGGCCTGGGCAACTGGGGCTGCCCCGCGCACATCGCTCAAACCCAAAACCGTCACTGTGCGAAGCAAGCCCTCGCGCAACAGGGTCACGGTATCGCCAACTTTGACTTCTCTGGAGGGTTTGGCGGTTTGTTGGTTGACCCCAATACGGCCTTTATTGATCTCGTCTGTGGCCAATGAGCGGGTTTTGTAAAAGCGCGCCGCCCACAGCCATTTATCGATGCGAATTTTGTCCATTGACAGCGATTGTGCGGCAAAGCCGAACGGGGCATACGAGTAGCAGCAAAACAACAGCGAATAAACCATCAAATTTGACATAAACACAAAAAAAGCTAATATCCATCCCCCCTTACGGAAATTTCCTCATTTGGTTTCTGCGTTGTGCACAAGCCCCTTGCGGACGACACCCCGTTATTTTTGGAGCGACAGATGGCATTCAAGATTTTGGTCACAAGTCAAAAAGGTGGCGTAGGTAAAAGCACGCTGTCAGCCAATTTGGTGGCCTATCTGAGCCGAACCATGAATTTGGGTGTGACCCTGATCGACTGGGACCCGCATGGCTCCTCCAGTACATGGCTGAACCAAGCGCCCGATGTCGGTGCGGTGATCAAGCATTTGGCATTGCCCGTCGACCAAGGCGGTAACCGCCCCATTTTTGAAGCACGTTTGCAAATGCGCCGTGCTGCCAGTGAATGCGACATCTTGGTTTGCGACCTGACTTGGTCGGATTCTTTGGCGGGTGAATTGATGTTCGAATTCGATATGGTACTGGTGCCTACCTCGGTCTCCGAAATCGAATTGGCTGCCACCTCCGGCTTTTTAAATCGCAACCGCTGGGTGTTTGACTCAGCATCCGAGCGCCGACCCATGTTGGTGGTTTGCCCCACCCGCGTGCTCAACGAACAACTCAATTCAGATGTCTTCACGCGCCAGCGCTTCCCCGTCAGTTTCATGCTGGCACCACCCATTTTGGAATCGCAGTCTGCCCGTGATTTGTTTGAACGTGGCTATTTGATGGATGCCCAAGACATTGGCGGCGAGTCCTTCCGCGAATTCGGTGAAGCCATCTGCGCTGCGCGTGAAATCCGCATGGCACAAGCCAACCAACCGCGCAAACCTGCGCCAGCCAAGCTGACCGAACAAGACACCAGCCGAGTTCGCGTGCCACTGGTGGCTACCCGACCCAGCGTGCTGGAGAGCATTCCCAATGCTTCTCAGTATTCGGTGTTGGGACGCTATCGCCAACGCAAAACAGCAGAGAACGACGAAGCCATTGTGAACAGCCGCTCTCTTTCGCAAATTGGCATTCCTGAATTTCTGAAACGCTTGGCACGCGGCAACGCGGCCAAGTTGTAAAAACAAAACCCACGCGGTCCAGACATGGCTGAAGAAAAATTCCTCGCATTCAAGGGTCTGAAGCAATACGACCCTGGCATGGGCTGGGCACAAGTGCATAACTTCGCCCATGGCCCCAGCATGCCCATGCAGGACGCCACACCTGCAGATCACACCGCTGATGCAGGTTTGGATGAGCAACAAGGCTATGCGGGCCAGACCTACAGCGAAATCAACCAGCAAGCGGCAGCCACCATCGCCAAAGCCTCCAGCGAAGTGCTGCACGATCCCTTGCTGGGCGAATTGTTTGAACAACTCAATCGCCCTGCGCAAGACGAGTTGTCACAAAACTGGAAAGTCATCGCGGGCAGTGTGAGCTTGCTCAGTCAGCGCATGAACCAGCAACGCGAGTTGCGCAAGCGTTTATCGACCATTGATGTCGAGTTGGATGCCTTGCGCCAGACCATCCTCAAAGACTTGCAAGAAATTCAACGCGCGGCAGACCAACAACTGTCCATGGCCCGTCTTCGTGCTGAGGTATCCTCATTGGCGCAAGCACGATTGGCCTCACGTTTGCGTCACTCACCACCCTGACGCCTTCGGACGGGTGGAGCCCCAGGAGATCTTCCCATGCTCAATCTGTCCCACATCCTCCAGCGCATAGATGCTGTTCGCGTGCCCTACCCGGTGCGCTACACCACGTTTTTCATCGCCTTAGGCGGGCTGTGTTTAAGCCTGCTGGTTTTGCTCGCCGGTGGTCAGCTGTCGTGGTGGTTGCTGTTGTTTGCGCTGCTCAGTGGCCTAGGCGTGCACGATTTGCTGCAAACCCAGCATGCTATCTTGCGCAACTACCCCATCTTGGGCCATTTGCGGTTTTTGCTCGAATTCATTCGGCCAGAAATTCGCCAATATTTCATCGAAGCTGAAAACGAAGCCGCCCCCTTCTCGCGCGCACAACGCACGCTGGTTTATGCCCGTGCCAAAGGCCAATCCGACAAACGCCCGTTTGGTACACAACTCAATGTCATGGGCGAGGGCTATGAATGGTTGACCCATTCCATGGCACCTAGCCAGATTGAAAGCCATGATTTTCGGGTGCGCGTTGGCGACAAACAAAGCAGCCAGGCGTATGACCTGAGCGTGTTCAATATTTCCGCCATGAGCTTTGGTGCTTTAAGTGCCAATGCCATCATGGCTTTGAACCAAGGTGCACAGCTAGGTGGCTTCGCCCATGACACGGGCGAAGGATCGATTTCGCGTTACCACCGCGTCCATGGCGGTGACTTGATTTGGGAAATTGGCTCAGGCTATTTTGGTTGCCGAGACAGCCAAGGCCGTTTTGACCCCGAGGGCTTTGCCCGTCAAGCCCTTGAGCCCCAAGTGAAGATGATCGAAATCAAACTCAGCCAAGGCGCCAAACCGGGGCACGGTGGGGTTTTACCAGCGGCCAAAATGACCGAAGAAATCGCCCAAGCGCGTGGCGTGCCACTCGACCAAGACTGTGTCTCCCCCGCCGTCCACAGCGCATTCTCAACCCCCATCGAACTGCTGGCATTTGTCGCGCAACTGCGTACTTTGAGCGGTGGCAAGCCCACGGGCTTCAAGTTTTGTGTCGGTCATCCTTGGGAATGGTTTGCCATTGTGAAGGCCATGCAAGAAACCGGCATCACACCCGACTTCATCGTCGTTGACGGTGCCGAAGGCGGCACGGGCGCAGCACCCTTGGAGTTTTCTGATCACATGGGCATGCCCATGCTTGAAGGCTTGCGCTTGGTACACAACACCTTGGTGGGTGTGGGTCTGCGCTCGCAAATTCGATTGGGCGCAAGCGGCAAAATCATCAGCAGTTTTGACATCGCTCGCGCCCTTGCGCTCGGCGCGGATTGGTGTAACAGTGCGCGCGGTTTCATGTTTGCCTTGGGCTGCATACAAGCGCAAACCTGTCACACCGGCAACTGCCCCACGGGCGTAACCACCCAAGACCCCCAGCGGCAAATGGCCTTGGTGGTGCCCAACAAAGCCCAGCGGGTGAAAAACTTTCACCAACACACCTTGGTGGCATTGCAAGAAATGTTGCAGGCAGCGGGGTTTCAAACGCCAGACCAGTTACAAGCCAAACACATCATGCGGCGTGTCAGCGCGCATGAAACAGCCTCATTGGAAGACCTGTACCCAAGCTTGACAGAAGGCAGTTTGCTGAAAAAACCCACTAAAGGCATGCCAGCGGTTTTCACGCAATTTTGGCCTTTGGCCAGCGCCAAGCACTTTCAGCTAGAAGAACAGCTCGCGCTGGAACTCTTGCCTTAATTGTCGGTATTGGGGCGAGGGAAAACCACCCTGTCTTCCTTGGGCGAAGCACGAGGGGGAATTGCTGGCGGCTGGGCTGCCGCTGCAGCAGCCTTGGCCTCGGCAGCGGCCTTGGCTTCAATCGCTTTGGCGCGTGCTTCGGCAGCTTTGGCTTCTGCTTTGGCCTTGGCTTCGGCGGCCTTGGCTTCTTCTGCCGCTTTGGCTTCAGCCGCTGCCTTGGTTTGGGCTTTTGCTTCAGCAGCTTTGGATTCAGCCAGTTTGGCTTCAGCCGCTTTCAGCGCCGCTGCCTTGGCCTCTGCAGCCTTGGTTTCGGGGGATTTGCCCTCGGGGGTACCCGGTAAGGTCAGCGGTGGGTTGCGCGAGGCAGCGATGGCTGCCTTTTCTGCCGCTTTTTCAGCGGCTTTTTCTTGCTCACGCGCGGCTTTGGCGGCCGCTTGGTTGGCAGCCAATGCGGCCTCCAAGTCTTTCTTGAGCTTTTGAATTTCAGCAATCACGGCTTGGTTGTTTTGCGGCGGTGCAGCGGCTGGGGCTTTGGCACTTGCCAAGGCCTGCACTTTGGCTTCTACCGCTTGAATGCTTTTTTGCAGGTTTTGCAATTTCGCATCCAGGCTTTTCTCGCTTTGACCATTGACCTGACCAGCGATTTGATCTGGCATTTTGTTGAATAACTTGGTCAAGTCTTCCATCTTGGATTCGACTTTGCTGTCCAGCTTGATTTGGCGCTCTTCCATGCCATCGAGTTTTTCAGTGGTATCGCCCAGTCCATGGGTGGCGTCACCAAAGGCGGCCAATGTGGCGTCGAGTTCGACCACACGCTTGCCCACTGCCAACGACAGCGTGTCAAGTTGGCGAATGTTTTGTTGCAAGCGGGTAGAAATGGCAAAAAAACTTCCCACGGCAATCATTAAAAAACTGAGCAAGCCAATGAGCATGACGCGCGAATGCAGCACATTGCGCTTACCCATCTCATCAACCTTGACCATCACATTGCGCATTTCCTCGCTGATGGTGGCAGCGACTTCCGCCGAGCGGGTAGAGACCTCTGCCGAACTGAGCACCACACCGGTGAGGTCTTCGAGTTGACGAGAGACTTCGCTGCCGTCCAATGCCTGCGATTGCAAAGTATCGATAGCTTCGGCCAAGGCCTCACCCTCCAGCATTTCTGGCGCAGACGGCTCGGCCAAAACCGCGCCAGCTTCGGCGGTTTTTGCGTTTTCCTGTTCTTGCGCCATGGCTTTTGTCCTTATCGGTTTTTACGTTGGGGTGTCGTCAATTGGTCAAGCCGAACATTCACTTCATCAATTTGCGCATGCAAACTGTCTATCCTCGGCTTGAACTGCTCACCCCATGTATCGGCGTCAGCCAGTCCAACTTGAGCCAAATGGGCTAAGTGCGGTTGCAAAACCAGTCCTTCTGACGACTTTTCTCCAAATGCCATCTGTTCTGACGCATGGGGGGTTTCAGCCGCAGAACCCAGCGCCGCATCCGCTAGCGCCTGGGTTTGCGCTGGGCCCAGCTGCGCATCTTTGAGCGCACCAGAGCCTGCAGCAACCAAACTTGCAGGGTCGGTATGACCATAGCTGCTTTGCGGGGCATGACCGTTTTCCGCAACGACAGACAAGTCTGGGTGTGCAGGATCCACAACCTCAGCATCCAGTGGCTGGGGTTCTGGCATGGGTTCAGGCTCAGGTTCAGGTTCGTCGGGGAAGGCGTCGGTACTCGATGCTGAGGGTATGGGGTTTGAAGGTGGCGCACTGCTGCGCTCGAACACATGTTCGCTGTCCAGCGCCTTGGCCACGGCGCTTTCATCAATGTCAGCCACAGGCTTGTCGTCAAAAGTATCTTCACTGCTCATTACATTTCTCCGCAGATGAAGTCGACTGGAAAACGCATAACTTGAAAGATGCTTGACATCGTCAGTCCTGAAACTGAGCTTTTAACGACTTTGATGTGCGCAACCAGGCTTTGGCCATGGCGGGGTTTTGTCGTATTTGAGCCTCTGCGGTGGCTTTATCGGCATAAGGACCTGTCAAGACGATGTAGAACGACTTACTGTTCTTTCGCTGGCTAAACAAAACTTGTGCCGACTTGAACAAACTGGAGTTGGCTTGAAATGCCCTGGCCTCGGCCAAGCTATCAAAAGCCCCATGCTGCAACACCCAAGAATCGGCATCGAGTTTCACCACCCATGCGGGATCGTCTGCACCCGCGGTCTTGTCAGCCACTGTCTCTGTGGGTTTCTCCACGGGTTTTTCTGGTTTCTTCTTCACGTCAGCAGCGGCCGGTGGAGGCGCCGTTGCAGATGCCGCTTCGGGTGGGGGTGAGGACGGCTGCGGCGCGGAAGCAGGCGCAGCCGTCACAGCAGGCGCAGGACTCACCACTTCTTCTTTTTCGCTGATCACAATATCCGGCGATTTCGGCGAAGACGTGTTGCTTGAAGACATGGCAACGGTTGCTGCAGGCGCAGCAGCTGGTTCTGGTTTTGTGACTGCCGCTGGTTTTTTGCCCGCCAAGTACTCTTGCAAAGACGCGGCCTCCTCGCGAATCAGGTCTTGGTAGACAAACCCAAAGCTTGCCAGACTGCCAATGACCGCCACCAACAAAATAGCAGCAATTTTGGTGCCTCGCTTGGAAGCAGCGGCATTGTCAGCCCATTCTTTGGCCAATGCCTCGCCACTCAAGGTGGTGCCCACAGGCACCTCTTCACCCATGACCGGCTCGATGGGATCGGCCAAACCGGGTTCTGGCGCCACCGAGGCAGGTGCGGCTTTGGCGGCCGTCTTTTCAGAGGGCAGTTCTAGCGGCGGCAAAGGCGCTGGGGGCAAGCTAAATTTTTTGTCCAACCCAGCTGCTTGCGTTTTTTGGCTGGCTGAAAAGTCATCCCTCGTTTCGATACGCTGTGGCTTGCTTGGCGTCGGGTCTTCAGACTCCAAAACCCATTGCAACAAATTTTTACCAAAAGTGGCCAGTTTTTTCTCGTAAGCACTTTGGTTATTGACCAACAAAATCAGGTTGATATTGCTGGCGGGAAAACCATTGACCAAGCGCGCGAGCAGTTGCAACTCGAATTCTTGAATGGCCTGTGTATCTGGGAAGATCATGAAGCGCTTGGGTGCAGTTTTGTTGCCTTTGTCGACCGCTTCGTCCACCGTCAGTTCAGACAATATTTCGTTGAAGCGATCAACCAACTTTTCCGAGTCAGCAGAAGTCCATAACTCCACATGTGGCTCGCCCTGCTCTTTCAAATGCTGAAAAATGCGCCTGCCGTAATAGGTCAGCGCCACCTCATCATCGCCCAGGATGGCCAAGTTAAGTCGCCCTTCACGCAGTGACTTGAGCAAAATTTCAAACCGTAATTTGTCTGCAGGGCTTTGGTAAAAATCACTCATGGTCGATTCGTCTTCCTGGACTCATCATTGAAAGAGAAAACCGTTTTCGTCATAGCGCATATTGTCGGGGATACGCAAGGTAGGTTTGATAAAGCTTTCACCAGGCGCATATGACTGGTTCAGGCTAAACACATAGGCAATGACTTGCGCCACCGCATGGTAGAGCGCCTCGTGAATCGGTGCATCCAGCTTGGTGGTGAAGTACAAGGCGCGGGCGAGTTCAGGGGCTTCAAAAATATAAACCCCTTCTTCTTTGGCCAAATCGCGGATACGGTGGGCCAAATCATCGGTGCCCTTGGCGATCAAGGTTGGGGCGCCATCGGAATGGGGGTCGTAACTCAAAGCCACTGCAAAGTGCTGGGGGTTGGTAATGACCACGTCAGCGTCTTTGACTTTGGACATCATGCGGTTATTGGCCATCTCACGCTGCCGCCTGCGGATCGTGGCTTTGACCTCGGGACGACCTTCGGAGTTCTTCATTTCGTCTTTGATCTCTTGACGCGTCATCTTGAGTTTTTTATTGACCTGGTATTGTTGCAATGGCACATCAAACAAAGCAATCAAGACCAAGCCCATGCTCATCCAAAAGCAGGCATCCAAAATCATGGTGCCCGCATGCTGAACCGCGGTACCCAAATCCAAACGGTTAAGCGTCACCAAGTCATCAATATTGTTGGACACCGAATTCCACAAGATCAAGCTGATGAGGGCAAATTTCAAAATCGATTTACCCAACTCGATCAAAGCCCGCGTGCCAAACATGCGACTCAAGCCTGACATGGGATTGAGCTTGCCAAAGTTGGGGGCCAGCATGCCCAAAGAAAACACCAAACCCCCACTCAGCACGGTTGAAATGACAGCCACCACCGCCAACACAATCATCACAGGCAATACCAAGCTGTAGCCATCGACCACCGATTGGAAAAAAATCGCAGGTAGCAACTCGGCTTTGTCCATCACCTTGCGGTCAAACTGCAACTGGGAGGTGAACAAACCACCCAAACGGTGAAACATGTAACTGCCAGTTAAGCTAAAAAACATGGTAGCGGTCACCAAGATGGCCGCGGTAGACAACTCGACCGAGCGGGCAATCTGGCCTTCTTCGCGCGCTTTTTTAAGTCGCTGCGCCGTCGGTTCTTCGGTGCGTTCGGAGGAATCGTCTGCCATGGCCTCAACCGCCCGTCAAGATACTGCGCATTTGGCCAAAGGTTTGCACCCACAACCAAGCTATGCGTTGAACCACACTGGGGATAGACAACCACAGCACCACAAAACCTGCGATCAACAACGCCGGCAAACCGACGGAAAAGATGTTCAAACTGGGCGCTGCACGGGTGATGAAGCCCACCCCAATATTGACAAACAACAAGGTAATCACCACCGGCAGAGAAATCAGCAAAGCAGAGACAAACATCAGCGCGCCCCATGCGGTGATTTTGCCCAGCAAGTCTTGCGACATAAAGTCTTTGCCGATGGGAAACAAGGTAAATGATTCCAGCAACAGACCAAACACAATCAAGTGTCCGCCAATGGACAAAAACACCAAGGTGCCCAAGATGGTGAAGAGCTGTGAAATGACTGGCACGTTACCCATGGAGGGGTCGACCATGTTCGCCATGGACAAGCCCATAGAGCCCGACACCGCTTGGCCCGCCACCACAATGCTGGAACTGGCCAATTGCATGATCATGGCCATTACCAAGCCAATGAACAACTGGTTCACGATTTCCTTGAGACCTTCTGCGGTGATGGGGTCAATGCGCGGAATGTCCATGTGCAAGGACAGGAACAGGGTTAATACGATGGAAATGGAGACACGTATGCGAAGACTCACCGCCCGAACAGAAAAAATAGACGAGAAGGCCAAAAAAGCAGAAATGCGCAGCATGGGCCAGATCAAGGCAAAAAACCTGTCCAGCAGATTGAGCATCTCTAGGTTCATCGCAGCCTAACCAAACAAACCGGGAATGCGGCCGTACAAAATCTTGGTGTAGTCCACCAAGCTATTGATCATCCACCCGCCAAAAATGGCGGCTGTCAATCCCAGCGACAAGAGCTTGGGAATAAAGCTCAAGGTTTGTTCATTGATAGAGGTGGCCGCTTGGAAAATACCTACCACCAAACCGACCACCAAAGCCACCAACAACATGGGTGCAGAAATCAGCATCGTCATCCACAAAGCCTGTCGCCCCAAATCCACCACCATGGATGTGTCCATTGCTACCTCACTTGTAAATAAAACTCGATGCGAGTGAACCCATGACCAGCGTCCACCCATCGACCAACACAAACAGCATCAACTTGAATGGCATGGAAATGATCATGGGCGACAGCATCATCATGCCCATGGACATCAACACACTGGCCACAATCAAATCAATCACCACGAAAGGGATGTAAATCATGAAGCCGATCATGAATGCGCTCTTGAGTTCAGAGGTCATGAAGGCAGGTACCAGCGTGGTGAAAGGCACTTCCGCTGCGCTGGCGATTTCTTTTTTCTGACCAATTTGCATGAACATCGCAATATCGTCTTCACGGGTTTGCAGCATCATGAAGTTACGCACAGGCACCTCCGCCACCGCCAAGGCTTTGTCAAACGGCATGGTGCCGTTCATATAAGGCGCAATCGCTTTGCTGTAAACCTCATCAAACACAGGCGACATGATGAACAAGGTCAGGAACAAAGCCAAACCTACCAATACGGTATTGGGTGGCGTTTGCCCCGTACCCAATGCCTGACGCAAGATCGACAAAACAATGATGATGCGCACAAACGAGGTCATCATCAACAACAAAGAAGGCAAGACGGTCAATACCGTCATCAAGCCCAACAGTTGCATCGTCATGCTGTACTGTTGCCCGGCTTTGCCACTGTTGACCGTCACCAAGGGCAAGCCCTGTGCCATGGCCACATCGGGCAATACCATGACCAGTAACCACAGTGCTAAGCACCACCATCCATGTTTAGTGCGCATCGGAAACACCTTGCTCAACGGGGGGGGAAGAATCTGCCGGCCATGCGTGCAGTGTTTGAATATCGTTGGGGTTGACCGCCAACAACAACCTCTGAGAGTCCACTTGAACCAGCAACAACTTGTGCCGCATGCCCATGGGGTAGGCCTCTAGAATTTGAATTCGGCGTTTGGCAGAAGGGAGGAGAAAGCCCTTGTTGCGACGCGACAGCCACCAAAGGACCGCCGCCAACAGCAACAAGACGAATGTCATACTGAGAGAATACTGAACCCAGTCTTGGTTTGGCATGGTTCCCCATTATCCACGCGGAAGCGTCAATTCATGAAAAAACTTGATCATTCATACAAATTATTGGTTTGCTTGACTTTGCTGGCCTTGTCCTTGAGCGCAAGCGCTGCCGACTGGGTCGCTTTGGGACTCGCCGACCTGGGCACTTACGGCATCGACCGCGCCTCCATTGAAAAGGACGGCTCGCTGCGTCGCGTCTGGACCATGTTGGATTACCGTGAACCGCAAAAATCTTCCCAAGGTAAAACTTATCTCTCCAGCCGAGCGCTGATGGAAATGGAATGCAGCAAACGCCAAGTGCGCACCCGTTCCATGGCCTTGTACAGCGGTCACAACTTGGGCGGAGAAGCACTGACCAGCGAAGGTATTTTTGACCAATGGCAGGCGGTGCCGCCACATTCGCCTGTGTTCACCATGTTCAAGGTGGTGTGTGAACACTAAGCCCTCACCCAATTTGGCTTGGGCCACTTGGATACGCGATCTCGCCAATGCCGGTGGTACGGGGGGGTTGAACTGGCACGTGCATGCACTGCGCTCCTTGAACCGCTGGCTGCCTACGCGTGAACGCATCGCACAATTCTTGGCCGGCATCGAGCCCCGTCAAACGCATTTGTTGCTGATTGGCCCCAGCGCTGGTTGGATGTTGCCCACCCCGTGGTTGACACGTTTCAAAGAGGTGGATGTCTTTGACATCGACCCTTTGGTGCCCTTCTTGTTTGGTGTGCGTCATGGCAAAGTGCTGCGCGAACACGGAACACAGCTTCGTTTCCATCGCCAAGATGCGATTGCAGGTTTGCCGCAACTCCTGAAAGATCACCCCAACGCATGTTTGTGGTTTGACAATGTGTTGGGGCAGGTCAGTGTGCGCTTGGGCGACGAAGACATTGCTGAGCGTCAACTGCGCCACCTCAAGCAGTTGATGCAAGGACGGTCGTGGGGAAGTTTGCATGATGTTTACTCAGGCCCTGTCGATACAGACATGGCCTTGCCCTTGGTACAAACCTGTGCGCTCAAGCGCTTAAACGCCACCGGCGACAACAGCGAGCAAGTGGAACTCGACGGGCGTATTCAAACCTTAGACGTCGCCGCGCAAAGTTTGTTGACACGTTTGAATGCGAAAGGGGTATGGCACGACCATGCAACCTCGGGCGTGTTTGCGCCCCACACGCCAACCACCTTGATGGCATGGGCCTTCAAGCCGCACTATTGGCATTGGTTAGAGGCTGGCTGGGTTAACTCTTCAGGTTAAACAGCGTCAAACCCAAGGCGTCCATTTCCTTTTGATCGCGTTTGCGCTCCCAGGTCTTGACCGCTTTCTCATCCTTTTCTTGCATGGTCTCCATCTTCATGCGTTGGTGAGTGGCTTGCAACAAGGCCAGTTTGATGCCTTCCAATTCTGCCGAGGCTTTGGCAACGTCTGCGTCTATGCGGTTGACCAGGTCCTGCAAATGCAAGACAAATTGACGTTGGTTGGTGGCATCTGCCATGCTGTGCAGCGCGGCTTGTGCTTCAAACGCCCGCTTTTTGTAATCGGCGAGCAGCGTGTCCATGCGTTCACGGCTTTCTTGCAATGCGCGGAATTTCTTTTGGGCCTCGGCATACGAACGAACCAATATCTCCTCGGTATCCTTGGCTTTTTTGGTCAGTACTGCCCAACAACTGCGAACCTGCATTGTGTCGTTCCATCAAGATTGGTTAAGCAACTCACGCAATTGCGCACGCGTCACGTCGTAGTCCTGGCTGATGTGCATATCTTGCCGCAAAAAATTGACAATGCGGTCATTCAAGCGAATCGCTTCATCCAATTCTGGGTTGGAGCCATGTTCATAGGCGCCCACCTGAATCAGGTCGACATTTTGCTGGTATAGGGACCACAGTCTGCGCAATTTATTGGACAAGCGCAAGTCTTCACTGCTCAACAAGGTTTGCATCAACCGAGAGATAGAACCGGTCAAGTCAATCGCTGGATAGTGCGCAGAGTCGGCCAGTTTGCGTGACAACATGACCTGCCCATCCAAAGAGGCACGTGCAATGTCCACGATCGGATCGGCTGCGTCATCGCCTTCAGCCAACACAGTGTAGATGGCGGTGATCGATCCATGTCCATGCCGGCCTACGCCACCGCGTTCAATCAAATTGGGTAACAAACCAAACACCGAGGGCGGGTAACCCTTGGCGGTCGGTGGTTCGCCAATGGCCAGGCCAATTTCTCGCTGGGCATGGGCCACACGCGTCAAACTGTCACACAGCATCAGCACATCTTTACCTTGGTCACGAAAATATTCTGCGATGACATGGGTGAGGTGGGTGGCCTTTAATCGCAACACCGGCGAGACATTGGCAGGTGCCGCAACCACGACAGATTTGGCCAAACCCTCTTCACCCAATGACTCTTGAATAAACGCTTGCACCTCGCGGCCACGCTCGCCAATCAAACCAATGATGACAATATCGGCTTTGGTAAACCGCGTGAGCATGCCCAACAACACACTTTTACCCACACCAGAGCCTGCAACCAAGCCCAGGCGTTGGCCACGACCCAAAGTGAGTATGCCGTTGATGGCCTTGACACCGACGTCAAGTATTTTGTTGATGGGGCCGCGCTCCATGGGATTGATGGGGCGACCCAAGAGGCTGAGCAAGTCTTTGCAAACCGGCGCAGGTTTTCCGTCCAGGGGTTGGCAGCGCCCATCAATGACGCGACCTAAGAGTTCAGGACCCAAACTCACCAAAGAAGAATTGCTGACCACGCGAACCATGTCGCCTGGGCCTACCCCTGCAGGCTCGGTGAATGGCATCAAGAACAAAACCTTGTCATTGAAACCCACCACCTCGGCCTCGACACGGTGACCATGGCGACCCACCACTTCGCAGCATGCACCCAAAGGTGCCATCACGCCACGGGCCTCTAAGGTCATACCCACCAAGCGCACCAAAGTACCGCTGCGCTGCGGTTGTGGCGTGCGCAAGCCTGAGAGGCTTTGTTCGACTTCCTGGGCAAAATCCATCATGGCTTAGGGGGTGATCTGAATCATGGATCGAATGGTATTGGCCACCCGGTTTTGTTCTTGTTCGGCAACAAAACGCACCACCATGAGTTTGTCTTCGTAGCTGTTGCCAGCCAAGAGTTCTGCGGGAATCACTGGTTTTTTCTTTTGCTTCTTCATGTTTTCACGCATTTTCTTCAACTCGTCATCGCCTTCATCTTCGACACCTGCTTCAAGGTCGGCCAACAGCTGGGCTTCGTGCGCCAAACGCTGTGCCTCCTCTTGTGCCACCAATGCGCGCCGTGCCAATTCTGCCTCGTGGCCTTTGTAACGCAAATCCATGGCCTCTTGTTGCTCGGCGAGCAGCCGTTGCTCCTCTTCACTGAGCACCACCGGGGCAGGTGCTTCAGGCGCCACTTCTTCAAGCTTGGGCAGGGCTGATTTCTCGGCGGGCTTGGGCAAATAAAAACTGGCGAATTGCTGGCGGTACGCACTGTTGACAGCGAGTTGCGCCATTTCTTCCAACTCCAAATAGTTGGGCTCGCGCCTGACCATGGACATCAGCATGGGTCTGACGACCCAGGCCAAAAAGGCCAGGCACATGAGTGTGCGCAACGCAATGTTGGTGAAATCAAGCATGGGTATCCCCGTCCAAAATATCGGAATCGTTATCGGTTAACGGATCTTGGTAGGTGACGCGTTCTGCGACGTCTTGCGCCTGACCTTCACGTTGCGCCAAGGGTTGACGGAAAAAGACGGATTCCTCGCGCCATGCCTCGGGTTGGGTCAACAAACTGTTGGCCAAGGTTTGCATGCGGTTTTGCACCAAATCTTCGATTTGCGTATCGTTGACCAGCACACGCACACTGCCGGGTTGCAAGCTAGAAACCGCTTGGATTTGCATTTGGCCCATCACATCGCCAGCCATTTCCTGCAAGCGCGCTTTGTCTTGGGGGTTGAGTTCAATCACCACCTGCGATTGACCGTGCAAATCGATTTCATCTAAACACCGCTGCACCAAACGCTCAATGGCTTGGCCTGAGAGATTGAGTTCAGCCAACACCATGTGTTCGCTGATATGCAAGGCCAAACGTTTCAAGGGTTCAAACAAAGCCTGTGGGTTATCGCTCAACGCCTGCAATTTGTCTGTCACTTCTTGGAGCAGCTGCTTTTGGTCATCCAGCACAGACATGATTTCATGGCGTTGTGCATCCAAGGCTTGGGTTTGTGCCGCTTGTGCTTGCGATTGGGCAGCTTCCTGACCGTCTTTCTGGCCTTGCGTCAAACCGACTGACTTGCCCTGGGCATGTCCTTGGGCATGACCTGCCTCATAACCTTCGGCACGGCCTGCCGCAAAACCTTCTTGGTAAGCAGCCTCACGGGCAGCAGCCCAATCGGCCGAATTAAAACGCGCATCTTCTGGGCTTTCATCACCCAGGGCGTCCCAAATATCGGGGTTGGCACTGGCCCAAAAACTTTCGTGACCGTACAAAACCGAAGGGTCGGGCTTTTCTGTGGCCGCAACGGCTTTCGGGGGGGCTGCGACTTCAACACCTGTGTCAACTGCTTGGACGGCCAGCTCTTCAGGTTCTGGGTTTGCCACATCGCTTTTCTTTGCAGATCGCGGCGTAGGCAAGGGCGAACCAAAAGTCTCTAAAACAAAGCCATCGCTGTTGTCAAACACTTTGGCAGACTCGGGGATGGCCAATTGCTTGAACAAGACCGAGGCAAAGTCAAGTTTGGGCACTTGTGCCCAATCCACTTCACCAAACTGCGCGGTGAGTTTGTCCGACGAGTGCAACCACGTATCGTGAAGCCAATGCCTGGGTGCAGGCTGATGCGTATCGGGTTTAAACAAAATCGGCTCCACCCAAGATCAATTCGCCGGTGTCCGAGAGCTTGCGTGCCAGACGCATGATTTTCTTTTGGGCGTCTTCCACATCGGCCACACGCACAGGTCCGCGTGCGTCCATGTCGTCTTTGAACATACCGCGGGCACGTTCGGACATGTTGTCCAAGAACCGCGCCAACACCTCGTCTGGCGCACCTTTGAGTGCCACCATCAACTGATCGGGCTCGACATTGCGCATCAACACTTGGATACCTTTGTTATCGACGGTCACCAAGTTATCGAAGGTGAACATCTGGTCTTGGATTTTGAGCATCAAGTCGACGTCGAGTTCTTCCAAACCATCCATGACCGAGCGTTCCAAATCGGTTTTGGTTTTGTTCATGATGTCGGCAGCGGCTTTGATACCCCCAAAACTGGAGGACTTGGAAGAAGAGCTCTTGGCGAACTGCTGCTTCATGATTTGTTCAAGCTCGGCCATGGCGGAGGGTTGCACCGTGTCCATGCTGGCCACACGCTGAATCGCCTCTGGTCGCACCTCTGGGGGCAGGTAGACCAACACGTCGGCAGCGACACTGGTTTCCAGCAGCGACAAAATAATGGCAATCACTTGCGGATGCTCGGTGCGAATCATCTCGGCAATCGAACGCGGATCCATCCAGCTGAGAATATCCAAGCCTTTGGTACCTTGACCAGGCATGATGCGGTTCAGTACTGAATTGGCTTTATCGTCACCCAAAGCCAAGCGCATGACTTTGTCCACATAGTCAGAGCCACCGAGTCCCACGCTGTTTTGTTTTTTCAGCATATCGACAAACTGGTCTAGCACCACGTTGACCGCGTTTTGCGACAAGCTAGAGGCTTGCACCATGGCAGCTCCCAAAGCTTGAACTTCCTTGGGGCTGAGGTATTTCACAATCTCTGCGGCTTGTTCTTCGCCCAGCAAGAGCATCAGCACTGCAGCGCGTTGGGTGGACGTCATCGCGGCCATTTCGGCGCGCAACTCTGGTGTCCATTGAATCGAATCGTTATCAGCCATGTTGGTTCCTGGTTTTCTCAATCTTCATCAAGGTTCACATCAAGTTTCGATCATGCCGCGCATCACGCCAGCCACACGGCCGGAGTTGTCTGACACGATCATGCGAATCAGTGCGACTTTATCGTCATACGAATTGGCATTGTTAAGCAAATCGGCGGGAATGGCTTGCTTCTTGGGTTTGAGGTTGCCCATGCGTGCTTTGAGGTCTTCCAAGGTTTCACCCTCTGCAAGTTCAACATCGGTAGGCTCCTCGGCTTGCTCGCTGGCTGCGGCCAAGCGCTCGGCTTCACGCGCCGCCTCTTCTTCGGCCATGCGCACAGCTTCGGCAGCGGAGGCTTCTTCGGCCATTTGCAATTGCAAGAGTTCTTCTTCTTTGGCTCTGCGTGCATTCTCTTCGGCTTCTTCGCGGGCCATGCGTTCTTGGGTGGCTCGAACCGCCGCTTCGGCTTCGGCTGCAGCGATACGTTCTGCACGCATTTTTTCTGCACTGGCGGCTTCGGCGGAGGCTGCGGCCAAGGCGGCGGCGGCCAAGCTGGCAGGGTCGATCTCGGGTTTGTTGAGTTTCTTGATCATGGGGCGAACCACGAACAACAAGAATGTCAGGAACAAGGCCGCAACCACACCGCTGTTGGCCAGTGAAGCCAATGCTTCGTCTTTGTACCAAGGCACGGCATCAGGGTCGATTGTTGGCTCAAAGCGGGTAGCCACCACGGTGACGACGTCGCCACGTTTGTCATTAAAGCCCACCGCACCGCGCACCAATTGGTTCAAACGGTCGAGTTCTTCTTGGGTGTAAGGAATGGTGGTGGGTGCAGGTGAACCATCGGCGGGTTTTTCCACCTTGGTCCCTGGCGGGATAGGACGTTCATTGATCAGCACGCCCACGCCCAATTTTTGGATATTGCCCATGGCGCTTTTGGTGTGGCGAACCGCACGGTCAAGCTCATAGTTCTTGGTGGAACGCGCCACCACTTGCACGCCTTTTTCACTCACGCCCTTGTTGGGATCCGCCACCGATGTTTCTGAGGATGCGGGATTTTGCGGAGGGTTGGGAGGGGTGTTGGACAACGAGCCTGGCACACCAATCGCATCCTTGAAGGAGTTGCGGTCTTCCACATACAACTCAGAGCGGGTTTTGGGGCCTTTGTCACGTTGGTCAAAGTCTTCGGTGGTGATTTCTTCTTGGGTGAAATCCAATTGCAAGCTCACCTGTGCGCTGACATTGACCTCGCCCACGATGGGGGCCAGCAATTGAATCAAACGGGTACGGTACAGGTCTTCCATTTGTTGCTTTTGTTGCAACTGTGCACCTGTGAGACCCAAAGGCGCTTCACCCAGCATTTCGTTCATCAAGGTGCCGTAGTTGTCCACCACCGACACGTTTTCAGGCGCCAAGTAAGGCACGCTGGAAGCCACCAAGGAGATGATGGCTTGCACATTGGCCGACGACACTTGCTTGCCTGGTGCGCGGGTGATGATGACCGAGGCCTTGGTTGGTACGCGGTCGCGCACAAACACGCTTTGTTTGGGCGCAGCCAAATGCACACGGGCACTGCGGATGCCGGCAATTTGCGAGATGGTTTTGGCCAACTCTTGTTCCATGGCGTTGTTGTAACGAACCTGCTCCATGAACTGACTGGTGGTCATGGCAGGCATGTCTTTCAAGGTGTCCATGCCCTGGGCTTCGGTGCGGGGCAAACCCTTGGAAGCCAACAGCATGCGGGCTTCTTGGTATTTATCACCAGGCACCATGATTTGGCCAGTGTTGTTATCTATTTGCGGATTAAAGTTGCCTGTTTTCAAGGTCTCAATCGCCAACTGTTTATCCGCCTCTGGCAGCATCATGGTCAATGCGCGGTAGCTTGGCGTCTTCATGGACATGGAGGCCAAGCCAAAAGCCGCCACCACCATCAAGATCACGATGATGGGCAAGGCTTTTTTCACAGACGGTTGACGTACCAAATCACGCACCATGCCCATGGGGTCGCTGAGTGCGGTGTTGGCGACAGAGCGTGCCAAGTCGTTGCTTCGCAACGGCGTGCCACTTGTCACCATAGAGGTTCCTGTGCTGGAGCCGTCAGAGGTGGTCAATGCGTTGTTGCTGGTGCCCAGCGGGGTATTGAGTGTTGCGCTTGCGGTGGCCATGGTGTTCTCTTAAATAGTTAAACCGGCATGTTCATGATTTCTTCATAGGCCTTGAGCACTTTGTTGCGTACCTGTACGGTCGCTTCAAAGGCCAGGGAAGACTTTTGCATTCCCAAAACCACATCGGTCAAGGGAATGTCTTCGCCACGTTGATACGCTTCTTGCATCGTTGTGGACTTGACTTGAACGTCGTTGACTTTGGAGAGCAGGTTCTTCACCGACTCGGTGAAATTGGGCAGCTCTGTTTTGGGCGCTTGTATGTCATCAACAACCGGCGGCTTGATGTTGAGTTGTTCAACACCATTGGCTGCTTTGTTTTGGTAAGCACGGATGGTTTCCATCATGCTGTTGACACTGCCGGCGGAAATTCGATCAATCATGGTGTGTGCGCCTCAATTACTCTGCGAAGGACAATGCCATGCCGCGCTCGCGCAACTGGGCTAACTTGTAGCGCAGCGTACGGGGGCTGATACCCAATTTCTTGGCGGCTTCGATACGGCTTTCACTGGCTTGCAAGGCAGCCAGAATCACCTGGTGTTCACTGCTCTTGACTGCCGACAGCAAGTCGCGTGGCAGCAAACTGTCACTGCTGGCAGGCGCCATGAAACTGTCAGGGGAAGGGCTGGCAACCACCACTTCCACTGGCAAGGTCTCGGCGGTCACAGGTGTGGGCACAGGCGCTGTAGGCGCCAAGTCCAGCACGGTGTCTTGCAAAGAGGACATGTCCATGGATTGGGCGTCGTCAAACATCAGGTGTGAAGGTGTAATCACCCGACCTGTGCACAAGACCACGGCGCGTTGCACCACATTTTCAAGTTCACGCACATTGCCAGGCCAAGGGTATTGCAGCAACATCTGTTGGGCTTGTGCATTCACAGACAAAGGCACGGAACCCTTGGTGTGGCGTGACAAGGACTGTGCGACCAAAGGCAAAATATCGCCCGTACGCTCTTTCAGTGGTTGAATCCGCAAGCGGAAGGTGCTGATACGGAAATACAGGTCTTCGCGAAACTCACGGTCTTGGATGGCTTGGCGCAAATCTTTGTTGGTAGCGGCAATCACGCGCACATCCAAATCAATCGGTGTTTCACTGCCCAAGCGGTTGAGTTTTTTCTCTTGCAGCACGCGCAGCAACTTGGCTTGCAACTGAATAGGCATTTCGCCGATTTCATCCAAGAACACCGTGCCACCTTGGGCCTGCTCGAACAAACCTTTGTGCTCTTTGTGTGCGCCTGTGAAAGCCCCTTTTTCGTGGCCAAACAGCATGTCTTCAATCAAATGCTCTGGCAATGCAGCACAGTTCATGGCCACAAAGGGGCCCTTGGCTCTGAGCGATGACTCGTGCAACACACGGGCCAACACTTCTTTACCCGCGCCCGTTGGGCCCACCAACAAGGCCGCCACTTCGGTTTGCGCAACGCGTTGTGCCAAAGCCAGCAAATGTTGGCTGATGGGGTCGACAAACACATAGCTGCGGGGTTTGTTCTTGTCGGTGTTGAGGCTCTCGGTAGCCAAGCGCCATGCATCTTCGCTCCACTCGTCTGCAGGCAATACATGCAAAGCGCCGTAGCGCATCGCGTCCACAGCCACTTCCATGCGACGGCGTTCAACGCGGCAAATCACCGGTGTATTGAATCCCAACTGGCCAATCAATGTTTGCACTTCGCGCAACAGGTCTGCGCTGTCGCCCAACCGGATCACCAGCACATGTGCGCGTCGCAATGCCAAAGTCAAGTCACCCAAGGTGTTGATGGCATTGAGTTCTATGCCATATGCACTCAGTTGGGTTTGCTCGGACTCACCCAAAGAACTGAAGGGGTCCAACCAGACGGCTTGAAGGGCGTTAACAGTGGTAGGTTTCACATTGATCAACCAGTAACAAAGGTTTGGTTGATAAGCAATGCATGTGCCAGCTTTATATGTGGCTACTTTATGGTTCTATTGTTAAATTTAATCGCTTTAAAAATAACACTTTAATGTAATTAGTCGGCATTTCGACAGAAAGGGCTCAGGCTTTCCACACAAAACGCGACGTGGGTTTGACGCTGCGCTGAATAGGCACGACTTTTTCTTCTTTCTGCACGTCGGCTTTGGGCGCAAAACCCCTGCAATGGTTGCCATCAGCTCTGAAGACCTCGAAAGAAGGCACCATTCGGCTCTTAAAACCCATCATCCGACACACATAGGGGACCTTGGGATCCCAACTGATGGCAAAGTGCCGACATTGCCAACAATTGGGCGCTTGTGTCGTACTTTCGTGTGAATGTGCGTTGTTCATGTGGCCCCAAACAAATACTCAGTTCAAGGCTTTATCAACCACCCAGTAATTTCAAGACCGACTGTTGGCTGGTGTTGGCTTGGGCCAGCACCGCTGTCGCGGCTTGCTGCATGATTTGCGTCTTGGCCAATTCGGTGGATGCCGAAGCGTAATCTGCGTCTTCGATCTGGCTGCGCGATGCAGACATGTTCATAGACACATTGGTCAAGTTGTTGATCACATGGTCGAGACGGTTCATCACCGCACCCATGGTCGCTCGGGTGGCATTGACCTTGTCCATCGCCTCATCCAACAGGTTGAGCACAGCGGTCGCGCCGTCTCGGGTGTTGATGCGCACGGCACGGTTTTCTACCGCCTGATCCACGTCGCCAGTGATTTCACCAGTGATGGGACCGCCTTTACCGAAATCGGCCAAATCGATGGTGACCATCTGACGGGCAGACGAGCCCACTTGGAAAGCCAGTCGGCCAACCCGAGGAGGATCCATGTCTGAGCTTGAACGTCCGCCAAAACTGCCGACAGAGAAACCCAAATCTGCAAAGTTACTGGCGGAGCCGAAGCCGTCATCACCGGTTTTGATGGTGATGGGTTTGCCAGAGATTCCCGTCAAGTTTGGTGCTTTGCCGTCCGTGCCGGGCAAAGCAGGCAATTGGGCGGGTGTGGCAATCAGGCGTACCGTGCCATAGACGGTTCGGGCATCTGTGGAGTTTTCGCTGGCGGCCACGATACCGGTGATTTGGTTGCTGCCAAAACTGTTGTCGCGCAATGTGCCAATGGACAAGGTTTGGTCCGAGCCTGTGTTCAAGGCCGCCGCACCCAACATCACAAAAGGTGAACCAGGCACTTTGGATTGCACCAACACCGAGGTGGCATCGTTAGGGTCGATGTAAGCAATCAAGTTGCTTAAATGGGTGCGATCAGACGGAGGGGTGGTCGAATCCGCGTCCAAAGCCACACTGGCAGCGATCGCGGAATTGATGGCGGTCATCATGGCTGTAGCCATGCCTGCCGGTGTCTGCATATCTGTTGTTGGATCGGTGGTGATGGTGGTGCCGTTGATGTTGACAGACAGCGTATCGCCTACAGCAATAGTACTACCGCCCATCTTCACCTTGGAAATTTGGCTTTCTGAATTGCCTTCTTCCAAACCAAAGCTGGCTGGTGACAGGCCTTCAATGCTGGCGTCGTACCAGACAGACACGTTGCGGCCATCGGGAGCTTCCAAGGTCAAGCCCTTGCCATTGTCGGTGGCCACAATGCCGTGGGTGCCAGAGTAGGTGTTGATGGCCCGAACCAAATTGATTCGACGGTCTGAGGGGGTGTCATCCGCCTTGAATTCCACCTTGATTTCGGTGCCATTCAGGTACAGCGACTGGAAACCTTCAGGTTGGTTAACCGCCTTCACGTTGTTGGGTGGCGCGTCCCTGGTTTCAAGTTTGGTCGATCCTGTCGAGGTGTGACCACCTTTCAACACCACGGGATTGGCAATCGCACGCACACCTGTTTCAGAGCTGTGGGTATTGATGGCATGGGCCATGGCGATGGCACTGGCTGCAGGGTTGCTGCTGCTGGCCACTTGGTTGGAGTCGATGTCGTCGGCTGAATTGGTGGCGCGAATTTTCACACCATTGATCTCCAAGTCATCGGTACCCAATGATTTGAAAGGCGAAATTTTGTTTTCAACTTCAACCTGAACCGCAGATATATCGGCGGTAGGCGGGTCTGCCGCAGGAACCATGGCTGTTGCGGCAGTGAAAGAACGCCCAGCGGTTTTGGCGCGGATGATCAATTCACCCACGGTATTGCCTTTGAGCACTTCCACGTTTTGGTCGTTGTCGAGCTCCGCAACCATCAGGTCACGCAACTCTTGGGCGCTTTCGCCACCAGTAGCGGTAATGGTGTGTTCTTCACCGTTGACCACCAAGGTGAATTTGTCATCGGCAGTGGCAGGACCCGTGAAAGTCAAACTGCTGACTTGCTTGACAGCGGGGTCCACCAAAGGACGTTCCTTGGTATTGAAGACCGCCTGGTTTTTGCTGTAGTTGCCCTCAAGGAAACCCACGCGTGAAATGTCGCCCACGGCCGAGCTGGTCAAGACCACCGCGTTGGGAATCTTGGATTCCAACGAAATCGTGGCGCTTTGCACACCTTCACGCATACCAATGCGGTTGCCAAATTCTTTGGCAGTGGCCGTGGTTTCAAAAGTCACTTCGATGTTGCGACCGTCTGCAGCCGTCAGCGTGACACCCAGCAAATCTGAGCCGGTATCTACCGCTTTCACGCCTGTTTTGTCGCTGATGAGGTTGATGGCGCGAACCACATTGGCACGGGTATCGCGGGGGTTGTTCATCAAGGTTTCAATTTTTGCCGAGGCTACGCCGTTGACAAACACCACACCCGAGACGACGGAATTACCGCTCATGGACTTACCCGTGAAGATGTTCTCATTCACTTTGGCAAACACGCCAGTACCGCTGGACGATGAACTGAAACGGCGGGTGGTGTCCGTCACGCTGGCCAAATTGGTGTCGCGCTGCTGCACATCAATGGCACTGACTTCGCCATCGGTGACGGGAAAGTCGACATTGATCACAGTGCTGCCTGGGGCATACGACACGGTGCGGCCTGAGCCTTCACCAAACTGTGCACTGGTGCGCATCGCTTGCGCAATTTTGGCGGTAGCCAATGCGGGCGTGTTGTCCATGGCCGTGAGTTCAACACTCACACCACCGACGGTGATGACACCTGGGATGGGGTTGCCAGAGAAAGTCACAGACTGCGACTCACCCACGGGGCCTGAACCTACCGCGGCTTTGCGGTTGATCGCTGCTGCCTTGGCAATCGCCGAACCGGCTGCGTTGTTGATGGGAGAGAACGGGTCATCGACTGCAAAAGAGCCGCCAATTTCAACGCCGTTGATGAGCAAGTCGCCTGCACGCATGGCAGGGATGCTGCCAGAGACGTCAATCGACAATTTAAAGTGTCTGTCAAGCAAGTCGTTGGTGAAATCGCCGTTTGCATTGGCATTGCTGCCGTCAAACACCGAGCTGACCGAGTCTTTCAAGAAGTATGTCAGGTTGTCAGAGATGACCGAGCTGTTGATGCCTTGTTTGGCGTCAAAGGTAACCGTGCCTTTGGTGGAATCGAAACTGCCCACCAAATTCACACTTTTGTTATCGGGGGTGACAAACGTGGCCTTGATGTCACGGGTGCCATCGTTGTTGGTGTCGACATGCTCGATCACCAGGTTGCCGCTGCGCAGAAAACGGCCGTTGTTGTCAAATTTTTCTTGGGTCTGTGTAATCGCATCGCGACTGACCACGACGGGGTCCAGCACAAAATACCCATCATTGGATTTGTCTGTCAATTGGATGTCATGCACATCGCCGTCATTGGCGGAATAGGTGATGACGAGTTGATTGGTTGCGCCATCGACCGCCACGGTGCGGCCAGAGCCCGCGCCAAATTGTTCGGTCGCTTGCAATTGCGTCTGAATTTGGGCGGCCAACTTGGCAGGGTCAACGGCACCGCTGCCGTCATTGATGTCATTCCATTCCAAGCTGATGTTTTCGCCTGCAAATTTGAAAGTGCGTTTATCGGCGAAACCATCGCTGGGAATGCCAGTGGTATTGATAGACACCACTTGTTGCTCACCCGAACCAGCGCCTTCAATGACACGGGTGGTGGTGGGGCTTAACAAAACATTGCCAAAAGCGTCGTTCGAGGTGGCTTTGTAAACAGGCATTTCACCGACTTGTTCACCAGCCTTGCCGTTCAACACAGGGAAACCGTTCCACTCGGTGTTGTCAGCAATCTGCACAATTTGTTGTTTGAGCTGCTGAAACTCCAAGTCGAGGTAGCTGCGTTGGGCGCTGTCGTTGGTGTCGTTGACCGCCTGGATCGCCAACTCACGCATGCGTTGCATCATGTCGGTGATTTCGTTGGTTGCACCCTCAGCGGTTTGAATCAAGGAGATGGCGTCACCCGCATTGCGCACGGCTTGGTTCAAGCTGCGTATTTGATGCGTCATCCGTGTGGCAATGGCCATACCGGCGGCATCGTCTCGTGCAGAGTTGATGCGCTTGCCTGTCGACAATTGCTGCATGGCTGTGCTTTGCGCAAGGCCCGTGTTTTTTAAAGCCATCTGTGAGAACAGCGCTTTGACGTTGGTGTTAATTACTGCCATTTTTCTCTCCTGACCTTTCTTGGTCAATCAAACTTGCAACTGACTAAGCACATCCCGTGCCAATTTGTTTTGATGCCTTTTTCGACATGAAGTAAGGCCATTAAAAGCATCAAAGTGTTCATTTAAGTATTCACTGGCAAGGGTTGGTTGTTGAGGTGGCAAGTGATTGCCGCCGAATTGCCGGCGGCAAATACCTTGCCGCTTACTGGTGACTGAATACCGTGGGCATCATGGAATCGCTGTAGTCGTCCAAGGACAACTTCTCTGCCAACAATTCCACTTGCTGCGGATACAGGGCCAGCCCTTGATTGGCCACTTCCAAGGCACGGGCTGGGTCGAGGTTGCAACGCAAAGCGCGCACAAACATCACAAAAGTGAAGGGAGGGGTGGTATTGCCCTGCTTCTTCATCAAGTCTTCAAGCAGTTCCACGGCCAAAGGCCAATCCTGGTTCATCATGGCCAATAAGCTGGTGATGGCCAAAATATCTTCACTGTCGGGATACAGGCTCATACCAGCGTCGCCCAAGGCATTGGCCAATTCGATTTGCTCGGTAGCCACCAAGGATTGAATGGTTTCGCGAATTTCAGCGGGGCTGAAGCGCTTGATCGTCAATGTGTTCAACAAACTGCCAGTGGCTGCTTGGTTCATCAATTCTTGAATGAGTGTCATGTGGGTTCCTGCGAAAGAGTCTGAAAAATTGCCCATGCCATGCTTGCCATGGACTCTCACAGCCATTTAGCAAAAACGGTGCCACCCGTTAAAAGCGCATGTTTTTGCCGCCAAGGCCGAGGACAAGCGGCAAAAAATCGCCAATTCATACACCTAAAGAATCTTTAATTTATAGAAAAGAGCCTAAAAGAGTTCAAAAGAAGATGGCAAAGTTTTGTTCGGTTTTTTCTTCCATGGCGACTCAAGCTTTGTGGTTTCAGGCCGAAACACATAAGACCAGCCATAAGCCCATGCCTCGTGTATGTGCGAATTGGCGCAAAGAACGCAATGGATACAACTTTCAAAGGCCAACCATGACATCACATATTCAACTCGGCAACCAGGCCCTCAGCAGTCGCCATGCGAAAGCCACGCCCGTGGTGATGTCAACCACCACTTGGCCCCCCACCAACGCCACAGGGGTCATGGCGCTTAAATTGGCGGATATTCAGGGCTTAGACCAGACCAAGGTTCAAGCGGTTTCTGACAATTTGATACCCAGCTTCAGCGCGGCACAGCTCAAACTGTTCACACCCACACAAATCTCGTATTTCAGTACCTCGCAAGTGGCGTCCATGACGGTGGCGCAGCTCAACGCCTTGTCCACCGCCCAGGTGGGGGCCATGTCCGAGGGACAGATCAATGCCCTGACCGACGATCAACTCGCGGGTATCAAAGGCACCCAAATTGGCGCCATCAACAAAACCGTGTTTGGACAAGCCAATGAACACCTGATTTCCAGCCTGAGCTCCGCCCAGGTACAGGCTTTGACCACTGACCAGCTGAAAAATTTGGTTGAAGACCAAATCAGCTACCTTAAAACCGAACAAATTGCCAGCCTGACCGCCAAGCAAATGATCGGTTTTGAAGCGGCAGACCTGCAAGCCTTCAGCACCGACCAGATCGTGGCTTTGTCATCCACACAAATTGTGGGGCTGAGCGCCGCCCAAGTCTCGGCACTGGGTACCGCGCAAATTGCGGCCATCGAATCGCTGGACATCAAGGCCTTGACCACTGCCCAAGTACAAGCCCTCTCCTCCGAGCAAATCAGTGCACTGGACGTCAACCAAATCACTATGATGTCTGACCTGCAAATCGCAGCCATTGGCGTGACTGGCGACAACGCAGGCATCAAAGGTCTCAAACCTGAGCAAATTCAGGCGCTGAACAAAGTCCAATTGGGCGGGCTCAAGCCAACCCAAATTTCGGTTTTCGACACCGAGCAAATCAAAAGCTTGGATGTAGAGCAAATCGGTTGGCTCAATGACGGCCAAGTCAAAGCACTGCAACCCAGCCAAATCGCAGACTTAGAGGCCTTCCAAGTGGAGGCTTTGTCAGCCAAGCAAATTGCCTTGTTCTCCACCCAACAAGTGGCTGCACTGACCGACGAACACGTGGCCACGCTGAGCGCAGACCAAATCAAAGCCTTGGCACCCGCGCAAGTCACAGCGTTGGTAGACCATCAGCTTCAATCCATTTCCACCGAGCAGTTGGCCAACTTCAGCACAGGGCAGATCGCGGCCTTGTCGGTGAGCCAAATACAAGCACTGACCGCTGAACAAGTCGGCAGTTTGACCCTCAACACCACCCAAAACAACAAAACCGTCTCAGGCCAGTTGTCGGCACTGAGCAGCGTGCAAATTGCGGCGCTGGATTCCGAGCAACTGGCGGCTTTGTCGGGCGACCAAGTGGCGGCTTTGACCACCAAGCAACTCATTGCCATCAACACCAACGAGATCACTGGCATCGATGCGGCCGATTTCGAAGGCTTGAGCGCGTCACAAATTGCCGCCTTCACCACGGCCCAAATCAAAGCCTTGTCAGGCGAACAATTGGCAGCGCTGGGAACCACACCGACAGGCACCGAACAAGCGCCGTTGCCCAGCCAACTTGAAGCCTTGACCACCGCACAGATCAGCAGCCTTAGCTCGGACCAGTGGGCGGCCATGAGCACCGACCAAGTAGCGGATCTCACCACAGCGCAATTGGTTGCCATCAAAACCGATGTGATTTCAACCCTGAGTTCAGAGCAAATTGCGGCACTGACCGAGGTACAGGTCAAAGCCTTGACCGTGACCCAAGTGGGCAAGATGACGTCTGAGCAAATTGGCGCCATCAATGTCGACTATGTAGACAACATGAGCGTAGCGCAAGTGGGCGCCATGACGGCCACGCAAGTGCAAGGCTTGACTGTGGACCAAATTGCCGTCATGGGCACCGCGCAAATTGCGGGTCTGCGCACCGACGTGATTGCACAACTCAGCACCGAACAAATTGCAGCATTGGGCACGCAAGCCACTGGCGATGCAGGCAACCAACCCAGCCAATTGCAAGCCCTCAGCCCAGCCCAAGTCACCAAACTGACCGATGTGCAACTGCAAGCACTGACGACCGGTGAAGACGGTCAAGTGGCCAACCTCACCAACAAACAATTGGCAGCGCTGAGCGTGACACAGCTCAATGCCATGAGTACCGACCAATTCGCCAGCATCACTGCCGGGCAGGTAACGGCCTTCACAGCCAACCAAATCGCTGGCCTGAACAAAGACCTGTTTGCCGCCATCGCCCCTGAGGTCATGAGCGAGATCTCGGTGGCCCAATTCAAGAGCTTGACCGGTGAACAACTGGCCACGCTCAGCACCGACCAAATAGCCAACTTCAAGGTCGAGCATTTGGCAGCCTTGAGCACAGACCAAGCTGCCAGCATGAGCGGTGACCAATGGGCAGCCCTGTCTGGCGATGGACAGGTCGAGGCGCTCAAAGGCACTGTATTGGCCAGTTTGAACCCTGAAGACCAGTTGAGTGCTTTCACAGCAGAACAAGTTGGCCGCTTGGATGTCAAACAAATTGCCGCCTTGAGTGGCGCGCAAATCTCCAACCTCTCCAGCGAAGGCGTGGCCAGTTGGGACACCGCGCAAATTCAGGCGATCAGCCTGACCGCCATTCCCACCCTCACCACCGACTTTGTGGCTGCTTTGGGCACCGACCAAGTCACGGACTTGACCGACAAACAGGTCAAAGCGCTAACCGTTGAGCAACTGGCGGCCATGGGTACCGACCAAGTGGGCGCCATTGACGGCAAAGACCTGCTGGGATTGAGTGCAAGCAAACTCAATACCTTGAGCTCTGATCAGTTCAATGCCATGAGCAAGGCACAAATTCAAAGCCTGAGTGCCGCACAAATCAGCAACTTGGATGACGAAATCATCCAAGGCATGGGCGAAGATCAAATCAAAGCCTTGACCGCTAACCAAATCAAGGCACTGACCGTCGATTCTTCAGGCGTTCAAACCGTTGCCGCTTCACGCAAAGCGCCGCACGGTCGCTCCAAGGTCATGGCAGATGGCCCCCCGCCCTCTCCTGGCCAAATCACCAAGTTCAGCGCCGAGCAAATCGCCATGTTCAGCCACTCCACGGCTGACGGCAATACCAACCAAATGGCTGCCTTCTCTGTGGCCCAACTCTCCGCCCTCTCCGGCGAGCAGGTTGCTGGTATGGGCGTGGCTCAGATCACCGCCATGTCTGCCACACAAGTTGCAGCATTCACCGAAGACCAAGCGGCATCCATCACCACCGACCAAGTTGGCGCCATGAGCGCGGCCAAGGTCGCTGCCCTCAACGTCAACACCTTTGCCGCCCTCTCCACCGAGGTCATTGCCAGCCTCAGCGTCACGCCAGAAGCGGGCAACAAGCCCAGCCAGCTGGCTTCACTGACCACCTCACAAATCCAAGCGATGAGCGACGAGCAGGTGCAAGCCCTCACCACAGGCGAAGACGGCCAAATCGCCGCCTTCACCGGCAAGCAGCTTGCCGCCTTCAGCAAAGACCAGCTCAATGTGATGACGACCGACCAAATCGGCAGCATCAAAGCCAGCCAAGTCATTGCACTGACCTTCGCTGGCAATACCGG
>CANCVB010000027.1 GCA_947381415.1 Burkholderiales bacterium
ACTGCTGCTGCAAGTGGGTGATAAACCCGCTGCTGTTGTCAACCGTTTAGCTGGTAGCTCGCAACTTGCGCCGAATGCAGCGCATTGCCGCGCCATGGGCGTGACTTTGGCGCACATGCATGTGGCTGCGCGCAGCTACCACCACCAACAACCCAATTTACGCGGCTTGGCATGGTGGAACCAAACTGTTCCCGACATTTTGCCTTTCCTGAGCGTCGCACAGGCCCGAACCTTGCAGCACGAACTGGCCTTTCAGAACCACGTGCAAGCCTCTTGCACGTATGCCGCCTTACCCCAAGGCGCGGTTCACGCCGATGCGTTTCGCAACAATGTGATGTTTGTGGAAGACGCTTTAAGCGGCGTCTTTGATTTTTATTTTGCAGGTGTCGATACCTGGTTGTTTGATTTGGGCGTGTGCTTGAACGACTGGTGCATCGATTTAGACAGTGGGGCGTTTGATGACAGCCGTTTGCAGGCGATGCTGCAAGGCTATGAAAGCGTACGGCCACTGATCGCCGCAGAGCGCGCTTTGTTCAACCCCCTGCTGCGCGCAGCCGCTTTGCGGTTTTGGATTTCACGGCTCTGGGACTTTCATTTGCCACGTGAGGCGAGTTTGCTGCAAGCCCATGACCCTGGGCATTTTCAACGCGTGCTGCTTGAGCGCTTACACCACCCTGTGACGCTCTGACCCATGAAACTTCAGATTGTTTCCGCACGCACCGGCGTCACTTGGGTCAAAGAAGGTATTCGCAATTTTTGGCGTCAACCCTTGGCCTTGAGTGGCTTGTTTTTTGTGTTTCTCGGTGTGATTTCGCTGACCTCGTTGCTGCCAGTTGTCGGTGCTTTCGCAGGCCTGGTGCTGTTGCCCGCACTGTCGCTGGGCTTGATGGCCGCATCGCGCGAAACCCTGTTGGGTAAGTTTCCCATGCCTTCGGTTTTGTTCATTGGTTTTCGCGCAGGGCCGGTTCAGTCCAAGCGCATGCTGTTGACTGGCTTTTGCTATGCGATGCTGTTTTGTTTGATATTGGTTTTGTCATCGCTGTTTGATGGGGGTGAGTTTGCCCGTATGTATTTGCTGGGTGGCGAGATCAACGAGAGCATTGCCAACGACAGCCATTTTCAAGAGGCCGTGATGTTCTCTTTGGTGTTGTACTTGCCCTTGTCAGCCCTGTTTTGGCATGTGCCAGGCTTGATTCATTGGCACATGCAACCGGTGGCCAAAAGCCTGTTCTTTAGCATCGTGGCTTGTATCAGCAACTGGCGTGCATTTGCATTGTTTGGTTTGACTTGGGCATTGGTGTTTCTCACCACCAGTCTGTTCCTGAGCGTGATTAGCATGCTGACAGAGGATGGACAACTCTCGCTGATGCTGCTCTTGCCAGCGATGTTGATGCTGTCAGCCATGTTTTTCACATCTTGCTACTTCAGCTTCCGAGATTGCTTCGTCAGCGAAGTGGTGCTGGCTTAAACCTGCGTCAGTTTGGCCACCGACAAGGCCAGCCACTTCACGCCATGCCGCGCAAATTTCACTTGTGCACGCGCATCATCGCCCAAGCCCTCCACCGACACCACCGTGCCCTCGCCAAACTTGGTGTGAAACACCTGCAAGCCTGCGCGTACCCAAGCGTTGGGGCCGCTGGCTTGCGGCGCTGAACGTTGCGGCACCGCAGGCGGTGTGTTTGTGAAGAACCCCGCGCGGTGCTGGTCGCTTTGGCCAAAACCAGAAGGGCGTGAGCCCCACATGGCTTGCGAAGGCAAACCGGTTTGTGGCGTCAACCACTTCAAGGTGTGCTCGGGCATCTCGTCAAAGAAACGGCTCTTGATGTTGTAGCGGGTTTGCCCATGAAGCATGCGGGTTTGCGAATGGCTCAGGTACAGGCGTTTACGCGCACGGGTGATGGCCACATACATGAGCCGTCGCTCTTCTTCCAGTCCCTCGAAGTCGCTCAAAGAATTTTCATGGGGAAACAATCCTTCTTCCAAGCCCGTGATGAACACGCAGTCGAACTCCAAACCTTTGGCGGCATGAACCGTCATGAGTTGCACCGCGTCTTGACCTGCCTGTGCCTGGTTGTCGCCAGACTCCAAAGCGGCGTGCGTCAAAAAAGCCGCCAATGGCGACAGGGTTTCACCCGTCTCCTCATTGGGCTCGCCCTCGCCACGTGCCGCTTGCGCGGCAGCAAAGTCGGCCTGGCTTTGCATGGCTTCGTCCACTGGCAGCGCCACGGCGTCTTTGCCAAAACCTTCTTGGGTGACAAAACTTTCTGCGGCATTCACCAGCTCTTGCAAATTCTCCACGCGGTCAGCGCCTTCACGCTCGGCTTGGTAGTGCTCGATCAACTGGCTGTGGTCCAACACCAGCTCGATGATTTGGCGCAGCGTTTGGCCTTGCGTTTGTTCGCGCAACACATCGATTTTGGCGACAAAGGCCGAGATGTTCGCGCCTGCTTTGCCGCTGATGGTGCTGACCGCGTCATGCAGGGGGCAGCCATGGGCTCTGGCCGCGTCTTGCAATTGCTCAATGCTGCGCGCCCCAATGCCACGCGGTGGGAAATTCACCACGCGCAGAAAACTGGTGTCATCACGCGGGTTTTCCAGCAAGCGCAAATACGCCAAGGCGTGTTTGATTTCAGCACGTTCAAAAAAGCGCAGACCGCCATAAACACGGTAAGGCATGGCGGCGTTGAACAAAGCGGTCTCAATCACGCGGCTTTGGGCATTGCTGCGGTAAAGCACCGCCACTTCGCTGCGGTTTGACACACCTTTGCTGCCATCGCCATCGCGGCCATCACGCAAAAGTTGTTTGACCTCTTCCACCAACCAATGGGCTTCGGCCAAGTCTCCCGTGGACTCCATCACGCGCACAGGTTCACCCGCACCTTGGGTGGTATGCAGGTTTTTACCCAAGCGTGTTTTGTTGTGCTGAATCAAAGCATTGGCAGTGTCCAAGATATTGCTGTGGCTGCGGTAGTTTTGCTCGAGCTTGATCTGGTGTTGGACGTTGTACTCACGCACAAAATCCGCCATATTGCCCACGCGTGCACCGCGAAACGCATAAATGCTTTGGTCGTCATCGCCCACCGCCAACACCGCGCTGCGCGGGCCACTGAGCAATTTGATCCAGGCGTATTGCAAACGGTTGGTGTCTTGAAACTCGTCAATCAAGATATGGCTGAAGCGCTGCTGATAGTGCTCGCGCAATGCATCGTTGTCGCGCAGCAATTCGTAGCTGCGCAGCATGAGTTCGCCAAAGTCCACCACACCTTCGCGCTGACACTGGTCTTCGTAGAGTTGGTAGATCTCCACTTTCTGGCGTGTCTCTGGGTCTCGCACAGGCACGTCCTTGGGTCGCTGTCCGTCTTCTTTGCAAGCCGCGATGAACCATTGCAGCTGCTTAGGGGGGAAACGCTCGTCATCAATGCCGTGCTGCTTGACCAAACGCTTGACCGCAGACAACTGGTCTTGGGTGTCCAAGATTTGAAAGGCCTGAGGCAAATTGGCCAGCTTCCAATGCGCTCTTAAAAAGCGATTGCACAGCCCGTGAAAAGTGCCAATCCACATGCCACGCACATTCACGGGCAGCATGCCACCCAAACGCGTGAGCATTTCTTTGGCGGCTTTGTTGGTGAAGGTCACCGCCAACAAACTGCCAGGACTGGCTTGGCGGGTTTGCAACAACCAGGCAATGCGGGTGGTCAGTACACGGGTTTTGCCAGAACCCGCCCCCGCCAACACCAAGGCGTGCCCTTGCGGCAAGGTGACTGCAGCCAATTGCTCATTGTTCAAACCTTGTAGAAGCGGGTTGTTCAGAGGGGGAGTGAGATTGGCGGGCGTGGCATCAGAAGAAAGCATGCATGGATTGTAGGCAGGCGGCGTTGAGATTCTGCGTAGAATCAATCACCGAGCCCAAGAATCTTGCTGCTCGGTTAGTCAGTACGCTAAACCGACCAAGCCCCAAGCGCTCAATCCTTTCTTTTTGGAGCTTGGAACATGGAAATTTTTGATTACGACAATATTCTTTTGCTGCCCCGCAAATGCCGGGTAGAAAGCCGTTCAGAGTGCGACGCCAGCGTCACCTTGGGCCAACACAGCTTCCGCTTGCCCGTGGTGCCGGCCAACATGAAAACCGTGGTGGATGAAAGAATCTGCTTATGGATGGCACAGCACAACTATTTTTATGTGATGCACCGCTTCGATTTGGACAATGTGCAGTTTGTCAAAGACATGCACGCCAAAGGTGTTTACGCCTCCATCAGCTTGGGGGTGAAAGCCCCCGACCGCGCCACCGTGGACACCCTGGCTGCAGCGGGTTTGACACCCGAGTACATCACCATCGACATCGCCCACGGACACGCCGACAGCGTGCGCGACATGATCGCCTACATCAAGGCCAAGTTGCCCCAAAGCTTTGTGATCGCAGGCAATGTGGCCACACCCGAGGCGGTGATCGACCTTGAAAACTGGGGCGCTGACGCGACCAAAGTGGGCGTGGGCCCAGGCAAGGTCTGCATCACCAAACTCAAAACAGGTTTTGGCACCGGTGGCTGGCAACTCTCGGCGCTCAAGTGGTGCGCCCGGGTGGCGACCAAGCCCATCATTGCCGATGGCGGTATTCGCAGCCATGGCGACATCGCCAAGAGCGTGCGCTTTGGCGCATCCATGGTGATGATCGGCTCGCTGTTTGCAGGCCATGAAGAGTCCCCTGGCAAAACCGTGGAAGTCGATGGCGAGATGTTCAAGGAATACTATGGCTCGGCCTCGGACTTCAACAAAGGCGAGTACAAGCATGTGGAAGGCAAGCGCATCTTGGAGCCGATCAAAGGAAAACTGGCCGACACCCTGATTGAAATGGAACAAGACGTGCAAAGTTCCATCTCTTATGCAGGCGGCACCAAGCTGATGGACGTGCGCAAAGTCAACTACGTCATCTTGGGCGGCGACAATGCGGGTGAACACCTGCTGATGTAAGCTGAAGCCATGACCACACTCAAAGCCCCTGAACTCTTACTGCCTGCCGGCTCGCTGGACAAGATGCGCGCCGCCTACGACTTTGGCGCCGACGCGGTGTACGCCGGACAGCCGCGCTATTCCTTGCGTGCGCGCAACAACGAGTTTCGCCTGGAGCAAATTGGCATTGGCATCGCCGAAGCGCACCAGAGGGGCAAGAAGTTTTTCGTCACCAGCAACCTGCTGCCGCACAACGACAAGGTGCGCACCTACATGCGCGACATCGAGCCCGTGATTGCCATGAAACCCGATGGCCTCATCATGGCCGACCCAGGCCTGATCATGATGGTGCGCGAGAAGTGGCCCGAGGTGCCGATTCACCTCTCGGTGCAGGCCAACACGGTGAACTGGGCAGCGGTGAAGTTTTGGCAACAAGTGGGCGTCACGCGCATCATCTTGTCGCGTGAACTCAGCTTGGACGAAATTGAAAAAATCCGCCAAGAATGTCCTGACATGGAACTCGAGGTGTTTGTGCACGGGGCTTTGTGCATCGCCTACTCGGGCCGTTGTTTGTTGTCGGGTTACTTCAACCGCCGCGACCCCAACCAAGGCACGTGCACCAACGCCTGTCGTTGGAGTTACAGCACCCAAGCCAGCACCACCAACCCCAACACCGGCGAAGCCATGGCCATGCCCATGGAAGCCGACTTCGACTTTGCCCAATCCCAACAAGAAGCGGAGCAAAGCTTTTCGGCTTGCGGCGATGGCGTGCGCCACCCCGCTGCAGACCACATTTATTTGTTGGAAGACAAAGGTCGCCCCGGTCAGCTCATGCCCATCATGGAAGACGAGCATGGCACCTACATCATGAACAGCAAAGATTTGCGCGCGGTCGAGTATGTCGAGCGCCTGGCCAAGATCGGTGTGGATTCGCTCAAGGTGGAGGGACGCACCAAGTCGCTTTACTATGTGTCGCGCACCGCGCAGGTCTACCGACGCGCGATTGACGACGCGGTGGCAGGCCGCCCCTTCAACCCCGAACTCATCACCGAGCTCGATGGTTTGGCCAACCGAGGCTATACCGCTGGTCTGCTGGACCGCCGTCCTGCCAATGACTACCAAAACTACGAGACTGGCCATTCCGTGGGCCACCGCAGCCAGTTTGTGGGCGAGGTGCGGGGCGTGGCCAACGGCTGGGCCGAGGTAGAAACCAAAAACAAATTTTCGGTGGGTGACATGATTGAAATCATCCACCCCAGTGGCAACCGCACCGTGAAGCTGGAACAAATGAAAGACAAAAACGGTGCGTCCATTGACGTGGCGGCAGGCAGCCCCACGCATGTGTGGATACCCATGGACGGCCCAGCAGACGGTGGCTTGTTGGCGCGGCTTTTGTAAACACATCCACCATGCAGGGAGCCCCGTATGTCTGACCACGCCAACGCCACCCTGATCCGAAACGGACGCGTCATCACCGCGGTGGACGACTATGTGGCCGATGTCCTGTTGAAGGACGGCATTGTTCACACCATTGGTCAACACTTGGAAGTGGGTGACGATGTGCAAGTGGTTGACGCCACAGGCCTGTATGTCTTGCCTGGTGGTGTGGACACCCATGTGCACATGGAAAACGTGGTCGGCCCCACCATGACCTGCGACACCTTTGCCAGTGGCACCAAGGCGGCCGCTTTTGGTGGCACCACCACCGTGGTGGACTTTGCCTTGCAAACCGCCGAGGACTCTCCCCTGGGCGCCATTGCCCGAGCCCAGCGCAGCGCCGAATCGCAGGTGAACATTGATTACGGCTTGCACGTCATCATCACACGTGTGGACGAACAGGTGTTGAAAGATGTGCGCTACGCGATGCACCACGAGGGCGTGAGCAGTTTCAAAATGTTCATGGCCTACCCCGGCGTGATGATGGCCGACGACGCCGCCATTTTTCGCATGTTGCGGCAAGTGGGCGCAGACGGCGGCATGTTGGCGCTGCACGCGGAAAACGGCACTGTGATTGACCTGCTCATCAAAGAGGCTTTGGCTGCAGGCCACACCTCGCCGCGCTACCACGAGATGACCCGCCCCGCCATCATGGAAGGCGAAGCCACGCACCGTGGCATTCGCTTGGCCGAGTTGGCCGAAGCACCCATTTACTTTGTGCATGTGTCGAGCAACCAAGCCTTGAAACACATCGTGCAGGCGCGAGCAGAGGGCATTCCGGTGTTTGCAGAAACCTGTCCCCACTATTTGTTGTTCGACAAATCGGTCTACAACTCCGACGACTTTGAAATCGCCAAGTACGTGATGACGCCACCCCTGCGCACCAACGAGGACCAAAAGCACTTATGGCGCGCCTTGCGCTACGACGACTTGCAGGTGATTGCCACCGACCATTGCCCGTTTTGCATGAAGGAAGGTCACTTAGGCTTTCAAAAGCAAAAGCAAATGGGCAAGGATGACTTCTCCATGATTCCCAATGGCGCCCCAGGCATTGAAACCCGTTTGGTGAGTTTGTTTGACATCGGTGTCATGAAGGGCAAGTTTTCCTTGAACCGCTTTGTGGAACTCACAGCCACATCACCCGCCAAGTTGTTTGGCCTGTTTCCGAAAAAAGGCACCATTGCGGTGGGCAGTGATGCCGATGTGGTGCTGTTCAACCCCGCTGTCACGCAAACCATACGCGCCCAAGATTTGCACAGCAATGTGGACTACACGCTGCTTGAAGGCCGAACGCTGCAAGGGCGGGTCGAGAAAGTGTTTTTGCGCGGCCACTTGATTGTCGATGGCAAAGAATGGAAGGGCCGTGAAGGTCTGGGTCGTTTTGTGCCGCGTGGTCAGGTCAACGCTTTCTAAGCATGCAGCCGCAGGTTTTGCAAGCCATCGCATTGACCGCAGAGGCATTCAAGCCCTTTGGCGATGTCATTGAAACGAGCGACAGTGCACAGCATTTCACCATCAACCAAGGCTTTGCCGAGCGGTTTCACCGACTGGCTCACATAGATGTGACACACGATGGTGGACAACCCGCCCTCAGCATCTTCAAAGCCAAGGCGCGCGACCTGCCATTGCAACTGACGCTGTTGGAAAAACACCCTTTGGGTTCACAAGCCTTCATGCCGCTGTCTGGTCACCCCTATGTGGTTGCAGTGGCACGGGGCAACGACAGCCCCGACTTATCGACCTTGCAATGCTTCATCGCCACTGCACACCAAGGCGTGAATTACGCCAAAGGCACATGGCACCATCCTTTGTTGGCTTTGCAGGATGGTGATTTTTTGGTGATCGACCGCACAGGGCCTGTGGGAGAGATGAATTGCGTGGAACACGCCCTTCACCCTCCATACCTGCGTATCGATCCCTCGTCGCTCAGGCTTTGACGGCCTCTGCCACTTCTTTGAAACTGTCTATCTGGTCAAAGTTCATGTACTTGTAAATCTTGCTGCCATCGGCGTTGATCACGCCCATGTCCGCCAAGTACTCGGCTTGCGTGGGGATGCGCCCGAGCTTGGAGCAAATCGCTGACAACTCGGCCGAGCCCAAATACACATTGGTGTTTTTGCCCAAACGGTTGGGGAAGTTGCGGGTGCTGGTGGACATCACAGTCGCGCCTTCTTTCACCTGCGCTTGGTTGCCCATGCACAGGCTGCAACCCGGCATTTCCATGCGCGCACCGGCATTGCCAAACACACCGTAATGGCCTTCTTCGGTGAGTTGTTGCGCGTCCATTTTGGTTGGTGGCGCCATCCACAACTTCACCGGAATGTCGCGCTTGCCTTCCAGCAGTTTGGAAGCCGCACGGAAGTGGCCGATGTTGGTCATGCATGAACCAATGAACACCTCGTCGATTTTGGCGCCCGCCACATCGCTCAAGGTTTTGGCGTCATCGGGGTCGTTGGGGCAGCACACGATGGGTTCTTTGATCTCATTCAGGTCGATCTCGATCACCTCGGTGTACTCGGCGTCTTTGTCAGCCTGCAAGAGTTGCGGGTTGGCCAACCATGCTTGCATGGCTTGGATGCGGCGGCCAATGGTGCGGGCGTCTGCATAGCCTTGGGCGATCATGTTCTTCAACAACACGATGTTGCTGTTGATGTATTCGATGATGGGCTCTTTGTTCAGATGCACCGTACAACCCGCTGCACTGCGCTCGGCAGAGGCGTCGGACAATTCAAAGGCTTGCTCCACCTTCAAATCGGGCAGGCCTTCGATTTCCAAAATGCGGCCAGAGAAAATATTTTTCTTGCCTTTTTTCTCGACGGTGAGCAAACCCTTTTTGATCGCATACAGCGGAATGGCGTGCACCAAATCGCGCAAGGTCACACCGGGTTGCATTTGGCCTTTAAAGCGAACCAACACGCTTTCAGGCATGTCCAAAGGCATCACGCCCGTGGCTGCGGCAAATGCCACCAATCCCGATCCGGCAGGAAAGCTGATGCCCACGGGGAAGCGGGTGTGGCTGTCGCCACCCGTGCCCACCGTGTCGGGCAACAACATGCGGTTGAGCCAAGAGTGAATGATGCCGTCACCGGGCTTCAAGCTGATGCCGCCGCGGTTGCTGATGAACTCCGGCAATTCATGGTGCATCTTCACGTCCACGGGCTTGGGATAGGCAGCGGTGTGGCAGAACGATTGCATCACCAAATCGGCGCTGAAACCCAAACACGCCAGGTCTTTCAACTCGTCGCGGGTCATGGGGCCTGTGGTGTCTTGTGAACCCACCGAGGTCATGCGGGGTTCACAGTAAGTGCCAGGCAACACGCCCTGCCCTTCAGGCAAACCGCAGGCGCGGCCCACCATTTTTTGGGCCAGTGTGAAACCTTTGCCGTGACCTTGTGGCACTGCGGGCAAACGGAACAAAGTGGATGCAGGCAAACCCAAAGCTTCTCGGGCTTTGGCCGTCAGGCCGCGACCGATGATCAAAGGAATGCGGCCACCGGCACGCACCTCGTCAAACAACACATCGCTTTTGACGGTGAAGCTGGCGATTTCTTTGCCGTCTTTGAACGCCTTGCCTTCATAGGGGCGCAGCTCAACCACGTCGCCCATGTTCATTTGGCTCACATCCAACTCAATGGGCAAGGCACCGGCGTCTTCCATGGTGTTGTAAAAAATCGGGGCGATTTTGCTGCCCAAACACACACCCCCAAAACGCTTGTTGGGCACAAACGGAATGTCTTCTCCGGTGAACCACAACACGCTGTTGGTGGCCGATTTGCGGCTCGAGCCTGTGCCCACCACATCGCCCACATAGGCCACCAAGTGGCCACGGGCGCGCAGGTCTTCAATGAACTTGATCGGGCCGCGTTTACCGTCTTCTTCAGGGGTGATGCCCTCGCGCTTGTTTTTCAACATGGCCAAGGCGTGCAAAGGAATGTCTGGACGGCTCCACGCATCGGGTGCGGGCGACAAATCGTCGGTGTTGGTTTCACCCGTGACTTTCAGCACCGACAGCGTGATGCTGTGGGGCACCTCGGGGCGGCTGGTGAACCACTCGGCATCGGCCCACGATTGGACCACCGCCTTGGCCAAGGCGTTGCCCTTGTCGGCCTTTTCCTTGACGTCGTGGAATTGGTCAAACATCAACAGGGTTTTCTTCAAGCCTTCGGCGGCAATGGGTGCGCAAGCTTTGTTGTCGAGCAAATCGATCAGGGGCGTGAGGTTGTAGCCACCCAGCATGGTGCCCAGCAACTCCGTGGCTTTTTCCGGGCTGAGCAAAGCGCATTTTTCAGTGCCATGGGCCACAGCGGCCAAATAACTGGCCTTGACCTTGGCTGCATCGTCCACACCGGCGGGCACGCGGTGGGTGATGAGGTCGACCAAGGTGGCTTCTTCACCCTTGGGCGGATTTTTCAACAACTCAATGAGTTCGCCAGTTTGCTTGGCGCTCAATGGCAGGGGGGGAATGCCCAAAGCAGCGCGTTCGGCCACATGGTCACGGTAGGTTTTCAACATCTCAAGCTCCAGAAAAAATTAACGGTCATTCGAATTGGCTTCTAGCAAATCAACACGGCCAGAAGCAGGCATTTGTTGGGCTGCGGTTTTTTGCGCAGGGCTTTGGCACTCGTCAGCCAATCGCTTAGAGCGGCGCGAATCCATCAGCATGGATTTCTCCAAGGTTTGAATCCAGACCACGCCAGTGCTGTCGTCTTCCAGCCTTACCGCGCCTGAAGCTGTGACAACAGGTGCCATTCGGTAAATGCTTTTGTTCATTTTCAAAACAAATCGGCCAGGCAGGGCAGTATCGGGCCACAACATGATCGTCTGACGTCCTTCACACACAAGTGCACCGGCATGCACTTTGGCGGCAATGGCCAGCGCTTCGCTGGACACCTCTTGGGCTGCTGTTGGGGCGCACAGCAGAGTCACCGACAAGCCCAACGATGCTGTGGCTGAAAAAAGATGTCTCATAACGCGCCCCTTTGTTCATGGTTGGAAATACCCCAAAGCATGCGCGGGCAAAACTTGCCCCGTCGCATGTGCTCTTTCTAACACGGACCAAAAAAAACGGTAACTCGCGCGGTCATGCAATTGACCGCCATGTTGTATGGGAGCCCAGTCAGCTTCGATGGCAGCTTGCAAAATGTCAGCGGCTTGCTCCACCGCGTCAGCCGCCGGTGCAAAAGCCGCCAGCACAGGGCGCACTTGGCTGGGGTGAATGCTCCACATGCGGGTAAAACCCAGCTCTTGGCAGGCGCGTTGTGCCGCGGTTTGCAATGCATGCGCATCATTGAATTCGGTCACCACACAGTGCGAAGGTGTTTTACCGTGCGCATGGCACGCACTGGCGATAGCCAATTTGGCACGAACCACCAAGGGGTGACTGAACTGTCCGGCCACGCCCATGGCAGAGGCAGGAATTGCGCCACCATGGGCGGACACAAAATCCATCAAACCAAAACTCAATGAGGCCACACGGGGATGTGCCGCAATGCCAAAAGCATTGTGCACAGCCAAAGGCGATTCAATCAAGGCATGCAAAGGCAGATGCGCACCGCCAGCGGCGTCAATGGCTTGCTGGGCTCGCGCAATATCTGCCACCGACTCCACCTTGGGCAACATGATGTGACACCAACGCGAATGTGCTTGGCCGACCAAGATGGCAATGTCTTGCTCAAAAGCAGGATGGTCAACAGGATGAACGCGAACGGCCACGCGTGCTTGGGAGGAGGCGCCGTTAGCCAAATCGGCCACCAATTCAGCGTGGCCTCGCTCACCGCCCACCGGTGCACCGTCCTCGCAATCGAGGGTGACATCCATCACACCGACACCGAACTCTTGATGCAATTCGTCTTGCAACTGCAGACTTTTGCGCATCCGCACTTCAACGCCGCTGTAATGGTCACACACAGGCAACACCTTTGCTGCGGCTTGCGCACCTAGCAAGACGTTGCGCGGGTGTGTCATGTCGGGCAGCGCCAACGCCAATTACAGCAAATGGGCCACGCCGGCTTGCTCGTCGGTCAGCTCTTTCAGGGTTTTATCAATGCATGTTTGGCTGAATGCATCGATGGCCAAACCTTCGACCACGGTGTACTCGCCGTTGTGGCAAGTCACCGGGAAACCGAACATCACATCCTTGGGAATGCCATACCAGCCTTGTGAGGGGATGCCCATGGTGACCCATTGGCCGTTGGTACCCAGCGCCCAATCACGCATATGGTCAATCGCAGCGTTGGCCGCAGAAGCAGCGGAGGACAGACCACGCGCCTCGATGATGGCTGCACCACGTTTGCCAACGGTGGGCAAAAACACCGTTTCATTCCATACATGGTCATTGATCATGTCCTTGACGGATGCGCCATCAATGGTGGCGAAGCGGTAATCGGCATACATGGTGGGTGAATGGTTGCCCCACACGCAAAGTTTGTGGATGCTGGCCACGGGTTTGCCTGTTTTGGCGGCAATCTGGCTCAAGGCACGGTTATGGTCCAAGCGCAGCATGGCGGTGAAATTGCCAGGTTTTAAGTCGGGCGCTGATTTCATGGCGATATAGGCGTTGGTGTTGGCAGGGTTGCCCACCACCAGCACTTTCACATGGCGTGAGGCCACTGCATTCAAAGCTTTGCCTTGTGCAGTGAAGATGGCGCCATTGATAGCCAACAGTTCAGCACGCTCCATGCCGGGGCCGCGCGGACGCGAGCCCACCAAAAGCGCGTAATCGGTGTCTTTGAAAGCCGTCATAGGGTCTGCGTGGGCCTCCATACCGGCCAACAGGGGAAATGCACAGTCTTCCAGCTCCATCATCACGCCTTTGAGGGCTTTTTGGGCTTTTTCGTCAGGAATTTCAAGCAGTTGCAAGATCACAGGCTGATCTTTGCCCAGCATTTCGCCAGACGCAATACGGAATAACAGGGCGTAGCCAATTTGGCCGGCTGCACCAGTGACGGCGACGCGTACAGGTTTTTTACTCATGACAATCTCCGAGGTAAATAAAACAAAACTATAAAAAATTCAATCTGACAAACTTCAAGACATGTGTCTTATAGAAGATATGATAGCGGCAAGACTCCCTGAAATACCTTACACGCGTTTTCCAAGCCCACCATGACCTCTGAAACCAGCCTCGCCTCGTCCGCCTCATCGGTTGGAAATGCGCCTGCCTTCAGTCCACTTTATCAGCAGATCAAGGGCTTGGTCTTGCAAAGTTTGCAAAGCGGTGAATGGAAACCCGGCGAGACCATTCCCAGTGAATTCGAATTGGCGGCCCGCTACAAAGTCAGTCAGGGCACGGTGCGCAAGGCCATTGATGAACTGGCGCAAGACCATCTTTTGATACGTCGCCAAGGCAAAGGCACCTTTGTCGCCACCCATGCAGAACAACAGGTCCAGTACCGTTTTTTGAAACTCAAACCCGACCATGGCGACCTCAACAGCCAAGGGCCCGCACAACGCTTGATCATCGATTGCAAACGCACCCGCGCCAACAGCGAAGTCGCCAAAGCCCTGCGACTGCGCGGCGGAGAAGCGGTGTTGCAACTGCGACGGGTGTTGTCTTTTGACGGGCTACCGACCATTTTGGAAGAGATTTGGCTGCCAGGCGGCCCCTTCAAAGGCTTAACCGCCGAGCGCTTAAGTGCCGACCAAGGCCCCATGTATGCCTTGTTTGAAACCGAATTTGGCATTCGCATGGTGCGCGCCCAAGAGCGTTTAAGAGCGGTCAATCCCAGCGATGAGGAAGCCCAACTTTTGCAGTTGAAAAGCCCCATGCCCTTGCTGAGTGTGGAGCGTCTGGCTTTCACTTACCACGACACACCCATGGAGTGGCGGCGTGGTCTGTACCGAACGGATACCCACTATTACGACAATGAATTGAACTGAATCCCCCTTGTCAGCCTTTGTTGGCATTCATTTTTGTGCATTGCAATAGAATGAAAAAAACACTGAACCCAGATCCTCTTTTCTCCATGCTTGAAGCTCATTCGCCAAAGCAAGAAAGTTCACCGTATGACAGAACCCGTGCACAACAGGCCTGAATTTCGCAATATCAACGCTTTTGCGGATTTGCCTTCTTACCGTCTACCTGCTGCAGGATGGGTATCCATCTTGCACCGCATCAGTGGCGCCCTGATGTTTTTGCTGTTGCCATTCATCATTTGGTTGTTTGACAAATCCGTGTCCTCCGAGTTTTCTTTTGCCAAATTCAAAGCGGCTTTCAACATCGGTGTGGGCATCTACCCCGCTTGGTTCATCAGTCTGGTGACTTTGGCCTTGGTGTGGGCCTACCTGCACCACTTGATTGCGGGTTTGCGTCATTTGTACATGGACGCCACCCACAGCGTCGACAAAGCTTTCAGCCATCGCAGCGCGGTGTTCACCTTGGCGTTGAGCTTGGGCTTGACAGTGCTGTTGGGTGCCAAGTTGTTTGGCGTTTATTGATTTCAGGAAGATTCACCATGACAGACTCGATTGGTTCAAAGCGTTTGGTGGTCGGCGCCCATTACGGCTTGCGTGACTGGCTGGCGCAACGCATCACTGCCACCTTGATGGCCTTGTTCACCTTGCTGGTGCTGTTGCAGCTGATTTTTTCACGTGGCCCCATTGGCTATGACCTTTGGGCCGGCATATTCAGCCCCCAATGGATGCGCGCCCTGACATTCACAGTGATTCTGGCTCTGACCTACCACGTGTGGGTGGGTATGCGCGACATTTGGATGGACTACATCAAACCCGTGGGTATTCGCCTGGGTTTGCAAATTTTCACCATTGTTTGGTTGCTGTCTTGCATGGGCTGGGCAGTTCAGGTTCTTTGGAGACTTTGATTGATGACACGCTCTTCTCTTCCCCGTCGCCGCTTTGATGTGGTCATTGTCGGTGCTGGCGGCTCGGGCATGCGCGCTTCGCTGCAACTGTCTCGCGCTGGCTTGAATGTGGCCGTACTCTCCAAGGTCTTTCCCACCCGCTCTCACACCGTCGCCGCCCAAGGCGGCATTGGTGCATCGCTGGGCAATATGTCGGAAGACAACTGGCATTTCCATTTTTATGACACCGTCAAAGGCTCTGACTGGTTGGGTGACCAAGATGCCATCGAATACATGTGCCGTGAAGCCCCCAAAGTGGTTTACGAGTTAGAGCACATGGGTATGCCGTTTGATCGCAATGCCGACGGCACGATTTACCAACGCCCCTTTGGCGGCCACACCGCCAACTATGGCGAGAAATCGGTACAACGTGCCTGTGCAGCTGCAGACCGTACCGGCCACGCCATGTTGCACACGCTTTACCAACAAAATGTGCAATCGCACACCAACTTCTTTGTTGAATGGATGGCGCAAGACCTCATCCGTGACGCCGACGGCGATGTGGTGGGCGTGACTGCTCTGGAGATGGAAACAGGTGATGTGCACATCTTGGAAGCCAAAACCGTGCTCTTGGCTACAGGTGGCGCAGGCCGTATCTTTGCTGCATCGACCAACGCGTTCATCAACACGGGCGACGGTTTGGGCATGGCGGCTCGTGCCGGCATCCCGCTGGAAGACATGGAGTTTTGGCAATTCCACCCCACCGGTGTCGCCGGTGCAGGTGTGTTGCTGACCGAAGGTTGCCGTGGCGAAGGCGCGATTTTGCTCAACAGCAACGGCGAGCGCTTCATGGAGCGTTATGCGCCCACGCTGAAAGACCTGGCACCACGCGACTTTGTCTCCCGCTGCATGGACCAAGAGATCAAAGAGGGACGCGGCTGCGGCCCCAACAAAGACTATGTGCATTTGAAACTCGACCACCTCGGTGCCGAGACCATCATGAAGCGCTTGCCCTCTGTTTACGAGATTGGCCACAACTTCGCCAACGTGGACATCACCAAAGAGCCCATTCCCGTGGTGCCTACCATCCATTACCAAATGGGCGGCATCCCCACCAACATCCATGGCCAAGTGGTGACACAAACCGCCAACGACCATAACGCGGTGGTCAATGGTTTGTATGCAGTAGGCGAATGTTCTTGCGTGTCAGTGCATGGCGCCAACCGCTTGGGCACCAACTCTTTGCTCGACCTGTTGGTGTTTGGCAAAGCAGCTGGCAACCACATCGTCGAGTTCCACCAAAAGAACAAAACCCACAAACCCCTGCCAGCAGACGCCGCTGATCGCACGCTGGCACGTTTGGCTCGCTTGCAAAACGCCACCAGTGGTGAGTATGCACAAGATGTGGCCAACGATATTCGCTCCACCATGCAACAACACGCGGGTGTGTTCCGCACACAAGCCAGTTTGGACGAAGGTGTGAGCAAAATTGCGGCTTTGCGTGAACGTGTGCAAGCCATTGGTTTGCAAGACAAGTCGCAAATATTTAACACGGCGCGTGTTGAAGCCTTAGAAGTTGAAAATTTGATTGAATGCGCCCAAGCCACCATGGTGTCGGCCGCCGCTCGCCGTGAAAGCCGCGGCGCGCACACCGTTGACGACTACGCTGACACACCGCAACACCCCAACGGCCGCAACGATGAAGAGTGGTTAAAGCACACCCTTTGGCACAGCGAAAGCAACAGCTTGACTTACAAGCCCGTGAAGTTGCAACCTCTGACCACCGACAGCATTCCTCCTAAAGTCAGGACTTTCTAAATGAAACGCACTTTCAAGATTTACCGCTACGACCCTGAAAAGGACGCCAAGCCCTATATGCAAACCATCGAGGTAGAGCTTGATGGCCATGAGCGGATGTTGCTTGATGCTTTGATGAAACTCAAAGCCCAAGACCCCACACTGTCTTTCCGTCGTTCTTGCCGCGAAGGCGTGTGTGGCTCTGACGCCATGAATATCAACGGCAAAAATGGTTTGGCTTGCTTGACCAATATGCTCACCTTGCCCGGCGTGATTACCTTGAAACCACTGCCTGGCCTGCCCGTGGTGCGCGACCTGATCGTGGACATGACGCAGTTCTTCAACCAGTACAACTCCATCAAACCCTATTTGGTCAACGACAGCTTGCCGCCTGAAAAAGAACGCTTGCAGTCACCCAAGGAGCGTGAAGAATTAGATGGCTTGTATGAGTGCATTTTGTGCGCCAGTTGCTCAACCAGTTGTCCTTCATTTTGGTGGAACCCCGACAAGTTTGTCGGTCCTGCCGGCTTGTTACAAGCCTACCGTTTCATTGCTGACAGCCGAGATCAAGCCACCTCTGAACGCTTGGACAATTTGGAAGACCCCTACCGCTTGTTCCGTTGCCACACCATCATGAACTGCGTCGATGTCTGCCCCAAAGGATTGAACCCCACCAAGGCCATCGGCAAGATCAAAGAATTGATGGTGAGTCGCACGGTTTAAATGGAAGACAAACCTTTCGAGACCCTGCCCGATGCTGCAGCGCTGCCCGCGCAGGCGCTCAGCAAATTGCGCTGGCGGTGTCGTCGGGGTTTGCTAGAGAACGACTTGTTTATCGAAAAATTTTTCAATCGACATGCGCACAGCATGACAGTGGGTCAGGCACGCAGCATGTATGCATTGATGGAATTGGCAGACAACGATTTATTGGATGTATTTTTGGGCAGGCCCCACAACCAAGACATCGCACAACAAGAAGATGTGAAAGCGCTACTTAGCCTGATGCAGGCATGACAACAAATTAAACAGGAACAAACCATGAAACTCGCCAACTATTCCGCTACGCTGTCGTTTAGCAACGGTACTCCCAGCGTCGATATTCCCGTTTACAACGGTTCGATCGGCCCTGATGTGATGGACATTCGCAAGCTCTATGGCCAGACTGGCATGTTCACTTACGACCCAGGCTTCTTGTCTACTGCGTCCTGCCAGTCGGCGATCACCTATATCGATGGTGACAAGGGCGAGTTGCTTTACCGTGGTTACCCCATCGAGCAATTGGCAACCAACTGTGATTTCTTGGAAACCTGCCATTTGCTCTTGTACGGAGAACTGCCCAACGCCCAACGCAAGCACGAGTTCACCCAAACCGTGACACACCACACCATGGTGCACGAACAAATGCAATTCTTCTTGCGCGGTTTCCGTCGCGATGCCCACCCCATGGCGGTGCTGACTGGCTTGGTCGGTGCTTTGTCGGCCTTCTACCACGACAGCACTGACATCAACAACCCTGAGCACCGCGAAGTCGCGGCCATTCGCCTGATTGCCAAAATGCCCACCTTGGTGGCCATGGCCTATAAATACGGTGTCGGACAGCCCTTCCTTTATCCTCAAAACGACTTGTCCTACGCCGGCAATTTCTTGCGCATGATGTTTGGCACACCTTGCGAACCCTATGTGGTCAACCCCGTGCTCGAGCGCGCCATGGACCGCATCTTCACCTTGCATGCCGACCACGAGCAAAACGCTTCCACCTCCACCGTTCGTTTGTGCGGTTCATCAGGCACCAACCCGTTCGCGGCCATCGCGGCTGGCGTGGCTTGCTTGTGGGGCCCTGCCCACGGCGGCGCCAATGAAGCCTGCTTGAACATGCTCGAAGAGATCCAAGCCAATGGCGGTATCGCCAAGGTGGGTGAATTCATGGAGAAAGTCAAAGACAAAAACTCTGGTGTCAAACTGATGGGCTTTGGCCACCGCGTCTATAAAAACTACGATCCGCGCGCCAAGTTAATGCAAGAAACCTGTAACGAAGTCTTGCAAGAGCTAGGCTTGGAAAACGACCCCTTGTTCAAACTCGCCAAAGCCTTGGAAAAAATTGCATTGGAAGACGACTACTTTGTGTCGCGCAAACTCTACCCCAATGTGGACTTCTATTCCGGCATCGTGCAACGCGCTATCGGCATCCCCGTGAATTTGTTCACAGGTATTTTTGCTTTGGCTCGCACCGTGGGTTGGATTGCACAATTGAATGAAATGATTGGTGACCCTGAATACAAAATTGGGCGTCCTCGCCAGCTCTTCACCGGCTCGGTCAAGCGCGATGTGCCTGCACTGAACAAGCGGTAAATTGTCATACGGGCTGGTTATAGTCGGCCACTTCCATAACGCTTGGGGATCGTCATGACTGTTGTGCGTAAAGCTGTATTTCCCGTGGCGGGTTTGGGAACGCGCTTTCTTCCCGCAACCAAAGCCAGTCCCAAGGAAATGCTGTGTGTGGTCGATAAACCCCTCATTCAATATGCGGTTGAAGAAGCGGTTGAAGCGGGCATCACTGAAATGATTTTCGTGACCGGTCGCAGCAAGCGCAGCATTGAAGACCATTTCGACCGATCGTTTGAACTTGAACACGAACTCGAAGCCAAGCACAAAACAGAATTGTTGAACTTGGTTCGCAATATCAAACCCGCCCATGTCAACTGCGTGTATGTGCGTCAACCTGAAGCATTGGGCTTAGGCCATGCCGTCAATTGCGCGGCTTCTTTGGTGGGCAATGAACCGTTTGCCGTGGTGCTTGCCGACGATTTGCTAGACCACCAACCCGGTGTCTTGAAACAACTGGTGGGCTTGTATGAGCACTACCGAAGCTCGGTGGTGGCCGTGGAGACCATCTCGCCCGAGCAAAGCCGCTCCTATGGTGTGGTGGCAGGAAACAGCGCAGGCGAACGACTGACCAAGATGTCACAGATCGTGGAGAAACCCGCGCCTGAAAACGCCCCCTCCAACCTTGGTGTGGTGGGGCGTTATATCTTCACACCCAGCATTTTTCAACATATCTCGCAACTCAAACCTGGCGCTGGCGGCGAGTATCAATTGACAGATGCCATCCAAAGCTTGCTCAAGTTGGAGGCCGTGTACGCCTACGCTTACGAAGGTGTGCGCTACGACTGCGGCAGCAAATTGGGCTTTTTAAAAGCCACCGTTGAATTCGCCTTGCGCCACCCCGAGACCGGTAGCGCATTCAAAGCCTATTTGAAAAACCTGGCCACCTGATTCAGCGGCCAATACCGAAATAATCGATACCGCGTTCACGCATGCGGGCGGGCTCATACAGGTTGCGGCCATCGAAAATCACCGGTGTCTTCAATGCCGATTTGATGCGCTCAAAATCAGGCACACGGAAATTTTTCCATTCGGTCATGATGACCAAGGCATCTGCGCCCATCAAGGCAGTCTCTTTGGTGCCACACAACATCAGGTCGGGGCGGTCGCCATAAATATGCTGGGTTTCCTCCATGGCGGCGGGGTCAAAGGCTTGCACACGCGCACCGGCCTGCCAAAGCGCCTCCATCACGATCCGACTGGGGGCTTCCCGCATGTCGTCGGTATTGGGCTTGAAAGACAAGCCCCACAAAGCAAATGTTTTGTTGTGTAAGTCGTCGTTGAAATAGCGCTTGATTTTTTCAAACACCACGTGTTTTTGCGCTTGGTTACGCGACTCCACCGCATTGAGTATCCAAGGCGCATACCCCAAACCTTCGGCAGTCTTGACCAAGGCACTGACATCCTTGGGGAAACAACTGCCACCATAGCCTGCGCCCGGGTAAATGAAGTGGTAACCAATGCGTTGGTCACTGCCTATGCCTTGGCGCACCGACTCGATGTCTGCGCCCACCAGTTCAGCGATATTGGCCATTTCATTCATGAAACTGATTTTGGTTGCCAACATGCAATTGGCCGCGTATTTGGTCAGCTCGGCACTGCGCACATTCATGACAATCACTTTGTCATGGTTACGGTTGAAAGGCTCGTACAACTCACGCAACAGCTTTTCAGCCTTGGCACTTTCAGTACCGATGACAATGCGGTCAGGTCGTTGGCAGTCGGCGACAGCGGCGCCTTCCTTTAGGAACTCAGGGTTGGAAACCACATCAAAGCCAAAACTGACGCCACGCTCTTTCAAGGTATGGGCCACCATGGCCGTGACTTTGTCTGCGGTACCCACAGGCACCGTGGATTTGTCCACAATCACGGTGTAGCTTGTCATATATGTGGCAATGGTTTTGGCCACAGCCAACACATACTGCAAATCCGCACTGCCGTCTTCATCAGGGGGTGTGCCCACTGCAATGAATTGCACTTCGCTTTGCTCGACAGCAGCTTTGGCGTCGGATGTGAACAACAAGCGGCCTTCTGCAAAATTGCTTTTCACAATTGGCTCTAGGCCAGGTTCAAAAATAGGGATTTCACCTTTGCGTAAACGAGCCAGCTTGTTTTCATCAATATCGACGCAAGTCACAGTGTGTCCCGCATCTGCCAGCACTGCGCCTTGCACCAAGCCCACATAACCCGTCCCGAATACAGCAATTTTCATAGTCAAATCAAAGTGAAAGAAACCATCTTATCGCCTGAATATGTCAAGGATTTGTCACACAAACACCTCGGCCTGGGCCAGGCTTGGGGCCTGGGCATCTTTGGCAGCAAGAACAGGCGGAGTTTGCAATGGCCAAGAGATGGCCAAACTGGGGTCATTCCATGCAATACAACGCTCATGCGCGGGCGCGTAGTAATCGGTGGTTTTGTATAAACATTCAGCGCTTTCACTCATGACCGCAAAGCCATGCGCAAATCCGGGTGGCACCCATAGCTGTCGCTTGTTCTCTGCACTCAGGCAGAGCCCGAACCATTGGCCAAAGTGAGGGGAAGAGCGGCGAATGTCCACCGCCACATCAAACACCTCACCCTCTGTCACCCGAACCAACTTGCCTTGCGTTTGCTGGAGTTGGTAATGCAAGCCTCTAATCACGCCCCGGGCAGACCGGCTGTGGTTATCTTGCACGAAGGAAACATCCATCCCAGTGGCTTGGGCAAAGTCTTGGGCATTGAAACTTTCAAAGAAAAATCCGCGCTCATCGCCAAAAACCTTGGGCTCCAATATCAGCACACCCGGCAATGGCGTGGTCACAACTCGGTAGGGCATGGTGGTTATTTCAACAATGACAAGAGGTACTGACCATAGGCATTTTTGGCCAAGGGCTCGGCAAGTTGTTGCAAGCTTTGTGCATCGATCCAAGCTTGGTGAAAAGCGATTTCTTCTGGGCATGCCACCATCAGCCCTTGGCGTTTTTGCAAAGTGGCAATGAAGCTTGACGCCTCCATCAAACTGTCATGGGTCCCTGTATCCAGCCAAGCGAAACCTCGCCCCATGATTTCCACCTCAAGTTGACCCATCTCTAAGTAGCGCTGGTTGACATCTGTGATTTCTAATTCGCCACGCGCAGAAGGTTGGATAGAAGTTGCAATATCACAGACTTGTTCGTCATAAAAATACAAACCCGTTACCGCATAGTTGGACTTGGGCTGGGTAGGTTTTTCTTCGATGCTCAAGGCGTGTTGCTGACTGTCAAATGCCACCACGCCATAGCGCTCGGGGTCTTGCACGCGGTAGGCAAAGACGGTTGCACCGTGCTGACGCTTGTTCGCATTTTGCAACTGTTTCACCAAATCATGACCGTAAAAAATGTTGTCCCCCAGCACCAAAGCGCTGGGTTGATGGTTGATAAATTGTTTGCCAATCGTGAAGGCTTGCGCCAAGCCATCGGGACTGGGTTGCACCGCGTACGTGATATGCATACCCCATTGAGAACCATCACCCAGCAAGTCGGTAAAACGCGGCAGGTCTTGGGGCGTTGAAATCAGCAAAACCTCGCGAATACCACTGAGCATGAGTGTCGTCAGTGGGTAGTACACCATGGGCTTGTCGTACACCGGCATGAGTTGTTTGCTGACGGCTTGTGTCACAGGGTACAGGCGAGAGCCCGAACCGCCCGCCAAAATAATGCCTTTGCGTGGGTGCATACAGAAATATTTGCTATTTGTACAAGGGAGAGAGTTTATCTAACCGGGATAACTGCCTAAAATCTACCCCTTTGCCACTTTGAGGCCAGGAACCCGCATGGGACGCACGCTTTACGACAAGATTTGGGACGAACACGTCGTCCATACCGAGGAAGACGGCACCGCCGTTTTGTACATCGATCGCCACTTGGTGCACGAAGTCACCAGCCCGCAGGCCTTTGAAGGCATACGCGTGGCCAAGCGCCAAATTTGGCGCACCAGCTCCATCGTGGCGACTGCCGACCACAACACGCCCACCACCGGCTGGGAACTGGGCTACGACGGCATCACCGACCCGATCAGCAAAGCCCAAATCACCACCTTGGACGACAACATCCGCGAATTTGGCGCAGCCGCCTTTTTCCCGTTCATGTCCAAGCGCCAAGGCATTGTGCATGTGATTGGCCCAGAAAACGGCGCCACACTGCCCGGCATGACGGTGGTGTGTGGCGACTCGCACACCTCCACCCATGGCGCGTTTGGCGCATTGGCGCACGGCATTGGCACCTCCGAGGTCGAGCATGTCATGGCCACGCAAACCTTGTTGGCCAAAAAAGCGAAAAACATGTTGGTGAAAGTCGATGGGGCACTTGGCAAAGGTGTGACCGCCAAAGACATCGTGCTCGCCATCATCGGCAAGATCGGCACTGCTGGTGGCACTGGCTACACCATCGAGTTTGCGGGCACCGCGATTCGCGCTCTCAGCATGGAAGGCCGCATGACGGTGTGCAACATGGCCATCGAAGCCGGTGCCCGCGCAGGTTTGGTGGCGGTGGACGAGAAAACCATCGCTTATGTGAAGGGTCGCCCCCTGGCACCCACGGGTGTGGAATGGGACCAAGCCGTGGCCTATTGGCAGACGCTGCACTCGGACGCCGATGCGACATTTGACGCAGTGGTTCAACTCGACGCGGCGCAGATTGCGCCGCAAGTCACCTGGGGCACCTCGCCTGAAATGGTGCTCTCTGTGCTTGACCGCGTGCCCGACCCCGACCGCGAAAAAGACGCCAACAAACGCGACGCCATTGAGCGTGCCTTGTCCTACATGGGCTTGGAACCAGGCAAGGCCTTGAACGATGTGTTCGTGGACAAGGTGTTCATCGGGTCGTGCACCAACAGCCGCATCGAAGACATGCGCGAAGCCGCTGCGGTGGTGAAAAAGCTGGGCCAAAAAGTGGCCAAGAACATCAAGCTCGCCATGGTGGTGCCAGGCTCGGGTTTGGTCAAAGCCCAGGCTGAGCAAGAGGGTTTGCATGAGATTTTCAAAGCCGCTGGTTTTGAGTGGCGCGAACCTGGTTGCTCCATGTGCCTGGCCATGAACGCCGACAAACTGGAACCCGGTGAGCGCTGCGCCTCCACCTCCAACCGCAATTTCGAAGGACGACAAGGCAATGGTGGACGCACCCATCTGGTGAGCCCCGCCATGGCTGCCGCCGCCGCCATCCACGGTCACTTTGTTGACGTGCGCCAGTTCAGCTGAAAGACACCATGCAAACATTCACCGTACACCAAGGCTTGGTCGCCCCCATGGACCGCGAGAACGTGGACACCGACGCCATCATCCCCAAGCAGTTTTTGAAGTCCATCAAAAAAACAGGCTTCGGCCCCAATTTGTTTGACGAATGGCGTTACCTGGACAAAGGCGAACCAGGCCAAGACCCCGCCACGCGCCGCCCCAACCCCGACTTTGTGCTGAACCTGCCCCGCTACCAAGGCGCATCCATTTTGTTGGCGCGCAAAAACTTCGGCTGTGGATCGTCCCGTGAGCACGCGCCCTGGGCCTTGGACCAATATGGGTTCCGCACCATCTTGGCCCCCAGTTTTGCCGACATCTTTTTCAACAACAGCTTCAAAAACGGCTTGCTGCCCATCGTATTGCCCGAAGCCGCCATCGCCCATTTGTTCGATGAATGCCTGGCCTTTCCTGGCTACCAACTCACGGTGGACCTGGAGCGCCAAGTGGTGGTGCGGCCCCAAGGCGAAGAAATTCCGTTTGAGGTGCAAGCCTTTCGCCGCTACTGCCTCATGAACGGCTTGGACGACATTGGCCTCACGCTCAAACACGCCGACAAAATCCGTTCTTTTGAAGCCGCCCGTTTGGCCTCCAAGCCTTGGCTGGCCCACACCATGACAGAAAGCAATCCATGAAAATCGCAATCCTCCCCGGTGATGGCATCGGCACCGAAATCGTCGCTGAAGCCGTCAAAGTCCTGAACGTGTTGGACATGAAGTTCGAGATGGAAACCGCCTTGGTCGGTGGTGCCGCTTATGACGCCCATGGCCACCCCCTGCCCGACAGCACCTTGAAACTGGCCAAAGAAGCCGATGCGATTTTGTTTGGCGCAGTGGGCGATTGGAAATACGACACCTTGGACCGTCCCTTGCGCCCCGAGCAAGCCATTTTGGGTTTGCGCAAAAACCTGGGGCTGTTCGCCAACTTTCGCCCTGCTATTTGTTACAAAGAGCTGGTCAATGCCTCCAGCCTCAAGCCCGAGTTGGTGGCGGGTTTGGACATCCTCATCATCCGTGAACTCACAGGGGACATTTACTTTGGCCAGCCGCGTGGCCGCCGAGTCTCGCCCGATGGCGCTTTCGCTGGTGCCGAGGAAGCCTTTGACACCATGCGCTACACCCGACCCGAGGTGGAGCGCATTGCCCGCGTGGCCTTTGAAGCCGCCCGCAAGCGCAGCAAGCGTGTGACCAGCGTGGACAAGGCCAATGTGCTGGAGACTTTCCAGTTTTGGAAAGACATCGTCACCGAGGTGCACAAGGACTACCCCGATGTGGCGCTGGACCACATGTACGTGGACAACGCCGCCATGCAATTGGTGAAAGAGCCCAAGCGCTTTGACGTGGTGGTGACGGGCAATATGTTTGGCGACATCTTGAGTGATGAAGCATCGATGCTGACCGGCTCCATTGGCATGCTGCCTTCGGCATCCTTGAACGCCAGTAGCCAGGGCTTGTACGAACCCAGCCACGGCAGTGCGCCTGACATTGCGGGCAAAGGCATTGCCAACCCGCTGGCCACCATCCTGTCTGCCGCGATGATGCTGCGCTTCAGCTTGAACCAAGAAGCGGCCGCGCTGCGCATTGAAGAGGCCGTGAAAACAGTGCTGGCCCAAGGCTTTCGCACTGGCGACATCTACAGCGATGGCACGACCAAGGTGAGCACGGCCCAAATGGGCGAAGCGGTGGTCAAGGCTTTGCGTTCATGACACCGTCTGCCTTTCAATTTGATGCAGCGAATGCGTTTTCACTTCAAGGCCAAACCGCCATCATCACAGGCGGCGCCAAAGGCATAGGGGCAGCTGTAGCCAAAGGCATGGCGCAATCAGGCGCGCATATCGCCCTCTTTGACAATGATGCCGAGGCCGTTCATGCGCAGGCCACCCACTTAACAGCCCTAGGTTTTACCGCACACGCCTACACCGTTGATGTCACTGACGAGCACAGCATTGAGGTTGCCATGCAATCGGTGGTGCAGCGCAGCGGTCGCATTGACTGCTTGTTCAACAACGCGGGCTTGGCCATTCGTCAACCATCTCTGACGCTGTCGCTGGAGGACTGGGAAAAGGTGCTGGACGTCAATTTGACGGGCGTGTTCTTGTGCGCAAGATTGGCTGCGCGTCACATGGTCGCACGTCAAAGCGGATGCATCATCAACACCGCCTCCATCATGGGCTTGTCGGGTGGTGGGCTGTACCCGAACATTTCCTACCAATCAACCAAAGGCGCGGTCGTCAACCTCACCCGCTCACTGGCGGTGGAATGGGCACGCGAGGGTATCCGTGTGAATGCGATTGCCCCCACCTGGGTTCACACCGATTTCATCAAACCCTTGACGGATAAGCCCGAACTGTTAAACAAGCTGCATGCCATGACACCCATGGGACGCATCGCTCAGGTTGATGAGATCGTGGGTGGTGTGATTTACCTGGCCAGCCCTGCGGCCGGCATGGTGACAGGCCACACACTTGCCATCGATGGTGGTTTTTTGGCGCAGTAAAACCAAGGTTAGAATATTTTCCATGTTAATCGCGACAACCACTGTGACCAAAACCACCAAGACAAGCACTTGATGGTTTAGGTTCGTCGCGCCCTTCCCGGCCAGACGAGCCGGGGATCAAGAACATATTGATTGAAAGGGCACCCAATGAAAAAAATCGGAAACCGTGTCGGCCTGGTCGGCTGGCGTGGCATGGTTGGCTCGGTCTTGATGGACCGCATGCAAGCCGAACACGACTTTGATGTGATCGAGCCAGTGTTTTTCTCCACCTCGAATGCAGGGGGTGCCGCGCCTGCCATGGCGAAAAACGACACCAAGCTGCTGGACGGCCACGACATCGATGCTCTGAAAGCCTGCGACATCATCATCACTTGCCAAGGTGGCGACTACACCTCCGATGTGTTTCCCAAACTGCGCAGTGCAGGCTGGAAAGGCCACTGGATCGATGCCGCATCTACCTTGCGCATGCAAGACGACGCCGTCATCATCCTCGACCCTGTGAATTTGCCCGTGATCGAACAGGCGCTCGCCAAAGGTGGACTGAATTGGATCGGTGGTAACTGCACGGTGAGTTGCATGTTGATGGGTGTGGGTGCCTTGTACAAAGCAGGTTTGGTGGAATGGATGAGCACCCAAACCTACCAAGCCGCGTCAGGGGGTGGCGCAGCGCACATGCGTGAACTGCTGACCCAATTCGGCAGCTTGCATGCGCAGGTCAAAGACCTGTTGAACGACCCCAAGAGTGCGATTTTGGAAATTGACCGCAAAGTGATTGCCAAACAACGCTCACTCACCCCTGAAGAAACAGCGAACTTTGGCGCGCCTTTGGGCGGGTCGCTGATTCCATGGATCGACAAGGACTTGGGTGTTGGCAAACATGACGGTGACGCGTTTTGGGGCACCAGCCGCGAAGAATGGAAAGGCATGGCAGAAACCAACAAAATTTTGGGTCAAGGCCTTGGCTTTGCCCAATCCGCGGTGCCTGTTGATGGGTTTTGCGTGCGCATTGGCGCCATGCGTTGCCACAGCCAAGCACTGACCTTCAAACTCAAAAAAAATGTGCCTGTTGCCGACATCGAAGCCATGATCGCAGCAGACAACGAATGGGTGAAAGTGGTTGCCAACCATCGAGAAGACAGTGTGCAACACCTCACCCCCGTGGCGGTGACCGGCACCATGACCATACCTGTGGGTCGGATCCGAAAATTGGCGTTTGGCCCCGAGTATGTGGGTGCGTTCACCATCGGTGACCAACTTTTATGGGGTGCTGCAGAGCCCTTGCGACGTATGTTGAGAATTTTGTTGAAAGCCTGAAATTCAATAAAAAGCGCTCATTTCCATTATGATGAGCGCTTCTTGGGCTGCACGAAAACCTTTCATATGTTTCAGCTGACAAACATGCCAAACACCCTGCGTCACTTGCTGTGCCTTTTTCTGGCGACACTGGCGGGTCACGCAGTGGCTTTTCAACTGAGTAAGCCGCAAATTCAATCCAAATTGGGCGAGCCTCTCAAATTGGAAGTTCAGGTCAGCGAACTGTCGGCGCAGGAAGCACAAGAATTTCAGGCCAATTTGGCCAATGCCGCGATCTATCAAGCGGCCAAAATTGGCCGGGTTGCTGGGCTGGACAATGTGCGAATCGCCATGACACGCAAGGGTGACGACTTGTATGTGCTGCAATTTCAAGGCAGCGAGGCCATTACCGAGCCCTATGTCGATTTGCTCATGGAATTTCGCTGGGCCAGCGGCAGGGCATTTCGCAATTTAGGCTTTGCGTTGGGCAATGGCACAGCGCCTGAGAGCGCCGCTGTTGCCAGCAACGATGCACCAGCTGCCAACACTTTGCCATCTATTCCAGCGGAAAAGCCTGCGCCCGTGGTGACCCCACCCCGTCCAACACCCTCGCCCACGCCTGCCAAAGAGCCTGTTCCCAAAGCCGAAGCCAAGCCTAAAGCAGACAAACCTGTTGCGGAAACCCCGACGACTGAAAAACCTGCCGCGAAAAAACCTGAACCTCTTGGGGTGGCGAAAAAAGGCGAAACCGTCGAAGTGGTGCGTGGTGACACCGCCAGTCAACTCATGATCACGCACTCGGTTGGTGGCGAAGTTTCATTGGACCAAATGCTGATGTCCTTGTTGCGTAACAACCCCAAGGCTTTTGTTGACAACAATGTCAACCGACTCAAAGCGGGCGCACTCATCACCTTGCCAACCGAAGAAGATGCTGCAGCCATCGATCGAAAACAAGCGCGAGAAAATATCCGCTTACAAGCCCTAGACTTTGATGCCTACCGTACCCAATTGGCTGGCCAAACCGGCAAAACCAAACTGGCTGAGGACAATGCGCGTGAGTCCAAAGGCGACTTGAAGGCGCAAGTTGATAACAAAGCGAAAAACGCACCCGACCAATTGACCTTGAGCAAACCCGGTGTGAGTGAGGCAGACCAAGTCAAAGAAAAACTCGAATCCGAGCAAGCGGCTCAGCGTAACGAAGAGGTGTCGAAAAACGTCACCGAGTTGGATGCCATCTCCAAAGCAGCCAACAAAATGCAAGAGGGATTGTCGGCAAACTTGCCTGCCCTGCCTGCCAGCGCCCAAGACTTCGGCGCTTGGCTTAAGCGCTACATGTTTGAGTTGATTGGGTTCATTGCCGTCATTGCCGCGGTGCTGGTCAGTCTCACCTTGTTACGCGACAGACGCCGTCAACCACATCGTGGCAACAACCACGAACCAGACCTCGGCTCAAAAGAGCCTCAAAGTGCGCCCCAAGACAAGCCGCTAGAGATGAAAATTGATTTTGATTTGGATCTCTCGCCCCCTGCAGCACCCGTTTCTGCGCCTGCACCGGCGAATGAAGCAGGCGCTCACCAAGCGCAGCCTTACCGCCCAAGTGCACCGGCCACCACCATGGCCAACACCATGCCCCTGAGTGAAGATCCTTTCCAAGTCCGTCTTGATTTGGCGGACGAGCTGTGGAAATTGGGCCAACGCCAAACGGGACGCGCATTGGCACAAGAGGTTGCCGATCAAACCCATGGTGAAACCCGCGAACGCGCGCTGCGCTGGCTTCAAGAACGTTCGTGAGTGCCATGCGCGTAGCGCTGGGATTGAGCTATGCCGGACAATCCTACGAAGGCTGGCAAAGCCAGCCCAACGGTCGCACGGTGCAAGACAAGCTTGAAGCGGCGCTTTGTACCTTCGCCACCCATCCCCTGCGTACTTTGTGTGCAGGACGCACAGACTCCGGCGTTCACGGCCTGATGCAGGTGGTGCATTTCGATACGCCCATTCACCGCGATATGCAAAGTTGGGTGCGTGGTACCAACACCTCTTTGCCCCACGATATTGCTGTGCAATGGGCACAAGCGGTACCCGACAGCTTTCATGCCCGCGCCAGCGCATTGGCAAGACGCTATGCCTATGTCGTGCTGCAGTCGCCAGTCCGCCCCAGCCTCGAGGCGGGACGGGTCGGATGGGTGTTTCGACCGATGCAACTGGCGCCAATGCAAGAAGCAGCAAGTTACCTTTTGGGGGAACACGACTTCAGTTCGTTTCGCGCCTCGAGTTGCCAAGCGCTGAGCCCGGTGAAACACATGATGCGTATCGACATTCAACGCGTGGGGCACAGCCAAGCCTCGGCGTACTGGCGCTTTGATTTCCAAGCCTCAGCTTTTTTGCACCACATGATCCGCAACCTCATGGGTTGTTTTGTCGCCATCGGTCAAGGCCTTCAACCCCCCGAATGGATTCGCACTGTTTTGCAGGCACGCAGCCGACAAGTGGCTGCACCCACGTTTGCTGCCGATGGTTTGTATTTCCTGGGGCCGGTGTATGACAGCACTTGGGGCTTGCCTGAGCGCACGGCCGTTTTCGATAGCTTGCCTGGAACCACGCCATGAATGCCATCCCCATCAAAATTTGCGGCCTGACCCGCGCGCAAGATGTCAAAGACGCGGTGGCAGCAGGCGCCAATGCGATTGGCTTTGTGCTCTACCCTGCCAGTCCGCGTTACGTCACCCCTGAACAGGCAGCAGAACTGGCCGCTTTGTTGCCAGCGTTTGTCACGCCCGTGCTGTTGTTCGTCAATGCCACAGCAGCAGACATTGAACGGGCGGCCAAAGCGGTACCAGGTGCATGGCTGCAGTTTCATGGCGATGAAAGCCCTGATTTTTGCCAAGAAGTGGCGCAAAGTCTCGGCAGACGCTGGATTCGCGTGGCGCGCATCCCCAAGGAAACCCCTGAGGGCGCTGCAGGCTTTGACCTCCTAAAATACGCCATTGCTTACTCTCAAGCCCATGCCCTGTTGCTCGACACCTTGGTCGATGCGTATGGTGGCAGTGGCAGCACATTCAATTGGTCACAGCTTCCAACAAACGTCAATGCTCACCTCGTTTTGTCTGGTGGACTCACATCTGCAAACGTGGCCGATGGCATTCGCGCCGTGCATACCCGCGGACTGTCGTTAGCGGTTGATGTCAGCTCGGGCGTGGAAAGCGCCAAGGGCATCAAAGACGCCGACAAGATTCGCGCATTCGTGGCGGCCGTGCGCAACACGGAACTTGCCCTTTAATCTTTCATGCAGCCATGGGCTGCAAGCTTTCACGAAAAACACCATGTCCATCTACCAACAACCCGACGCCAGCGGCCACTTTGGCATCTACGGCGGCAGTTTCGTCAGCGAAACCCTGACCCACGCCATCGAAGAATTGAAAGACGCCTACGCCCAGTACCAACACGACCCGGCCTTCATCGCCGAGTTCAAATCCGAGTTGGCCTATTTTGTGGGCCGCCCCTCACCCATCTACCACGCTGCCCGCATGAGCCGTGAAATGGGGGGTGCACAGATTTACCTCAAGCGCGAAGACCTCAACCACACGGGTGCACACAAGATCAACAACACCATCGGTCAAGCCATGCTCGCCAAACGTATGGGCAAGCCGCGCATCATTGCCGAAACCGGTGCGGGTCAGCACGGCGTGGCCACCGCCACCATCTGCGCGCGCTACGGCTTGGAATGCGTGGTCTACATGGGCAGCGAGGATGTGAAACGCCAAAGCCCCAATGTCTACCGCATGAAATTGCTCGGCGCCACAGTGGTGCCTGTGGAGTCGGGCAGCAAAACCCTGAAAGACGCTTTGAACGAGGCCTTGCGTGACTGGGTCGCCAATGTGGACAACACCTTCTACATCATCGGCACGGTGGCAGGTCCGCACCCCTACCCCATGATGGTGCGCGACTTCCAAAGCGTGATTGGCGAAGAGTGCATTACCCAAATGCCCCACATGCACCACGGCCTGCAGCCCGATGCGGTGTTGGCCTGTGTCGGTGGTGGCTCTAACGCCATGGGTATTTTTTACCCCTATATCCCGTTTGAAAACACCCGCTTGATCGGCATTGAAGCTGCGGGCGAAGGCATGGAAACGGGCCGACACTCGGCCTCGCTGCAACGCGGCGTGCCCGGCGTGTTGCACGGCAACCGCACCTATGTGTTGCAAGACGCGAATGGGCAAATCACTGAAACCCACTCGGTGAGCGCCGGTCTGGACTACCCAGGTGTCGGCCCTGAGCATGCGTTTTTGAAAGACATTGGGCGCGCCGAGTATGTTGGCGTCACCGACCAAGAGGCCTTGGATGCGTTTCACTACCTGTGCCGCACCGAAGGCATCATCCCCGCGCTGGAGTCCAGCCACGCGGTGGCCCACGCCATGAAGCTCGCCAAAACCATGACGCCCCAACAATCCATCTTGGTGAATTTGTCGGGTCGTGGCGACAAGGACATTGGCACCGTGGCCGATTTGTCCAACGCCGATTTCTTCTGCCGTCCCAGTTGTCAAGGGCAAACCGTCAAAGGCGAGCAAGCCATTTCATTGGCGGCATTGAACGGGAGCAAAGCATGAGCCGCATCTCTCCTGTGATGGCCGCGCTGCAAAGCGCCGGACGCAAAGCTTTGATTCCCTATTTGATGGCTGGTTTTCCTGAACCCGATCACACCCTGGGATTGATGCATGCCTTGGTGCAAGGCGGTGCGGACATCATCGAATTGGGCGTCCCCTTTAGCGACCCCATGGCCGATGGCCCTGTGATTCAAAAAGCCGGCGAAGCCGCTTTGCGCCATGGCGTGGGCATGGGCGAGGTGCTGACCATGGTGCGAGCATTTCGCACCACCGATCAAACCACGCCCATTGTGTTGATGGGCTACGCCAATCCGGTGGAGAACTACAACCTGAAACACGGCGTCAACAGTTTTGTGACCGATGCCGCCAAAGCCGGCGTAGACGGTGTGCTCATCGTGGACTACCCACCCGAAGAATGCGTGGACTTCGCAGCCAGTTTGCGTGCCAACGGTATGGATTTGATTTTCTTGCTCGCCCCCACCAGCACCGACAAACGCATGCAGCAAGTCGCGGCTGTGGCCAGCGGCTATGTGTATTACGTGTCGCTCAAAGGCGTGACGGGTTCGGGTGCATTGAACACCGACGAGGTTGAGGCCATGCTGCCGCGCATCCGCCAGCATGTGCACATCCCCGTGGGTGTGGGCTTTGGCATTCGGGACGCCGAAACGGCCCGAACTATTGGCCAAGTGGCCGATGCGGTGGTGATCGGCAGCAAGCTGATCCAATTGGTGGAAGCCGCGCCCAGCGGACAAGCGGCTGAACACGCGCGACGCTTCATGGCCGAGATTCGCCAAGCGCTGGACGCATAATCCCTTTCCACAGGAGAAGACCTCATGAGTTGGCTTGAAAAACTGCTGCCCTCCAAAATTCAGCAAACCGACCCTGCGGACCGCCGTAGCGTGCCTGAAGGTTTGTGGGTCAAATGCCCCAGTTGCGAAACCGTGCTGTACAAAAACGATTTGGAAGAAAACCAAAACGTCTGCCCCAAGTGCAGCCACCATCACCGCATCTCGGCCAGGGCGCGTTTGGATGCGTTCCTAGACCCCGAGGGCCGCTATGAAATTGGCCAAGAGGTGTTGCCCATGGATCCCTTGAAATTCAAGGACAGCCGCAAATACCCCGAACGCCTGAAAGAGGCGCTGGAAAACACGGGTGAAACCGACGCCTTGGTGGTCATGGGTGGTTCGGTGCACAGCATCAACCTGGTCGCTGCCTGTTTCGAGTTCGACTTCATGGGCGGCTCCATGGGCTCGGTGGTGGGCGAGCGCTTTGTGCGCGGCGTGCACACCGCCATCGAACAAAAAGTACCCTTCGTCTGTTTCACCGCCACCGGTGGCGCGCGCATGCAAGAGGGCTTGCTCTCGCTCATGCAAATGGCCAAAACCAATGCCTCGCTCACGCGTTTGGCGCAAAAAGGCCTGCCCTACATCAGCGTGCTCACCGACCCCACCATGGGCGGCGTGTCCGCTGGTTTTGCGTTCTTGGGTGACCTAGTGATTGCCGAACCCAAGGCACTGATTGGTTTTGCCGGTCCCCGCGTGATTGAAAGCACGGTGCGGGTGACCTTGCCCGAGGGCTTCCAACGCTCGGAATTCCTGATGGAAAAAGGCGCCCTGGACCTGATTTGCGACCGCCGCGACCTGCGCAAAACCATTGCCAATACCTTGGCCATGCTGACCAAGCAGCCGGCCGATTCGGTCAGCTGATTCAGCGGTAATACACCTCGACACGGCCCTTGAGGCTCAACAGCAATGGTTTGCCTTTGCGGTCCAAGGTTTTGCCAGCAGGCACCTTGATCCAGCCTTCGCTGATGCAGTATTCCTCCACATCATGGCGTTCTTTGTCGTTGAAGCGAATGCCGATGTCGTGGTGAAAAACAGCTTCCAGGTAATGCGGGCTGCGCGGGTCAATCGACAAACGGTCGGGCAATTCGGGGCGGGTGGGCGTGTCGCTCATGGTGTGGGTGAAAGTGTCTGATACAGCTTGCATTCTCTGCGAACTCTTAGAATGCCCAGATGTCCGAAAACACCCCCACCCCCGAACACTTAGACGAAAACCAACTCATCGCAGAACGTCGCGACAAATTGAGCGCCATGCGTGCTCGCCAGTCCCAAGGCGGCCCGGTGGCTTTCCCCAACGATTTCAAACCTGCCCACCATGCCGCGGCCGTGCACACGGCGCACGGTGGCAAAACCGCAGAGACACTGGTTGAAGAAAAACACACGGTGCGCATCGCGGGTCGCATGGTCTTGAAACGCGTGATGGGCAAGGCGAGTTTCGCCACCTTGCAAGACAGCACAGGCCGCATGCAGGTGTATGTCAAAGGTGAAGAGATTGGTGTCGACATTTACGAGGACTTCAAGCACTGGGACTTGGGCGACATCGTGGGCGCTGAGGGCCATGTGTTCAAAACCAAAACGGGCGAGTTGTCGGTGCATGTCACCCGCATCCGCATGCTGACCAAAAGCCTGCGCCCCCTGCCCGACAAATTCCATGGCATCCACGACCAGGAAATCAAATACCGCCAGCGCTACATCGATCTGATCACCGACGACACCTCGCGCCAGCGCTTCATCGCGCGCAGCAAAGCGGTCAGTGGCATCCGCGAGTTCATGGTGCAACACGGCTTTTTGGAAGTCGAAACGCCCATGCTGCACCCCATTCCAGGCGGCGCCAACGCGCGGCCCTTCAAAACGCACCACAACGCCTTGGACCAAGAAATGTTCTTGCGCATCGCGCCCGAGTTGTATTTGAAGCGCTTGTTGGTAGGCGGCTTTGAGCGGGTGTTTGAGATCAACCGCAATTTCCGCAACGAAGGCATTTCGGTGCGCCACAACCCCGAATTCACCATGATGGAGTTTTACGCGGCGTATTGGAATTACCAAGACCTGATGCAATTTACCGAGGCCTTGATCCGCGATGCGGCCGAGAAAGCGGTGGGCACCTTGCTGCTCACCTACGACGGCAAACCCGTGGACTTGTCCAAGCCTTTCGCCCGACTCACCATCCGCGAAGCGATTCAAAAGCACACCGAGGCGGCAGCGCATGTGGACGACGCCGCTTGGTTGACCAATGCTTTGAAAAAGCTCGGCTTATCCGAAGAAAAGCACAAACTGTCTGGGCGCAGCCTGGCCAGCTTGCAGGTGCTTTACTTTGAAGAAACCGTGGAAGACAAGCTGTGGGAGCCCACCTTCATTTGCGAACACCCAGTGGAAATTTCACCGCTGGCCCGCGCCAGCGACACCCATCCCGAGGTGACCGAACGCTTTGAGCTCTACATCACAGGGCGCGAGTTTGGCAATGGCTTCAGCGAATTGAACGATGCCGAAGACCAAGCTGCACGCTTTCACGCCCAGGTCAACGCCAAAGAAGGCGGTGACGACGAGGCCATGTTCTTTGACCACGATTTTGTGCGGGCACTGGAATACGGCATGCCGCCGGCCGGTGGATGCGGCATTGGCATTGACCGTTTGATGATGCTCTTGACCGACAGCCCCAGCATCCGGGACGTGATCTTGTTCCCCGCGTTGCGCCGAGAAACGCTTTAAGTCGCTTTGCTGGCAGCGGGCGCTGCAGGTGTGGCAGGCTTAGGGGGTTTGCAATCGTGGCAGAAAAATGCCAAGCTGCCCGCGAAACGCTGCTGGCTGCCTTGGCGACGGGGTTTGTGCATGCCGCATTTGATGCAGGACATGGTTTCACCCATTTTCCCCATGCCAGCGAAGGGGGAGCCATTCTCACGACTGGTAAAACGAAGACCACTCTCGTCAACAGAGGTTTTGCCAGATTTGGTAGCCATGAAATTCCTTTTGCGAAGCCTTGTCCCCTGATGGTCAGGGTGAAGAGGGTCTATTTTAACCGCTTTGGCTGGCTTGAGGGCGCTGTATGCTTGGCAACGTTGTCAGGGCAATAAGCTTAAAGCCTGAAGGTAGGCAGGGCTTTGCATCAAATTCGACCAATCCAAGGCCTGGGTTTGGGGCAAAAGTGCCAAGCGTCGCGCTTCGCTGACCGCACTCGGCTGCCACTGTTGGCTGCGCAAAGCACCGGTAAGCCCCTCAAGTAAATCGTCCACAGCCTGCCCCCCTTGGGGACTGTCAGGCGTGCTTTGGTTGCACAACAGCACCAGGTCGCACCCCGCGTTCAAGGCGACCACCGCCGCCTCGCTGTAGCTCACTTCACGCCCGTCGATCAAGCGAGCCCCCGCCATGGACAAATCGTCGCTGAATACGGCACCCTGAAAACCCAGTTGGTGGCGCAGAATGTCTTTCAACCAGCGTTTGGAAAAACCGGCTGGTCGTGCATCCACTTTGGGATAAATCACATGGGCAGGCATGACACTGGTCAAACTGGTGGTCAACCACGCATAAGGCAAAGCGTCATCATGTAACAAGGCTTTCAAACTGCGCTTGTCGATGGGAATATCGGTATGCGAATCGGCCTTGACGAAGCCATGGCCAGGAAAATGTTTACCGCAATTGGCCATACCCGCTTGCAACAAACCATGCATCAGGCTTTTTGCCAACACGGCCACCATGCGTGGGTCACGC
>CANCVB010000028.1 GCA_947381415.1 Burkholderiales bacterium
TGCAAGTTGGGAAAATGAAATGATCCAGACTGAATCTCGGTTAGAAGTCGCCGATAACACCGGCGCGAAGTCCGTCCTTTGTATCAAGGTGCTCGGGGGCTCTAAGCGCCGCTACGCCACCGTGGGCGACATCATCAAAGTCAGCATCAAAGAAGCTGCGCCGCGTGGACGCGTCAAAAAAGGCGAGGTCTACAGTGCGGTGGTGGTGCGGACGGCCAAGGGCATCCGTCGCAGCGACGGCTCCTTGGTCAAGTTCGACAGCAATGCAGCTGTGTTGCTCAATGCCAAACTCGAGCCTATCGGCACCCGTATCTTCGGTCCGGTCACGCGTGAATTGCGTACCGAGAAGTTCATGAAGATCGTGTCTTTGGCGCCTGAAGTACTTTAAGGACTCCGACCATGAACAAGATTCGCAAAGGCGACGAGGTCATCGTCATCACAGGGCGCGACAAAGGCAAGCGCGGCAAGGTTGCATTGCGTGCCGACGATTCGCATCTCTTGATCGACGGCATCAATTTGGTGAAAAAACACACCAAACCCAATCCCATGGCAGGCACCACTGGTGGCGTGATTGAAAAAAGCATGCCTATTCACCAGTCAAATGTCGCCATTTACAACGCCACCACCGGCAAGGCCGATCGCGTGGGTATCAAGGTCAATACCGATGGCTCGAAGGTTCGCATCTTCAAGTCCAGTGGTGAAGTCATCAAGGCGGCATAAACATGGCACGACTCCAACAACACTATCGTGAAAAAGTGGTTCCTGAGTTGACCGAGAAGTTCGGTTACAAGTCACCCATGGAAGTGCCTCGCCTGACCAAAATCACCCTGAACATGGGTGTCAGCGAAGCGGTTGCTGACAAGAAAGTCATGGACCACGCTGTAGGCGACCTCTCCAAAATCGCTGGCCAAAAGCCGGTGGTTACCAAGGCGCGTAAAGCGATTGCAGGTTTCAAAATCCGCGAGCAGCAAGCCATTGGTTGCATGGTCACTTTGCGTGGCGTTCGCATGTATGAATTCCTTGACCGTTTCGTCACCGTGGCCTTGCCCCGTGTACGCGACTTTCGCGGTATTTCTGGCCGTGCTTTTGACGGTCGCGGCAACTACAACATCGGTGTGAAAGAGCAAATCATCTTCCCCGAAATCGAGTACGACAAGGTTGATGCCCTGCGCGGCATGAACATCAGCATCACCACCACGGCCAAGACCGACGATGAGTGCAAAGCACTGCTCGCCGCCTTCCGTTTTCCCTTCAAGAACTGAGGTGCCCTTTGGCTAAAGTAGCTTTGATTGAACGCGAACTCAAGCGCGACAAACTGGTCGCCAAGTACGCAAAAAAGTACGCAGAACTGAAGGCCGTGGCAAACGATGCCAAGCACAGTGATGAAGAGCGTGCGCAAGCCCGCTTGGCGTTGCAAAAACTTCCCCGCAATGCCAACCCTACGCGTCAACGCAACCGCTGCGAAATCACCGGTCGTCCCCGTGGCACATTCCGTCAATTCGGATTGGGTCGCGCCAAGATTCGTGAAATGGCCTTTGCAGGCAATATTCCTGGCATCACCAAGGCCAGCTGGTAAGACAGCAGGAGATATTCAATATGAGCATGAGTGACCCCATTGCCGACCTGCTGACGCGTATCCGTAATGCGCAGATGGTGGCCAAGCCGACCGTGTCGGTTCCTTCCTCCAAAGTCAAACTGGCCATCGTCCAGGTGTTGAAAGATGAGGGCTATATCGATGGCTTTCACGTCAAGACCGATGCTGGCAAGCACGAGTTGGAAATCGCTTTGAAATACTACGCAGGCCGCCCTGTGATTGAGCGCATTGAGCGCGTCTCTCGCCCTGGCTTGCGTGTTTACAAAGGACACGATGCCATTCCCCAAGTCATGAACGGATTGGGTGTGGCGATTGTCACTACGCCAAAAGGCGTGATGACAGATCGCAAAGCCCGCGCCACTGGCGTGGGTGGCGAAGTTCTTTGCTACGTTGCTTAAGGGAGAAACGACAATGTCCCGAGTTGCAAAAATGCCTGTTGCCGTCCCCAGTGGCGTTGACATCACAATCAATGAAGCGCACATCAGCGTCAAAGGCGCTGGTGGCAATCTGTCTATCGCTAACAATGCCTTGGTCAAGGTGGTGCACAGCGCTGACAGATTGAGTTTCGAGCCAGCCAATGAAACCCGCGAAGCCAATGCCATGAGTGGCACTTTGCGCCAGTTGGTTAACAACATGGTGGTCGGTGTCACCAAAGGCTTTGAGAAAAAACTCAACCTGGTTGGTGTGGGTTACAAAGCCGCCGCGCAAGGTAACAAGTTGAATTTGGCTGTGGGCTATTCCCACCCCGTCAACTTTGACATGCCCTCTGGCATCAAAGTGGAAACACCCGCACCCACCGAAATCATCATCAAAGGTGCTGACCGCCAACGTGTGGGTCAAATCGCTGCTGAAATTCGCGCGGTTCGCCCGCCCGAGCCTTACAAAGGCAAAGGCATTCGCTATTCTGACGAAAAAATCGTCATCAAAGAAACCAAGAAGAAATAAGGAGCTGCCACATGCTAAGCAAAAAACAGCAGCGTATCCGCCGCTCCCGCCAAACCCGTATTCGCATCGCGACGCAAGGCGTTGCGCGCTTGACGGTCAACCGTACCAATTTGCATATTTATGCCAGCGTGATCTCTGGCGATGGCACCAAAGTATTGGCTGCAGCTTCAACCGCAGAAGCCGACGTTCGCAAGGCGCTGGGCGCAACCGGCAAAGGTGGCAACCAAGCTGCTGCTGAAGTCGTTGGTAAGCGTATTGCTGAAAAAGCCAAAGCAGTTGGCGTGGAAAAAGTGGCTTTCGATCGCGCAGGTTTTGCCTACCACGGTCGTGTCAAAACATTGGCCGATGCCGCACGTGCTGCCGGCTTGCAGTTCTAACCCAAGACGGATACACACATGGCAAAAGTTCAAGCAAAAATGCAAGACGACAGTCGTGACGACGGTCTGAAGGAAAAAATGATTGCGGTCAACCGCGTGACCAAAGTGGTCAAGGGTGGTCGTATTTTGGGTTTCGCCGCACTCACCGTGGTTGGTGATGGCGATGGCCGCGTTGGCATGGGCAAAGGCAAATCCAAAGAGGTGCCTGCCGCTGTGCAAAAGGCCATGGAAGAAGCCCGCCGCAACATGCACAAAGTGTCATTGAAAAACGGCACGATCCACCACAACGTGACCGGCCACCACGGTGCCGCCAGTGTGCAAATGGCGCCAGCCCCTAAGGGTACCGGCATCATTGCAGGCGGTCCTATGCGTGCCGTGTTTGAAGTCATGGGCATCACCGACATCGTCGCCAAGAGCCATGGTTCATCCAACCCCTACAACATGGTCCGCGCAACTTTTGATGCGTTGATCAAGTCCACCACGGCCGCCGAAGTGGCAGCCAAGCGTGGCAAGAGCGTCGAAGAACTCTTCGTCTAATCCGGGAGCAACGGCACATGTCTACATCATCTTCAACGGTCAAAGTGCAATTGGTGCGCAGCCCCATCGGCACCAAAGAATCACACCGCGCCACCGTGCGTGGTTTGGGCTTGCGCAAAATCGGCAGCACCAGCGAACTGCAAGATACACCTGCAGTGCGCGGCATGATCAACAAGATCAGTTATTTGGTCAAAGTACTCTAAGGTTTTTCGCCATGCAACTCAATGAAATCAAACCCGCAGATGGTTCACGCAAAGACCGTCGCCGTGTGGGTCGCGGTATTGGTTCAGGCTTGGGCAAGACTGCCGGCCGTGGCCACAAGGGTCAAAAGTCTCGCTCTGGTGGCTACCACAAAGTGGGTTTTGAAGGCGGTCAAATGCCTTTGCAACGCCGCTTGCCTAAGCGTGGTTTCAAGTCACACAGCTTGAAATACAACGAAGAAGTCACACTCACATCGTTGCAATTGCTCGACATCACAGACATCGATGTGTTGGCACTCAAAACCGCTGGCTTGGTCAGTCAAATGGCCAAAGTGGTCAAGGTCATCAAAACCGGTGAAATTTCACGTGCTGTGAAATTGAATGGCGTTGGCGCAACGGCCGGTGCCAAGGCTGCCATCGAAGCTGCTGGCGGCTCTGTTGCTTAAGCACTGAAGAAAGAACACAGATACCTTGGCTACCAACGCTTTGCCCAAAACAGATAAGTATGGCGACTTGCGTCGCCGTCTTGTCTTTTTGCTGCTCGCCTTGGTGGTGTACCGCATTGGTACCCACATTCCTGTGCCTGGTATCAATCCCGATCAGCTCACCCAGTTATTCAAGGGTCAGCAAGGCGGTATTCTCAGCCTCTTCAATATGTTCTCGGGTGGCGCTTTGTCGCGCTTCAGTATTTTTGCTTTGGGCATCATGCCCTACATCTCGGCATCCATCATCATGCAATTGATGTCGTATGTGGTGCCCAGCATGGAAGCCTTGAAAAAAGAAGGTGAAGCCGGACGACGCAAGATCACGCAATACACACGCTACGGCACCCTGGGTTTGGCTATTTTCCAATCCATGGGCATTGCCTTGGCGCTCGAGTCTTCGGCCGGTTTGGTCAATGCCCCTGGGCTGGTGTTTCGCATGACTGCCATGGTGTCTTTGACGGCTGGCACCATGTTTTTGATGTGGTTGGGCGAGCAAATCACTGAGCGTGGGCTTGGCAACGGTATATCCATCATTATTTTCTCGGGTATTGCCGCAGGCCTGCCCAACTCCATCGGTGGATTGCTTGAATTGGTGCGCACAGGTGCCATGAGCATCATCGTGGCCTTGTTGATTGTGGTTTTGGTGGCTTTGGTCACCTATTTTGTGGTGTTTGTCGAGCGTGGTCAGCGCAAGATATTGGTCAACTATGCGCGTCGCCAAGTGGGCAACAAAGTGTATGGTGGTCAGTCTTCACACTTGCCTTTGAAGCTCAATATGGCAGGCGTTATTCCCCCCATTTTTGCGTCCTCCATCATTTTGTTGCCTTCCACCGTGGTGAGTTGGTTTAGCAAAGGCGAGAGCATGAATTGGCTGAAAGACATCTCAGCCGCGCTGTCGCCTGGTCAGCCCATTTATGTCATGTTGTATGCCGTGGCAATCGTGTTCTTCTGTTTCTTCTACACCGCTTTGGTGTTCAACAGCCGCGAAACAGCAGACAACCTGAAGAAAAGCGGTGGCTTCATCCCTGGCATTCGCCCCGGTGACCAAACCGCTCGCTTCATCGACAAGATTTTGTTGCGCTTGACGTTTGCAGGCGCCATCTACATCACCTTTGTGTGTTTGTTGCCTGAGTTTCTCATCCTCAAGTACAACGTGCCTTTCTACTTTGGCGGCACATCGTTGCTGATCATTGTGGTTGTCACGATGGACTTCATGGCCCAAGTGCAAAACTACCTCATGAGTCAGCAGTACGAGTCGCTGCTTAAAAAGGCCAACTTCAAGATGGCACCAGGTGGCTGATTGGGCGCATGGCAAAGGACGATGTCATCCAGATGCAAGGAGAGGTTGTTGAAAACCTCCCCAACGCCACTTTCCGGGTCAAATTGGAAAATGGTCATGTGGTGCTCGGACATATCTCCGGCAAGATGCGGATGCACTATATCCGTATCCTGCCTGGCGACAAGGTGACGGTTGAGATGACGCCCTACGATTTGAGTCGGGCAAGAATTGTGTTCAGAGCCAAGTAAGGCTTTGGGCGCACAGAGTGAGCAAGGAACACGCAGGGCGTGTTTCAGGAATTTTTGGAGAATGAAATGAAAGTTTCGGCTTCGGTCAAAACAATTTGCCGCAATTGCAAAATCATCCGCCGCAAGGGCGTGGTGCGTGTCATATGTACTGATCCGCGTCACAAACAGCGTCAAGGCTGATCTTTCACCGCATTAAAGAGGTCACAACATGGCACGTATCGCTGGTATCAATATCCCACCGCACAAACACACCGAAATCGGCTTGACGTCTATCTTCGGCATTGGCCGCACGCGTGCTCGCAAAATTTGCGAAGCCACCGGCATTGCTTACAGCAAAAAAATCAAAGATTTGACAGACGCTGATTTGGAAAAAATCCGCGATCAAATCGCACTGTTTACCATCGAAGGCGACTTGCGCCGCGAGACCACCATGAACATCAAGCGTTTGATGGACATTGGTTGCTACCGTGGCTTCCGCCATCGCCGTGGTTTGCCCATGCGTGGTCAACGCACCCGCACCAACGCACGCACACGTAAAGGCCCCCGCAAGGCGGCTCAATCGTTGAAGAAATAAAGAGGGATCACCATGGCAAAAGCACCCGTCAACTCAGCCGCACAACGTGTGCGCAAAAAGGTCCGCAAAAACGTTGCGGACGGCATTGCGCACGTGCATGCGTCTTTCAACAACACCATCATTACCATCACCGATCGCCAAGGCAATGCTTTGTCATGGGCTTCGTCGGGTGGTCAAGGTTTCAAGGGCTCACGCAAGTCCACGCCGTTTGCCGCTCAGGTGGCTTCCGAGGTGGCAGGTCGTGCTGCCATGGATCAGGGCATCAAGAACCTCGACGTCGAAATCAAAGGTCCCGGCCCTGGCCGCGAATCTTCGGTTCGTGCGTTGGCAGCCCTGGGTATTCGCATCAATTCCATCTCTGATGTGACACCGGTTCCCCACAACGGATGCCGTCCGCAAAAGCGTCGTCGCATCTGATTTTTCACCAAGCCCACCGCCGTGGGTGACACACCCTCGGCTCCCCGCACTTGCTGCGGGCAGATGACATAAAGGAAGTTCAAGTGGCACGTTACTTAGGCCCCAAGGCCAAACTCTCTCGCCGTGAAGGCACCGATTTGTTCCTCAAGAGCGCACGCCGCTCGATCAGTGACAAAGCGAAATTTGACAGCAAACCTGGCCAGCACGGCCGCACCTCCGGTCAGCGCATGTCTGACTTCGGTTTGCAGTTGCGTGAAAAACAAAAAGTCAAACGCATGTATGGTGTGTTGGAGCGTCAGTTCCGCCGCTACTTTGCCATGGCTGACCAGCAAAAAGGCAACACAGGTTCAAACCTGTTGTCCTTGTTAGAGTCCCGTTTAGACAATGTGGTCTACCGCATGGGTTTTGGCTCCACACGTGCTGAAGCACGTCAGTTGGTGTCCCACAAAGCCATCACGGTCAATGGCCACCAAGTCAACATTCCCTCTTACCTTGTCAAGTCTGGCGACGTGGTCAGCGTGCGTGAAAAATCCAAAAAACAAGGCCGTGTCGTCGAGGCCTTGCAATTAGCCACCCAAGTGGGCATACCGGCATGGGTCGAAGTCAATATCGACAAAGCCGAAGGTATCTTTAAGAAGACACCTGACCGTGACGAATTTGCGGCTGACATCAACGAATCGCTGATTGTCGAGTTGTATTCACGTTAACCGGGGCTTGTTGGCCCTTTGAATCCGTCGCCCTGCACGCACCAGTGAGCAGGGGTCATCATCCAGCCTTACCGGTGTAACGAACCGGGGGTATTGAGAGGAAAAACGAATGCAGACCAATCTCCTAAAGCCCAAAGCCATCCAAGTAGAACAACTCGGTCACAACCGAGCCAAAGTGACGCTCGAGCCTTTCGAGCGTGGCTATGGCCACACCTTGGGTAATGCTTTGCGCCGTGTCCTGTTGTCTTCGATGGTTGGCTACGCGGTTACCGATGTCACCATTGCAGGCGTGTTGCACGAATACTCTTCGATAGATGGCGTGCAAGAAGACGTCGTGAATATTTTGTTGAACCTCAAAGGCGTAGTCTTCAAACTCCACAACCGTGATGAGGTGACACTCAGCTTGCGCAAAGAAGGCGAAGGCCAAGTCACTGCTGCTGATATTCAAACACCCCACGATGTTGAAATCATCAACCCAGAGCATGTCATCGCCAACTTGTCCCAAGGTGGCAAGATTGACATTCAACTCAAGGTAGAAAAAGGCCGTGGCTATGTGCCCGGCAGCATGCGTCGCCATGCAGATGAAGTCAACAAATCGATTGGTCGCATTGTGTTGGATGCATCGTTCTCGCCCGTCAAGCGCGTGAGCTACAGCGTTGAGAATGCGCGCGTTGAACAGCGCACCGACTTGGACCGTTTGGTGGTCGAGATCGAAACCAATGGTGCGATCAACGCGGAAGATGCGGTTCGCTCCTCTGCCAAAATTTTGGTGGAACAGCTGGCTGTTTTTGCGCAACTCGAAGGCAATGAATTGGCTGCGTTTGATTCACCTGCACCGCGCAGTGCACAACAATTTGACCCCATCTTGTTGCGCCCTGTCGACGAGCTTGAGCTCACTGTTCGCTCTGCCAATTGCCTCAAAGCAGAAAACATTTTCTACATTGGTGACCTGATTCAACGCTCTGAAAATGAGTTGCTCAAGACACCTAACTTGGGTCGCAAGTCGCTCAACGAAATCAAAGAAGTGCTCGCTTCACGCGGTTTGACATTGGGCATGAAACTCGAAAGCTGGCCACCAGCCGGCTTGGAAGCCAAACGTATTTAATAACCAGTGCTGACTTCAGTCAGCCACTCCCCTGGCCGTACCTGATACGGCGGCCGGCAAAACAAGTGAAAGTCTAGAAAGGACATACCATGCGTCATGGACACGGATTACGCAAACTCAACCGGACCAGCTCACACCGTCTGGCCATGTTGCAAAACATGATGAACTCATTGATTGAACACGAGGTCATCAAAACCACATTGCCCAAAGCCAAAGAGCTGCGTCGCGTGATCGAGCCTATGCTCACACTCGGCAAAGAACCCACGTTGTCGAACAAGCGTTTGGCATTTAACCGCCTTCGCAACCGCGACAATGTGGTGAAGCTGTTTGCTGAACTTGGCCCCCGTTACAAAACACGTCCAGGTGGTTACACCCGTATTTTGAAGATGGGTTACCGTGTAGGTGACAACGCGCCAATGGCCTTGGTGGAACTTGTTGATCGCCCTGAAATCAACGACACACCCAGCACTGCAAGCGAATAACCGTTACAATCAACGCACACGACGCGCGATGGAGCAGCCTGGTAGCTCGTTGGGCTCATAACCCAAAGGTCGCAAGTTCAAATCTTGCTCGCGCAACCAAACACACAACGCCCACTACCCAGTGGGCGTTTTGCATTGTCCTCACACCTGTGACATTTCCTTGCTTAACCTGTGAACTTAGACCAAGAACTCGCAAGCGCAATACATGCTGCCAGACGCCTTGAAGTGAGCACCGCTTCAGGCATGCAAGTTTGGCATGTGTGGAATGAATCGGCAGGCCATCCCTTGGTGCTCTTGCATGGGGGCAGTGGCAGTTGGAACCACTGGGTCCGCAATGTATTGCCATTGAGCGAGCACAGAGCCGTATGGGCATTGGACACGCCAGGTTTGGGTGACTCCGAACTTCCCGAGGGCGCTGAGGATGCAGATGACTTGGCTGAGCCACTGGAGCAAGGTCTGCAGGCCTTGTTCCGTGATGCATCGGTGGATACCGTGGGGTTTTCGTTTGGTGGCTTGATGGCTGGATTCTTAGCTGCACAGCAACCCAAGCGTGTCAAGCGCTTGGTACTGGTGGGTGTACCCGGCTTAGGCTTATCAAACAACATTCCCCAGATGCGCGGTTTCAGGGTTGGCATGACCATGCCAGAACGAATGGCCATCCACCGAAACAATTTGCTGGCCATCATGGTGCATGATGAAGCGCAAATCACCCCTGAGCTTTTGGCCATGCAAGAGTACAACGTTGCGCGTGACCGTTTACGCAGAAGGCGAATTGCGCGCAGCGATGTGTTGCTGAAGGTACAAAAAGAGTGGACATGCGAGGTGCATGGCCTATGGGGCGAACGTGATGCGCTGTACGAAGGCGCATTGCATTTGATTCCCGAGCTGTTGTCTGAATGCCGACTCATCAACTTCGACACGGTTCAAGGTGCTGGTCATTGGGTGCAGTTTGAAGCCGCGAAAGTGTTTAATCAAACCGTGTTAAGCCGTCTGCCTATCACTTGAGTGGACGCCATGAATTTCGCTTGCAGCAGGTGTGGCGCACAATGGCAGCATGCTTTACAAATTCAAATCCAAAGCCACAGGGGACCTGATCTTGCTTGAGCCGCAGGGCAAACAGTTTTTAAGCCTGATTGGCAAACCCATAGAACCCCAAGGCATCATTGAACCCGCACACATGCCTGATGCCATCAAGGCCTTGCAACAAGCTGTGAAAGAAGAGGAATTGCAGCATGCGCAGGCGCTTGAACAAGCGAAAGCCCAAGGGCTGACACCGCCAACGTTCAATACCGTTAGCTTGCGCCAAAGAACCAAGCCCATCATCGACATGCTTGAGCGTTGCCACAAAGCCAAGCAAGCCGTGGTGTGGGGCGTATAAATGGCACACCCCTACCAAGCGCTGACACCCTCGGTGGTGCTGGACGCCTTGAGCGCTTTGGGGCTGGCGGTCGATGGCCGTTTGAGTGCACTCAGCTCTTATGAAAACCGTGTCTACCAAGTGCATCTGGACGACGACAGTTCGGTGGTGGCCAAGTTTTACCGACCCGATCGCTGGAGTGGCGCACAAATCAGAGAAGAACATGCCTTCACCGCTGAGTTGCAGGACCAAGACATTCCCGTGGTGGGACCTTTGTTACTCAAGCAAATGCGCTTGCACGAAACGCGCATTGTTCATGATGGGGTAGAGGGACATTTTTGGTTCAGTGTGAGCCCGTGTCGTGGTGGGCGTGCTCCTGAGTTGGATGACCCTGAGGTGCTGATGTGGATTGGGCGTTTGATGGCACGCATGCATGTGGTCGGAGAGCGACATGTTTTTGTGCACAGACCCAGCTTGAACATCAAAACCTTTGGCGAAGCGCCACGCGACTTGTTGATCAGCCAGCAATGGATCGCGCCAGAGGTGGCGCAGCAATGGTACACATTGTGTAACCAAGCGCTGGACTTGGTGCGAGCGCGCATGCCTTCAGAGATGCGATATTTACGCCTGCACGGCGACTGTCATCCCGGCAATATTTTGTGGACGCCAATGGGCCTGCCCGAGCCTGGGCCACATTTTGTGGACTTGGACGACGCCCGCATGGGACCGGCAGTGCAGGATTTGTGGATGTTGTTGCATGGAGATGAAACCGAGCGACGTCAAAAAATAGCCATCGTTTTAGAGGGCTATGAAACCATGCGACCCTTTGACAGGCAAGAGTTGCAGTGGATCGAGCCGCTGCGCACCTTGCGCATCATTCACTACAGCGCCTGGCTGGCCAGCCGGCAAGACGACCCGGCCTTTCCCATGCACTTCCCGTGGTTTGGCACCGCCGACTATTGGCGTGGTCAGTGCGACACCTTGCGAGAGCAAATCGAATGGATGGCCTGAGCATCCTGCTCGTCCTTCCCTGAGGGGCGGTGGACAGACACCTGCCAACTGGCGCAAAACCAGCATGCACCTGGCGCGGGTAAATCCTGATCAATCAATGCAAGAGAGTACAGATAAATACATATTTTGTATAAATAATGAATGGTTTCATAGACAGAATTCATCACACGGTTGTATCAACCGTGGCGACACTTCTTCAGCACCATTTTTAGACATCAGGAGACCCTTGTGAAACTACGCTTCGCTTCCATCCTCACGGCTGCGCTCTTTGGCGCAGGACTGGCCCAGGCGGCCACCGAACTCGTGATTGCCACTGTGAACAACGGGCACATGATCGAGATGCAAAAACTCAGCAAGAATTTCGAGACGGCCAACCCCGACATCAAGCTCAAGTGGGTTACCTTGGAAGAGGGCGTGCTGCGCCAACGCGTGACCACCGACATCGCCACCAAGGGCGGGCAGTTCGATGTGATGACCATCGGCATGTATGAAACCCCGATCTGGGGCAAAAAAGGCTGGTTGCAGGAACTCAAAACCGACGCCACATACGATGTGGACGATTTGCTGCCCGCGATGCGCAATGGCTTGAGCGTGGACGGCAAGCTCTATGCCGCGCCGTTTTATGGTGAAAGCTCCATGCTGATGTACCGCAAAGACTTGGCCGACAAAGCCGGTGTGCAAGTGCCCGAGCGCCCCACTTGGCCGCAAATCAAAGACCTGGCTGCCAAAATCCACGACCCCAAAAATGGGGTGTATGGCATCTGCTTGCGCGGCAAACCGGGTTGGGGCGACAACATGGCGTTCTTGACCACCTTGGTCAACACCTATGGTGGCCAGTGGTTCGACATGTCCTGGAAACCCCAGCTCGAGTCCAAGCCCTGGAAAGACGCAATCAACTTTTACGTCGATCTGTTGAAAAACTACGGCCCCCCCGGTTCCTCGGCCAACAGCTTCAATGAAATCTTGGCGCTGACCAATTCGGGCAAGTGCGGCATGTGGATTGACGCCACCATCGCCGCCTCGTTTGTGAGCGACCCCAAGCAGTCCAAAGTGGCCGATCAAATGGCGTTTGCACAAGCCCCCACCATGAACACCCCCAAAGGGGCCAACTGGCTTTGGGCCTGGGCCTTGGCGATTCCTGCGGGATCGAAAAAAGTGGACGCGGCACAAAAATTTGTCACCTGGGCCACCTCCAAGGACTACATCAACCTGGTTGGCAAGACCAATGGCTGGGGTGCCGTGCCCACTGGCACTCGCAAAAGCACTTACGCCAATGCCGACTTCCTCAAGGCCGCGCGCTTTGCCAAGGCTGAGAAAACCGCCATCGATTCGGCCAACCCCAACGACGCCACCTTGCCCAAGAGCCCTTATGTGGGCGTGCAGTTCGCGGCCATTCCCGAATTCCAAGCCATAGGCATTGCAGTGGGTCAGCAAATGAGCGCGGCACTGGCGGGCAAATCCACCGTGGACGCGGCCTTGAAAGCCAGTCAGGTGGCAGCTGAACGCGAGATGAAAAAGGCGGGCTATTACAAGTAAGCCCTGCGCAGGTTGCGTGAACGGGTGACCCCTTGGGGTCACCCTCTACACAGCCATGCAAGCGGCAAGTCCCCCATACCCACGTCCTTTCCCCATGAACCGACTGCTGCCCCGATTGCTGATGACGCCTGCGGTGGTCTCGCTGTTCTTGTGGATGATCGTGCCCTTGGTGATGACGCTGTATTTCAGTCTGATTCGTTACAACCTGCTGCAACCCGACCAAAGCGGCTTTGTGGGTTTGGACAACTTCGAGTACTTCATCACCGACGCGTCCTTTGCCGCTGCGGTGCTCAACACCTTGCTGCTGCTGGGCAGTGTGATCGCCATCACGGTCTTGCTGGGTTTGGTGCTGGCCTTGCTCATCAATGAGCCCTTGGCCGGGCGAGGCCTGGTGCGGTTGTTGCTGATTTCCCCCTTCTTTGTCATGCCCACGGTGAATGCCTTGCTGTGGAAAAACATGATGATGAACCCGATTTACGGCGTGTTGGCGCAGGTGTGGCTGTTCTTTGGCTTGACACCTCTGGACTGGTTGGCCGACTGGCCTTTGCTGTCGGTCATCATCATGGTGTCGTGGCAGTGGTTGCCTTTTGCCACGCTGATTTTCATGACATCCTTGCAAAGCATGGACCGCGAGCAACTGGAAGCCTCGCGCATGGATGGTGCCCACTATGGCCAACAACTGCGTTACCTGTACCTGCCGCACCTAGGGCGTTCGGTGGCGGTGGTGGTCATGATCGAGCTGATTTTCTTGCTCAGTGTGTTTGCCGAGATTTACACCACCACGGCCGGTGGCCCCGGTGACGCCAGCACCAATGTGGCGTTTTTGATTTTCAAACAAGCCTTGCTCAATTTCGACGCCGGCGTGGCCTCGGCAGGGGCCTTGTTTGCGGTGCTGCTGGCCAATGTCGCCGCGGTGTTCATGATCCGCCTGGTGGGCAACAACCTGGACCGTTGAGCCTCATCCATGCCACACAAGCCCATTCTCCAGCCTGCCTATCTGCTGCGCACCTTGGTCGCCTGGGCGCTGACCTTGGTGTTGTTTTTCCCATTGGGCTGGTTGCTGCTGACCGCTTTCAAAACCGAGTTGCAAGCCATTGCGGTGCCGCCCGAGTTGTTGTTTGCGCCCACGCTGGAGAACTTTCACGAGGTGCAGTCGCGCAGCGACTACCTGCTGTATGCCCAAAACTCGGTCGTCACCAGCTTGGCGTCCACCTTGCTGGGCTTGTTCATGGCCGCGCCGGCAGCCTATGCCATGGTGTTTTTCAAAGGCCGGCATACCAAAAACATCTTGATGTGGATGCTCTCGACCAAGATGATGCCTGCCGTCGGCGCCCTGGTGCCGGTGTATGTGCTGGCGCAAAAAAGCCAGTTGCTGGACACGCAACTGGCCTTGATCATCGTCTTCACCCTGAGCAACCTGCCCATCATGGTGTGGATGCTGTATGCGCAGTTCAAAGAGATCCCGCATGAGATCTTGGAAGCCGCACGCATGGACGGCGCCAGTTTGTGGCAAGAGCTGCGACAGGTGCTGTTGCCTTTGGCCATGGGCGGGCTGGCCTCGACGGGTTTGCTGTGCCTGGTGCTGAGTTGGAACGAGGCTTTTTGGTCGCTCAACCTGAGCGCGGCCAAAGGCGGCACCCTGGCCACCTTGATCGCCAGTTATTCCAGTCCCGAAGGCCTGTTTTGGGCCAAGTTGTCTGCGGCGTCTCTGATGGCCATCGCACCCATTGTGGTGTTCGGTTGGTTCAGCCAAAAGCAGTTGGTGCAAGGCCTGACGTTTGGCGCGGTCAAGTAACTTTGTTGAACACACACCATGGCCTATCTTCAGCTTCAAGGAATTGAGAAATTTTTTGGTGAACACCATGCCATCAAGGGCATTGACCTGGCTATTGAGTCTGGGGAATTCATCGTGTTTGTGGGCCCCTCGGGTTGTGGCAAATCCACCTTGCTGCGCCTGATCGCAGGCCTCGAGCACATGGATGGCGGCACCTTGACGCTGCAAGGCCGCGACATCAGCCGCTTGGCCGCCAGTGAACGCGACCTGGCCATGGTGTTTCAAAGCTATGCCCTCTACCCGCACATGAGTGTGTTTGACAACATGAGCTTTGCCCTCAAACTGGCCAAGGCGCACGCCCATGTGATTCAAGACAAGGTCGCACGCGCGGCCGCCATTTTGAATTTGACCGACTATCTGCACCGCACGCCCAAAGAGCTGTCGGGTGGGCAGCGGCAGCGCGTGGCCATTGGGCGCGCCATCGTGCGTGCGCCCAAGGTGTTTTTGTTTGACGAACCCTTGTCCAACCTGGACGCGGCCTTGCGTGGACAAACCCGCATTGAAATCGCCAAACTGCACCGAGATCTGGGGGCCACCACGATTTATGTCACCCATGACCAAGTCGAGGCCATGACCTTGGCCGACCGCGTGGTGGTGTTGCGCGAGGGACTGATCGAGCAAGTGGGCACGCCCTTGGCACTGTATGACCAACCGGCCAACCAGTTTGTGGCGCAGTTCATTGGTACGCCACCCATGAACATGCTGCCCAGCACACACTGGTCAGCTTCGCTGCAGTCGGCATGCCCGCCACAGGCCCAAGCGGTGGTGATGGGTTTGCGTGCGGAACACCTGCGCGTGCAAGAGGCCCCAGGGTCGATGGGGGCCACGGTGGACTTGCTGGAAATGCTGGGAGCAGAAACCCTGATTTACATCACCACCGACAACGGCCTGCCGCTGGTGGCGCGACAAAACGAACGCAGCAACCTCAAGCCCGGGCAACGGGTGAGCCTGGACATGGACTTGGACCATGCCCACTGGTTTGACAGCGCAGGCCGGGTACTCAAGCGCTGAGCTCACACCTCCCTTTCACGTTGACAACCTCATGAACCACGCTTTGACATCGCCACCTCTGACCATCCTGCATTTGGGTTTGGGCTCCTTTCACCGCGCCCACCAAGCCGTGTACCTGCAGCAACTGCACGAACTCGGCGACACCCAATGGGTGTTGGCCGCGGGCAATCTGCGCCCCGACATGCCCGATACCATGGCCGCTTTGCAGGCGCAACACGGGCGCTACACCTTGGAAACGGTGACCCCTCAGGGTGATCGCCACTACAGCGTCATCGACGTGATTCGCCAGGTCTTGCCCTACCAGGCCGATTTGGCGCCCTTGCAGCGTGTGGCCGCCGACCCACAGACCCGCATCATCTCTTTCACCGTTACCGAGGCGGGCTACTACCTGGACGCCCAGGACCGTTTGGACTGGGACACCTTTGCCGATCTGCGCGAGGACCTGGCCGCGCTGCGCCAGGGCCAAGCCGGGCACAGCTTGTATGGTGCCTTGGTGACCTTGTTGCGTGCACGCCGCCAAGCCCAGGCCGGTGCGGTGACCTTGCTCAATTGCGACAATCTGCGCCACAACGGTGAACGATCTCGCGCAGGCTTGTTGCAATTCATCGAGGCCTTGGGCGACCCAGGCTTGGCCCAGTGGGTGCGTGCCCACACCACCAGCCCCAATGCCATGGTGGACCGCATCACGCCCCGACCCACGCCCGAGGTGGCCCAACGGGTGCGCTTGGCCACGGGCTGGGACGACCAAGCCCCGGTGATGGGCGAGCACTTCATCCAGTGGGTGATCGAAGACCGGTTCATCAACGGCCGTCCCGACTGGGCAAGGGTGGGGGTGGAACTGGTGAGCTCGGTGGCCGCCCATGAAGAGGCCAAGATTCGTTTGCTCAACGCCACCCACAGTTGTATCGCCTGGGCCGGCACCTTGGTGGGTTACCAATTCATCCATGAAGGCACGCAAGACCCGGTCATTCGTCAAATGGCCTATGACTATGTCACCGACGACGCCATCCCGGTGCTCAGCCCCAGCCCCATCGACCTGGCCGCCTACCGCGATGTGGTGTTGGACCGCTTCGGCAACCCGGCCATCGCCGACACCAACCAGCGCGTGGCCATGGATGCGTTTTCCAAAATCCCCGGCATGATCGCGCCCACCATCCGCGAGCGACTGGCACGCGGTGAGCCCATCCGCAGCGTGGCCATGTTGCCGGCGCTGTTTCTGGCGTATTTGCAGCGCTGGCATGCCGGTCAGCTGCCCTATGCCTACCAAGACCAGGCGATGGACCCCCACATTGCCCATGCCCTGTGTGACGCGGCCGATCCGGTGGCTGCATTTGCCGCCGACCCCACCTTGTGGGGCGAGCTGGCGGCAGACCCGCGCCTTGTCAGCGCTTTGCGCGAGGCCAGCGAACGCACCCAAGGTTTCATCCAAGGACACCAACCATGAAGCAACGACTACAACACAAACACGCCTTGCTCACGGGCGCGGCCGGCGGCATTGGACTGGCGGTGGCCGGTGCCTATGTGGCCCAAGGCGCGCGCTGCACCGTGGCAGACACCGGGGCCCAGGCCAGCGACGCCTTGCAGGACTTGATGAAGGCCCACCCTGGCCAGGTGCAGTACCTGCGCACCGATGTCACCGACCTGTGGCAAGTGGACGCGCTGATCGAGGCGGCGGCCAGCAGCTTCGGTGCCATCACCACCTTGTTCAACAACGCGGCGGTGTTTGACATGGCCCCCTTGCTCGAGAGCGACGAGGCCATGTACGACCATATTTTTGCGGTCAATGTGAAAGGTGCTTTTTTTGTCATGCAAAAGGTGTTGGCCCACATGCTGGCGCAACAGGTGCAAGGCGGCGCGGTCGTCAACATGGCCTCACAAGCCGGGCGGCGTGGCGAAGCGCTGGTCTCGCACTACTGCGCCAGCAAGGCCGCCGTCATCAGCTACACCCAAAGCGCGGCACTGGCCATGGCCCCGCACCGCATTCGGGTCAACGCCATCTCACCCGGGGTCATCAACACCCCCATGTGGGCTGGCGTGGACGCCTTGTTTGCCAAGTACGAGCACCTGGCTTTGGGCGATAAAAAAACACAAGTCGGGCGTGCCGTGCCGTTGGGCTACATGGGAGAGCCCAGCGACATCTGCGGCGCGGCGGTTTTCCTCGCCAGCGACGAGGCCTCTTACATCACCGCGCAAACCCTGAATGTCGACGGTGGTAATGTGCTGAGCTGATCACCTGCAAAGAGGCGACACACCATGCCAAGCAAATTGCACGCGCTGCCGCGTCAGCTCAAGCCCGAGTTGGAGTTGGACTTTGCCCGCTCGCCCGAATTGGGCTACGAGCCCACCGACGATGTGGGCTTTGTGCGCTGTTTGGCCCATGGTTTCCCCACCCCCTTGGCACGCTGGCATTGCCATGACGAATACGAGTTGCACCTGATCACCGCCACCTCGGGCAAGGTGTTTGTGGGTGACTGGATCGGCCCGTTTCAACCCGGACAACTGGTCTTGACCGGCCCGCGCTTGCCCCACAACTGGGTGAGCATGGACATGCCCGAAGGCGGTGTGGCCCAGCGCGATCTGGCCATTCAATTTGCCCATGATCCCTTGGTGCGCGCGAGTCAAACCATTCCCGAACTGGCAGAGGTCTTGCCTTTGCTGGAGCGGGCTCGCCACGGCATTGAATTTTTTGGCATGGCCGAGTCCGCCACGGCGCATTGGCACAAGGTCAAGGCCACCCATGGTTTGCGCCGCTTCACCGCATTTTGCGATTTTTTAGGGGATTTGGCGGCCTGCACCGATTACCGATTGCTGTCCAGCGCCCAGCTGCAAAGCGATGACGATGACGCCTCATTGGAGTTGATCAACAGCGTGGTCAACCGCATCACCGAGCAGTTGGCGGAGACGCATTCGGCCATGGCCTTGGCAGCCGAGTTGGGCATGAGCGAGAGTCGCTTCAGCCGTTTTTTCCGCAAGGCCACGGGCAACACCTTCACCGATTTCGTCAACCGCGTGCGCATCAGCCGCGCCTGCCAGTTGCTGATGGACACCGATCAGCAAATCACCCACATTTGCTATGGCGTGGGCTTCAACAGTGTGGCCAATTTCAACCGGCGGTTTTTGGAAATCAAGGGCATGACCCCTTCAGACTTCCGTCGCCAATCGTTCACGCGGTTTCGTGGCGTGCATTGAGTTCAAAGGGTGGCGACATGTTTCTAGGCCTGGACCTGGGCACCTCTGAACTCAAGGCCGTGTTGCTCAATGACCGCCACTGGGTGTTGGCCACAGCCCGAGCGGCACTGGCGGTTCACAGGCCGCAGCCGTTGTGGAGCGAGCAGTCCCCCCTGGATTGGTGGCAGGCCCTGGACCGGGTGATGCAGCAGTTGCAACGCGAGCAGCCGCAGGCCTTGGCCCAGTTGCAAGGCATCGGACTGTCTGGGCAAATGCACGGCGCGGTGCTGCTGGACGCGCAAGACACGGTGTTGCGCCCAGCCATGCTGTGGAACGATGGCCGCAGCGGTGCGCAGTGCGCTCAACTCAGCGCCCTTGTGCCAACCTTGGCAAGCATCACCGGCAACCTGGCCATGCCGGGCTTCACCGCGCCCAAGTTGCTGTGGCTGCGCGCGCACGAGCCCGAGCTGTTTGCCGCCACCCGACGGGTGCTGTTGCCCAAAGACTGGCTGCGTTTGCAGCTCACGGGCGAAGCGGTCAGTGACATGTCGGACGCCGCGGGCACTTTGTGGCTAGACACCGCTTTGCGCGATTGGTCAGACACCATGTTGACGGCCTGTGGGCTGAACCGCAGCCACATGCCTCGCCTGGTCGAAGGCAGCGAGGTGTCGGCTTTTCTCAAACCCGAATGGTGCAAGCGCTGGGGCTTGCCTGCGCGCGTGCCGGTGGCGGGGGGCGCGGGCGATAACGCTGCCAGCGCGGTCGGCATGGGTTTGGTGCGACCCGGCGAAGGTTTTATCTCCTTGGGCACCTCGGGCGTGGTGTTTGTCAGTGGCGCGCGATTTGCCCCCAATCCTGCGCAAGGCTTGCACGCGTTCTGCCATGCCCTGCCCGGTCGATGGCACCAGATGTCGGTGATGCTCAGCGCGGCCAGCGCGGTGAGTTGGGCGGTGAAAAGCCTGGGCTTCGACCATGAAGCCAGTTTGCTCGCGGCAGCGGCGCGCCTGGACTTGGCGCAGCGCCACAGTGCCCCCTTGTTTTTGCCTTACCTCAGTGGCGAGCGCACACCGCACAACCAACCCTTGGCCACCGCAACTTGGGTGGGCCTGACGGTCAGCCACGGGCGAGATGCACTGGCGTATGCGGTGGCCGAGGGCGTGGCCTTTGGCTTGCGCGACGGGCTGTTGACGTTGGGGGTGCAAGCGCCGCCCTTGCTCAGCTTGTCACTGGTGGGCGGGGGCGCCAGAAATGTCTGGTGGGCGCAGTTGCTGGCCGATGTGCTGGGCCTGACTTTGACGCTGCACCAAGGCGGTGAGTCTGGCGCGGCCTTGGGTGCGGCACGCCTGGCCTGGTTGGCTTGCGGCGGGGTGGAAGAGCAGGTGTGCACCATTCCAACGGTCAACCGCCGATTCACACCAGAACCGGCGTTCATCCCCGATTTGTTGCGCCGTCACCAGCGCTTTCAGGACCACTACAGCGCGTTATCGCCACTGATGGTGTGAGCAGCGACCCCTGTCACGCCAGTGCCAGCTTGCCGGCCAAGGCCAGCATGGTGCAGGCGATCAGAGCGTCCAGCCATTGCCAGGCTCGTGGGTTTTCAAACCAGGGCTGCAACCAGCGGCTGCCAAACCCCAAGGCACTGAACCAGCACAGGCTGGCCAACACCGCGCCCGCGCCAAACCACCAAGGTCCCGTCTGTGCATATTGGTTGGCCATGCTGCCCAGCAAGACCACGGCATCCAAATACACATGCGGATTGAGATAGGTGAAACCAAAGCACAGCAGCAAGGCCCTTGGCAATGAAACGGCTTGGTCGGAACTGGGCAGCAAGCCTGAAGGTTGAAAGACCCGCCGCACCGCCAGCAGCCCATAAACAGCTAAAAACAGCGCCCCTGCATAGCGACTGGCCAGCAGCCACAAGGGGTCATCTTCAATCAATGCCCCTGCACCTGCCACGCCCATCAAAATCAACAAAGCGTCGGACAGGCTGCAAAACAGCACCAAGGCCAGCACATGCTGGCGCAAGATGCCCTGTCGAAGTAAAAAAGCGTTTTGTGAACCAATGGCCACGATCAGGGCCAGCCCAGAGGCAAATCCGGTCCAAAAAACGCCGATCATGCCAACAGCGCATTCACCCTTTTCACATACGCCGCTGGGTCTTCGGGCATGCCGCCCTCGGCCAGCAGGGCTTGGTCAAACACGATGTGGGCCAGGTCGTGGAAGTGGATGGCGCCCTCGGGGGAGTCGAGTTTTTTCACCAAGGGGTGCTCGGGGTTCACTTCCAAAATGGGTTTGCTCTCGGGCGCGCTTTGACCGGCTTGCTTCAACATGCGGGCCAGTTGCAGCGACATGCCGTCGTCCTTCACCACCAAACACGCGGGTGAATCCACCAAGCGAGACGTGACGCGCACGTCTTCGGCCTTGTCTTTCAAAGCCTCTTTGAGTTTGGCCAGCAGTGGCTTGAAGGTTTCGGCGGCTTCCTCGGCGGCTTTCTTTTCTTCTTCGTCTTGCAGCTTGCCCAAGTCGAAGGCGCCCTTGGCCACGCTTTGCAGCGGCGTGCCGTCGAACTCGTTCAAAAAGCCCAGCGCCCATTCGTCCACGCGGTCGCTCATCAGCAACACTTCAATGCCCTTTTTGCGGAACACCTCCAGCTGCGGGCTGTTTTTGGCGGCGGCCAGGCTGTCGGCGGTGATGTAGAAGATGGCGTCTTGGCCCTCTTTCATGCGGGCCTTGTAGTCGGCAAAGCCCACGCTCACCGTGTCGGTGGTGGAGCTGGCAAAGCGCAGCAGCTTGGCGATCTTGTCTTTGTTGGCAAAGTCTTCGCCCAGGCCTTCTTTCAAGACCGCGCCAAAGTCGGCATAAAACTTCGTGTACTTGCCCGCGTCTTTGTTGTCCTCATCGCTGGCGTTGGCAACGGGTGCGTCGTGTTTGGCCAGGTCTTCCAGCATGGACAGCACGCGGCGGGTGTTGCCCTCGCGGATGGCCTTCACATCGCGGCTTTCTTGCAGCAGCTCGCGGCTCACGTTCAAGGGCAAATCGGCGGAATCCACCACGCCCTTCACAAAGCGCAAATAGGTGGGCAGCAAGGCCTCGGCCTCGTCCATGATGAAGACGCGTTTCACATACAGCTTGATGCCACCTTTTTTGTCGCGGTTCCACAAATCGAACGGCGCTTTGCTGGGCAGGTACAGCAGCTGGGTGTATTCGGTGCTGCCTTCCACCTTGTTGTGGCTCCAAGCCAGCGGTGGCTCAAAATCGTGGCTGATGGCTTTGTAAAACTCGGCGTGTTGCTCGTCCGTGATGTCTTTCTTGGGGCGGGTCCACAAGGCCGAGGCTTTGTTGACGGTTTCCCATTCATCGCTGACCACCATTTCACCGGGTTGGTCGTTCTCGCCTTCTTTCCATTCCTCCTTGCGCATGAGGATGGGCAGGGCGATGTGGTCGGCGTATTTGCCGATGATGCTTTTGATTTTCCAGTTGCTCAAAAACTCTTCTGCATCGTCGCGCAGATGGAGAATGATGTGGGTGCCGCGCTCGGCCTGGTTGATGGTTTCCACCTCAAAGTCGCCGCTGCCGCCACTGGTCCAGCGCACACCCTCGGCAGGGGCCGCACCGGCGCGGCGGGTTTCCACCACGATTTGGTCGGCCACGATGAAGCCCGAGTAAAAGCCCACGCCGAATTGACCGATGAGCGAGCCTTGGTCTTTGGCGTCGCTTTGCTGGTCGCCACTGAGCTTGCTCATGAAGTCGCGGGTGCCGCTTTTGGCGATGGTGCCCAGGTGGTCAATCGCCTCTTGCTGGCTCATGCCAATGCCGTTGTCGCTGATGGTCAGCGTCTTGGCTTTCTTGTCAAACGCGACGCGGATGTCCAGCGTCGGCGCGTCTTCATACAAGGCCGCGTTGTTCAGCGCTTCATAGCGCAACTTGTCGCAAGCGTCCGAGGCGTTGGAGACCAACTCGCGCAAAAAGATTTCTTTGTTGGAGTACAGCGAGTGGGTGACCAGATGCAGCAGTTGGGCCACTTCGGCTTGGAAAGCGTGTTTTTGGGTGCTCATAGGAGGGTGACAACAAAAGATAAATCAACAAAAAGCGCCAGACCAAGCTGACGCACCAAAGACACACAGATAAGGGTCGATGCAAGGCTTTTCAAGCCCTAAAACACCTCACCCGCCGCCAAATACCGCCATTGCCCCACCGGCAGTTGGCCCAGCTTCACGCGGCCAATGCGCACCCGCTTCAAGCCCACCACGGTCAGGCCCACCAGCTCGCACATGCGCCGGATTTGCCGCTTTTTGCCCTCTTTGAGCACGAAGCGCAGTTGCTCGGGGTTTTGCCAGTCGACCTTGGCGGGTTTGAGGGCTTGGCCGTCCAGCGTCAAGCCGTGGCACAGCCGGGCCAATTGCTCGGGCGGGAACAAGGCCTGCACATCGGTTTGCACCTCGCCCACGGGCAAGCGCCCATACTGCACCCGCACCAAATATTCCTTCTCCACTTCGGAGTTCTCGCCAATCAATTGACGCGCCACGCGGCCATCTTGGGTCAGCACCAGCAGGCCCACCGAGTCGATGTCCAAGCGGCCAGCGGGGGCCAAGCCCATGCGCTGGCGCGGCACAAAGCGGGTGGGCGAGCGGTCGTCGCGCCAGCGGTTGCCGGCCTCGATCAGGTTGATGGCGGGGGTATGGCCGTCCTCGGCTTGGCCGCTGACAAAGCCCATGGGTTTGTGCAGAATGATGGTGACTTGTTTGTCTTGCTGGCCGCGCGCAAGTTTGTCCACCTCGATGCGGTCCAAGGGGCTGACGGGTTTGCCCAGCACCGCCACCTCGCCATTCACCTTCACCCAGCCCTTGGCGATCCAGTCATCGGCCTCGCGGCGTGAGCACAGGCCGAGCTCGGCCATGCGTTTGTTCAGTCGGGTGAGCGCATCGTTCATGGGGTGTCGAGTGTATGGCTGCGCAAGGCGGCAAGGTTGAGCACGCGCACGCCACCATAAGTCACTTTGATCCAGCCTTGCCCCACCAGGCGCTGCAAAGCCACATTCACTCGCTGGCGCGACAAGCCTACCAAATAGGCCAATTCTTGCTGGGTGATTTGCAGTACCTCGCCCACCCCCGGAAACAGCACAGGGTTGAACAGGGCGGCCAAGCTGCGGGCGACACGAATATCGGGGTTGGTCATGCGGTCAATTTCACGCGCTGCAATGAATTGTCCCAAGCGCTCATTGAGTTGGTTCATCACAAACCGGTTAAACCCAATCGACTGCTCCAGCAAGCGGTGAAAGCTGTCAATGGGCAAACCTGCCACGACACTGGGGCGCAGTGATTGCACGTTGTAGCGGTAAGGCTCGCGTTTGATGGCGGTGCCTTCGCCAAACCATCCACCAGCGGACAGGCCCGCATAGGTGAAGCTGTCGCCTTGGGCATTGTCAGCACTCATCTTCAGCAAACCTTGCACCACGCCAAACCAATATGTGGGCGCTTTGCCAATGCGGCACACCACGTCACCGGCCAATGCATCGCCGACCACGATTTGGGTGCTGACCCAAGCATGTTCTTCGGGCGTCAACACCGAAAGCCATGGGATATTGCTCAACTCATAGGCGTTGGGGGGGCGGCGACGTTGGTGCAGGGTTACATCGTTGGTCATTGCAAGGCGAAGGGGTTCAAATGGGCTAAGGGTCTTCCCTGAATTGTCGTCGACAAGACAAAAAAGCGTCAAAGTCGGCCCTAATATACGCTCCCTGCCATGAATACCACCTTCCCCCAATTGCTGTTGGAACACGCGGCGCGCCGGCCGATGGCCACTGCATTGCGTGAAAAGGAATACGGTATTTGGCAAAGCCAGACCTGGGCTGACCTGGCCGATGTCGTCAAGTCATTGGCTTGCGGTCTGCACCAGGCCGGTTTGCAGCGTGGCGAGCATGTCATCGTGGTGGGCTCCAATCGTCCGCGTTTGTATGCCAGCATGTTGGCCGTGCAAAGTTTGGGGGCAGTGCCAGTCCCGCTTTACCAAGACGCCGTCGCGACCGAATACATCTTCCCTGTCAATAACGCCGAGGTGCGTTTTGCCGTGGTAGAGAACCAAGAGCAGGTCGATAAGCTGCTGGAAATACGCGCAGAGTGCGCTCACTTGGCAAATATTTATTTTGACGACCCACGCGGCTTGCGCAATTACCAGCAAGACGGATTGGCAAGCTTGTCGGATCTACACATTCAGGGTCAGGAGTTTGCCAAGCATCACCCCGATTTTTTTGAAACCCAGGTTGCAAGCAACCAAGCCGATGATGTGGCTGCCATGTTTTTCACCTCGGGCACCACGGGCAACCCCAAGGGCGTGGTTCATACCCATCGCAGTTTGCTCGACCGCGCCAAAGCCGGTGCAGACTTTGACCACTTGAGCGAAAGCGAAGAGGTATTGGCGTACATGCCGCCCGCCTGGATTGGCCAAAATATTTTCAGTTATGCCCAGTGGCTGTGTTGTGGCTATGTGGTGAATTGCCCCGAGTCGGCAGCCACCGTCAACATCGATCTGAAAGAGATTGGCCCCACCTATTACTTCGCGCCCCCGCGCGTCTTCGAGGGCATGCTCACCACCGTGATGATTCGCATGGAAGATGCCAGCCGTTTTAAACGCGCTGTGTTTGCTTTCTTCATGGATGTTGCCAAGCGTTGGGGTCCCGCGCGCATGGATGGCCAGTCGATAGGCTTGTGGGGGCAGTTGCTGTATGGTTTGGGCAATATGCTGATTTACGGCCCCTTGCGCAACAACCTGGGCTTTTCTCGGGTGCGTGTGGCCTATACCGCAGGCGAGGCGATTGGTCCAGATTTGTTCAATTTCTACCGCGCCATTGGCATCAACTTGAAACAGCTCTACGGTTCGACCGAGACCGCCGTGTTTGTGTGTCTGCAGCCAGATCATGAGGCGCGTTCAGACACCGTGGGCATACCCTGCGCCGGCGTGGAGATCAAAGTATCTGCGCAAGGCGAGGTGTTGGTGAAGTCTGCGGGACTGCTCAAGGGCTATTACAAAAACCCGCAAGCCACTGCCGAAGTATTGACCGCCGATGGCTGGTACCACACCAATGATGCGGGCTTTATTGACAGCCATGGCCATTTGAAAATCATCGACCGTGTCAAAGACGTGGGGCGTCTCAAGGGTGGCGCCAACGATGGCGCCATGTTTGCCCCCAAGTATGTCGAAAACAAATTGAAGTTTTTCCCGCACATCAAGGAAGTGGTGGCCTATGGCGATGGCCGCGACAAAGTGTGCGTCATGCTGAACATCGATTTTGAGGCCGTGGGTAACTGGGCCGAGCGGCGCAACTTGCCCTATGCGGGCTACACCGACTTGGCGCAAAAGCCGCAGGTTTACCAACTCATGCTCGAGTGTGTAGAGAAGGTCAATGCCGACTTGGCTGCAGATGCCTTACTGGCGGGCAGTCAAATCAACCGCTTCTTGGTGTTGCACAAAGAACTCGATGCCGACGACGGAGAACTGACCCGAACCAACAAAGTGCGGCGCGGGTTCATTGCGGAGAAATACGCTGTCTTGGTCGATGCCTTGTACCAAGGGTTGCCAGAGCAATTCATCGAAACAGCGGTCAAATTTGAAGATGGCCGAACCGGCAGTGTCAGCGCCCATTTGCGCTTGATGGATGCACGCACATATGCACCTGTGGGGCATGCGGCATGAGCAAGACCATTGGCGATGTGATCTTGGATGTGCGCAACATCTCTTTGAGCTTTGGGGGTGTCAAAGCCTTGTCGAACATCAGCTTCAACGTGCGCGAACATGAAATCCGCGCCATCATTGGCCCCAATGGCGCTGGCAAAAGCTCCATGCTCAACTGCATCAACGGGGTGTACACGCCGCAGCAAGGCCAAATCACATTCCGCGGTCAAACCTTCAGCCACATGGACTCGCACCAAGTGGCCGTGATGGGGGTTGCGCGTACTTTCCAAAACCTCGCTTTGTTCAAAGGCATGAGCGTGCTCGACAACATCATGACCGGTCGCAATCTGCGCATGAAAAGCAATTTGCTGTTGCAAGCTTTGCGCTGGGGGCCAGCCGAGAAAGAGGAAATTGCGCACCGCTTGCGGGTGGAAGAAATCATCGACTTTTTGGAAATTCAGCCTTACCGCAAAACCCCGGTGGGTCAATTGCCTTACGGCTTGCAAAAGCGGGTGGACCTGGGGCGTGCGCTGGCGCTGGAGCCTCAGGTGCTGCTGTTGGACGAGCCCATGGCAGGCATGAACGTGGAAGAAAAGCAGGACATGTGCCGCTTCATTCTGGATGTGAACGACGAATTTGGCACGACAGTGGTGTTGATCGAGCACGATATGGGGGTGGTGATGGACATTTCCGACCGCGTGGTGGTGCTGGATTACGGCAAGAAAATCGGCGATGGAACGCCCGATGAGGTGCGCAACAACCCCGAGGTCATCAGCGCCTACTTGGGCACAGGACATTGATCACCATGGGATTTTTTCTTGAAACCCTGCTCGGTGGCCTGATGGCGGGTATGTTGTATTCGCTGGTCGCCTTGGGCTTTGTGTTGATTTACAAAGCCTCTGGCGTGTTCAATTTCGCGCAAGGTGCGATGGTCTTGTTTGCGGCTTTGGCCATGGCACGCTTTGCCGAATGGCTGCCGCTGCTAACGGGCTTGACCCAAGCCGTGTTGGTGAATCTGCTGGCATTTGTCTTGGCCGGTGGCGTCATGTTCATGGTCGCGTGGTTGATTGAGCGGCTGGTGTTGCGCCGCTTGGTCAACCAAGAAGGCACCACATTGTTGATGGCAACTTTGGGCATTGCTTATTTTCTGGAGGGTCTGGGCCAATCCATCTTTGGCAACGACATTTACAAAATCGACATTGGCATGCCCAAAGACCCGGTGATGGCCTTGGAGTCGGTGTTTCAAGGGGGCTTGCTCATCAACCAAGAAGACCTGATCGCGGCACTCATTGCGGCTTTGTTGGTGGCTTTGCTGTCCTTGTTCTTTCAAAAAACCGCGACTGGACGCGCATTGCGTGCCGTGGCTGATGACCACCAGGCCGCGCAATCGATAGGCATTCCTTTGAACCGTATCTGGGTCATTGTGTGGTGTGTGGCCGGTGTGGTGGCCTTGGTGGCTGGCATGATTTGGGGCAGCAAATTGGGTGTGCAGTTTTCGCTCGCCACCATTGCACTGCGTGCTTTGCCTGTGGTGATTTTGGGTGGCCTCACTTCGGTGCCGGGCGCCATCATTGGCGGCCTCATCATCGGTGTCGGTGAAAAACTCTCTGAAGTGTTCTTGGGCCCCTATGTCGGCGGCGGCATCGAAATTTGGTTTGCTTATGTGTTGGCCCTGCTGTTCTTGCTCGTCAGACCCCAGGGCCTGTTTGGCGAAAAAATCATTGATCGCGTCTAACCATGTTCTATAGAGAAAACGGTCAATTCAAAACCAGTTACCGTGAAGATCAACAAATCTTCCCGATCGCACAAGACCGCGTGTTTGTTGCGTTGTTGTTGGTGGTGGCCTTTGTGGGTGTGCCGATGTTCACCTCGGACTATATGTTTCGCGCCATCCTCATCCCCTTTGTCATCATGGCCATGGCCGCCTTGGGCGTGAATGTTTTGGTGGGGTACTGTGGCCAAATTTCTTTGGGCTCGGGCGCCTTCATGGCGGTGGGGGCTTATGGCGCATACAACTTCTTTGCCCGCGTGCCAGACATGCCCTTGGTCCCTGCGTTGTTGCTCGGCGGTTTGTGTGCAACCGCGTTTGGCGTGTTGTTTGGGTTGCCCAGTTTGCGTGTCAGAGGTTTGTATTTGGCGGTGGCCACCTTGGCCGCACAATTTTTTGCCGATTGGATGTTCTTGCGCGTGAAATGGTTTACCTTGGACACACCCTCGGGTTCGGTCTCGGTGTCCAACCTTCAGGTCTTTGGGATGGCGTTAGACACCGATGTGAACAAATACCTGTTCTGCGTCAGCTTGCTCGCGGTATTGGCATTGTTGGCGAAAAATTTGGTGCGCGGCGCAATTGGACGCGAATGGATGGCGATCCGTGACATGGATGTGGCGGCGGCTGTCATTGGCATTCGGCCCATGTATGCCAAGTTGTCTGCGTTTGCGGTGAGCTCTTTCATCATTGGCGTGGCCGGCGGCTTGTGGGCCTTCATTTATTTGGGCTCGTGGGAGCCCGGGGCTTTCTCGGTAGATTTGTCTTTCAAGTTGTTGTTCATGGTCATCATTGGTGGCATGGGCTCGATCTTGGGTGGTTTTTTAGGTGCCGCGTTTATCGTGACCCTGCCCATCTTTTTGAACCAGTTTTTACCCATGCTGGCGGGGTTGGCGGGTTTCGAGATTTCCACCACCGTGGTGTCTCACGCAGAGCTCATGATTTTTGGGGCGTTGATTGTGTGGTTTTTGATTGTGGAGCCCCATGGCTTGGCCAAGCTGTGGTCGATAGGCAAGCAAAAAATGCGTGTCTGGCCTTTCCCTTATTGATATGCAATTCTCAAGGAGACGATGATGAAAACTTTCAAACGTGTGATGCCTGCGCTGCTTGCTGCCTTGGCCTTTTCAGCGACCACTCTTGCAGTGGCGCAATCGAAAGAGCAGTTCATTCCAGTGCTGTCTTACCGTACCGGTCCCTATGGACCCAACGGCACGCCCTGGGCCAATGGGTTTGTTGATTACTTGAAACTCGTCAATGCCAAGGGTGGCATCAACGGCGTGAAACTGTCTTTTGAAGAATGTGAAACAGGGTATGACACCGCACGCAGTGTGGAGTGTTATGAACGCTTGAAAAGCAAAAACCCCAGTTTTGTGCAGTCCATGTCCACCGGTGCAACATTTGCCATCACAGAAAAAGCCCCTGGCGACAAAATCCCTGTGGTGACTGTGGGCTACGGTCGCAGTGAAAGCTCTGATGGCTCTGTTTTTAAATGGAACTTTCCCATTGCAGGTACGTATTGGGTGGCGGCCGACACCATCTTGCAAGCGATTGCCAAAAAAGAAGGTGGTTGGGACAACTTGAAAGGCAAAAAAATCGCCTTGGTTTACCACGACAGTCCTTTTGGCAAAGAGCCCATTCCTTTGATGCAAGAGCGCAGTCGCAACAATGGTTTTGAATTGCAACTGTTGCCCGTGACTGCCCCTGGTGTGGAGCAAAAAGCAACTTGGCTGCAAGTGCGACAAGCGCGCCCCGACTATGTGGTGTTGTGGGGTTGGGGGGTGATGAACTCCACGGCCATCAAAGAAGCGCAAGCCACTGGCTACCCCAGAGAAAAAATGTATGGCGTGTGGTGGGCGGGTGCTGAACCCGATGTCAAAGACGTGGCTGAAGGTGCCAAAGGCTATAACGCGGTGACCATGCAGCATGGTGCAGAGCCAGACTCAGCCATCGCCAAAGCCATCTTGAGCCAAGTGCATGACAAAGGTCAAGGCACTGGCCCCAAAGAAGAAGTCGGTCAAGTGCTGTACATGCGTGGTGCCATGAGCGCCATGATTGGCATTGAGGGCATTCGTTCCGCCCAAGAGCGTTTTGGCAAGGGCAAGGTCATGACCGGCGAGCAAGTGCGCTGGGGTCTAGAAAACCTGAACCTCACCCAAGCCAAATTGGATGCATTGGGCTTTAAAGGCGTGATGCGCCCCATCAGCACCTCTTGCATGGACCACATGGGCGCGGCTTGGACACGCATCCACACCTGGGATGGCAAAAAATGGGTATTCACCTCTGACTGGTTGCAAGCAGACGAGCAAATTTTGAAACCCTTGGTGAAAGTCACCGCCGACAAATACGCGGCTGACAAAAAAATCACCCGCCGTACCGGCCAAGACTGCCAGTCTTGATGTTGTAAATCCTGCTTGGAAAACCTCATGAGTGCGTCCCCTGTGGTCTTGAGCGTCAACGGTATTGAGGTGATTTACAACCACGTCATTCTGGTGCTCAAAGGCGTGTCCTTGCAAGTGCCTGAGCGCGGCATTGTGGCCCTGTTGGGTGGCAATGGCGCGGGCAAGACCACCACTTTGCGCGCCATCTCCAACTTGTTGCAAGGCGAGCGTGGCGAGGTCACCAAGGGCAGCATTGAGTTGCGGGGCGAGCGCATCGAAAACCTCACACCCGCCGACTTGGTCAAACGTGGTGTGGTGCAGGTGATGGAGGGGCGGCATTGCTTTGCCCACCTCACCATTGAAGAGAACTTGCTAACCGGCAGTTACACCCGCACAGACAAAGCGGAGATCGCGGCTAATCTGGAGAAGGTCTACAACTACTTTCCGCGTTTGAAGACACGGCGCACCTCGCAGGCCGCCTACACCTCGGGCGGTGAGCAGCAAATGTGCGCCATTGGCCGCGCCTTGATGGCCAACCCCAGCATGGTGTTGTTGGATGAACCCTCCATGGGCTTGGCGCCGCAAATCGTGGAAGAGGTGTTCAACATCGTTAAAGATTTGAACCAAAAAGAGCACGTCACTTTTTTGTTGGCAGAGCAAAACACCCACATGGCTTTGCGCTATGCCGACTTTGGCTACATCATGGAGTCGGGGCGCATTGTGATGGACGGTTCCGCACAAGACCTGGCCAACAACGAAGATGTGAAAGAGTTCTACTTGGGAATGGGTGGTGGCGAGCGCAAAAGCTTCAAGGATGTGAAAAGCTATAAGCGCCGCAAGCGTTGGTTGGCTTAAGGCATGAGACGCATATGACTGATTTTTTTGACGCGCTAGAGCAGCGTGACCCCAGCCAACGTGAGGCCGCCTTGCTGCAAGCCTTGCCGGCACAAATTGCGCATGCACAAGCCCACGCGCCTGCGTGGGGACAGATTTTGCAAGGCATTGATGCCACAACCATCACCACCCGACAGGCATTGGCACAGCTTCCGGTAACACGCAAATACGAACTGTTGGCGCGCCAACAGGCAGAGCGCGCCAAGGATGTGTTTGGTGGTTTCTCTGCGTTGCCGTTTGGCAAAACCATGCCGCGTGTGTTTGCCAGTCCTGGGCCGATTTACGAGCCTGAAGGTGTAGCCAAAGACTACTGGCGCATGGCGCGCGCCATGCATGCGGCCGGCTTTCGCGCAGGCGAATTGATCCACAACTGCTTTAGCTACCACTTCACGCCTGCGGGTTCGATGATGGAGAGCGGTGCTCATGCTTTGGGTTGCAGCGTGTTCCCTGCAGGCACAGGCCAAACCGAGCAGCAATTGCAAGCCATGCTGGAGTTGCGCCCCAGTGCCTACAGCGGCACCCCCAGTTTTTTGAAAATCTTGCTCGAGAAAGCGGCTGAATCGCAAACTGCCTTGCCTTTTTTGCGCAAAGCATTTGTCAGCGGTGAGGCATTTCCGCCTTCGTTGCGCGATTGGTTGGCGCAGCGTGGTGTCACGGCCTACCAGTGCTATGCCACGGCTGACATTGGCTTGATTGCCTATGAAACCTCTGCGCGCGAGGGCTTGGTGTTAGACGAAGGTGTGTTGGTTGAAATTGTGCGCCCCGGTACGGGCGACCCCGTGGCAGAGGACGAGGTCGGTGAATTGGTGGTCACCACGCTCAACCCAGATTACCCCTTGGTTCGTTTTGGCACCGGCGATTTGACCGCTGTCTTGCCTGGCATGTGTCCCACTGGCCGCACCAACCAACGCATCAAAGGGTGGTTGGGCCGCGCCGATCAAACCACCAAGGTGCGTGGCATGTTTGTGCACCCAGGGCAGGTCGATCAAGTGGTCAAGCGTTTTGCGCAAGTGCGCAAGGCGCGCTTGGTGGTGAGCGGTGAAATGGCCAATGACCACATGCATTTGCATGTAGAGACCGACCAGGGCACAGACGATTTGCAAGCGGCGCTGGCCCAAGCGGTGCGTGATGTCACCAAGCTTCGCGCAGAAATCGTGTTTGCCAAGACAGGCAGTCTGGCCAATGATGGCAAAGTGATTGAAGATGCGCGCAGTTATTCATAGCCTGTGTGTTTTGCTCTGCTGGGGATTCGCCTCGGTTGGTGCGCAAACCTTCCCGCTGAAAGACAAACCCATTACCCTGGTGGTGCCGTTTACCGCTGGCGGCCCAACCGACCGCTTGGCGCGCGACATGGCGGAAGCCTTGCGCAAGCCTTTGGGTGGTGCAACGGTGGTGGTGGAAAACGCCTTGGGCGCGGGTGGTGCCATCGCCACCCAAAAAGTTGCGCGCGCCGCACCGGATGGGCACACATTGCTGATTCACCATATCGGTATGGCGACGATGCCCGCACTGATACGCAAACCCAGTTTTGATGTGCTGAATGACTTTGAGTATTTGGGCATGATCCATGAAGTGCCGATGACCATTGTGGGGCGCGCGAGTTTAGAGGCCAATGATTACAAACAACTCAGCGCATGGGTGGCTACCCAAAAAGACAAAGTCAACCTGGGCAATGCAGGTATTGGTTCGGCCTCGCACCTGTGTGGTTTGTTATGGCAGTCGGCCATGCGCACCGAGATGACAACCATTCAGTACAAGGGCGTATCCATGGCCATGACCGATTTGCTGGGTGGGCAAATCGATGTGTTGTGCGACCAAACCACCAATACCTTGACCTATATTGAAAGCAAAAAGGTCAAAGCCTATGCGGTTACCAGCAACAAGCATTTGTCGCAAGCCGCATTGAAAGATTTGCCCACTTTGCAAGAGGCTGGGTTGAAAGGTTTTCAGGTCAGCGTGTGGCACGGTGTGTACGCGCCCAAAGGTTTGCCTGAACAGACCAAGGCCAAGTTGTATGGGGCTTTGCGCACCGTGTTCTCAGACCCTAGGTTTATTCAAAAACAAGAAGCCTTGGGTGCGGTGATGGTGATTGACAAACGCACCGATCCTGTAGAGCATAAAAAATTTGTGGCTGCTGAAATTGCCAAGTGGACACCCATCATCAAAGCCGCTGGCGTTTACGCTGACTGAACCCTGCTCATCTATTGTTTGAAGCGTTTGCGCGTGAGCGTGAGGGCGATCCACCAAGCGACGCTGGCATAAAGCGTCAAAACACCCACATGCAGCCAGACTTGGTCGGGCCAAACGTCCATGAACAAAGGCCGCACCAAGGCCACTGCGTGGGTGAGTGGCAAGCACCAAGCCAAGCCTTTCACTATCGCAGGCAAGGTGTCGAGGGGGAAAAACACACCGCTTAAAAACATCATCGGTGTCAAGAACAGCGTGAAGTAATAGGTAAAGAAATCGTAGCCCTTGGCCAGTGCATTGAAAATCAATGCCAAACAGCTGAAGGTGATGCCCACACCTAGCAAGATCGGCCAAGCCACCAACAGTTTCCAAGACTGACTGATACCCAAGGCCAGCATCACCAACAAAATAGCAGTGACGGTAAAAATGGCCTTGAAAGCAGCCCACAGCATTTCAGCGAGCAGCACATCGTCCAACCGCACCGGTGCGTTCATGATGCCGTCCCAGGTTTTTTGTACATGCATGCGCGAAAACGCCGAGTACAAGGCTTCGAAAGTGGCTGCATTCATGGCGCTCATGCACACCGATCCGCTGGCCAAAAACAAGATGTACGGCACCTTCACATCACCTTGTTGTACGCCCCCGACCAATGCGCCCAGGCCATAACCGAAGGCCACCAACCACATCAGTGGTTCGGCGATGTTGGCAATCAAGCTGGGGATAAAGAGTTTGCGCCACACCAAAAAATTGCGCAAAAAAACAGGCCAAAAACGCAGTCGCATCATCCGTCCTCTCGAATTTGACGGCCTGTGAGTTTGAGGAACAGGTCCTCTAAATTCGCAGGGCGATGCAGGGTACGTAAACCTGCCGTGTTGCCCAAAGCTTGCAATAAAGGGGTGGCAGTATCGGTATAAAAGAAGACGGTGTCACCACTCACCTCTACCCGTTTGGCATGGTGACGCGCTGAACTGGCGGCAATGTCTTGGGGGTTGCCACCAAAGACCTCCACCACATCGGGTTCCAGGTGTTGGGAAATCAGGTCGCGGGGCTTTCCTTCAGCGATTTTTCTTCCGTGGTCTAGCACCAGCAAGCGGTCACAAAGGCGCTCGGCTTCGTCCATGAAATGGGTGGTTAGCAAAATCGATTTGCCTTGTTGCAAGAGTTGCTGCAAACGCTCCCACATCAGGTGACGCGCTTGCGGGTCCAGGCCCGTGGTGGGCTCGTCCAGTAACAGCAGTTGCGGGTCGTTAATCAAAGCCCGCGCCAGACTCAATCGTCGCTTCATGCCGCCCGACAACTCGCCGGGTTTGGCGTCTGCCTTGTGGGTGAGTGCGGCAAACGACAACAGCGAGGGAATACGTGCGCGAATATCCGCACTCGCCATGCCAAAGTAACGGCCATACACCATGAGGTTTTCGCTGCAGGTGAAATCGGGGTCTAAGGAGTCAAACTGACTGACAACCCCTAAACGCGCTTTGATGGCCAGCGTCTCTTGGGGCATGGACATACCAAACACGCTGATACTGCCGCTGTCGGGCGCACTCAGCCCCAAGCACATGCGAAAGGTGGTGGTTTTTCCTGCGCCATTGGGGCCAATCACGCCCAAGCATTCACCGGCCTGCACCTCGAATGACAAGTCATCCACCACTGTGGTGTCGCCAAAGCGTTTGGACAGGTGGCTACAACGAAGTTGGGGTTCGGTCATGACAAGCGGATGTGCATACAAGTGTGCATTGTGCCTTTAATGCCGGTGATATACTTTTAACCCTTGGCCCGGTAGCTCAGTCGGTAGAGCAGAGGATTGAAAATCCTTGTGTCGGTGGTTCGATTCCGCCCCAGGCCACCAGTTTTCACATGTACATATTACGTACAGAGTTTTAGTGCGCGATTACTGAAATTAAATCGGTACTGCGGTAGCTTCTCGATCTGATTCGATATTTCAATCCTTAGATGTTTAATTTAGACACTCTCAATGGCGGACAAACTTAGAGTCCAACCTGTCATTTTGTGTGGTGGCTCTGGCACCCGGCTTTGGCCTCTTTCACGCTCTGGATTCCCTAAACAATTTCTTTGCCTAACCGGTCATGAAAGTCTGTTTCAGCAAGCCATCAAACGGTTGATGGGTTTGGAAATGGAAACTGTGCGCGTGGCTGATCCATTCATCGTGACAGGTGAAGAGCACCGATTTTTGGCCTTAGAGCAAATTCGAGAATTAAGTATTCAACTGGGTGCGGCTCTTTTAGAGCCATCTGGGCGCAATACCGCGCCGGCATTGACCCTTGCTGCACTGGCATCGGTAGAGAATGGCGATGACCCAGTGATGGTTGTAACGCCTGCAGATCAGACGGTGACGGACGTTACGGCGTTTAGCACGGCAATGCACCATGCTATCAGCGAGGCTGCCGATGGCAGCATGGTTATTTTGGGCGTCAGTCCTGACCGCCCTGAAACTGGTTATGGGTATATACAGGCAGACGTTGATGCCGCTAAAGCAGTTGTGACAGTAAGACGTTTTGTTGAAAAGCCCAATGAACAAACTGCAAGGCAATACCTAGAAGAGGGGGGCTATTACTGGAATGCTGGCATATTTGTTCTTAAAGCTTCGGTATGGTTACAGGCCCTGCAAGCATTTCGCCCAGATATTCTTGAACACACAGCAATGTCGTGGAACAAGAGAACCACTGACCCTCATTTCGCAACACCGTTTGTGAGACCCAGTCAATCAGAATTCGTTGCAATACCTTCTGAGTCCATAGATGTCGCTGTCATGGAGCGTTGTCCGAACAGCACTTTCCCCATCAAAATGGTGCCACTTAATGCCGGTTGGAGTGACTTGGGTGCGTGGGATGCGGTTTGGAATGTCTTGCCAAAAGATGACCAAGGAAATGCCACCTTTGGTGACGTGCTCAGGACGGGCAGTAGAAACACTTTTGTGCATGCCTCAAGCCGTTTGGTTACTTTGGTGGGGGTCAGTGACCTTATCGTGGTGGAGACGCCAGATGCCGTGATGGTGGCCAACACTTCATGCAGCCAAGATGTGAAACACATCGTTAACCAGTTGCATATCACCAAGCGTGAAGAGCACGTACTTCATCGCAAAGTTCACCGGCCTTGGGGTTGGTACGACAGCATTGATGAAGGTGAAAGATTCAAAGTCAAGCGAATACTGGTTAAGCCAGGTGCCAGTCTGAGTTTGCAAAAACACCATCATCGAGCAGAGCATTGGGTTGTTGTGAAAGGCACCGCAGAAATCACCTGCGGTGACAAAAAGCTTTTGCTGTCCGAGAATCAGTCCACTTATATACCTTTGGGCGAGGTGCATCGCTTGGCCAACCCTGGAAATATTCCGCTTGAAATTATTGAAGTTCAGTCGGGAAGTTATTTGGGGGAAGACGATATCGTACGAATGGAAGATATTTACGGAAGATAAGATGAAAAAAGTTGCGTTGATAACAGGTGTTACAGGGCAGGACGGTGCCTATCTAGCTGAATTTCTGCTGGATAAGGGCTACATCGTGCACGGAATTAAACGCCGCACATCGCTCTTTAACACCGACCGAATCGATCATCTCTTTCAGGATCCGCATGAGGCAAACCA
>CANCVB010000029.1 GCA_947381415.1 Burkholderiales bacterium
GGCCAACTGTTGCAAGGCTCGCGGGTTTAAGCCGCGAGTGCGAAACGTTCGTCGTTTGCAGTTAGTTTTTTTCTGCGGATTTACGAGGTGACAGAACCTCGACATGCCCTGCGCCGCGTCCGAACCCATGTCGAAACCAATGCAGCCCCAGTACTTGAATTCTACGCCTGTACCAGTAACTCTGCCAGCGCCCAAGGGGAATGGATGATGTGGTCAGCCCCCCATTGCAATACTTCAGCTTGGCTGCCCAAATAACCATAGTGTGCGGCCACCGTGGTCATGCCAGCCGCTTTGCCAGCCACGATGTCGCGCTCATCGTCACCCACGTACCAGCAATGTTGTGGAGACAGTTGCATGCGACGCGCGGCCTCGAACAAGGGTTCGGGATGGGGTTTGGCGTGCGGCGTGGTGTCGCCACTGACAATCGCTTGGGCAGTGGCAAAGAGGGGAAGTTGCGCGGTCAGGGGCAAGGTAAAGCGTTGGTGCTTGTTGGTCACCACGCCCCATCTCAATCCCTGCATGTGCAGATGCGCCAACAATTCCTGCACGCCTTCAAAAATCACCGAGCGCACTGTCATGGCTTGTTCGTAGTTGCTTAAAAACTCTTCTTTGAACGCTTCGTAATCGGGATGATCTGGCCCCATGCCAAACGCAATTTCAAGCATGCCGCGCGCACCTGAACCTGCCATGGGACGGTACAGCGCATCGTCCAAGGAAGACATGCCACGGTCCTTGCGCATCTTGTCAGCGGCCGCGCCCAGATCAGGTGCACTGTCAATCAAGGTCCCATCCAAGTCAAACAACACGGCTTGTGGCAACCCCATGTCAAACCTCGCGCTGGGTGGCCAACATATAGTTCACGCGGGTATTGGCGTCTAGCCAATAGCGCTGCGTGATCGGGTTGTATTGCAAGCCACGTGATGCTTGCGTCTGCAATCCTGCATCTCTGCAAAACGCCGCCAGTTCGCTGGGGCGAATGAACTTGGCGTACTCATGCGTGCCTTTCGGCAACAGGTTCAACACATACTCAGCGCCCACAATGGCAAACAAAAATGCTTGGGCGTTGCGGTTCAAGGTAGAGAAAAACACCCAACCGCCAGGCTTGACCAAAGCAGCACAAGCTTGCACCACAGACGCAGGATCGGGCACATGCTCGAGCATCTCCATGCAAGTGACCACATCAAAACTGGCTGGCTGCTCGGCAGCCAAGGCTTCAGCGCTGACTTCACGGTAGCTGATATGGGGTGTTTGTGTCTCTAAAGCGTGCAACTGCGCCACCTTCAGCGACTTGGTGGCCAAGTCAATGCCCGTCACATGGGCGCCAGCACGTGCCATGGCGTCAGCCAAGATGCCGCCACCACAACCCACATCCAAAACCTGCTTGCCCTTAAGGGGTGCCAAGGTTTGTATCCAATCCAAACGCAAGGGATTGATTTGGTGCAATGGGCGAAATTCACTGTTGACATCCCACCAGCGGTGAGCAAGTTCAGAGAATTTGGCGAGTTCAGCAGGGTCTACGTTGGTGGCATTCATGCAGGCATTGTCGGACAAATGAGGGACATAAAAAAACCCCGCCTTGGCGGGGTTTCATGAAGCCTGAAGCTATCAGTTCTTGCGTGAACCCACCACTTCAATTTCAACGCGGCGATTTTTAGCGCGACCTTCTTTGGTCTTGTTGTCAGCAACGGGCTGTTTTTCGCCTTTGCCTTCGGTGTAGACGCGGGTTTTGTCAATACCTTTGCTGACCAAATAAGCTTTCACTGCTTGCGCGCGACGGATGGACAATTTTTGGTTGTACGCATCAGAACCAACAGCGTCGGTGTGGCCCACGGCAATGATGACTTCAAGATTGATGGCTTTGACTTTGCTGATCAAGTCGTCAAGCTTGGCTTTACCGTCGGGCTTGATGACGGACTTGTCAAAGTCGAAAAAGGCATCAGCCGCGTAGGTGACCTTGGAGGACACCGCAGCAGCGGCTGGCGCGGGCGCAGCGGCGGCAGCGGCGGCGGGCGCGGGTGCTACAGCGGCAACGGGTGCCGTGCTGACTTCAGGTGTGGGGGAAACAGGGTCAGGCTTGACCATAGAGCCGGGAGTGGCTTGCTTGGTGATGGCGCCGTCGCAGCCAGGGATTGCATTGGCGGGGGTCCAGAAACCGGTGCGCCAGCATTCGCCGGGGGTGTTTTTCCAAACTTCACCTGCCGATGAAGACCAGTTGCCCACGTCGTGGGCAGAAGCCGCGGCTGCAAAGCCAAGCAAAGAAAGCGCAAGCGCCAAAGATTTTAAGTTTTTCATGATGTTCCTTCAGGGAATTTGCCAGTGACAGCAAGCAAAAATGGGGAGGGCTCGGGAATACCCTTTATCTGCTGATTGTGCCATAGTTCCTCAAAATTTAACGAATAGCCGCTTAAGCCTAAAATCGCCGGTTTTCCCTGTCCTGAATGGACTGCCTCCATGACCCAGTTTGCCAAAGAAACCCTCCCCACCAGCCTAGAGGAGGAAATGCGCCGCAGCTACCTCGATTACGCCATGAGCGTGATTGTGGGACGCGCCCTCCCCGACGCGCGGGACGGCTTAAAGCCCGTGCATCGCCGCGTGTTGTTCGCCATGCATGAACTGAACAACGACTGGAACCGCCCTTATAAAAAATCCGCCCGTATCGTGGGTGACGTCATTGGTAAATACCACCCCCACGGCGACAGCGCGGTCTACGACACCATTGTGCGCATGGCCCAGGACTTCTCCCTGCGCCACATGTTGGTGGACGGCCAAGGTAACTTCGGCTCGGTGGACGGCGACAACGCGGCCGCCATGCGTTACACCGAAATCCGCTTGTCCAAAATCGCCCATGAACTGCTCGACGATTTGGACAAGGAAACCGTCAATTTCGGCCCGAACTACGACGGCAGCGAAAAAGAACCGCTGGTCATGCCTGCTAAATTTCCCAATTTGCTGGTCAATGGCTCGGCAGGTATTGCCGTGGGCATGGCGACCAACATCCCGCCGCACAACCTGAACGAGGTGGTCGACGCCTGTTTGCACCTGCTGCGCCACCCCGACGCCTCCATCGACGACCTGATGGACATCGTCCCAGCCCCCGATTTCCCCACCGCCGGCATCATTTACGGCATCAGCGGGGTCAAAGAGGGCTATCGCACAGGGCGTGGCCGTGTGGTCATGCGGGCCAAGTGCCATTTCGAGGACATCGACCGCGGTCAGCGCCAAGCCATCATCGTCGACGAGTTGCCCTACCAGGTGAACAAAAAGACCTTGCAAGAGCGCATGGCCGAGCTGGTGCACGAAAAGAAAATCGAAGACATCAGCCACATCCAAGACGAGTCGGACAAATCCGGCATGCGTTTGGTCATCGAACTCAAGCGCGGCGCCGTACCCGAGGTGGTGCTGAACAACCTCTACAAACAAACCCAGCTGCAAGACACCTTCGGCATGAACATGGTGGCTTTGATCGATGGTCAGCCCCGTTTGTGCAACCTGAAAGACCTGTTGTCGGTGTTCTTGTCGCACCGCCGCGAAGTGGTGACACGTCGCACCATCTTCAACCTGCGCAAAGCCCGCGAACGCGGCCATGTGTTGGAAGGTTTGGCCGTGGCATTGGCCAATATTGACGAATTCATCGCCATCATCCGCAACGCGCCCACACCCCCTGTGGCCAAGGCCGAGTTGATGAGCAAGCCTTGGGACAGCCAGTTGGTGCGCACCATGCTCACCCGCGCCAAGGCCGATGGCAGCGTCATCAACGCCGACGACTACCGCCCCGACGGACTGGAAAAGCAATACGGCATGGGCGGCGATGGCCTGTACCGCCTGAGCGACACCCAAGCCCACGAAATTTTGCAAATGCGTTTGCAACGCCTCACGGGCCTGGAGCAAGACAAGATCGTCAACGAGTACAAAGACGTCATGGCGGAAATTGACGACTTGCTCGACATCTTGTCGCGTGCGGAACGTGTTTCCACCATCATTGCCGACGAGTTGTCCGCGATTCGCCAAGAGTTTGGCCAAAGCAAACTGGGCGCGCGCCGCAGCCACATCGAGCACAACGCGCAAGATTTGGCCACCGAAGACCTGATCACGCCCACCGACATGGTGGTCACGCTCAGCCACAGCGGCTACATCAAGAGCCAGCCGTTGAGTGAATACCGTGCCCAAAAGCGCGGCGGTCGCGGCAAGCAAGCCACCGCCACCAAGGAAGACGACTGGATCGAGCAGCTCTTCATTGGCAACACCCACGACTACATCTTGTGCTTCTCCAACCGTGGCCGCTTGTACTGGCTCAAAGTCTGGGAAGTGCCTGAAGGTTCGCGCGGTTCGCGTGGCCGCCCCATCGTCAACATGTTCCCTTTGCAAGAGGGCGAAAAAATCAATGTGGTGCTGCCCCTCACAGGCGCAGCCCGCACATTCCCTGCCGACCAGTATGTGTTCATGGCCACTTCCATGGGCACGGTCAAAAAGACCTCGCTCGACGAGTTCAACAACCCGCGCAAGGGCGGCATCATCGCGGTCAATTTGGACGACAACGACTTCCTCATTGGCGCAGCCCTCACCGACGGCCAGCACGACGTCATGCTGTTCAGCGATGGCGGCAAAGCCGTGCGCTTTGACGAAAACGATGTGCGCCCCTTGGGTCGCAGCGCGCGTGGTGTGCGCGGCATGATGATCGAAGACGGCCAAAGCGTGATCGCCATGCTGGTGGCCGCGCAAGACGTGCCCGCCCTGCCCGACGGCACCGCCACGGCAGACATGGCCCGCACCAGCGTGCTCACCGCCACTGAAAACGGCTATGGCAAACGCACGCCGATTGACGAGTACACCCGCCATGGCCGTGGCACCAAAGGCATGATCGCCATCCAACAGTCCGAGCGCAACGGCAAGGTTGTGGCTGCCACCTTGGTTCATGCCGACGACGACATCATGCTGATCACCGACCGCGGCGTGCTGGTGCGCACCCGCGTGAGCGAAATCCGCGAAATGGGACGCGCCACCCAAGGCGTGACCCTCATCGGTTTGGACGAAGGCGCCAAGCTGAGCGGCATGCAGCGCATCGTGGAAAACGACGCCCAAGCCGGCGCGGACGATGCCAGCGAAGACGGCGCCAGCGACGCTTCACCCGACGACGCCGAATGACCCACAGCGCCAAACCCACCGCGAGCTTGGCCGATTTGCGGGTGCAAATTGACCAACTCGACAGCCAGTTGCTCACGCTCTTGAACCAGCGTGCACATTTGGCTGAAAGCGTGGGCGACATCAAACGCGCCGAGGGTTCGCCTTTTTTCCGCCCCGACCGCGTGGCCCAGGTGCTGGAAAAAATCCAAGCCCACAACCCTGGCCCACTGAAAAACCAGCATGTGGCTGCCATTTGGCGCGAAATCATGTCGGCTTGTTTGGCCTTGGAAGCGCCGCAACGCGTGGCCGTGCTCGGTCCCGTGGGCACGTTTTGCGAGCAAGCCGCCATCGAGTACTTTGGCTCAGCGGCTGAGCTGATTTACTGCAACAACTTTGACGAGGTGTTCCACGCCACGAGTGCAGGCACCGCGCAGTTTGGCGTGGTCGGCGTGGAAAACTCCACCGAGGGCGCGGTGGCGCGTTCCCTGGATTTGTTCTTGCGCACGCCTGTGCATGTGATTGGTGAGGTCAGCCTCTTGGTGCGCCACAACCTGCTTCGCCAGTCACCTTCACTGGAAGGCATTGAGGTCGTCTTGGCCCACCCACAAGCGCTGGGCCAATGCCAAGAGTGGCTCAGCCTGCACCTGCCGCACGCCGAGCGCCGCGCCGTGTCCAGCAACGCCGAAGGGGCTCGCTTGGCGGCCACCAACCCCGCTTGGGCTGGTCTGGCCAGCGAGCGCGCTGCCTCGGAATTTGGCCTGCACGTGGTGGCCCATGCCATCCAAGACGAGGCCTACAACCGCACGCGTTTTGCCATCATCACCTTGCCCCAAACCCTGGCCACACCGCCCGCCTCGGGCAAAGACTGCACCTCCTTGGTGGTGTCGGTGCCCAACAAGCCTGGCGCGGTCCACGACCTGCTCATGCCCCTCAAGGCCAACGGCGTGTCCATGACCCGCTTTGAGTCACGCCCCGCGAAGTCCGGTCAATGGGAGTACAACTTCTATATCGATTTGGACGGTCACATCAGCCAACCTCATGTGGCCCAAGCGCTCAAAGAGTTGCAAGGCCTGTGCGCCTTTTACAAAGTGATTGGCTCCTACCCGGTTGGCGCATGAAGTTCAAGCAACTTGGGCTGGTTGGCTGCGGCCTCATGGGTGCCTCGTTCGCACTGGCTTTGCAGCAACGCGGCTTGGTTGAGCGGGTCGTGGGATTCAGCCCCTCTGAGGGCACCCGTCTAAAAGCTTTGCAACGCGGCGTGATTCACCAAGCAGTTCTCAGCGCAGTTGAGGCGGTGCAAGGCGCAGACCTGGTGCTGCTGGCCGTGCCTGTGAGCCACACCGCCGCCTGTTTGACCGAGATGGCGCCGCATTTGCAAGCAGACTGTTTATTGATGGACGTGGGCTCCACCAAAACCGATGTGGTGGCCGCCGCCCGCGCTGCTTTGGGTGACAAACTGCCTTGTTTTCTCCCTGCCCACCCCATCGCGGGCAAAGCGCAAGCAGGTGTGGCGCATGCTGAAGCGTCGCTCTACCAAGACCGTGCCCTCATCTTGACCCCCTTGCCCAGCAACACAGTCCTGCAAATCGAGCAAGCCTCGGCTTTGTGGCAAGCCATCGGCAGCCGAGTCCACCACATGAGCCCCGAGGCGCACGACCAAACCTTTGCCGCTGTCAGCCATGTGCCGCATTTGCTGGCCTTTGCGCAGGTGAATGGTTTGTTGCAACAAGCCGAGGGCGAGGCGTTTTTGAAACTCGCCGGCCCTGGCTTCAGGGATTTTTCCCGCATCGCAGCGGGCGACCCGGCCATTTGGCGCGACATCCTGAGTGCCAACCGCGTCGAGGTTTTGGCCCAGTTGGCGCATTTTCAAGCAGCCCTGCACGATTTTGAAAAATCCATCAAAAACAACGACTTGCAAGCACTGTACCGATTGATCTCGCAGGCCAACCAAGCCCGTTCAAGCTGGGCCATGGCATCTGGCGATGCCAACGATGGTGACTGATGTCCTTTGTCGAATGGTTTTGCCATAAAATTTGTGTTGCAAATTTGTATGACAAAAAGGCATTCAGATGCAAGCATCCACATTTTCATTCCGTGCCGACGAGGTTTTTTCCGAGCAAACCCGCGCCATGGCCAGCGCACTTGGTCTGAAAAGCTCTGACTACATTCGCCAAGCCGTGTCCGAAAAAAACGCCCAGTTGATGGCCCAGCACATTGCCGCCTTGTCCCGCGAGTTGGCCGTTGAACACCTCCAGGTGAATGAGTCGCTGGAAGGCACGCTGCGCGATGGCCTCGAATAAGTTTCAACGCGGTCAAATTTGGGAAGTCGATCTCGAGCCGCAGTCGCACAAAGAAGAACCAGGCAAACGCAAACGCCCTGCCTTGGTGATTCAGACTGACTTGCTCAATGCCAGTGGCCACCCGACCACCATCGTGGTCGTGGGCACCAGCCAGGTCAGGCGCGACAAAGACTATTTCCCGCTGCGCGTCGCCTTGCCCAGCCAAGTCGGTCTGAGCTTGGAGACCGATTTGCTGATTGACCAAATTCGCGCGATTTCCAACCGCCGCTTCATGGGCGACGAGCCTTTGACCACCTTGAACACAGCCCAACTCAAACGCGTGGAAGACGCGCTCAAACTGCTGATTGGCAGATAAGGATTTCATGTTCACCACCGCCTTCCTCGACGTCCCCGCCCTGCAAAGCGCGCAAGGCAGCGTCACCCTGCCTGGCTCGAAAAGCATTTCCAACCGCGTGCTCTTGCTCGCCGCGTTGTGCCAAGGCACGACCACCTTGCATGACCTGCTGGACTCGGACGACACCCGCGTCATGCTCAATGCCTTGCGCGCCATGGGCTGTGCGGTCGAAGTCGATGGCAGCACGGTGCGCATCAAGGGCTTGGGCGGACAAGCACCCGCCAGCGAACTGGATTTGTTCATGGGCAACGCAGGCACGGCCATGCGTCCCCTCACCGCCGCGCTGGCGCTGATGGGCGCGAAAGCCCGCTTGCATGGCGTGCCCCGCATGCACGAGCGCCCAATTGGCGACTTGGTAGACGCCTTGCAGCAACTGGGCTGCAAGGTGGATTACACCGCTCAAGCAGGCTTTCCGCCACTTCACCTCCAGGGCCACAACGGTTTGCATCTGGACCAGCCCATCCAAGTGCGAGGCGACGTGTCCAGCCAGTTCCTCACTGCTTTGTTGTTGGCACTGCCACTGGTGGCCCAGCATCGAGCGCCCCAGTCAGGCGCAGAAGATGCGTCTCAACCCCCCGAGAAGTCTGGCGACATCGTCATCGAGGTGGTGGGCGAACTCATCAGCAAGCCCTACATCGACATCACCTTGAACCTGTTGCAGCGCTTTGGCGTGACTGTTCAGCGCCAAGGCTGGCAGCGTTTCACCATTCCCGCAGGCAGCCGCTACACCTCGCCCGGTGTCTTGCATGTCGAAGCTGACGCCTCCTCGGCCAGCTATTTCATTGCCTTGGGCGCCATCGCCTCCAAAGAAGGCGTGCGCATCCAAGGCGTGGGTGCAGACTCCATCCAAGGCGACATCCGCTTCATGGACGCCGCCCAGCAAATGGGTGCGGTGGTGGAGAGCGGGCCCAACTGGGTGCAAACCCGGCGCGGCGCTTGGCCGCTCAAAGCCATCGACATGGATTGCAACCAAATCCCCGACGCGGCTATGACCCTGGCCGTCATGGCGCTCTTTGCCGACGGCCCCAGCACCTTGCGCAACATCGCCAGTTGGCGCGTGAAGGAAACCGACCGCATTGCCGCCATGGCCACCGAAGCCCGCAAACTCGGTGCCCAGGTGGAGGAAGGCCCGGACTGGATTCGCGTGCACCCTGTTCAAACATGGCAAGCCGCCAGCATCCACACCTATGACGACCACCGCATCGCCATGTGTTTTTCGCTGGCCGCCTTCAACCCTGCGGGTTTGCCGGTGCGCATTGAAGACCCGAAATGCGTGGCCAAAACCTTCCCCGATTACTTCGAGGCCTTGTTCAGCCTGTCCCAGTCCGACAAAGTGCCCGTCATTTGCATCGATGGCCCAACGGCCTCGGGCAAAGGCACGCTGGCCGCGTTGGTGGCGCAGTCGCTGGGCTACCACTATCTGGACAGTGGCGCGCTGTACCGCGTGACGGCCTATGCCGCCTTGCAAGCGGGTCAGGCGCTGGACGCCGCGCATGAGACGGCCATCGCCGAGCTGGCCAGAAGCCTCCCCGTGACTTTTGAAGGTGAGCAAGTGCTTTTGTCTGGCGTCAATGTTTCAGAGGCCATCCGCACCGAAGAGGCTGGGATGAACGCTTCCAAAGTATCGGTTTTGCCGGCGGTGCGGCAAGCTTTGGTGGACTTACAGCACAGTTTTCGACAGCTGCCAGGCCTCTTGGCCGACGGCCGCGACATGGGCACCGTCATCTTCCCAGAAGCCCCTTTGAAGGTGTTTTTGACCGCCAGTGCAGAAAAAAGAGCCGAACGACGCCACAAGCAACTGATTTCAAAGGGTTTTTCCACTACAATCTCGGCTCTTCGCGCAGACTTGCAAGCGCGTGACGCTCGCGACACACAGCGCAGCGTTGCACCTTTGAAGCCCGCGCAAGACGCCTTGCAACTGGACAACTCTGGGCTCTCCATCGAGGAATCGGTGACCCAAGTGTTGTCCTGGTGGCAAAGCAAACAGGTGTTTGGCCCCGGCCACGCCTGAATTGGTTCCTCGGCATCCCTCTCGCGCTGCTTGGCGCTTGGTGCTGAGGTTGTTTCACCCAACTGCGGTTTAGCCGCGACAACAGTCGATCAAGTCTTACCTCTGCCCCTTGATTGGGCAGGCCGCTTGGCCGACGAATTTAGGAAATTGAATGTCTGAATCTTTTGCAGCCCTGTTTGAAGAATCCCTGAAACGCTCAGAGATGCGCACCGGTGAAGTCATCACCGCTGAAGTCATCCGCGTCGAGCACAACCACGTCGTGGTCAATGCGGGGCTGAAATCAGAGGCCTACGTGCCTATCGAAGAATTTAAAAACGACTTGGGCGAAATCGAAGTCCAGGCTGGCGACTTTGTGTCGGTGGCCATCAGCTCGGTTGAAAACGGCTACGGCGACACCATTCTCAGCCGCGACACCGCCAAGCGCTTGGCCTCTTGGATGAGCTTGGAAAAAGCCCTCGAGTCTGGCGAATTTGTGACCGGTACCACCAGCGGCAAAGTCAAAGGCGGCCTGACCGTGTTGGTCAACGGCATCCGCGCGTTCTTGCCCGGTTCGCTCATCGACACCCGCCCCATCAAAGACTTGTCTCCCTTCGAGAACAAGACCATGGAATTCAAGGTCATCAAGCTCGACCGCAAGCGCAACAACGTCGTGTTGTCACGCCGTGCTGTGATTGAAGCATCCATGGGCGAAGAACGCGCCAAGATGATGGAAAACCTCAAAGAAGGTTCTATCGTTCACGGCGTGGTGAAAAACATCACCGAGTACGGCGCGTTTGTCGACCTGGGTGGCATCGATGGTTTGCTGCACATCACCGACATGGCTTGGCGTCGTGTGCGTCACCCCTCCGAGGTGGTGGTCGCTGGCCAAGAAATCACCGCCAAAATTCTCAAGTTCGACACCGACAAAAACCGTGTCTCTTTGGGCTTGAAGCAAATGGGCGACGATCCTTGGATGGGCGTGAACCGCCGCTACCCCCAAGGTACCCGCATGCACGGCAAAGTCACCAACATCGCCGACTACGGCGCGTTTGTGGAACTCGAACCCGGCATCGAGGGCTTGGTGCACGTGTCTGAAATGGACTGGACCAACAAAAACGTGGCCCCTTCCAAAATCGTTGCCTTGGGTGACGAAGTCGAAGTCATGGTCCTTGAGATCGACGAAGACAAGCGCCGCATTTCTTTGGGCATGAAGCAGTGCAAAGCCAACCCTTGGCAAGAATTCGCTGCCGCTACCAAGCGTGGCGACCGCGTCAAAGGCCCCATCAAGTCCATCACCGATTTCGGCGTGTTCGTCGGCTTGGCTGCTGGTATCGACGGTCTGGTGCACTTGTCTGACCTGTCTTGGAACGAAACCGGCGAAGCCGCCGTGCGCAACTTCAAGAAAGGCCAAGAAGTTGAAGCCTTGGTGTTGGCCGTGGATGTGGAGCGTGAGCGCATTTCTCTGGGCATCAAGCAACTCGACTCTGACCCCTTCACCAACTTCGTGTCGGTCAATGACAAAGGTCAAATCGTCACGGGCACGGTCAAAACCGTGGACGCCAAAGGCGCTGAAATCGACCTCGGCGAAGAGATCATCGGCTACTTGCGCGTGTCTGAAATCTCCCGCGACCGCGTGGAAGATGCCAGCCAGGTACTCAAAGTTGGCGACGAGGTCACCGCTGTGGTGGTCAATGTGGATCGCAAAACACGCAACATCCAGTTGTCCATCAAGGCCAAAGACCAAGCTGACCAACAAGAAGCCATGCAAAGCCTGAGCCAAAACTCGGGCAACGCTGGCACCACCAGCCTGGGCGCTTTGTTGCGTGCCAAACTCGACTCTGGCGAGAAGTAAGCCACACAGCGGCCCTTCTCGGGCCCTGTGTGAATCCCCGCGCCGCTTGCCTGCGCTTTTCGCGCTGGCAAGTGGCGATTTCAAGGTTCATACAAAGTTGTACCTATGACCCGAAGTGATTTGGTTGAAGAGTTGGCGGCACGCTTTCCGCAACTGGCTCAGCGTGATGCTGAATTTGCCGTCAAAGCTTTGCTTGACGCGATGAGCGACGCCATGGTGAAAGGCCACCGCATCGAATTGCGCGGCTTTGGCAGCTTTTCTGTGAACCGCCGCCCGCCACGCATGGGGCGTAACCCGCGCTCTGGCGAAGCCGTGGCCATTCCCGAAAAACGCGTGCCCCATTTCAAGCCAGGCAAAGCCTTGCGCGAAGCGGTGGACTTGCGCACACAAGAACTCCTTAAAGGCCAAACACCTTAAAGCCTAGAATGGCTTGATTCACAGGGGCTCGTCTTGAAACAATTCCTATGGCTGCTGCAGTGGACACTGAAAGCAGCCATTTTTTTGATGATGTTTTTTTTCGCCTTGAACAACCAAGAGGATGTGCAGGTGCGCTTCTTTTGGGGTTTGCAATGGCGCTCCCCACTGGTGCTGGTGCTGCTGGGCTTTTTTGCAGCGGGCGTAGCGGTTGGGGTACTGGGCATGGTGCCGCGCTGGTGGCGTCAAAGACGCTTGGCGCAAAAAGCTTTGGCGGCCGCAACCACACCCGCAACACCGGTTCCCCCCAGCGCCCCGCCCCACGGGGCTTCCTCGACTGATATGCCTTACGGCCCTTGACAATGGATCTGGACATCAGTTGGATTTTTCTCGGACTGCCTGCCGCATTTTTGCTCGGCTGGGTGAGCTCGCGTTTCGATTTGCGCCAATTGCGCATGGAAAACCGCAGCAACCCCAAAGCGTATTTCAAGGGTCTGAACCATTTGCTCAATGAGCAGCAAGACCAGGCCATTGATGCCTTTATCGAAGCGGTGCAACGCGACCCCGACACCTCGGAGCTGCACTTTGCGCTGGGCAATTTGTTTCGCCGCAGAGGCGAATACGAACGTGCGGTACGGGTACACCAACACCTGCTCTCACGGGGCGACATCAGCGAGTCTGACCGACAACGCGCGCAATACGACCTGGCCATGGACTTTGTGAAAGCCGGCATCTTGGACCGCGCCGAGACCGCGCTGCGCGCCTTGCTGGACACGCCTTTGGCAGCGCAAGCCTTGCTGGCGCTTTTGAGCATTTACGAACGTGCCCGCGATTGGCGACAAGCCGCCGAGGTTTCGCGCCAACTCGACCAACTAGGGCAGGGGCAATTCGATACCCGCCGCGCGCATTACTTGTGCGAACTGGCGGCCCAAAGCAAAGACAGTGCAGAAGTCAAAGCACTGTTGCAAGAAGCCGTGGCTTGTGCGCCTTTGCACGCCCGACCGCGCATGGCCTTGGCGCAATGGCTGCAGTCGCACAACCAAGCCCAGCAAGCCTTAGACCAGCTCTTGCAACTTGCCAACGATCTCCCCTCTGCCCTGCCCTTGATCGCCAGCCAACTCGGCCAACTCGCGACACAGGTCCATCAAGCGCCCACGGTGCTGGCGTTATTGCAAACCAGTTACCACCAATTGCAAAGCTTGGATGTGCTCGACGCGCTGGTGGCACTCGAGACGCAGATGGGCAAGACCGACGGACGCGCCCATTACGCGGCGCATTTGCACAAGCACCCCTCGTTGATCGCTGCCAGCCAATGGTTGGCAGGTGCAGCTTCAGAGTCACCCCAACAAGCGCTGGTTCAACGGGCGCTGGACCAAGCGGTCAAACCCCTGCGACGCTACCGCTGTGCAGCCTGTGGCTTTGAGGCTTTGCACCATTTTTGGCAATGCCCGGGCTGCCAAGCTTGGGACAGCTATCCTGCACGAAGAGTAGAAGAACTGTGATGACGATTTGTACCCCTGAACACCTGCAAGGCACCCATGTGCTGGTTGTCGGTGATGTCATGCTTGACCGCTATTGGTATGGCGCGGTAGAGCGCATCAGCCCCGAAGCCCCTGTGCCCGTGGTACGTGTCACGCGCGAGGAAGAGCGTTTAGGGGGTTGCGGTAACGTGGCTTTCAACGTGGTCAGCTTGGGGGCGCAAGCCTCGTTGCTGAGCGTGGTCGGCGAAGACGACAACGGCCACAAACTGGTCAAGCAATTGGAGAAAAGCGGCATCCATGCCCATTTGGGTCGCGACGCGCAACTGCAAACCACCGTCAAATTGCGCATCATTGGCCGACAGCAGCAACTGCTGCGCGCTGACTTCGAGAGCGAGCCGCAATCGGAGGTGTTGGCAAGCCAAACCCGTCAATTCCTCAGCTTGCTGGGGACGCACCAAGCCGTGCTGTTCTCTGACTATGGCAAAGGCGGCTTGACGCATGTGGCGGACATGATTGCGGCAGCGCGAGCGGCCAAATTACCGGTGTTGATTGACCCCAAAGGCAGCGACTATTCGCGCTATGCAGGGGCCACCGTCATCACGCCGAACCGTGCCGAGTTGCAACAAGTCATTGGGCGTTGGCGTGACGAAGTCAGTTTGCTGAACATGGCGCAAAACCTGCGCGAAAGCCTAAAGCTCGACGCCTTGCTGCTCACCCGCAGTGAAGAGGGCATGAGCTTGTTTGATGCCCAAGGCGTCACCCATGTGCCCGCGCAAGCACGCGAGGTGTTCGATGTCACCGGAGCAGGCGATACCGTTATCGCCACCCTGGCGGCGTTGCTGGGTGCGGGCATGGGTTTGCGCGAGGCACTGCCTTGGGCGAACAAAGCCGGTGGCATTGTGGTGGGTAAGTTTGGCACCGCAGGCGTGACCTACAAGGAGTTGATCGCATGAAAACAGTGGTGACAGGGGCTGCGGGTTTTATTGGCAGCAACATCGTCAAGGGCTTGAACCAGCGCGGCATCACCGACATCATCGCGGTCGACGATATGCGGGATGGCGACAAGTTTCGTAACTTGGCCGATTTACAGATCGCCGACTACATCGATCACACGGTGTTTTATGAAGCCTTTGCCAAACGCGAATTTGGCAAAGTAGACGCGGTATTTCATGAAGGCGCTTGCAGTGACACCATGGAAACCGATGGCCAATTCATGATGAACAACAACTACGGCGTGTCTTGCCACTTGTGGGCCGCTTGTCAGGCGCAAGGCGTGCGTTTGTTGTACGCCTCATCGGCAGCCACCTACGGCGGCTCCAGCAGCTTTGTCGAAACCCCTGAATTTGAAAAGCCACTCAACGTCTACGGCTACTCGAAACTGCTGTTCGACCAGCGTATGCGTCGCGAAATGGGATCTGATTTCGCCAAGAACACCGCGCAAGTGGTGGGCTTTCGCTATTTCAATGTCTATGGCCCCCGCGAGCAGCACAAGGCACGCATGGCCAGCGTGGCGTTTCACCAGTTTCACCAACTGCGCGAGCACGGCCATGTGAAACTGTTTGCCGATTACGGTGGCTACGCTGCCGGCCAACAAGAGCGTGATTTTGTGTATGTCGATGACGTGGTGGCGGTGAACCTGTGGTTCTTTGACCATCCCGCGAAGAACGGCTTGTTCAATTTGGGCACCGGTCGTGCCCAGCCGTTCAATGATGTGGCGCTGGCGGTGGTCAATGCCGCCCGTGCGGAACAACAAGCCTCGCCTTTGACCTTGGCGCAAGCAGTGAAGGCCGAGCACATTCGCTATATCGACTTTCCCGATGCCTTGCGCGGCAAGTACCAGTGCTTCACCCAAGCCGATCTCAGCGCTTTGCGTGCCAGCGGCTGTGACCATGTGTTTGCCGATGTGCAAACCGGCGTGACGCGCTATATGCACTGGTTGACGCACAACGCTTAAAGTGGTGCTGGGTTTTTTCCTCAGCCGCACTGCCACAGCCCAACGCTTCGCGGCCTTGAAATAGGCGTCTTTGAACCAAGATTGCCCATGCTGAAAACAATGGTTCTGGTGGTTTGGGTGCTGCTCTGTCCTGCTTGGGCTTTAGAGGTCAACCTCGCCACAGAAGCCGAACTCGACGGTTTGCGCGGCTTGGGGCCGGCGTTCACGCGGCGTGTCATGCGCGAGCGCGACAGACAAGCCTTTACCGATTGGCCCGACCTGATGCGCCGCGTCTCTGGAATGGGTCGTCTCACCGCGCTCAAGCTGTCTGCCCAAGGTTTGACAGTGAACGGCCAATCGCTGGCGGCAGAACACAATACCCCTAAGCTCACGCCTTGAGCCTCATCCTGTCATAAGCTCACAGCCTTGTTCACTTCCACACCGTCATGACCTCGCCTTTGCCCTCTGGTTTCATGGTTTTTCACAGCAACCGCATGGAAGGTTTGCTGGAGCTTTTGCTCACCTATGTGAAAGACCGGCCACTCGCGCCCTTGCAAAGCGAAACCATTTTGGTGCAAAGCAATGGCATGAAGCACTGGCTGACGCTGTCCTTGGCGCACACCTCGGCCTTGGGCATTTGCGCGGCCACACGGATGGAACTGCCTTCTAGCCAGCTCTGGCAGATCTACCGCGCGGTTTTAGGTGCGGCGCGTCTGCCCTCGCGCATGCCCTTGGACAAAGCACCCTTGGTGTGGCGCATCATGCGCCGCTTTCCCGATTGGCTCACGGATGCGCGTTTTGCACCGCTGGCGCACTACCTGGCAGAGGACCCGCTAGGCACCCGTGCTTTTGGCTTGGCACAACAACTCGCCGATGTGCTTGATGGCTACCAAAACTACCGTGTCGACTGGCTGGCGCAGTGGGCACAAGGCCACGACAGGTTAACTGCCCAGCAAGCTTTGCCGACTGCACACCTGTGGCAAGCGGCTATGTGGCGCGATTTGCTCAAGGATGTGCAAACGCGCTTGCCCGAAGCGCACAGTGCCTATGTCTCGCGCTCCGATGTGCACCAAGCTTTTATAGACACGCTGTCGCATTGGCCTGCAAACCAACCCATCCCCGGGCTACCCCCCCGCTTGATGGTGTTTGGCATCACCGCCTTGCCCATGCAAACCTTGCAAGCTTTGGCCGCCTTGGCGCGTTTTATCCCTGTACTCATGTTTGTGCACAACCCCAGCCAAGAGCACTGGGGCCATCTCACAGAAAGCGTGGTACCGGTAGGCCATCCATTGCTGGCATCCTGGGGCAAACATGGGCGTGACTACATCCAAGCAGTGGACGATTTCGAAACCAAGAACGCACAAGGTGAGCCCCTGCAAAGGGTCCCCTACTTTATCGACCCCGTCAAAGAAGCCCTAGAACAAAACCGCGCGCCCAGCGCTTTGCAACAGTTGCAATCCGCGGTACTGCACATGGCCGAGCCGCCCAGCGAGCCCCACTCCCTTGTACCAGGCGATGACAGTATCCAATTTGTGCAAACCCACTCGGCACAACGTGAAGTCAACACCTTGCACGACCGCATCTTGGCGTGGTTAGACGCCGATACCCACTTGCAACCCTCTGACATCATGGTGATGGTGCCCGATATGGCTGCATTTGCACCCCACATCCATGCGGTGTTTGGCCGTTTCAAGCCCCTGCCGTCTGGCGTTCAACGCAGCACACGCTACCTGCCCTACACGGTGGCCGACACCACCACCCATGCCGACCCTTTGGTCCAAGCCCTGCAAACCTTGCTGCAATTGCCGCAATTGCGTCTGAGTCTCAAGGACTGGCTGGCGTTGCTTCAGGTCGAGGCTGTGCACGAGCGCTTTGGTTTAAGTGCAGGCGACGTCGCCACTGTGCATGATTGGTTGTCAAAGGCCGGTGTTCGCTGGGGTTTGGACGCCGAGCATCGGCAAGCGTGGGGACTGTCCAGCGAAATGCCGGATGCCAACCAAAACACCTGGTCGTTTGGCTTGCAACGTCTGCTGTTGGGCTATGCACAAGGTGCCCAAAGCGATACACCCGCCGAGTGGCACATGCGCTTGGGCCACGCCGGTGTCGATGGTTTAGATGCCCCTTTGATGGCCGGGTTACTGGGGTGGTTGCAAGCCATGAACCAGAGCTTGCAACAACTCTCGCAAATGCACACACCGACCGAATGGGTGCAGTTGTTACAAGCGTTGGTTCAGCGTTTCTTCAAAGCCACCGACGACGTCACCCAACGCCTGCTCGACCGCGTGCTTGCGCCATTGGAAGAGTGGCTGAGCGACTGCCAATTGGCAGGGTTTGATACGCCCTTGCCTTTGTCGGTGGTGCGCACACATTGGCTGGCCCAAATGGACGCCATCGGCCTGCAACGCCGCTTCATGGGTGGTGGCGTACAGTTCGCCACCCTCATGCCTATGCGTGCCATACCCTTCAAAGTGGTCTGCCTTTTGGGCATGAATGATGGCGTTTACCCGCGCTCACCCGCACCGCGCGACTTTGACTTGATGAGCCACCCCCACCTGGGGCGTGCAGGCGACCGCGCAAGGCGTGAAGACGACCGCTATTTGTTTTTAGAGGCTGTGCTGTCGGCCCGCGAGCGTTTGTATGTTTCATGGCAAGGGCGTCGTGCCAGCGATCACGCCAAGCTCCCACCCTCGGTGCTGGTCGGTCAGTTAATGGACTGTCTCAACCAGTGCCACCACGTGGACAAACAGTCGCCACCGGTGTTTCAAGCGCGCTTACAACCACTGCAGCCTTTTTCGCAGCAGTACTTCGACGCCAACTCGGATGCATTCACCTATGCCGACGACTGGTCCAGCGCTCGCCTCGCGGCCAGCGAAGCGACTGCAACATCCTCTGCACCCGTGCAGTCTCCACCTGTTGCGCAGCCCCCCACGCAGATAGACACCCAGGCATTGAAAGGCTTGCTGCGGCGTCCGCAAGAGGTGTACTTTGTGCAGCACCTGCAAGCCCGCTTGGACAAACCCGCCACACCTGACAGCGCCGACGAGCCATTCGCCCCTGACACCCTTACCCTGTTCCAACTGCAACAAGAGCTCTTGAACTGCGTCGAGCCACTCACCACGGTGGCGCAGTGGCGCATGCAAGGGCGTTTGGCACTGGGTGACTTGGGAAATTTGCAATACGCCCAGATGCTGCAACAGCGCGAAGCCATGCTGCACAGCCTGGCGCACTGGATCAGCGAAAGCGATAGCCCGCTAGAAGCGCAATCCCTCACCTTGGGGGGTGCAGGTTTGACGCTGCAACTGGCATGGGGTGGAGCAAGCCAACGCTGGGTCAGGCGCCAAGATGGCCGCGTCTTGCATACCGTCTTGCGCGCAGGCCGTGTGATGAGCCAGAAAAAACCACGCCTACACACCCTCACCGACACCTGGATTGAGCATTTGTGTGCTTGTGCTGCTGGCCATAGCACCAGCAGTGTGCTGTGTGGCACCGATGGCTTGCTGGGCTTGTCGCCTTTGCCGCAAGCGCAGGCCGAGTGGCTGCTGCGTGATCTCGCCGAGGTCTATTTGGAGGCTTGGCGGCAACCCCTGCCACTGGCTTGCGAAACCGCCTGTGCTTGGTTGGTCAGTCAAACCTCTGTGCCTGCCGATCACAATACCGCCAAAACCGAACTGCAAGCCCTCACAGCGGCTCGCAACCGTTTCGAGGGTGTGGGCAGCATGGGTGAGTTGGAAAAATCGCCCTATTTGCAGCGTGCATTCGAGCACTTCGACGATCTCTGGCCAGCCATGCAGCCCTTGGCTGACCGCGTCTTGCGCCCCCTGCTGCAGGCCAGCAGCGTGTTGAGCGTGGTGGCCTGCGCACCTGCCCAAGAGGCTGAGGCATGAAAGCACTCGATGTGCTGTCTCTGCCCTTGCAAGGGCGGCAAGTCATTGAAGCCAGCGCAGGCACCGGCAAAACATGGACCTTGTCTGCGCTGTATGTGCGCTTGGTGATTGGCCATGCACGCCCGCAAGCCACGCCCTTGAAGCCATCGCAAATTTTGGTGATGACGTTCACCGACGCCGCCACCGCCGAGTTGCGCGAGCGCATTCGCAAACGCTTGCAAGAAACCGCTGTGTTTTTTGACGAACTGCTTGCGCAACGCCATCCGCAAGGTGATGCATTTTTGAATGGCTTGGCCAGCCAATTGGAACCCGACGCGCAACAGCAAGCGGCGGCATGGCTGCATGCGGCAGCACAAAACATGGACGATGCGGCCATCTTCACCATCCACGCATGGAGCCGACGCATGCTGGGCCGTTTTGCTTTGCAAAGCCGTGATGTGTTCGAGCAAACCCATTTGGACAACCCCAATGCCTTGCTGCACGACTTAATCAACGATTACTGGCGGCGCTGCTATTACCCCCTGCCTTTGGCTGCCCAATCGGTGTTGCACAGTCTGTGGCAAGGCGACCCGCAAAAGCTATTGGCTGCGGTTCAAACGCTTTGGAAAAGCCAAGACCTCGCACCTCAAAGCGAAAGTCTGCCGCCCCCCGACGATGCGCCCACGGTGCTCGCACCTTACCTGCAATGGCAAACCCAATGCCACACGCTGCAGGCGCAGGTGCGACAGAACTGGCAACCCCACTTGGCCGAGACCTTGTTAGCGGCGCAAGCGAATGGATTGATTCGCGGCAGAGGTATTACCAAGCTCAACTTTGTCAAATGGGTCGGGGCTTTGCAAGCCTGGGCCGAACATGCGCAAGACATCAAGCCTGACATCCTGCAACGCTTTGCCCTCAGTGCGCTGATGGACAAAGGCTGGGCGCAGGCCCAAGACTATCCTGTGTTTGCCGACATTGAGTCGCTGATGCAGCAGCGTGCACAGGAACCGCCATGCAAAGACCCCCTTGTTGCACATGCAGCTGATGCGCTCAGACAGGCCTACCGCGAAGCCAAGTTGCAACGCTCGGCCTTTGACTTTCAAGACCTGTTGCAAAGACTGCACAGCGCCTTGCGCGCAGACGGTGGCGAGATGGCCGCAGCCATTCGCGAACAGTACCCCGTGGCGATGGTGGATGAGTTCCAAGACACCGACCCTTGGCAATACGAGAGTTTGAAACGCATTTACGACCGCGATGTTGTCGACCCACAGCGCAACGCATGGGTGATGATTGGTGACCCCAAACAAGCGATATACAGTTTTCGCGGCGCCGATCTGAATACATACATTCAGGCCCGCACAGAGGCGCTACAGATGGATGACCAAGCGGTGCACAGCTTGCACAGCAACTTTCGCTCCACACCTCGCTTGGTAAACGCACTCAACCATATGTTTGGTCAAGTGCCCCAACTTTTTACGTCAGGCGAGGACTGCATTGGCTATGTACCCGTCAACAGCCAAAGTGACGAAGAACCGCTGACAGATGCGCAAGGCCATGCCCCACAACCTGTGCAGGTGATGTACCTGCCTGTGCCTGATGGCAGCGAACAAGCTTACCTGTCCTCACCCGTGCATTTGCAGCTTATGGCCGAGGGCTTTGCCGCCACCATGGTTGATGTGTTGCAACGTTACCCGGATGTCACACCTGGCGACATGGCAGTTCTGGTGCGTAGCCACACCCACGCCAAAGCCATGCAAACCGCGCTGCGCAAACGCCAGTTGCCCAGCGTGTTTTTGTCTGACCATGCCAATGTCTACCAAAGCGAAGAAGCCTTGGACCTGTGGCGCGTGTTGCGCGCCATTGCCTCGCCACGGCAAAGCCATTGGATGCGCAGTGCACTGGCCTCGCGTCTTTGGGGCCTGTCCCTTGCACAGTTGCCCTTGTATGTGCATAACGAGGCCCATGCTGACGCCTTGAGTGAATCTTGCCAACGGTGGCTGCAGCAGTGGGAGCAGCAAGGCGTCTTGCCCATGCTTTACAGCTGGATACACGAGCAACACATTGCGGCGCGCTTACTGGCTTTGCCGCAAGGCGAGCGCCGCCTCACCAACCTGTTGCATTTAGGGGAGTTGCTGCAAGACGCCAGCCAGCACTTGCAAGGACCACAGGCTTTGCTGCAACACCTCAGCGACAACTTGCAAGACAGCCTCGACCATCCTGAAGCGCAAAAAATGCGGCTAGAGACAGATTCGCAATGTGTCCAAATCGTCACCTTTCACAAGAGCAAAGGCTTGGAGTACCCGCTGGTGTTTGTGCCTTTCTTGGGCAGCTTTTCGGCCAAAGAAAAGGGCGACAAGACCACCCGTGACGATGATGAAGAAAGTGTGGACATCAGTGCATCCACGACAGCAGAAGACGCCCGTTTGCTGTATGTGGCACTCACCCGTGCCAAGCGCGGTTTGTGGCTGGGCATCGCCCCCACACGCGACGCTGTTACAGGCGGCAAAGACAAAGCACTCAAATTCAGCGCGGTGTCGCGCTTGCTGCAACGCCAATCCCGTGACGATTTGCTCAGCCGCTTGCAGACAGCTTGGGGTGACTGTGCAGACATTGCCATTCAAGCGCTGCCCACTCCCCACCACCGCTGTTTTCCAGGCCTGGGCACGCAGGCGCACACCCAAACCGCACGCACTCCCCAACGCGCTCCTCACGCCCTGTGGTGGACCGCGAGTTTCAGCAGTCTCACCCGAAGCTTAGAAGCAGGCACGCCGCGCGAAGAGGCCTATACCGATGGCCTCAATGATGCCGCCCTTGACCCACTGCCCACCACAGCCAGTTCGGCCGTCAAACCGCATCTGGCCTGGCAGTCATTCCCTGCGGGTGCGCGCTATGGCACCTTTTTGCATAATGTATTGCAATACCAAGCCGAGCACGCCTGGCCTTTGGCCCAGTCGCACAACAAAGCGCAAGACATGGCGTGGCAGCAACTCCTGCAACGCAAAGCCGATTGGCTGGCGTTGCCCAGCGAAGCCCTCGCCTTGCTTCCTGCTTGGTTGCAAACCATCCTTGCCACGCCGCTGCCCTTGCTTGCCGCGGATGCCCCCTCACAACAGCTTGGCCCACCTTTGGTCTTGCAAGCGCTGCATTCAGACACGCTGTGGGCCGAAATGGAATTCAACTTACCCGTCGGTCAACTGAGCAGCCAAGTCCTTGATGCGCATATCCAGCGCCATGTGTTGCCACATCTTGAACGCCCCGCGCTGCAAAACAAGGTATTGCAAGGCATGCTCAGTGGCTTCATGGACTTGGTGCTGCAACACGATGGTCGCTATTGGGTGCTGGACTACAAATCCAATCTGCTCAATGGCTACCAAGCCGATGACATCAACACGGCCATTTTGAACAAGCGATACGAAGTGCAATATGTGCTTTACACGCTGGCCTTGCACCGCTTGCTGAAGTCGCGTTTACCCGATTACCACTACGAACAACACATGGGCGGTGCGGTTTACCTGTTTTTGCGAGGCATTGATACGCCAGGTGCGGGCGTGCATGCACTGCGACCGCCATGGGCCTTGATTGACCTGCTTGACCAAAGCTTTGCCAAGGAAGCCTTATGAAGCTCAGCAGCTTGCTTCCAAACGGTTGGCATGGCACCAGCTTGACCCCATTGACCGAGCTAGACATCGCCTTGGTGCAGATGTTGCAAAACCTTGAGGCCACCAGCGATGAGCGTCATCTGTGGTTGGCGGCTTTAACCAGTCACCAATGGGGGCGTGGACACGCCTGCCTCGACCTCAACGATTGGCCGCACAACGCGGGCCTGTTGCTGGGGTGGCCAGCGCAAGCCTTGGCGACACTGCCTGCGGATCTGTCCCAGGGTTTGTCTGGTCTGCCGTGGACCCAAGGCGCGCATTCACCTTTGGTCACAGATGGCAAACGGGTGTATTTGCGCCGTGCTTGGCAAGCCGAACAAACGGTTCGCACGCAATTGATGGGCATGTTGCAAAAACGCGAGGCGCCACCCGATGTGGGGCAACAGCTCGACACCTTGTTTGGCAGCGACACCCACGATGGCCAGCGCTTGGCCTGTGCCCATGCAGCGCACAACGCACTCACCCTCATCACCGGGGGGCCTGGCACCGGCAAGACCACGACCGTGGTCAAGTTGCTGCGCCTGCTGCAATCGGGAACACCCTACCCCTTGCGCACCCTGTTGGCCGCGCCCACCGGCAAAGCAGCGGCTCGGTTAGCGCAAGCCATGGCGCAAGCACGTGCCACGCTCAACGATGCTGAAGCCGCGTGCTTGCCCAGCACCGCCCACACCTTGCACAAACTGCTGCACACCAGCCATGGCGCTGCACCGGTTTTGCAGGCCGACATCATTGTGGTCGATGAGGCCTCCATGATCGATTTGGAATTGATGGCACGCTTGCTCAAAGCCGTGCCACCACAAGCACGCTTGGTGCTGCTGGGTGACAAAGACCAGCTCGCCTCCGTCGAAGCCGGCGCCGTCATGTCGCAACTGTGCCAAGCACCATGGTTGCAAGCACACACCAAGGTTCTCACCCACAGCCATCGCTTTGACCCCGAACAAGGCATTGGCGCGTGGGCCAAGGTTTGCAATGCGGGTGACAGTGCTGGGTTGCAAGCCCTTTGGCAAGCAGCGCCCGAGGCGTGTGGGTCTGCGCAGGCTGCAGTCACACGTTTAAGCCATGCCCATAGCAGCACTGCCCTCTTGCATACCATCACCGAGGCATGGGCAGCTTGGCGCCAACAGCTGAGCCCACACCAACAAGGCCAGCACTGTGACGATGCACAGGCTTTGGCCTTGCTGCAAAGCTTTGCACGCATGGGCGTGCTGTGTGGCTTGCGTGAAGGGCCTTGGGGCGTGAAAGCGATCAACCAACAGTTGCAACAAGCCATGGGCTTTGCGCCATCAGATTGGTTCGTGGGACGCCCCGTGATGGCCAGGCGCAACGACTATGCGCTGGGTTTGATGAATGGCGACATGGGCATGTGTTTGCCAACCCTGGTTCACGGCGAAGTGCGGCTGCGGGTGGCGTTTCCCGATGGCCAAGGGGGCGTGCGGTGGTTGGTACCTGGCCGCTTAGAGAACATCGATACCGTTTTCGCCATGACGGTGCACCAATCGCAAGGTTCGGAATTTGCGCAAGTCTTGCTCATCTTGCCTGACACAGCCACCCCCCTGCTCACCCGCGAATGGGTCTATACCGGCATCACCCGTGCGCGCCAAAGCCTGTGCGTTTGGGCACCCCAGACCCGCTTGCTGATGCATGCCATCAACCAAACCGTGGTTCGCAGTGGCGGCTTGGCACAAACACAAACCTAAATCCATCAGGGTAACGGTGGCAAAATCCATCTGTTTTTGCGTGTTTTACCCAAAGGATGTCCGATGCGCTGTTTGAAATGGATGCTTTTGCTGTGTTTGACGGCTCAGCCTTGGTTGGCCAGCGCCGAATGGGAAGCCGTGGATGAAAACCACCTGGCGGTGGTCTATATCGATCCCGACAAAATACGTGCAAGCAGCGTCTTTCCGCAAGCGTGGCACCTGATCGATTTGCGCGAGCGCTCGAAAACCGGTGCGATGTCGCGCTTGGTACTGATGGAATACGACTGCCACGACGAACGTCGACGCACACTGGCTTTCTCTTCCAAGTCTGAGCCCATGGGTGAAGGCAAAACCTTGTTCACCAGCGCGCTGTCTACCCCTTGGAAACCGGTGGCAGGCGATACGGTTGGGCAAAAAGCCTTGCTGCTGCTGTGCGGTCACAATGCAGGCAAAGGGACCAAAGGCGCCAAAGGCAAAGACAGCAAAGAAGCGCCTGCCGCGCCCGCCAAAAGCGAGAGCCACGGTGATGCCCACCATTGATAACCCAGGAACCTGTCATGCAAGTCACCCAACACACCGCGCACTTCTCTACAGCCCCCCAACTCGCGCCTGAACACATGGCGCCAGTGGCTGCCCATGGTTTTAAAACCGTCATCAACAACCGCCCTGACATGGAAGGTGGCCCCGATCAACCCTCGTCTGCACAAATGCAAGCAGCGGCTGAAGCGGCAGGCATGACCTACCACTACCTGCCGGTGATCAGTGGCAGCATCACCCCTGAACAAGTGCAACACATGGCCGAGTTGGTGCAATCTGCCCCAGGCCCTGTGCTGGCCTTTTGCCGCAGCGGTGCACGTTCGACCCAGTTGTGGATGATGGGCGCGAGCAACGACTGAAGCGTCTTCTATGGGCCTGCGCCTTCAAATCAATCTGATCATGGGCGTGTTGCTGGCCGCGTTTGCATCCTTTCTGATTTACTTGCAACTGGATAACACCCGCCAAAGCGTGCATGAGGAAATGGATGGCGCCAGCATCGTCGCCACCCAATTGCTGTCTCGTTTACAAGCCAGTTCGCGCAACAGCTCACTCAGCGACATGGCGCAATTTCTCTCCACCGTCGGTCGCATTCGTGCCAATGAAATCGAGCTTCGCAACGCGCAAGATGTGGTGGTCTACCACTCACCTCCGCCGGTATACAAGGCCGGCCGCGATGCGCCTGATTGGTACACACGCATTGTGTCGCCCGCTTTGAACACCCGTGAAATTGCTGTCGCTGAGGGGCGACTCTTGCTTCGCGCCGACCCCTCACGCGCCATATTGGATGGATGGGACGACTTCAAACCCATGGTGTTGACGGTACTGGCGGGTTTTGTGCTGGGCAATGCGCTGGTGTTTGTGTTGGTCGGGCGAGCGATGCGGCCTTTGCAACAGGTGGTGCAAGGTCTGCAGGCCATGGAAGGTGGCAGCTACGACACCCGATTGCCCGCCATGCAAGGCAAAGAGGCACGCGTGTTGGGCGAAGCCTTCAATGCAATGGCGCAATCGGTGCAAGACGGCATAGCTGCGCAAAACCGCGCACGCGAAGTCAGTTTGGCGTTGGCACAAAACCGCGAACTCACGCAGGTGATCCAAACCCGCATTGAAGAAGTGCGTGGCCAAATCGCGCGTGAATTGCACGATGAGCTGGGTCAACAAGTCACGGCCATCAAAAGCTTGGGGCAGGCCATGGTGCTGCGTGCCCAAGGGGTGGATGCCCACACCGAAAACGCGGCCCGTATGGTCATACAAAGTGCCGACGCGATTTACGAAGAAGTGCACCAATTGGTAAGCAAGCTGCGTCCTTTGGCATTGGACCGTTTTGGCTTGCAAGACGCCTTGCAAGACTTGGTGGAAGACGCCCGCAGCCGCCATGCCCATGTTCTTATCCAGTTGCAGGTAAGCACCGAGCTGCAAGATATTGAACCCAGCTTGGCCACAGCCACTTACCGCATCGTGCAAGAGTCTTTGACCAATGCACTGCGCCATGCACAAGCCAGTGACATTCATATCCAACTGTCTGACCAAGACCAGCAATTGCACATCGCCATCAGCGACAACGGCATTGGCGCGTCGCCCGACTGGGCTGATTCGGGCCAATATGGCGTGATCGGTATGCGCGAGCGGGCCCAGGGCTTGGGCGGGTCCTTTCAGTTCGAGTCCTTGCAACCCTCAGGGGTGCGTGTGACGGCAGTCTTGCCACTCAGCCACAATCAGGCCCATGGCTAAGTTGACAATTTTGTTGGTAGACGACCACGCAGTGGTGCGCAGTGGCTTCAAAGTGCTGCTACAGACCTGGGACGATGTCGAGGTGGTGGCCGAGGCCAGCAGTGGCGAAGAGGCTTTGCCGCTGTACACCCACCACCGACCGGATGTGGTGGTCATGGACATTGCGATGGCGGGTATGGGCGGCATAGAGGCCACCAAGCGTTTATTGGCGCTAGACCCCAAGGCGTGTATCTTGGCGTTGTCCGCGCATGAAGACAGCAGCTACGCCAAACGTGCCTTGCAAGCAGGGGCGTTGGGATATTTGTCCAAACGCGCTGCACCCGAGGTATTGATTGACGCTTTGCGTATGGTGGCACGCCACCAACGCTTTATCGACCCCCTGATCGCGCAACGCATGGCCAACCAACACCATGACAGCGATGCGCAACAGATAGACAAACTCTCGCCGCGTGAATTCGAGGTGTTTTTGCTGCTGGCCAAAGGGCGCTCGGTATTGGACATCTCGCAAGCCTTGGGGCTGTCCTCCTCCACCGTTGGAACGCATTTGTACAAAGTGAAACAAAAACTTCAACTCACCAACCAATCCGAGATGACCTTGCTGGCCATGCGCCACGGCTTATTGGACGACGCCGCCCCATGAACCCCTCTGTGAATTCTTCCTACCAAGGGCGGGTTGCCCTCATCACCGGTGCCAATGTGGGCATTGGTCGCGTCACCGCTTTGCGTTTGGCCGAGGTGGGTTTCACGGTATTTTTGGCGGGTCGCTCGGCACAGCGAACCCAAGCGGTGATAGACGAAATTCACGCTGCCGTGAAAAGCCCAGACCGCGCTTTTTACCTACCGCTGCAACTCGACGACTTGAACTCGGTGCGTGCCTGTGCCGCACAGTTTTTGGCGCTTGAACGGCCTTTGCACTTGCTCATCAACAACGCAGGCATGGCAGGCGACAAAGGACAAACCCGCCAAGGCTTTGAGAAAGCCTTTGGGGTCAACCACCTTGGGCATTTTTTGCTTACCCAATTGTTGTTAGACACATTGAAAGCCAGCGCACCGGCCAGAGTGGTGACGGTGGCCAGCCGGGCTCACCTCATGGCCTACCAAGGTGTCGATTGGCAGGCCTTGCAACAAACCACGCGCAGTCTCACTGGCACGGTGGAATATGGTGTGTCCAAGTTGGCCAATATTTTGTTCAGCGCGCATTTGGCCAAGGTGTTGGCAGGCTCTGGGGTGTCCACCTATGCCTTGCACCCAGGCGTGGTCGATACCGAGGTGTGGCGTGAAGTGCCGCGATTTCTAAGGCCCTTGTTGCGCCTGCGCGGACTGCTCACACCGGAAGAAGGCGCGCAAACCACCTTGTATTGCGCGTTGCAAGCTCCCGCCAATGAAAGCGGTTTGTACTACGACAAATGCCGCGTGAAAACCCCTTCTCGCATTGCCCAAGATGCAGAATTGGCCGAACAACTGTGGAACCAATCCCTGCAATGGGTGAAAGCTGACCAATGAGAAAAACCCTTGCCATGCTGCTGTTGACCTGCCTGAGTGGTTTCACCCACGCTGACTGGCAAGCTCTCGCCAAAGCCGATGACGGGGACTGGTACGTCGACACCCAAAGGGTACAAGCCCCTCCAACGGTGCGCGTATGGACCTTGTTTGACCACCATGCACCTGTGGGCGCTTTTGGTGTTTTGTCAGTCAAGACGATGCACGAGTTTGATTGCGCGCAACAACGCATGCGTGACGTCAACATCGTGGTATTTAACGACCACATGGCACGCGGCTCGATCCTGCGCAACACCTACCCTGGTACCCAGTTGATCCATCCACCCCCTGGCAGTGTCTTCGAGCAACTCATGACCGAACTGTGCAAACCATGAGTGCGTCAGCCATTCTTCACGTTTCGCCCTTGGCTTTTCCATGGCAAACCATCGACCCTTTTTTGTTTTGCGTTCACCACCTAGACCACTACCCCCAAGGTAACGCCGCCATGGGCCCCGCTGCCTCACTGGCGGGTCGCAACATGGGCCAAGACTTTGCAGGCAAAGACGGTTGGAGCATGTACCACGGCATGACCATTCCTGGCTTTCCCGCCCATCCGCACCGTGGTTTTGAAACCGTCACCATCGTGCGCCAAGGGCATATCGATCACTCCGACTCTTTGGGGGCAACGGCTCGCTTTGGCCCAGGCGATGTGCAATGGCTCACAGCTGGACAAGGCATCGTGCACTGTGAAATGTTTCCCCTGCGCCATACGGACCAAGCCAACACCGCAGAACTGTTTCAAATTTGGCTCAACCTGCCTGCCAGCCACAAAATGGTCCAACCCCACTTCACCATGCTTTGGAATGAGAACATCCAAGACGTACGGCATGTGGATGAACACGGCTTGGTCACCGACATCCGCGTGGTTGCAGGCCATTTGCAAGAAGCCAAGGGCTTGCCTCCACCACCGGATTCATGGGCAAGTCAACCCGAGGCGGATGTGGCCATCTTCACCGTTCGCATGGACGCAGGCGCACGCTGGACGCCCTCGACAGCCCAAGCGGGCACACGGCGGCAGTGGTATGTGTTTCAAGGTCAGGGCTTGCGCATGGCAGGCCAGCCTGTGCCCGTGAAATCAGCGGTTGAGGTGCGTGCCCAAGAAGCCATTGAATTCATCAATGGCGACAGCCCCACCGAGTTGCTGATGTTGCAAGGCCGTCCGATTGCAGAGCCTGTGGCGCAGTACGGCCCGTTTGTAATGAACACCCGCGCTGAAATAGAGCAGGCTTTTGAAGATTACCGCCGCACTGAATTTGGTGGCTGGCCATGGCAAGGCCCTGATCCGGTACACCCCAGAGACCAAGGGCGTTTTGCCCTGCACGCCGACGGAAAAAAAGAAGAGCGCTAGGTTTTGCTTGCTTTGGGGGCGGGAGAAATTTCGGTCAGCGTCACGTCTTCCAACACTTCCAGTTCTTTTTGCGCTTGCAGCGTGGCTTTGCGCCGCGCAAGAATGTTTTCACGGGTTTCGGTTTGGTAAAGCAGCCAATCGGTTCGGTCTTTGGCACGCGGTAAACCCACAAACAAAAGCAACACCAGACAATAGCTGAGCACATAGCTCAGCACCAAACCGCCGGCTTGCAAGCCCACGGCCCAGGTATTGTCGTCCTGCCAAACACTGGGCAAAGGAAAAACGGACCATTGGTCTATCCATCCTTCTTGCCATAAGTAGGCACAACAAGCAGCAAACAAGCCTAACGCCAAGGTGTGAAACAGCCTCTTTTCCACCCGCCCCAATACCTGACACCAATCTGGCTCGTGAAATTCCATGCACAACTCCGCTTGCTAAGCAACGATCTTACGTTGCTCCAAATCTAGAAAAGCAGCAAATATATCAAGAGCTGAGAATGGTCTTCATTTTGTTAAGCAGATGGCGTTCTATAACGAGCGTAAACATCCGCAGAAGCCTGGCTTGGAAAGAAGTCGCCACACGGAGAACAAATATTTAGATTTGATATGCTTAGTCAATACCCGAACAAAACTCACATAATGTGAATTAACCCATCATAGAGGTAGTTGATATGGCCATTACCAAACTCACTTTTTCAAACATTGCCGCTAGTGGTTACAAGACCTTGCAATATGACAATACAACGCTTGCATTGACCATCTCAACCAATACCGATGGGAGTGCTGGCAAAACCATTAATTTGGATTCGATGGCAAGCACTTGTATTCAATCTTGGTTTTCAGGTACACAAACCAAAACAGTTTATTTATTAAGCGATCAAACCAATTCCAATTACTACATTTACGCTGTCAATGAAAATGCAAGCAACGAGTTATCACTGACACCGCAATTTTTAAGCTTTTCTGCATCAACAATATTTAACTCGACAGGAAGCGGCGCCTTAGACTTTGGCGCACTTAACTATGGGCTTATCAATCAAGCATCAATAAATTACGTTGAAACTGATGGGCAAATAAAATCAGCCGCAACGGATGCGGTTATTCAATATACAGACACCGGCGTGTCGTTACAAGCAACCGCGCCGGCAACCTCACCTGGCTCACCTTTAAATAAAATTGACTTAACTCTGTTTAAGGCATTTAGCCAAGTTGACTCTGCAACCACACTTGATTTAGGGTACGTTTTAGCGAAATCGGACAATGGCGCACCTGCAGCAGATTCAAATATATTTTATTTGAACCAAAAAATATCTCCTGACCAATTTAGCACCAATCCACCAAGCATATATACCAACGAAACAACTAAGCAACTCATTTTAATTTGGGATAGCAATAACACGACTTATTCCGATCCCATGTATGCGATGGTCACCGCAAATGCACCCACACCTGTGTTTGACCGGTTAACACCTGACAAGCAAATGCAGCTTGAATCAGCCTTGAAAGTTTGTTTGAGTAATGAGGTATCAAGGACGCCAGGGTTTCTTAAACTTGTCAATTTAAGCGGCACTGCCACGACAAGTGCTCCCCTGAAAGTTGCTGTAGAAACAAAAACGCTTATTGGATCTGTGGTCACGGCAACAGTGAAAGAAGTTGCACTGTATCGCCTGTCAAATGGCGATTTAATGACGCTGAATGCAGGTGCAACAGCGCCTACAGCAGCAAAAGGATCTTTGGTTTCATTGGATGGACGATTGGATGGAAAAAATCCAAGTTATAAATATTCAGACTTTACGCTGATAACGCCTTCACAATTAAGAGCATTGGAAGCCACTCAGGTGACCAAAATACCTGGATCGGCAACGACCTATTTGATCAACGATTTAAACGGTGATGGGGTAATTGGCACTGCAGTGGACAAAGCACTGTTAACCAATGATAACTTTGCGATCTACAAAACCACCGCGGGAGACTTGGTTTATTCGTCCAATAATTTGTTGACGTCTGGTGACAAAGTACCCGACGCCGTCACGATTAACCTGACATGGCAAGAGCAAAAATTGCTAGAGCTCTCTAAAACGGTTGTGTCAAATATTTCTATACCGACAAGTTCAGCGACCAAAAATACTTTATATATTGCCGGACTTGAGCAAGATGAATTAACCGGCGCTTCAACGCTCAGAGAATTGGCGCTGACCCTTAATGGCACGGAATATGGCTCAGCAACCATCTCTAATTTTTACTTCAACAACTCAACAAGCCAACGCATCAGTTTTCTTGAGCGTGAAAATTTTTATAACTTCGATTTAAATAACGACGGCGTTATTGGCGACACCATTACAGCGCAACTGGCGGGCAATGACGTAGCAGCCGTTTACCAAACGGCATCAGGTTCAATTTATATATCCAAAAATTTGGGATTAAATATTGGTGACGCGCAAGACAGTGCGGCTATTTGGGCATTTGATTTATCCAATGCGCCAGATCGCATAGATACCGCTGTCATTACCAGTGACACAACAGTTGATATTTACTATACCGACATTAAAACGGGCGATGATGCACACTACAAGCGAAGTTTCATCGTAAACACGGGCACTTCTGGAAAAACACTCAGTCCTGTCGACGCCACCATCACAAACATCTATGACACAAAGCTCAGTCTCTCAAAGATAGATTTATTTCAAGCGGAAGTTAAGTACAAGGTCGATATCAGCGGCGATGCACAAATCGGTGACACTGTTTATTCAGTGAAATATGGCCTCAACAAACCATCAACTTACCATGAATCGACTACACAAGATGTTGGTATCTATGCTCTAACCTCAGAAATCAACACTGCGCGGGAACACGTTTTGATTGCAGCAAAAGGTGCTGGGTTGGTTGGCAGCACCAAGGTAGGTGGTGACATACAACCCAACTCGGATGTCTACTTTCTTAAAAACGGTGCAAGCAGTAGTAATCTGTATTGGCAAGTTCCTACGGGACGCGACATTGTTGCTGCAGGCATCTTTGATGACCTCAACAATTCAGTTGATGTCGTCACGAAGGCATCAAATCAGCAACAATATTTCCTAAATACTTTTGACGCTTCAGGTACGACCATAAAACCCAAAGGTACCGTACTTAGTCAATTCGCTTTGTATAACGAAGAAGTCAAACTTCAGACGGATTTCGTGACAGACAAAACCACCAAAGTAACCGATGGACAAATTGGGGATTCGGTAAAAGCCTTGGCCTCATCAGACAGTTTTGGGGTCTATTTGCTTGAGCATTCTGGCGCTATTGTGCTTAGCAAAGAAGGAACCTGGGTCAGCGGTGACAGTGCAACAGGGGTTCAGGGCAGTTTGAATTTTGTGGCACTCAAAAATTCAAATGGCACAACTTGGCTTCCCTACAGCTATAAAGTGGGTATTGATCCAAGTGGAATTTACAAAATAGACAGTCAAGATACGTCAGTCAAAATTAAACAAGTCGTATTTAACCAAGATGGCACGCAAAATGTTTATGTTCAACGCACCACGGATGGACCCACAGGAGCTATCAATACCATTTACGATGTGAGTTTTAATGCCAATGGGGTAACCAAAAATTCTATTGGCGTGACTTTAAAACCCACTGCCTTGTTTGCAAAAGAATTGGACTCCGACATTGATATCAACGGAGATGGTTATATCGGAAAACCGTTCTTGGGTGTCAATACCACGCATATGACAACGGGAACATCGATCAATATACAAGGCCAAGGCGGAAATAATGTGCCTTTTGCTGTTGGGAAATTTAATGGTGAGGTGGGCGTTCTGTATGGAAACCAGCTTGCTTACGGAACAGTCAATCAAATTAAATCAGATACGGTTAATTATGCGCCCAACTCCTATGATTTTGACGCTAGTCAGGTACAAAGTGAGGCATTGATTAGCTCTAATTTCAGCAAAAATCCATTCATTGTTTCCTATACCATGGGGAAAATAAGTGTTCTAGCAAACAACACTACAAATCCCATACAGATAATTAAAACCGATGGCGTGGCAAGAGATGTGTCTACTACCGCTGATTTTAATGCCGATGGCAATATGGACTTCGTCAGCGCGACTTATAAATCAATACAGATCTACAAAGGCAATGGCCATGGAACGTTTACGCCATCGCAGAACTTAACACTACCCCACACCAGCGGCTTTGTCGCGAGCACGCTTCAGCCCCAAAAAACTGCCGTGGGCATGTTTGACGCCAACACATCAACCGACCTGGCCGTGCTAACTCAAAATGATATGGTGACAGGCAATGATTTCTTCACTTTGTACACCGCCACCAAAACAGGTTTGAAAGTAGCCGACTCTTTCAGCCTGAATGAAAGTGGGAATACATGGATGATCAGCGCCGATTTAAACAAAGACAAAACAAGTGACATAGTGATTGGTAATTTGGAAAAAAACCAAATCACAGTTGCACTCTCCTCTTCAGGTCAACTCATCAAAGACCATGATTTTGTCAACAGTTTTACCTTATCGGGCATTTACAACCCATCCAAAGGGTTCATCGACGACATCAATGGTGATGGCAATAAAGATATTGTTTTGCTTGACACCGATTCGACTGGCGCCTCCCAAGTAGAGGCATTTATCTCCAATGGCAAGGGTGGGTTTTCTAGCGCCCAAAAGCTGTTTGACAGCGACAGTCTTCTTCGCAGTACAAACATGAACGTTGATTTTTCATCTGAAAACCAGATGTCAATCAAAGACATTGCTTTAACTGACCTGAATGGCGACGGACTGTCGGATTTTGTGGTCAAGGCCAAACCTACAGCAGATGGCTACTGGGAAAATTCTTTTCAAGTGGTTTGGAATTTGTCCAATGTACTTTCTTCCAATTCCAAAGTTAGCGCAACACTTACCCACGATGGAGGAGATTTCACCAATATTCAGTCATCAGCAGCCATTAACTTTGATCAATTGAGTAAATCTGTAGAGTCATTAGGCTTGGATGTCAGCTTAGCCCCGATCAATGCACCAACCTCTTACCATTACGGCACACCTGTTGATGGCTATAAAGTTTGGGCCGAAGAAAGTTACTCAAGCGGCAAGAGCATTGATTTCGAATTGTCCACAGGTGGCAGTTTTAGCTTCAATTTGGGCGGGAATGTTGTCATTTCTGATTTTGCAGCCCAAGAACCCAGCACTGTCAATGATTTGCTCATCATGGATTCCATGAAAGTAAACGATATTGATTTACGTGGAAGTAAAGACTCAACTTACAACCTGATTGTCAAACCTGGTGACTATCATGTCACTGTGAATCATTTTTTCGACAGTTACACCATTCAAATTGACAGTAAAACTGGCGTCAAAGTTATTGGTGACCCAAAGATTACCGAACCTGAAGGTTTTAACTACACATCAATGGATATTGAAACCTCTAAAGGACACACAGAAATTTTTCTGGTTGGCATACATGCCGATGAGGTAAAGTGGTCGATCGTTTAGGTTTTTCACCATGTACGGACCCCTTAGGCCTACACCGACTTCTCTGTCATCAACCCATTCATTGAACTTTGGTGTTTGAAAAAGCAGTATGGCGTTATTTAACACCTATTCTCCAAAAAGTGTCATTGCAAAAGCGATGTTTAACTTTGATACTTTTGGACTCCCAAATAAAATTTACTCTGGCACTATCAAAATCTCCGTATCCGATAGCTTCACCTACAAACAATTTCTTGCATCCTATCCAAACTACTCATCAGATATCTATACCTCTTTAACCTCAGGCGGAGGCAATTGGACGAGCACCCAAAAAGCAAATATCAATGCCCTTACGACTGTTTTTTCGCAGTTTGCGAACCTCACTTTCAGCAAGGTTACTGATTACTCTGGCAAAACGCCTGCTTATGTTGGCGCGAAGAGTGATATCAATATAAGTTTTATTTATCGACCCGATGGGTCCTACAGTGGCGAATCTGCAATTTCAACCGACTCATCCTTTGGCTACTCTTACAGCCGAGGAGACATTGTTCTCAATGATGCCCAATGGGGCGCTTCAAATACAACTTTGGAAAGTGGCAGTTTTGGCTTTGCGACACTTATGCATGAAATTGGACA
>CANCVB010000030.1 GCA_947381415.1 Burkholderiales bacterium
CTGATTGCTCAGGACATGATTGCTGTGGATCAGCTCATTAGCCAGCGCTTGAGTTCGGGTGTCCCCTTGGTGGGACAGGTCGCACAGCACATCATCAGTTCAGGGGGCAAGCGCTTGCGCCCAGTGCTTTTGCTGCTGATGGCTGGTGCCCTAGGCTACAAGGGAGACGACCATTTCAAACTGGCTGCTGTGGTGGAATTCATTCACACCGCCACCCTGCTGCACGACGATGTGGTGGACGACTCGGGCATGCGACGTGGAAAAGCCACAGCCAACGCCTTGTTTGGCAACCCTGCCAGTGTTTTGGTCGGCGATTTTTTGTACTCTCGAGCCTTTCAAATGATGGTCGAATGCGGCGAAATGCGTATTTTGGACATCGTGGCAGACGCCACCAATGTGATCGCTGAAGGCGAAGTGATGCAATTGATGAACATGCACGATGCTTCGCTGGATCAGCAAGGCTACTTGAAAGTCATACGCAGTAAAACCGCTAAATTATTTGAAGCATCCACCCGATTACCAGCGATTTTGGTGCAATCTTCTGCCAACGTAGAAGCCGCATGCGCAGCCTATGGCCAAGCTTTGGGAACCGCTTTTCAAGTCATTGACGATGTGCTTGACTATGATGGCGACGCCAACATGATGGGGAAAAACCTGGGTGATGATTTGCGTGAAGGCAAATCAACGCTGCCACTGATTTTTGCCATGCAGCGCGGCACGCCCAGCCAATGCCAGTTAATTCAAACTGCGATAGAGCAAGGCGATATTGGCGCCTTGGCCGACATCGCAGACATTGTGCGTTCTACAGGCGCCATGCAAGCTACTCGGCAAGCAGCCTCTGCGGAAGCGCAATTAGCCCTGCATGCATTGGATGCCTTGCCGCCAAGCGATTACAAAACGGCTCTGTCTGATATTGCGGCGCAGTTGCTTGAGCGTCAGCACTGAATCAGCTAATCATAAAGGTACAAGCTAAGCACGTACGCCGCGGCAGAAATAAACGCGCTGGCAGGGATGGTGAGCACCCATGCCCACACAATATTGCCTGCAACACCCCAGCGCACCGCACTGGGTCGTCGAATCGATCCAACCCCCACAATAGCGCCGGTAATCGTATGCGTGGTCGACACAGGAATGCCTAAAAAGGTCGCCAAAAACAAGGTCATAGCCCCACCCGTTTCGGCACAAAAACCTCCTACCGGCTTGAGTTTGGTGATTTTTTGACCCATGGTTTTAACGATACGCCAACCACCAAACAAAGTGCCTGCTGCGATGGCCACATAACAGGCAAAAATCGTCCAATAAGGGGGATGGGATTCCTGCGCAGATGCATAGCCAGTGGCAATCAGCAGCATCCAAATAATGCCAATGGTTTTTTGAGCGTCATTGCCGCCATGACCCAAACTGTAGGCACCCGCAGACAACAACTGCATGCGGCGAAACCATTTGTCAACTGAGGTAGGTGGTGTTCTCAGAAACAACCAACTGACGATCAACATCATCAGCGAACCCAGCACAAAGCCCAGGAGAGGCGATACAAAAATAAACAACACCGTGCGCATGACGCCTGAAAACAGCAAGACTGAGGTACCTGCTTTGGCGATGACACTACCCACAATTCCGCCAATCAAGGCATGCGAGGAGCTGCTGGGAATACCAAAAAACCAAGTGATTAAATTCCAGCTGATGGCACCTACCAAGGCGCCAAACACCACATGCACATCAACCACGCCAGGCTCAACAATGCCTTTTCCTACGGTGGCTGCAACACTGAGCTGAAAGACAAACAGCGCCACAAAGTTGAAAAATGCGGCAAAGGCCACTGCTTGTGTGGGCCGCAGCACACCCGTAGACACCACGGTGGCAATAGAGTTAGCTGCATCGTGAAAGCCGTTGATGAAATCAAACATCAAGGCCAGTACCACCAAAACAACCACGACCCAAAGAGCTGACTGCATATGCGATCTAGGCTTTCGTTCAGGAATTTTCCAGGATGATGCCTTCAATCAAATTGGCAACATCCTCACACTTGTCCGTGATGGTCTCAAGCAACTCGTAAATGGCTTTGAGCTTGATGAGTTCGCGCACATCTTCTTCTTCACGAAACAATTTGCTCATGGCGCGACGCATCACATGGTCTGCATCAGACTCCAATAAATCAATTTCTTGGCAGGTTTTGAGGGCACCCTCTGCGGTGTGTGCATCAGCCAGTTTGTCCATGAGTTTGACCGCGTCATTCACGCGGGCACAGCACTTCACACCCAAATCAGTCAATAAAAAGATTTCTTCGGTCATGGTGCGCACGTTGTAGAGCGACATGGTTTCAGCTGAGTCTTGAATTAAATCCACCACGTCGTCCATGGTGTTAATCAATGAGTGAATTTGCTCTCTGTCAATCGGTGTAATAAAGGTTTTGTGTAACGCAGTGCTTACCTAATGGGTGATGCGATCTGCCGCGCTTTCTGCCTTGTCTACTTCGCGCGTGTATTTTTCTCGCAATACCGGATCATCAAAATGTTTCACCAAATTGGCAAATGCCAGCGAAGCTTCCACGATCCGATCCGCATGTCGGTTGAACATTTCAAAGAAGTCATTGTCACGAGGAAGGAGCTTTGAAAAAATCATGGAAACGGCGCCTGTTTATGAAAGTTTTGTGACAAGTGTAACGTCCTGAAACAAAAAACCCGCTGCCTTGTGGGCAGCGGGTTTTCAGAGATTTCTTATCCTGCAACTGGCATTAAGCCAGCGTGGGGATTAGAAAGAGTGAAGTACACCCAATGCGTAGCCGGAAGTGGACATGCTATTGGCTGCGTAAGGTGAAGGCAAATCTGTTTTGGTTTTGCCAGTTTGCAAGTACACGGTAGTGCGTTTGCTCAAGCTGTAGTTAGCGCCCAACTGGCTGGCTTTGGTTTTGAGTGCGCCTGTACCATCATCTTGTGACAATGAACCTGTCGAGTAAAAAGCGCTCAATGAGCCGTTAATAGGCACAGTGATACTGGTCATTTCACCTTTGTATGAAGTAGGGGCATAGTCACCGCCACCACCAGTATAGATGGGCTTGGAGCTTGCTTCTGCAAGGGTTGCATTGGGATCGGTAGATTTCGATGTACCGTACCCAATTTTCACCATGCCCAAATCATAGGTAACTGTGCCGCTTGAGTACTTGACTTTGCTTGTAGCATCGATAACTGACTCGCCTGTAAAACCAGCATACAAAGCGCCGTTAGAGTATGCCAAGGCCCAAGAAGTGCTGTCGCCCTCTTTACGTGGGGAAGCTGTAGTCACTGTAGCGTTGCCATAGGCTTTACCTAATTCGACTTTCACACCAGGCACAAAAGTAGGCAGTGTGTAGGCAATCATTTTGTCAGTACGTGCAGCGTTACCGGCTGCAGCCGCTGCATATGTACCCAAGCCAGAGAAGCCCATGGGGTCATTGGCGATGATGTTGTAGAAAGCGAAATTGTATTGGCGACCCACTTGGATAGAACCGAAACCACCGCTCAAACCGACGAATGAGTTACGGTTTTCATAATCACCAGCAGATTGACCACCAGCAGCAGTTTGAGGACCGCCATTGGAATCGGTGTTGAGACCGATTTCTTGTTGGAAGAAAGCCTTCAAACCGCCACCCAAGTCTTCAGAACCTTTGAAACCAATGGCTGAACCGCCATTGTTGGTACCAGTGATATTGGTATTTTTGTAACTGCCGTCTGTGGACAAAAGAGATCCTGGGTCAGTTACTTTGGTTGATTGGTAAGCTTGATCGATCGTGCCATAAATGGTGACATCAGCCATTGCGCCAGTAACGGCAGAAATTGCTGCGAGTGCAACGAGGGTTCTTCGACTCGCTATCAATTATTTAATGCAACTTATTGATTTAATTTAATTTTTTATTTTTAATTCAGATTAACCCAAATTAATATAGTTATATACTATGCACATTTGATATGAAATTTATTATATTTACTATTTTTATCTTAAATTTAATTTTGACTAATTTTTAAATTTAAAAAATAATTTATTCGAATTTCATGAATACTTCAATGAAAACAAGCGTTAAAGCCTCTAACGACAGTGAATTTCATGTCACTCGCAGTAGGCATGCGGTCATCAAATCCAGCATGACCAGCATTGACGGTTTGCCCAAAAAGTTGAAGATATTCCGCATTGCGGGTAGTAAGTTTTGGCAAATGCGTTATTTTGTGCAAGGCAAGTACATCACCAAAAGCCTGAAAACTGTGGACTTGCCCGAAGCCATCATGTGCGCTCGTTTTATCTATGAAAGTTTGGCTGCTGAAGGCCTAGGCACGCAAGACAGAAATGAAGACAACTACCCCACGGGAATGAAGAATCAGCAGCTCCTTCATAACTTGATTGAAGACATTCTTCGATCTGAATTGGAAAAAGTGCAGCGCGATGAGATTCGCCACAACTCCTATGTCATGACGAAAATTCGTTTAGAGGGTTTGATTTTTGAGTTTCTCAAAGACAAGCCCTTGCATAAGATTGATATTCAAGTGCTTGAAGAATTCATTCGACACATGACGGATAAAAGATTTTCGGCCTCCACCATGCAAGGCTATATCGCACAAATGCGCAAAGTACTGCGCTTACTTGAGCGAAAAAAAATCCTCACAGCTGTACCCAGCTTTCCTCCACTGAAAGCGCAGCCTAACTCACGCGGGGGATTCACTGTCACAGAATACAAAGCCATACTCCGCAAATCTAAAGAATTGCGAACCCACACCTTCACGGAATGGGGTGAAGGCAAACGGGCTTGGATGCGCAGCGCCTATCACCAAATGCCCAAAGAAATCAATTGGCTCATCAGGTTTATGGTCTATAGCTTTATGCGCCCTGGAGATGTACGCCAACTGAAAAACCAGCACATAGAAGTGATCAGCGGAAACTACCACTACTTGCGATTGACCATGCCAGAAGTCAAGCGTCACAAATCTGCCACTGTCAGCTTGGCACCCGCCGTACCGCTGTTCAAACATATCCTTACGCACCAGACAGCACAAGGTTACGGTAAACCAAACGACTATGTATTTTTTCCTGAAGTGAAAAACCGTCGGTTGGTGCTGGACATTGTGGGGTGGTGCTTTAATTGGATACTGAAAGAACTCGATCTCAAGCAAGGCCCCCATGGCAATGACCGCACGTTTTACAGCCTGCGTCACAGTGCCATTACATTCCGACTGATTTACGGAGGCAATATTGATTTGTTGACCTTGGCGCGTAACGCCAGAACATCGGTAGAGATGATTGAGAAGTTTTACGCGTCAACGCTGTCGGCTGAAATGAATGTGAGTTTGTTGCATAGCAAGCGCAGATAAAATTTCCCTATCGGGGTGTAGCTTAGCCTGGTAGAGCGCTACGTTCGGGACGTAGAGGCCGGAGGTTCGAATCCTCTCACCCCGACCAGCGGCTCTGGTATTTTTTTTAAGTTGAACTTACACCACACAGAGATTTGGTTTTTTACAGTGAGCCTATGGTTTCACTGTCTTACCCTTCTTCCAACGCAGAGCAAGACCAGAAGGCAGTGGTCTGGCTAGAGGCGTTCTTGACTTCTGCATTGGCAGATGCAGCCTCTGATATCCATTTCGAACCCTTTGAGCAAGTGCTTCGTGTTCGCGTACGCATTGACGGTCAGCTTCAGGAGCGTGCCGCACCCAACGTGGCCATGAAGGACCGCATCATCTCGCGCATCAAAGTCTTATCGCGCATGGATATTTCCGAAAAGCGCTTGCCACAAGACGGGCGTTTACGGTTAACTCTGCAAAAAGTTCAAGTCGATATGCGCGTGAGTTGTTTGCCCACAATGCATGGTGAAAAAATTGTGCTTCGCATTCAAGCTCTGTTGTCACAACACCTGAATCTGCAAGACCTCGGGTACGAGGCTCAGCAACTCAGTGACCTACACCATGCCCTACAACAACCCAATGGACTGATCTTGATCACAGGTCCTACTGGCTCAGGAAAAACCATCACGCTTTACAGTTGCTTGCATTATTTGAATTCGGCACATATCAACATCTCTACAGTAGAAGACCCATGCGAAATCGTCCTACCTGGCATTAACCAGATCAACATCAATGACAAAGCAGGCTTAGGTTTCGCACAAACACTGCGAGCACTGCTTCGACAAGACCCTGATGTGGTGATGGTGGGTGAAATTCGTGACAGCGAAACAGCCGATGTTGCTAGCAAGGCAGCGCAAACAGGGCATCTGGTTTTGTCTACGCTTCACACCAACGATGCACCTTCGGCCTTGACCCGCTTAAACCAACTTGGTTTGGCAGATTTCAATATCGCCAGTAGCGTCATCTTGATTTGTGCACAACGCTTGGTACGTCAACTGTGTCCTCTTTGCAAACTCGCCATCCCTGGCGAACAACGATACAAAGCTGTGGGTTGTCCGGCCTGTAACAACGGCTACAAAGGGCGCGTAGGCATTCACCAGGTCCTGCCCATGACGCCCAGTCTGCAATCACAGATGGTGTCTGGTCTGGATGTACTGAGGCTCAGTGCGCATGTCAAGGAATCGGGGGTTCTCACACTTCGCCAAGCAGGGCTTATCAAAGCCGCAGCTGGCATCACCTCACATGAAGAGGTCTGGGCTGCCACATCCGAATGACCGCAAAACTCAAGCACCAATCGCATTTCACGCGTCAACTGGCAACGCTGGTCGCAGCAGGACTGCCTTTGCTACAGGCTTTGGAAACCATGGCCAAGTCCGCGCAAGTTGCCGAGTTGCAAAGTTTGATTGCTCGGCTGTGCGTGTTGCTGGAAAACGGTTCTTCTTTTCACCATGCCTTGTCACAAGTGCCCTACTTTGACACCTTGTACGTAGAGCTGGTACGGGCAGCTGAAACTGCCGGCAATCTTGACGCGGTATTAGAGCGCTTGGCTGTTTTACTTGAAAAACGACAGGCTATCCATGCGCAGATTCGTTCTGCATTAACTTACCCTTGTGCAGTCCTTGCCATTTCATTGTTGGTGGTTGGCGTCATCATGGTATGGGTTGTTCCGGTCTTTGAAGGCATATTTACGTCTCTCGGCGCTGAATTGCCCGCACTGACCCACTCGGTCTTGCAAATGAGCCGTTGGTTTTCCAATGGTGGTGTCTACTACGCCATGATGGCCTTGGTGTGCGGCAGTGTGGTTTTGCGTTTGCTGATGCGCAACCCGTTTTTTCAGTTGTGGCGCGATACCCAAGTTTTGCGCCTCCCCATCATCGGTAGCTTGGTGCACCACATGCAACTCTCCTTGTGGACACTGACACTGTCTGATTTACTCAAGGCAGGTGTACCTATGCTTGAGGCTTTGGAAGTGGTTGCTTCTTGCAGCACCAACCGCTTGCTGGGTATGGCAACCATTCACATGCGTACCTCTGTCAGCCAAGGCGTTTCTCTGGCAGATGCCATCATGAGCGTTTCAGCACCCACCGCAAAGCTTCGCTTGTTTCCGTTGATGTTGGCGCAATTGGTTGCTGTGGGCGAACAAAGTGGCGCCTTGGACAACTTGCTAGCCAAACTCGCCCAACAACTTAGCAGCCAAGTAGATCATTTGCTAAACCGTTTTACCCAACTTTTGGAACCTGCCTTGATGGTGATGCTGGGCTTGCTTGTTGGAGGCTTGGTGGTTGCACTCTACTTGCCCATCTTTCAAATGGGTCAATTGCTCTAAGAGGTCTTATAAACTGCGCACATGCATTCTCAAGCTTTCAAACGTATCGGCCTAACAGGTGGTATTGGCAGCGGCAAAACCACCTTAGGGCGCATGCTGGTCGTGCGTGGTTTTGCGTTAATTGATGCAGATGCCATTTCAAGAGCGCTGACGGGTGCAGGCGGTGCAGCCATGCCTCTGATCCAACAGGCTTTTGGTGACAACTTTGTTGCCCCAGACGGCAGCATGGACAGAGCCCGAATGCGTAGTTTGGTGTTTAGCCAACCCGAAAGCAAAAACCAACTGGAAGCTATCTTGCATCCCTTGGTTCGCAAGTCCATTTCTGACCAGGAAATCGCATTAAGAGCCGAGGGTAAACCCTTGGCTATTTTGGACATACCTTTGCTGTTGGAGTCAGACCGCAGAACCGATCAGTTAGACGGCATCATGGTGGTGGACTGCAGCCCCGAGAGGCAAATTGCACGCGTCATGGCCAGAAATGGGTGGACGCAGAACGAGGTTCAAGCAGTGATTGACGCGCAAGTGGGGCGCGCGCAAAGACTGGCGGCTGCAACTTGGGTCATCAACAATGACATTGATGACCTCTCGGCCTTGCAAAAGCAAGCTGACGCTTGGCATCCCTTTTAATCCCATTTGTATTGAAAAACCCCTGTTTCAGCGGTTATCATTTGACTAGTTGCTGTTTACTAACTTGCGAAGTATTGTGATTCTTTACGAACACCCTTTTAATGAGCGAATTCGCACTTACTTGCGACTGGAGTACTTGCTCGGAAGGTTCGAGCAACTTTTATTGCGTTCTTCCGAAATTGACCATCACTTTGCCCTGACCACCCTGTTTGAAATTGTCGATGTGGGTGGACGTTCCGATTTGAAGTCCGATATTTTGAAGGAACTAGATCGTCATAAACAACAGTTCAACAGCTACCGTGGCAACCCCTCGGTGTCTGAAGAGGTGTTGGACGAGTTGCTGCAAAAAATTGACAAATGTTTGACTGGTTTCAACACCATAGGAAGCCGTATCGGCAACTGTGTCAGCGACAACGACTTTTTAACGGGACTGCGTAACCGTGTCGGTATACCTGGTGGCACTTGTGCATTTGACCTACCCGCTTACCACGCTTGGAAACAACTTGATCCGGATAAGCGTCGGCAAGATATTTTGAAATGGTCTGAGCCACTCAAGGCTTTGAACGACAGCGTGGTCTTGTTAATGCGCTTGTTGCGAGAAAGTGGCGCACCTCAGCGGGTGATTGCGGTCAATGGGCAATTTCAACAAGCACTGCCGCAAGGTCGTTTTCAATTGATGCGCGTGTTTATCGATCCTGCACTGGGCTTGGTGCCAGAGATCAGCGGAAACCGTATGATGGTTTGGGTGCGTCTCATCCATCAAAACTGGGAAGGCAAACCTCAGGCTGCCGCTGAAACAGCTGAGTTTGAAATTGAACTTTGCTCCTGAGTGAGCCACGCCAACACCGGCAAGGTACCAGGCAACACCGGTGAAACTTGCACAGGCAAACATTGCCATGCGAATTGTTGAGCTTCACGCATTTGCAATTCGCCTAACCACTCCCACACTTTGTAAAAATGCAATTGAACCAAAGCATGGGGGTAGTCAACACTCTCGCTTTGCCAAGGCGTGCAACGCACCACCTCAATACCAAGTTCTTCTTTCAGTTCGCGAGAAAGGGCTTGTTCAACAGACTCACCTGCCTCGATTTTCCCGCCCGGAAACTCCCAGTAACCCGCATAGGCTTTGCCATGCGGTCGGGTCGTCAATAAAAAATGACCATCTGGACGAATCAAAACGCCCACGGCAACTTGCATGCGCGAAGAATCAATGACCACCACGTCGTCCAGCAAAATCTCTTGCAAACTGGTAAGCCACACGACCACTGCGAGAACCTCGCTCTAAAGCCCACACCAAAGCCTCCGGATGCGATGAGGCCACATCTTGGGCAGGTACACCCAGCGATGACAACCATTGGTCAACGATCAGCAAGTAAGCCTCTTGGCTGAACGGGTAAAAGCTAACCCACAAGCCAAAGCGCTCGGACAAAGAGATTTTTTCTTCAATCACCTCACCTGGGTGCACTTCGCCGTCATCTGTGTGGTTGTAGCTAAGGTTGTCTTTCATGTACTCAGGCAACAAATGGCGTCGATTGCTGGTGGCATAAATCAAGACATTCGGTGTAGCCGCAGCCACAGTGCCATCCAAAATTGATTTGAGTGCCTTGTACCCTGGTTCGCCTTCTTCAAAACTCAAGTCATCGCAAAAGACGATGAATTTTTCAGGTCGAGTGGCAACGACTTCGATGATGTCGGGCAAATCCACCATGTCTTGTTTGTCAACTTCAATCAGGCGCAAACCTTGCGGTGCATAGGTTTGTAAACACGCTTTAATCAACGAAGATTTTCCTGTGCCACGTGCACCCGTGAGCAACACGTTATTGGCCGGCAAGCCTTGCACAAACTGCAAAGTGTTGCGTTGGATTTTTTCTTTTTGTATGTCGATTTCTTTCAAATCGTCCAATGCCATGCCAGCCACATGCTTCACAGGCTCTAAAACACCGTGGCCTGTATTGCGCTTGCGGTAGCGAAAGGCAATGCTGGCTTGCCAGTCGGGCGCATGCAAAGCTTGTGGAAGCACAGACTCAATGCGTGCCATCAAGGTTTCCGCTCTGAGCAACATTCGCTCTAAATGCTCATTGATCGCCATATCAACTTCTGTAGTCTGCGTTGATGGTGACGTAATCGTGGCTCAGGTCGCACGTCCAGACGGTTTCAGTGGCCTGCCCGCGTCCCAAAACAACCTTGACCGTAATCTCCGCTTGCTTCATCACTCTTTGGCCATCTTCCTCTTTGTAAGAGGCGTTTCTGCCACCCTGGGTCACGACATGCACATCATCCAAATACAAGTCAATCTTGTCTTGTGCCAAGTCAGGGATACCGGCATAGCCCACTGCAGCCAAGATACGCCCGAGATTGGGGTCACTGGCAAAAAAAGCTGTTTTGACCAAAGGGGAATGCGCAATCGCGTAAGCCGCTTGCAAACACTCAGCGCTGCTTTTTCCACCTGCAACCGTCACGGTGATGAACTTGGTCGCGCCTTCACCATCGCGCACAATGGCTTGGGCCAGCCAGCGCGCCACATCGGTCATGGCTTGCTTTAACAACTGACCTTGCGCACTCGTCCAACTGTCAATGGTCTTGTGACCCGCCTTACCTGACGCCATCACCACAAAAGAATCGTTGGTAGAAGTGTCCCCATCGATAGAAATGCGATTGAAAGAGGCTTGTGCCAAATCCAAAGCCAGCCCATCCATCAACGCAGGGGAAATGGATGCATCGGTGGCAATGAATCCCAACATGGTGGCCATATTGGGTCGAATCATGCCTGCACCTTTGGAGGTGCCAGAGATGGTGACAGTCACTCCATCTATATCAAGTTGGCGACTGACGGCCTTGGGCAGTGTGTCGGTGGTCATGATGGCTGTCGCCGCTTTGAACCAATGGTCGCTGGCAGCATCTGCCAATGCCAAAGGCAAGCCATCCACAATGCGCTGAACCGGCAAGGGCTCCATGATGACGCCTGTCGAAAAAGGCAGCACTTGGTTAGCTTGGATCTTGAGCAGATCAGCCAAGGCTTGGCAAACTTGATTGGCGTGTAACAACCCAGACTCACCCGTGCCTGCGTTGGCAACACCCGTGTTAATCACCAATGCGCGAATACCTTGCGCGCTTTTCATGTGTGCTTGACAAACTTGCACTGGCGCCGCACAAAAACGGTTTTGCGTGAATACGGCACCGACGCAGGTTCCCTCGGCTAGCTGAAAAACCGTCAAATCTTGTCGGTTGGCTTTTCGAACACCTGCACTGGCCGTACCAATGGCGATACCAGTAACAGGCAGTAGCTCAGATGCAATGGGCGCGTGTAGATTGACGGGCATAGTTCAGGCGAGCTTTCCATGGCAGTGCTTGTATTTTTTTCCGCTCCCGCATGGGCAAGGCTCATTGCGGCCCACAACAGGAACTTCGTTGGCAGTTTCTTGTGGGCTGTTTGCAAACACATGCACTGCACCGGTTTCATCTGGCGCGGAATAGGTGAGATTGGAGATCGTCTCTGCTTTTTCTTCCAATTGATCCGCCGCCAGTTGAACCTGCTCGGATGATTCAATTTGCACCGTCATCAAGATGCGAGTGACTTCATTTTTCACCATGTCCAGCAGTTGACCAAACAACTCAAATGCCTCTCGCTTGTATTCTTGTTTGGGTTGTTTTTGCGCATAGCCACGCAAATGAATACCCTGTCGCAAATAGTCGAGTGAAGACAAATGTTCACGCCAATGGCTGTCAATGTTTTGCAACAACACCGCTCGCATGAAAGGCGTGAACTGCTCAACACCGACGGTGAGGAGTTTTTCTTCAAAATGATGATTGGCCGCATCGACCACCGTTTTGACGATATCTTCATCGGTGATGGCTTGTGCTTCTTGAACTTGCTTGGAAAGCGAAATGCTTAAATGCCAATCGTTCAACAACACACTTTCTAAGCCTGCCAAGTCCCATTGCTCTTCCACAGATTCAGGTGGGACGAATTGATGGACCAAATCCGTAAAACATCCTTCGCGCAAACTTTGAATTTGGAACCGCAAATCTTGCGCATCCAAAATATCGTTGCGCTGCTGGTAAATGACTTTTCGCTGGTCATTGGACACATCGTCGTATTCCAGCAGCTGCTTGCGAATATCAAAATTGCGAGCTTCCACCTTGCGCTGCGCGCTTTCAATGCTGCGCGTCACCATACCCGCTTCAATGGCTTCACCCTCAGGCATTTGCAACCTGTCCATGATGGCCTTCACGCGTTCCCCCGCAAAGATACGCATCAGAGAATCGTCCAAGCTCAGGTAAAAACGTGAAGAGCCTGGATCGCCCTGTCGACCAGAACGGCCTCTTAGCTGGTTATCAATACGTCTGGACTCGTGTCGTTCAGTGGCAATGATGCGCAAACCACCCAAGGATTTCACCTTGTCATGTTCGATGCTCCAGGCACTTTTCAGATCGAGAATTTTTTGTGCTTTGGCGTCCGAGCCCAAAACCTCATCAGCCTCAATGGCTGAAATACTTTTTTCGATGTTGCCGCCCAAAACAATGTCTGTACCTCGACCAGCCATATTGGTTGCAATGGTGACGGCCCCCAAAGCACCCGCTTGCGCCACGATATCAGCCTCTTTGGCGTGTTGCTTTGCGTTGAGTACCTGATGAGGCAAGCCAGCAGCATTCAGCATGCCAGACAGCAACTCTGACAACTCAATGGAGGTGGTACCTACCAAGACTGGTTGTCCCCTGCCATGGCATTCACGAATATCTTCTATGGCCGCTTTGTATTTTTCTTCAGTGGTTTTGTACACCCGGTCGAGTTGGTCATCGCGCTTGCTGGGTTTATTGGGCGGAATAATGACTGTTTCTAGTCCGTAAATTTCTTGAAACTCATAGGCTTCGGTATCAGCAGTTCCTGTCATTCCTGACAACTTGCCATACAAACGGAAATAATTTTGGAAGGTGATGGATGCCATGGTCTGGTTTTCTGCCTGAATAGGCACGCCCTCCTTGGCCTCGACTGCTTGATGCAGACCGTCACTCCAGCGTCTCCCCGACATCAAACGTCCAGTGAACTCGTCCACAATAACGATTTCACCGTTTTGATTCACGTAATGTTGATCGCGGTGGTACAGATGCTGAGCGCGCAGTGCGGCATACAGATGGTGCACCAAGCCAATATGAAGCGGGTCATACAAGGATGCACCCGCAGGTAACAAGCCCATGTCCGAAAGCAATTTTTCTGCTTTTTCATGGCCCAATTCGGTTAAATACACTTGGTGGGATTTCTCATCCAACGTGAAGTCGCCAGGCTTGGTGACGCCCTCGCCTGTGCGCAAATCCAGTTCACCCTCTTGACGGGTCAAAAAAGGAACCACTTTGTTCATGGCCACATAAGTGGCGGTGTGGTCTTCGGCTTGGCCACTGATGATGAGCGGAGTTCTGGCTTCGTCAATCAGAATGGAGTCCACCTCATCAACGATCGCATAGTTCAATGCACGTTGAACGCGGTCATGCGCCTCATACACCATGTTGTCGCGCAAATAATCAAAACCGTATTCGTTATTGGTACCGTAAGTAATGTCTGAGCGGTAAGCGGCTTGCTTCTCTTCTCTGGTTAGCTGAGACAAATTGATACCCACACTCAAACCTAAAAATTGGTAGAGCTGGCCCATCCACTGTGCATCGCGATTGGCCAAATAATCGTTAACCGTGACCACATGCACGCCTTTGCCGCTCAAAGCATTCAGGTATACCGCCAACGTGGCCGTCAAGGTTTTGCCTTCGCCAGTGCGCATTTCAGCAATCTTGCCTTGGTGCAAAGCCATACCACCCATCATTTGCACATCAAAGTGGCGCATCTTCATGACGCGCTTAGAACCTTCCCTGACCACCGCAAAAGCTTCGGGCAGCAAGCTGTCTAGGGATTCTCCATTGGAAAATCGCGCTTTGAACTCATTGGTTTTTTGGCATAAAGCGTCGTCACTGAGCAATTCATAGCCGGCCTCGAGACCGTTGATGCGCTCTAGGGTTTTGCGAAATTGTTTGAGGAGTCGGTCGTTGCGACTGCCAAATATCTGGGTCAAAAGATTAAATGCCATGCCAGCGGTTCACTTTGCCAAAGCCGGGTGGCCAAGACAAGCTTAGGTTCCTTATAAATAAGGCTTAATTTTAACCTCTGTCACAAGCACGAGATAATGCCCGCATGGCAGCCACCCCTTACCCTCCATCCCGTACAGCCACATCTGTCATGGCAGCCATGGAGCAATCTGTTTCGCTGTCCAGTTTGATGCAATTAAGCAAGCAATCACAAGCTTATTTGACTTGCATACAGTCCCTTTTACCCCCAGGTTTGGCGGGTCTTGTCAAAGCCGGCCCCCTGGACGAGCAAGGTTGGTGTCTACTGGTGCCACACAACGCCGCTGGGGCTAAATTGCGTCAACTTGTGCCTGCTTTGGCAGCACACCTGCGCGCCCATAGGTTTCCTGTTGAAACAATCCGCGTCAAAGTCATGTCGCGCTAACTGAAAGTGTCTATGCCTAACTTGTTGGGGCGATGTTTGACGGGTTTATTTATTTCAGTATTTTCTTTGGCTTGCTTGGCTGATGAGATCCTGAATTGTAAAAATGACAATGACGGCAATACATGGTGTGCACCAGCGCAAGGCGGTATTGAACAGCGTCCGAATGGCGAAGTGTTTTGCGGCGTCGGGCAATGCATCAAGATGACCAACGGCGCGGTGGTTTGCTCCAACCAAGCCGATGGACGAACAGCTTTAAATTACATTGGTCAAGCTATTTGTGCAGGCACCTGTGTGCCGGGTAAACAATCGCTTTGCGTGAAAGCCAAATAAATCCTTTACTGCAAAGGCTGACGCGCACAGCTTTTGTGCACCTCGCTGTACATGCGCATGCGGGCTGACACATTTTGGTAGCGCTCCCAAATAATCTCAACAATGTCTCTGGTGATGCGCATGAATTCAAAGTTGCAGTGGTGTCGGATATTGTTGACATACACGTTTTTGGCTTCCCAGTCGTTTTCTTGCATGAGAAAAGCGTAGTGGGTCAGTTCGTGCCCTAGCGCCCACAGCATCATTTCCTGATTCCACCAACGCGTGCTTGCATTGCCTATGGATATTTGCAATGCATTGTTTGGCGCATCTTCGCTGGGAAATTGAAACACCATTCTTGCTTGCCTGGGTATTTTTTCATCAAACAAAATAGGTGGCAAAGGGAGATCCTCAGGCGCATGTGTTTCATGCTTGATATATACCCAAATCTTTTCAGTCATTGAAACATCTATGGATGGCGGTAAGTCTGGGGTTTGCGCTGAAGCACAACCCATCCAAGTGATCCATGCGAACAGAATGCCTAAGCGGCAAATAGTCATTGTCCTGAGTTCAATTTGCATGAATCTGATGGTATTGTTGGGGGATTATTTTTCCAAGCAGTTGTATGCATTTGACGATTTTTACCACGCCCGTCTTTAGCCCTTTGCTGAAAAGGTTTTCCAGATGGGTTTTGCGGGTGGCTGGTTGGCAAATCCAAGGCCACATGCCACTTGACACCTCTAAAAGCGTCATCATCGCGGCACCACACACCAGTAACTGGGACTTACCCTATACCCTGCTGGTTGCCTTCGCTCTGGAGCTCAATATCCACTGGATGGGAAAAATTCAAATTTTTCGCTTTCCCTTTCATGGTTTGATGCGATGGCTGGGTGGTATTGCAGTGGACCGGTCACAGTCCACCAACATGGTATCTGCATCTGCCCAAACCCTGCGAAATACAGACGGCGAATTGCATTTGGTGGTGCCGCCAGAAGGCACGCGTTCTGAATCGCGTCACTGGAAAACGGGTTTTTACTATATTGCGCTTGAAGCGCAGGTACCCATTGTGTTGGGCTACCTTGACTTTGGCAGCAAAAAAACTGGCTTGGGTCCCGCTTTACTTCCCAGTGGGGATATTGAAGCCGACATGGCCATCATCAAGGCCTTTTATGCCCCCTTTCAAGGGAAAAACCCATCCCAATTCGTTCTATAGAATCGGTTTGATGCATTTCTTTTCGGCTTTATCCTTTCCTACGCAGACCTCTTTTTTTGTGCTGATCAGTCTTTGGGGGGGATTGGTATTCAACGACGCGTCAGCGCAAACCAAAAGCCCAACCCCAGCCCCTGCGCCTGTAGCCCCTCAGGGCTGCGCTGCTTCCGATTTCAAGGCCTTGGCCTACACCACCAATGATGCACAACTTCGTGAAGAGCGCGCGAAGGAATGGCTTGGCAAATATGGAAAATCATGCCCTTTAGATCAACTTGAGCTTATTCTGATGAATCAAGCGCTGTGGCTTGGCACTTCCAATACACCACGCATCATCTCCGCCACTGAAACCTTGTACCAACAAAAAAAGGCGTCTGCCGATGAACTTGAAAAATCGGTTGATAAGCCCAGAGGCAGTGCCGCCAACAAGAAATAGATGTTGAAATTGTTTGATTCTCTTATGGTGTTGCGCTTAAGTCGTTTGATGAGTGAATTGACCCATGCATTCGACCTCTGACTGTATTTATCGCTTTTTTGCCAGCGGGGGTTTGTTACTCTTGCTGTGCATTTCTATGCTTGAGCACCACGTTGTGAATGCACAAGTTAAAAATACAGGGACTTCTTGTCTTTCTGCTGAATTTAAAGCCTTGGCATATACCGTCAACGATGTGGATTCCCGCGAGGCCAATGCCCTTGCGTGGTTATCCAAATTTGGCAAAGACAACTGTCCGGCGACTGAATTAGATGCCATCAATAACAATGCACCTTTGTGGCTTGGGACGGCTTACACCGCAAAGGTTAACCAAGCAATTAATGGGTTGATGAATAACCGAAAGTCTTCTTCGACCGCGACACCTGTACCCACAACGAAGTCAGCAACCTCTACCGCCACAACAAAGAGCGATACCGTCAGCACCCAGAAACGAGCTCCCACCGCTAAAAAAATGGATGAGGGTTTGGCTACAAGCTTGCCAACTGGACTTCGTGAGAGCGAAATTAACCAATGTTTGCCCAACGAGATTGCCACTTGGAATGATGGTGGCAAAGACACCAAAATGCAAAACCCAAACATGGTTTATGTCTATGACCACCAAGGTGCCCCCGAAGGTATCAGCGAGGAAGCTGTTTTTGCTTCATTGAAAAATGCGTCGGTGGCTTGGGACCAATGCGGAGGTCAAAACACCGTCATTTTGAAACGTGATTTAACTTCTTCCGTGACTGGTCTCAAGATCACCACGCTGTGGAACGATGAAGACAAATTGGGCACGATTGGCTTGGCCAACATCACGAAAAAAACATTGACGCTCAGCCCTGAAGCTTTTCTGAATCTCAGAAAAGCAAACGCTTCTAGAAATTTATTAGACACCTTGCAAATGGTGATTTCGCACGAAATCGGCCATTTTCAGGGCTTAACCTCTCACTCAAGACGATGCGTCGATGTGCTGTCTTATTACACCAATGCCAGTGGAGAAAAATGTTCCATCCGAAATAATGGGATTTTGCCTACAAATATGGAATACAGATCTTCGTTGCCAACTGCTTGTGATATTCAACGCTGCCGGGCTTCAAATGGCAATTAATGGGATTTGTAGCAGAGGAAGTGGTGCCGATTATCGGATTCGAACTGATGACCTACCGCTTACAAGGCGGTTGCTCTACCAACTGAGCTAAATCGGCACTGTATATATTCTAACCACAACATCCAAGACAAAACTATTTGATGCGCTTGAGTTGTGGTCTGCTGCCTGCACCCGGTTGAGGTGGTTTTGATGGGTCTGTTGGCTCATCATTGTCCTGCGTCGGGTGTGGTGTTACCGTGCTTAAGGTCACAACAGGTTTGATCCCAGACAGCAATGTTTTAGACACGGCTTCCTCGGTTTCACTGTTGGCGCCAGTCGGTGCAGGAAAAGCCATGCCTTGACCATTTTCTCGGGCATAAATGGCAATGACTCTGGCCACAGGAACACTGATTTCTCTGGCAACACCGCCAAAGCGGGCTTTGAAAACCACAAATTCATTTCCCAGTTGCAAATTACTGGTGGCGTCAAAACTGATGTTGAGAACAATCTCTCCATTGTTCACGTACTCTCTGGGAACCTGAACGGAATCATCTACCAAGACCGCCAAATACGGGGTCAATCCGTTATCGGTGCACCACTCGTGCAAAGCACGAACAAGGTAAGGCCGGGTAGATGAAGACTGCGAAATGTTGATCATGTTCGCAGCTTATTTGCGCATCACCTTCTCAGAGGGTGTCAGTGCTTCAATATAGGCGGGTCTTGAAAAAATGCGCTCAGCGTATTTGAGCAAAGGCGCTGCATTTTTAGATAACTCAATACCGTAATGGTCCAGACGCCACAGCAAAGGCGCAATCGCCACATCCAGCATGGAGAAGTTATCGCCCAACATGAATTTATTTTTCAAGAAGACGGGGGCCAGTTGTGTCAAGCGATCGCGAATATGTGCGCGGGCTTTTTCAAGTGCCTTCTCGTTGGCCTTTTGGCTACGTGATTCAATGGTGATGACATGTGCAAACAATTCTTTTTCAAAATTCAAAAGAAACAATCGCACGCGAGCACGGTCTACAGGGTCACCAGGCATCAGTTGTGGATGGGGGAAACGCTCGTCAATGTATTCATTGATGATGTTGGACTCATACAGAATCAAATCACGTTCAACCAAAATAGGCACTTGCCCATAGGGGTTCATGACATTGATGTCTTCAGGTTTGTTATACAGATCGACATCACGGATTTCAAAGTCCATGCCTTTTTCAAAAAGCACGAAACGGCATCTGTGAGAAAAGGGACAAACGGTCCCAGAGTACAAAACCATCATGAGATTGGCTCCTAAAAGGCTAAAGGTTTAATGGGATAGCCAAGACCCATTGTAAGAACCCGCGCAAGGCGGGCTGAAAACTCAAAATCAGCGAATGTCTTTCCAGTAAGACGCATTCAACCGCCAAGCAATGACCATGAAGATGAGCAGGAACAACATGACCCACACGCCAATACGAACACGCGTGCTTTGGGCAGGCTCGGACATCCATTGCATATAGTTGACAAGGTCACCTACGGCTTCGTCATATTCAACGGCCGACATTTTCCCTGGCGTGACTTGTTGCCATCCTTTGAGTACATGTGTGGTGTGACCATGTTCCTCGACCTCTTCATAGATGGGACGGCGTTGACCCTGCAATTCCCACAACACATGGGGCATGCCCACATTGGGAAAAGCCAAGTTGTTCCAACCTGTTGCCTTGCTGTCATCGCGGTAGTAAGTGCGCAAATAGGTATATAAATAGTCTGCACCTGTGCCACCGTGGCCAGAACGTGATCGCGCAATCACGGTCAAGTCGGGCGGGTTTCCACCAAACCAATCTTTGCCTTGCTTGGCATCCATGCTGATTTTCATGGTGTCACCCACTTTGTCAGTGGTGAACAACAAGTTGTCCTTGATTTGCTTATCGGTTAAACCAATGTCTTTGAGACGATTGAACCGCATGTAAGCCGCTGAATGGCAATTCAAACAGTAATTGACAAATATCTTTGCGCCATTTTGCAAAGCACTCAAGTCATTGAGTTTGTTTGGTGCTTTGTCCCATGGGTAAGCATCGCTGTTTGCGAAAACCGGTAACACCACACCCAAAACCAAACTGAGACTGACTAAAAATTTTTTCATGAGAATGTGCTCCAGGTTCAATCAGTGCGCCACAAAGTTCACACGATCGGGAACTGGTTTGGTTTCACCCAAGGTGCTCCACCAAGGCATCAACAAAAAGAAGCCGAAATAAAACAAGGTACCAATCTGCGACACCCGCTCGCCTATCGCTGAAGGGGGTTGCATACCCAAGTAACCCAAAACAAAGAAGTTAACCACGAAGATGGCATACAGGTACACATGCCAATCAGGGCGGAAACGAATGGATTTGACCGCGCACCTGTCTAGCCAAGGCAAGAAGAACAGGATAACGACAGCGCCACCCATGACGACCACACCCCAAAATTTGGCGTCAATGGCCAACATCAGCGCAACAGCGACAACCGCAGCACCAACCACCACACCTTTAAAGGTGCTGTTGAGTTTGGCTTTGGTCGCACCCAAATAAGCCGCAGCCAATACGCAGGCAATGAGTGCGTACATCATTTCACTGGTGATGGCACGCAGCATGGAGTAGTAAGGCGTGAAGTACCAAACAGGCGCAATGTGTGCCGGCGTTTTAAGCGGGTCTGCTGGAATGAAGTTGTTGTATTCCAAGAAGTAACCACCAAACTCTGGGGCAAAAAAGATGATCGCGCAAAACACCAATAAAAAGCCAGTCACCCCCACGATGTCGTGAACCGTGTAATAGGGGTGGAAAGGAATGCCATCCAAGGGACGACCTTGCGCGTCTTTATGGGCTTTGATTTCAACCCCATCAGGGTTGTTCGAACCCACTTCGTGCAAAGCGATGATGTGTGCCACTACCAAACCCAGCAAAACCAAAGGCACTGCAATGACATGGAAGCTGAAGAAGCGGTTCAAAGTGGCATCTCCCACCACGTAATCACCACGGATAAGCAAGGCCAAGTCTGGACCGATAAAAGGAATGGCCGAGAACAAATTCACGATGACCTGCGCACCCCAATAGGACATTTGGCCCCAAGGCAGCAAATAACCCATGAAAGCTTCAGCCATGAGGGCCAAAAAGATAGCGCAACCAAACAGCCACACCAATTCACGCGGTTTTCTGAAGGACCCATAAATCAAACCGCGGAACATGTGCAGGTACACCACGATGAAGAAAGCCGAGGCACCAGTGGAATGCATGTAGCGAATCAACCAACCCCAAGGCACATCACGCATGATGTATTCCACGGAAGCAAACGCCACGGAAGCATCCGGCTTGTAATGCATGACCAAGAAAATACCCGTCAGGATTTGAATGACCAGCACAAACAAAGCCAGCGAGCCAAAGAAGTAGAAAAAGTTGAAGTTCTTGGGTGCGTAATATTCGCTCAAATGCTCTTTGTAAAGCTTGGAGAGCGGAAAACGGTTGTCTATCCAATTGAGGGCCTTGTCAGCCATGGGCGCATCAGCAGAAATTTCTTTGAAATCAGCCATGGTCATCAAGCCTTTTTATCTTCACCAATCAGCAAACGAGAGTCTGAGAGGTACATATGGGGAGGGACTTCCAAATTGTCTGGCGCCGGCTTGTTTTTATAAACCCGCCCAGCCATGTCAAAAGTGGAACCGTGACAAGGACACAAAAACCCACCTTGCCAATCATCTGGCAGTGAAGGCTGCGGGCCCATTTGGAATTTGTCGCTGGGAGAGCAACCCAAATGAGAGCAAATGCCTACCCCAACAAAGAATTCGGGCTTGATGGAACGGGCTTGGTTGCGCGCGTATTCAGGGGTGAGTTCAGAAGGCTTGCGTTTGGAGTCAGGATCAGCCAATTGCGATTCGACTTTTTTCAACGCCTCTAACTGATCTGGTGTGCGACGAATGATCCATACGGGCTTACCACGCCACTCAACAGTCAATTTTTCACCCGGTTTGATGCCGGAGATATCAACTTCTACAGCCGCACCGGCTGCCTTGGCGCGCTCTGACGGGCTAAAAGTACTGACAAAGGGAACAGCGACTGCAACGCCGCCAACAGCACCAGCACAACTCGACGCGATCAGCCACGTACGCTTGCTGGTGTCCACAGTGGTTTCACTCATGAAAGACCTCTAAATTGGGATGCATTTTTCGGAAAAGCCTTAGATTCTAACCGAGCCCACCTCGACAAGCCACCCCTAAAAAACCATGGTTTTTGCAGAATATGATTTTCAACATAAAGATAAATTGAATCTTAAATTCTTATTTCCAACACGGGCCCTTGGCCACTTTTAACGCAGCCAAGAAACTGCTCGGGTCTGCAAGGCCTTTGCCGGCAATGTCAAACGCTGTGCCGTGGTCGGGGCTGGTACGCACAAAAGGAAGCCCCAAAGTCTGATTCACACCATTTTCCAAGCCGAGGTACTTGATGGGTATCAAGCCTTGGTCGTGGTACATCGCTATCACCACATCGGTGTCTTTTTGTCCCTTTGTGCTGTGCGCATCCATGAACACCGTGTCTGGTGGGTAAGGGCCGCGAATATGCATACCCAGCGCTTGGGCTTTTTTGATAGCTGGGGCAATACAGAGAATCTCTTCATCGCCAAAAAGGCCTTCTTCACCTGCGTGGGGATTGAGACCAGCCACGGTCATACGCGGCGCATACCCATGGGTTTGTCGCCAGCTGTCGTGGGTGATTTGAAAAGTTTGCAAAAGCTGGTCTATAGAAATCCTGTCAATCGCTTCACGCAGTGACACATGGATGCTGACCAACACCACTCGCAAGCCAGGGCAGGACAACATCATGCGTACCGGCATGTCGCTGATAGGCACTCCCACATGTTGCGCGGACAAAGACTGCAGCATTTCAGTATGCCCAGGAAAGTCCACACCTGCGAGTTGCAAAGCTTTTTTGTTGACGGGTGCAGTCACTAAAGCCAACGCTCGCCCGTGCAACACCACTTCGGTCGCTGCCTCAATCGCTGAGGCCGCCATGGCGCCCGACGCGGCGCTGAGCTGCCCCATGACCACGGGTTGCGACATCGCGCTTTGAAACACCGGTATTTGAAAGGGTGAAGCTTGCTGGGCTTGCGACACCTCCAGCACCGGCAAAAGTTCTACACGATTAGCGAGCACTGGCTGAAGTTGCGTCAACTGCTGTTGAAGGGTTACCACGTCACCAAAAACACAACACGCTTGGGTGAGTTTGGGGTCGCTGGCAAAGGCTTTCAGGATGATTTCTGGCCCAATACCCGCTGGGTCGCCCATGGAGATAGCCACTGGCTGTACAGAAGATGGCAAGGCGCTCATGCAGACATCACGCGGGATTGTCGATGTCAATGAAGACATGGTTGATGCCTAGCTGGCTGGCCAGGTGCGCGCCCAGTGCAGGTGCTCCATAGCGCTCTGTCGCATGGTGACCACAGGCAAAGAAACTCACGCCCGTTTCATGCGCCAAATGCGCTTGGGGTTCAGAAATTTCACCAGTAATGAACGCATCGATGCCTTGCGCAATGGCTTCTTCAAACAAGTTTTGTGCGCCGCCCGTGCACCAAGCAAGGCGACGAACAGATCTTTTTATATCGGGAACAACAGCCACAGGTTGTTTGCCCAAACGGCTTTCCAAAAGCTGGGCCAATGCTTGCCCATTGTCCAAGGTTGTCAAAGGGTGACCGACAAAGCCTATGCCTTGCTCACCAAATGTGTTGTCGATACGCAAGCCTATATGTGCGGCCAATTGGGCATTGTTGCCCAGAGAGGGGTGCGCATCCAGCGGCAGGTGATAAGCCAGCACATTGATATCGTGGTGGAGCAGTAATGCCAAGCGCTGCTTGAGCCAACCCGTTACCGCGCCGGATTGGTTACGCCAAAACAGTCCATGGTGAACCAACAAGGTATCCGCTCCAGCCTCAATGGCAGCTTGGATAAATGCCAGACTCGCTGTCACACCTGAAGCCACCGATTGCACCTGTGAGCGCCCCTCGACCTGCAAACCATTGGGGCAATAGTCTTTGAAACGCTCGGGCTGAAGCAAACCATTGCAAAGCGCCAGCAATGCAGTGCGCTCTGCCATCTCAGCGCCGCTCTGCCCGAACTTTGGGGCGTTGCAAAGGCGTGACAGACAGCACCTGCTCTTGTTCTTTACGCAATACCTTTAACTGGGCATCTACCCCTGGCTTAAGCATAGACACTTGCGCCAACAGCTCAGCCACATTTTTGACATTGTGGTCATTCACAGCCAACAACACATCGCCAGGACGCACACCCGCTTTAAACGCGGGGCCGGTTTGCAAAACACCGGTAACGATGACGCCCTCTTGTCGCTTTACATTGAAGGTTTGAGCCAACTCAGGCGTGAGTTCTGTGGGTTCGACCCCTATCCAGCCACGTGTGACCACGCCGTCTTTGACGATGCCTTCCAGCACCTGTTTGGCAATGCTCACGGGAATCGCAAAACCAATTCCCATGCTTCCACCTGTCTTGGAATAGATGGCGGTGTTTATGCCCAACAAATTTCCTTGCACATCCACCAAGGCACCGCCAGAGTTACCGGGGTTGATCGCGGCGTCGGTTTGAATGAAATTCTCAAAAGTATTGATACCCAGTTGGTTGCGACCCAAGGCAGAGACGATGCCACTGGTCACTGTCTGACCGACGCCAAAAGGGTTGCCTATGGCCAACACAATATCGCCCACTTGGACTTGCTCGGGATTGCTCATCACCATCACGGGCAATTTGTCTAAATTTACTTTGAGAACAGCTAAATCGGTTTCAGGGTCAGTGCCTATCACTTTGGCTTGGGCACGCCGGCCATCGTTGAGCATGACCACGATTTCATCCGCACCTTCAACCACATGGTTGTTGGTCAAGATGAAGCCTTGGGGGCTAACGATCACGCCACTGCCCAAACCCATTTGCGGTGATTCCTCTTGGTCACCAAAAAAGTAGCGAAACCAAGGGTCTTTGTTTTTCTCCAGCGCCGACTTTTGCGAGGTATTGATGCTCACCACTGCTGGTGAGGCTTTTTTAGCGGCAAAACTTAAACTGCCTGCGCTGTTGGAAGTTGGGGTGGTGGCTGGGGTAACTTCGAATACCTGTAAATCAGCGTTCCATGCGGGACGTTGTAGCCACTCCGGCTTGAGGGTGATCAAGACAAACCAAACGGCCACCAACACCGTGACGGTTTGCGAAAACAGTAACCACAGTCGCTTCATGATGCGCTAGCGTCAGTCCCTTTTTCAGCGTCTGGGGCCTGGGTGTGACGAATAAATATCTGGGCAGACCAAATACCTATTTCATACAAAAGACACATGGGCACAGCCAAGGCCAGCTGCGAAACCACATCGGGGGGTGTGACCACCGCGGCAATGATGAAAGCCAACACCACAAAATAAGAACGAAAAGCCTTCAATTTTTCGATGCTCACCACATTCATGCGTGCCAACACTATCACCACAATCGGCACTTCAAATGCCAAGCCAAATGCCACAAACATGGTCATGACAAAACTCAAGTACGCCTCAATATCAGGTGCAGCGGTGATGCTCTTGGGTGCAAAGCTTTGAATGAACTTAAAGACTTGTCCAAATACAAAGAAGTAACAAAACGCGACACCAATGAAAAACAGCAGCGTGCTGGAAAACACCAAGGGCAATACCAATTTCTTTTCATGGGTATACAAACCGGGCGCAACAAATGCCCACGCTTGGTAAAGCACCACAGGCAAGGCGATCAAAAACGCCGTCATCAGCATGATTTTCAAAGGCACCAAAAATGGCGAAATCACCGAGGTGGCAATTAATCGGGTGCCGTCTGGCAGTTGCGCGACCAAGGGAGCTGCTAAAAAATCGTACAGCTCGGCAGGTCCCGGGTAAAGGCTGAGCGCAATACAAGCGAACACGACAGCGATGGTTGCTTTGACCAATCGATCGCGCAGCTCTATCAGGTGCTGCACAAAGGGTTGTTCTGTGCCGGCGAGTTCGTCGGTATTTGGGGGGGAAGAGTCAGCCATAAAGGTCTAGTTGTTGCCCATGCCAGAAGGCGGGCGAAATCGTGCAACCCTGGCTGCACCCGATAAGGCGCGGGTACGAACACCTTGACGCGATTTGTACCATTGCGGCGTGGCAGACCGTTTGATGCGCCAGTTTTTGCCGGGATGTTGGTAACTGGGAGGGGGCGGCGTCCATTGGTAGGGTTGGTAGCCGTCTTCCGCCTGACCCGCCATGTCCAAACTGGCCACACCTTCGTTGAGCTTGGTGGTGGCATTGAGCACACTTTGCTGCACATCGGTCATGGCGTTGTCCATGGTTTCCTTCATTTTCTTAAGGTCTTCCATGTCCATGGCGCGATTGACTTCGGCCTTCACGTCAGACACATAGCGCTGGGCTTTGCCTACCAATGTACCTATGGTTCGGGCCACCCTGGGCATCTTCTCAGGGCCGATCACCACCAGTGCCACAGCACCAATGACCGCCAGCTTGGAGATTTCCAGGTCAAACATACAAAGGTTTAAGGCTTGTGTTTGGCTTCAACATCTATCGGTGCTTTGTCTGCTTGCGGTGCAGGCGCGCCAGCCACTTGCTGGGCAGGGGCAGCCGAGCCGTCCGCAGGCGCAGCCGAGCCGTCTTTCATGCCGTCTTTGAAGCCTTTGACAGCGCCACCAAGGTCAGCGCCAATGTTTTTGAGTTTCTTGGTGCCAAACACCAAAATGATGATTAAGAGCACGATTAACCAGTGCCAAATTGAAAATGATCCCATGGGATGCTCCTGAATGAAGTGAGGAATTCTAGTCTTAGCCGCGTAACCACGGGCGCGGGCCGCCCATCACATGCCAATGCAGATGGTGAACCTCTTGTCCGCCCTCGGTACCCGTGTTGGTCACCAAGCGAAAACCACCCTCTGGGTAGGGGTTCACACCCTCTTGCAAAGCCAGCTTGGGGGCAAGCAACAGCATGTGCCCCAACAGCGCTTGGTGCTCCGGGCCGACCTGTGCCATGGAAGGAATATGCATTTTGGGGATCATCAAAAAATGGACAGGCGCCCAAGGATTGATGTCATGGAAGGCAAATACCTCTTCGTCTTCGTAAACTTTTTTGCTCGGTATCTGACCGGCAACGATTTTGCAAAAGATGCAATTGGGGTCGGTGTGCATGCTTCGTTCTCTGAAAAAATTATTCGGTGCCCGCCTCGCGGGCCTGTGCCTTGCGCAGGGCTTTTTCTTCCAGGCCGCCCAGGCCTTCGCGGCGGGCCAGTTCTTTCAGCACATCCTCGGGGCTCAAGTTGTAATGCGCCAGCGCCACCAAGCTGTGAAACCACAAATCGGCCATTTCATTGACCAAGTCTTGGGGTGCGCCGCCGTGGTCCAGGTCTTTGGCGGCCATCACCACCTCGGTGGCCTCTTCGCCAATTTTCTTCAAAAAACCATCTGGGCCTTTGTGCAGCAAGCGCGCCACATAGCTCTTCTCGGGGTCGCCGCCATTGACTGCCTTGCGACTTTCAATCACGGCGGCCAAACGGGCCAAGGTGTCGTTGGAACTCATGGATGGCCCTTGTAAATGGTGGCGGGGTCTTGCAAGACGGGCTCGACGCTCAGCCATTGGCCGCCGTCGGGGCTGGTTTGCCAGCGTTGGTAAAAGCAACTGTGGCGGCCCGTGTGACAGGCGATGCTGGGGTCGTGACCGCCTTGGGTGACGCTGAGCAAGATGACGTCATTGTCGCAATCGAGGCGGATGTCGTGCACGGTTTGCACATGGCCCGACTCCTCGCCCTTGAACCACAGCTTGCCCCGTGAGCGGCTGAAGTACACGGCGAGGCCGAGTTCTGCGGTTTTTTGCAACGCCTCGCGGTTCATCCACGCAAACATCAGCACGTCTTTGCTGCCCTGTTCTTGCGCAATGACCGGCACCAGGCCGTGGGCGTCCCATTTGATAGCGTCTAACCAATTCATAGGGGGGATGTTAAGGGCATCGCCCTGAGTGGGCCTGGGCTTAGGCCGAGGCGTCTTTGTAGGCTTTCAAGACGGCGTTGATGCGAGTTTGATAGCCTTCCCCTTGAGCTTTGAACCATTCCAAAACATCTTGATCGACCCTCAATGAAATGGAGGCCTTGGCTGGTTGTATTTTCAAACCTTTGCGGACCATGCCTCGCACAATGTGCTTGACATCAGCCTCGGGATGATCAGAAGTTGGTTGGGCCACGCCTTTTTTAAATGGGGCTAAATCAGTTCTTGATTTCATGGAAGTAGATTTGTGACTCGAGCTTGGTGGCTTTTCTGAAAGAGATGATGCGGATTTCATGTTCATTCTCCGTGTGTACAACTGATACGGGGATGCCCACAAGCAAACCCAAGGTGACAAAACGCTGCTCGCCATAACCAAAGCGATCATCCTCATAAGTGAATGTCACGCCTTCAAAAACACTTGGCGCATCAGCAAAGTCAAGACCATGCGCTTTGATATTGGCTTCGCATTTTGTTGGTGACCATGTGAATTTCATTCGCTCAATGTATATACATATTGTAGTGTCGTCAATGAGTACTCCCTGGCTATTGTCAATTTTTGCCAAGAAATCTAAACTGAAGTCATGAGCTCCATGAACATCTCCCTTCCAGAAGCACTCAAGGCGTTTGTCGACGAACAAGTCAGCGAACGCGGCTATGGCAACAGCAGCGAGTACGTGCGTGAGTTGATTCGCAATGACCAGGAACGGCAGCAATTGCGAAGTTTGCTGTTGGATGGTGCAGGCTCTGAAACCACACAAGCGGTGACGTCAGATTATTTTGAAGACTTGCGCAAGCGCATGACCAAGGCCGCCAAACCCAGTGGCCCGGCGTGAAAGCCAAACCCGTTGTTCCTCGCCGCTTGGCTCAACAAGATATGGATCAGGCCATCGCGCACTATTTAGATATTGATGCTTCTGCGGCAGCGGCGCTTGGGTTGATTGATGACTTAGAGCGGTCGTTGTTTCATATCAGTCGCAATCCAGGCGCGAGCTCTAACCGCTATGCGCATGAATTGAATTTGCCTGGCCTGAAATCTTGGCCTTTGTCACGCCACCCTTACTTGGTGTTTTATGTTGAACGCCCAGACCATATTGATGTTTGGCGGGTGCTGCATGGGCAGCGGGATATTCCTGGTTGGATGCGAGAGGCGGCGGGGACTCAAACCCGCCCCGACCAATAGTCTGGTCTACGCTTGTGCGAAGCAACTACCAATGCTTCAACTACCGCAGCTCTAGTCATCTTTTAATGGTCTTCCGGTTTTAGCCCTGTGTGTTTGGTGCGTGCCCGTTTCAATAATGCGACAAGAACCAGCTTGGCTTTCTTGGACGGCCATGGACTCATGCAGCGGCAGGTAAGGCAATGTGAATGCTGGTTGGGTTCGCTTCACCCTGTTCAAGGCGGTCAGCGATGACACGCAAGGCTAGGGTCTCAGCCTTGACGATGGCTTCGCTTTTTGTTGTTCCGTAAGTCAAAACGTCCGGCAGTTCAATGACTTCAGCCAGCCACCGACCGTCAACTTCTTGCTCGCATTCAATCGTGTAGTTCATGGGGCTTCACACATTTGTACATAAAGTCTTCAGCGGTTAGTGCCATTTACCCCTGTGATTCAGTTCCACCGATCTTTAAACCTTGCTCAACCGCTCGGCCATGCGGGTCTGCCAACAGGGCCGGTAGCTCGCCAGCGCTGGATGACTTCTGAAGACAGGCGCAAGGAGATGGATTTGCGCGGACTGGCTGACAAAGGGCGGCCACCTTTTGCTTCGCTTCAGTGCCACTCAAACTTTGGTTAGGCTTCTTCGACAAGGAACAGCCTTACCACTGGCGTCACTGAACGACCTTTGTGACCGTGAGCTGCACTGGCAGGAATCAAGATGGCTGTACCTTCTGGGTAGCGGACCACTTTGCCATTGAAGTCAATTTCAAGCTCGCCACTCAATACAAAACCAATGTGACCTTTTTCGCACCAGTGCGGCTCCACAAATTCATGGGTGAACTCGACCATGCGCAGTATTTTTCCGTCACGGGTGAAAGATTTAGATCGAGCGCCGGGCAAAGGTGATACCCATTGCAACTCGTCAAAATTTAGGGCGAACATTTTTAATCCTTTCCGCCAGAAGCCTAAGGTTTGATTGAAGTAATTCAATACGGCGTGCCGTCCTTGTGCTGGAAAGTCCACTTGCCATCCAGCAACACGGCTTTGAGGTCGTCATCGGGGTAAAGCCCCTCGTCCCCAGGGCTTCGATCCCCCACTTCCAAATAGACGACCACTCCTGATGTTTCATTGAGCAACCTGTGTCCGTTGCCCGTGCCCGCCTTGAAGCCTGCACACATGCCAGGCGACAAGCGGGTGAAACCCTCATCGGTGTGCAAAGTCGGGTGACCTTCCAAGATATAAATAAATTCGTCTTGTGTGGTGTGGGCATGGCGCAGTGAAGAAACCGCGCCCGGTGCGAGATGGGTGAGGTTGACGCCGAAGTTGGTTAAACCAAACAGGTCGCCCAGCGGACGTTTTTCGCGGCCTTGCATTTGAGATGCGAAAGGTTCTGGATAGTTGGACGGCTTGACACGCTTGGGGGCGTCGATGGCGACAAGGGCGACGGAGGGTGGCTGGTTTGGCATGACTAAGCAGCTTTTTGCCAACGCCACGCACCCCAGATGGCAAACCCAGCCAGTGCGTGGTGAGTGAAGTCCAAAACCGATTGAAGACCCAAGGGCTCACCGCCAACCATGTGGACGATGTTGTGCGCCAAAAAGAACAATCCATAAAGGACACTGAGAATAAATACACTGACCTTGGCCGTGCAACATGAACGGGCATGCACCGTGACCTGAACAAGCGCATTGAGGCAAAGCATCACGATGAGAACTTGCAGGCCAAGAGGGCCAGGGTCTTCGCGAAGCACCTTAGTCAGGGCTTCATATTGACCATTCATGGCGTACTGCAAAGGGCTCAGCATCAGCATGGCAAGCAAAAGCGCCAGCATGCTGCCCCATGAAGTGGCAATGATGGGGCGGTGATTGGGTTCATTTACATGCACTGGCAACTCCAAAATACAGAATAACGTTTGAGCTAACCGGGCCGTTGCGGTGTGTGGCTAAAGGCCCAGAATGAAATAGCGAGATTTTGGCCGCACGCCGCAATGGGTCCGGTTGACCACGAGCTTATGCGGCATTGCGCATTGATACCACTGACATCAGACGTTTTGGCATACGGAAGCCTCTTTCGAGAAAGAACGCCTCGGTCTCCTGAAATGGTGTGGCGTAAATGGGAACACCACGGCACTTCTCGACCACATGCGCCAACAAAGATGAACCAATGCCCCGGTGTTGATGACTCGGACGAACGACAAGCTCACCGACAAAGGTTGAGAATGCGCCATCCGTGAAGGCACTGACGTAACCAACGAGTACGCCCTCAGAGTCTCGGCAATAGGCAATGATCGGATAGGCCGACAATGATCTTTCGATCTCTGCTGCGTCGTAATTAGTCTCTTTACCCCATCCCACAGAGGCCATCAAATTAGCAACCTCTTTGGGGGCGACGTTCTTGTCTGAAATTACCTTGAAACTAGACATTGCAATCTCCTACGGAAGTGAATGCGGCATAACGTGAAGCTAACCGGTGTGCGGCAGCGGGCGGCGACCGGGCCAGAATGAAATGAGGCCCGGGCGACGAACGCTGTTGCACGTCCGGTTGAGCGTAGGGTTAGGCGGCGCTTTCGTTGAGCCCATTTGTCAACTCCCGTACTACGTGTTCCACGAGCTCGTTGGTGACGGCTGCGCTACCACTGTGTATGCCGAGAACCGTGTAGCCTTTGGAGCGCAGAGACCGAGCGACCTCGTGCTCTAAGGTTGCCAGTTGATCCCGGAAACCCTTGTGCTCTTCGAACGTCAACTGTTCAGAGAAAAGTGGACCTACGGCAGCCATACGGAAAGTGCAGTCTTCCGGCCTCATACCAGCTTCGATGAGTCGGCGGGTCAAGGTGTTCGCCCTAGCATTCGTTCTCAGATCCAAGTGGTTCCCGATACGATTGAACGGCGAGGCTGCATTACAGGAAGAACTATCGCCAGTTCTGCCTACGTAGTACACCACCTTCTCGCTACACACAATCTTCCACGCGTAAAGCCAGAAGCCACGACGAAGAAGCTCGCCCTCGAAGCTGATCGTGCGCGCGGCGGGAAGCACTTCAGGCGCCTAACTTTTGACGTGAGGGGCCGCCGAAGCGGCGAAGCCGCGAAGGGAACCCACAAGCGCAACTTGTGGGCGGTCCCTCTCGACGGAATGGTTAGACCGCGGGCGCATTTAGTTTTTCAACCAGGCCCTTGAACGCCTTTACTGCACGATTGTGATTGGAAACCGTGTAATCAGCAGATTGCCACTCTGAGTTATCTACCTGGAAAATATGCATCTTGTTCCGCATGTCCCACAGCCAATCGATGTCAATCTGAAGTTCTTCAGAAATGATTCCATGATCTTTTAGGTAGGCCGTCCTTTTGGAGAAATTTCCGCCACACTTTCCCTTCAAGTACACCTTTGTGAGACTTTCAATGATGCTTCCAAGCAAGAACATCTGTAGCTTGATGGTCATTTCTTTGGCTGTACCTGATAGATCAGTACGTACGAGGAGCCAGTGCTGAACGTCCGAAAGGAGCATTGTGTAAGAGATGTTGCTTCTAAGATTTGCATCCTTAACAAACGGAATTCGTTCTCTGGCCTGCGCAGCTGTTCTGAGGTATCCGCGCGGAAAGCGAATCTTTGCAGGCTTTGAAAAATCACGGCCAACATAATTTTGGATTTCCTGCAGTAGCGCACCGGCTTCGGCCACTTTCTGTACTAATTCTTCGTCACTTTGAATGGCCATAGCAAGGTCTAACGTTTGAGTTAAGGCCGCGGCCCGTCAGGGCCGTCGGCCTTGAACGAATGGTTAGGTGCCGTGCTGATTACTTGCCTGCTCATAGGTGTCATAGCATTTCTTATCATTCTTGATGAGACGCATGCTCCCCTTCGTGCCTCTGTCAGTCCAGTAGTGACCTTGCAGCTCGTAAACAGGCGTCCCGTGAATTTCGAGCGCGAATGATCCATGGTGCATTTCACTGCGGACACCCTGAAGTTCAATTTTTGGCTCGTTGCGATAAACCCCAACTAACTTATAAAGCTCGTCCTCTTCTTGTGGCTCGATGCTATGAGCAATCAGGACAGATCTAGACTCTTTGGTCATCAGCCGAAAACTAAGTGATGTGAGCGACTGCCGTATAACGGCATAGGCCTTAATGGGAGGAATTGGCAGCCCTGTTTCTGGATTGACCCAACTACTTAGTAACTCCACCTCCCAAGTTCCTCTCAAATCTGGACGCTTTACATACCACCCTCGCAGCCAGGGCTGAGCCCAAAGATACTTATTGAATACCGTAACGATGATAGATATTGCACCAACAACCAAGCCAAAGGGTTTTAGAAAATCTGCCGACAGAACAGACATTCCTTGCACCCACAAGGCAACCAACCAAACAAGAATTGTTAGCCCAATAAATGAGGAAATATGAAGCCTAGTTAGCATTATTCATACCCTATGTAGTTCCATGCATCATTGAGAAATTGATGCGCCGTTGCTCTTGTCCATGGCTGTGAGCCTCGAAATAAATATTTCAGCTCGCTGACCTCGCCCCATTCAGAACATTTCTTATCATCCATTGTGTCATTGAAAAGCTTTACTAGGACTTCTCTAACGACCGATTTGTAACTCGAATAGCCAAAGGCGGAATTTGGCGCATTGAATGCCAAACATTCAATGAGGAAGCTGGGGGTACTTTTTGCCGACGCGACCCCTGCGTCAGCCATCTCGTTAGAAAGCGTCTTGAGGATTCTTACTACTCGCTTATACGTTCTGGACGTTTCATTATTTTTCTGAACACCATTCTCATAGTGTTGCTCTGGCCAGTTTCGTATCCGTGCCGGATTGAAATCATCTGGAATCATTTCTACTCCAGACAGATAACTTGAGACCGATGTATATCTACGGTGCTCGAAGAATGCTGCAACATCCGCCTCCACCCTGTAAGTATTTGCCTTGATGTCAAAAGCCTTCTTCCCTCGCGTTACTGCCGGGCGACCAAATTTCGACACTAGCGCTTCTTCGAGCTCGTTCTTAAAGGTTTGATACGTGTATGTAGCCGGAACAAAACTCTCAGAGAGATTCGCCTTAACATTGTCGTCTGGATACTCAGGAAAATAGGTGTCAAAGCACAAAACGCAAATATCTACGTCACTATTTCTCCTGACATTGACGCGATTTCTATATGAGCCCTGCGTGAATACGCGAATGTTTCTGTTCTTGAGTTTCTCACTTGCCGAAATTGCAGCCCGTATCTGGCGCTCGGCATTTTCAGAACGCTCTTGCTCCGTAGCGCTTGGCCCCTGCGCCCATGTGCTGAAAACAGATTCCCAATCCCTGCTCATCTTCTGCTCTCCGTTCTACTAAACTTTCCCGGCATCTAACGTGTGAGTTAAGCCTCGCTGCGAAGCGGCG
>CANCVB010000031.1 GCA_947381415.1 Burkholderiales bacterium
GCGCTTTGCAACCGAGAAAGCGATGCAATGCTTGTGCCTAGCCACCTGACATGGCCATCGTGATAGAAATCTGCTGCTCGCAAACGTGCATCTATGTTGTGACTGCCCAAACCACGAAGCAATTTACCCGCAAGGTACAACTCTTCCAAGGTGCTGTGTGGGCTTGCCAAACAACCAATGGCAGAAGCACCATGGTCGGCCTTGATGGTGTTGAGTCCATTGGCCACATACTCCAACGCGGTTTGCCAATCCACCGTTTGCCACTGGCCACCTTGTTTAATCATTGGCTGGGTCAAACGCTCAGGGCCATTCAAGGCTTCGTAACTGAATCGGTCGCGATCAGCGATCCAGCACTCATTGACCTCTTCATTTTCAAAAGGCACCACACGCATGACTTGGTTGTTTTTCACTTGAACAATCAAATTGGCACCGGTGGCGTCATGCGGGCTGATGGATTTGCGACGACCCAGCTCCCAGGTACGTGCTTGGTATCGGAAGGGCTTGCTGGTGAGTGCACCAACCGGACAAATATCGATCATGTTGCCTGAAAGCTCGGAATCGACTGTTTCACCTACAAAGGTTTCGATTTCAGAGTGTTCACCGCGATGCGACATGCCCAACTCCATACTGCCGGCAATTTCTTGACCGAAACGTACGCAGCGGGTGCAATGAATGCAACGGCTCATCTCTTCCATGCTGATGAGGGGTCCCACATCTTTGTGAAACACCACACGCTTTTCTTCCTCATAGCGGGAAGCACTGCCGCCATAACCCACAGCCAAATCTTGCAATTGGCACTCCCCCCCTTGATCGCATATGGGGCAATCCAGAGGATGGTTGATCAGCAAAAACTCCATCACTGACTTTTGTGCTTTGATAGCGCGCTCTGACTTGGTATGCACAACCATGCCTTGCGTCACAGGGGTCGCACAAGCAGGCATAGGCTTAGGCGCTTTTTCAATGTCGACCAAACACATGCGGCAGTTGGCGGCAATGCTGAGTTTCTTGTGGTAGCAAAAATGCGGGATAAAAGTGCCCGCCTGCTCAGCAGCCTGTATCACCACACTGCCTTCGGTGACTTGCACTGTCTTGCCGTCGATTTGAAGTTCAACCATGGTCTTTGTCGCGCTTAAATGTACGCAGGGACCATACAGGTCTTGTGCGTGATGTGGTGTTCAAACTCTGGCCTGAAATGTTTCATCATGCCTCTGACAGGCATGGCAGCAGCATCGCCCAAAGCGCAAATGGTTCTGCCCATGATGTTTTCAGCCACGCTATCGAGCAAATCAAGGTCAGCTGCTTTGCCCTGACCATTTTCTAAGCGGTCCACAATGCGCCACAGCCAGCCTGTACCCTCACGGCAAGGCGTGCACTGGCCACAGGATTCATGCATGTAAAAAGCAGACAAGCGCTGCAGGCTCTTGACCATGCAACGCGTGTCATCCATGACAATCACAGCGCCAGAACCCAGCATTGAGCCAGCCTTGGCAATCGCGTCGTAATCCATGGTGATGTCCATCATGATGGAGGCGGGTAAAACAGGTGCAGAGGAACCCCCAGGAATCACCGCCTTGAGTTTGCGACCACCACGCACGCCGCCAGCGAGTTCAAGCAACTTTGCAAATGAGGTGCCCATTGGTACCTCGTAATTGCCAGGAAGCTCGACATCACCGCTGACTGAAAAAATCTTGGTGCCGCCGTTATTGGGTTTGCCGCAAGCCAAATAAGCAGGGCCCCCGTTGCGAATGATCCAAGGCACAGCTGCAAACGTTTCGGTATTGTTGATGGTGGTGGGTTTTCCGTAGACACCGTAGCTTGCAGGAAAAGGTGGCTTGAATCGGGGTTGCCCTTTTTTGCCTTCCAAGGATTCAAGCAAGGCGGTCTCTTCACCACAAATATAGGCACCAAACCCATGGGCGGCATGCAACTGAAAGCTGAATGAACTGCCCATGATCTTGTCGCCCAAGTACCCCGCAGCACGAGCCTCTTCCAAAGCCGCTTCAAAGCGGTCGTAGGTTTGGAAAATTTCGCCGTGGATGTAGTTGTAGCCTACCGAAATACCCATGGCATAAGCCGCAATGGCCATACCTTCAATCACTATGTGAGGGTTGAACTCGAGAATATCTCTGTCTTTGCAGGTCCCTGGCTCGCCTTCATCGGAATTGCATACCAAGTATTTTTGCCCTGGGAATTGACGCGGCATGAAACTCCACTTCAAACCTGTGGGGAAGCCTGCACCGCCACGTCCACGCAAACCAGAGTCCTTCATGGTGGCGATGACCTGATCCTGCGTCAAACCCTCACCACCATCCAAGCCAAGGATGGTTCGTAAAGCTTGGTACCCACCGCGTGCTTCGTAGTCCTTCAAGTGCCAATTGGCACCATCCAGGCCTGCATAAATCTGAGGTTGCAAATGCCTGCCATGGAAACAGGTATGCAAGCCTGTGGATTGAAACTGCGCCAATACGTGGTCTAGGTTCATGCCTGTTCCTTAGCCGCAGCTCGCAAACCATCAAGCATTTGATCAAGTTTGTCGTCACTCATGTAACTGCACATGGATCTGTCATTGACCAACAACACAGGCGCATCCGCACATGCACCCATGCATTCACCAGGCTGCAATGTGAATAAACCATCGGCCGTTGTTGCACCCACTTCAATTTGCAATTTCTCGCACAAGTGGTGAAGCGCTTTTTGCCCGCCACGCAGCTGGCAAGGCAAATTGGTGCAAACATTGATTTTGTAACGCCCTACTGGCGTCAAATTGAACATGTTGTAGAAGGTACTGACCTCGTGCACTGCCATCACGGGCATGCCCAGGTACTGTGCAACAGCCTTTTCGCTCTCGGGGCTGACATGGCCATGCACTTGTTGCACGATAGACAAACAGGCAATGACAGCCGATTGCTTTTGCTCGGAGGGGTACTTGGCCAATTCTTTATCGAACCGAGCTAACACCTCGGCAGAAAAAATCTGGGCTTCTATGGCGTGCATGTTGCGGCTGTTCATCGGTCAATCTCACCAAACACAATGTCCAAGGTGCCAATGATGGCAACAGTGTCTGAAATCATGTGGCCACGCGTCATCTCGTCCATGGCAGACAAATGCGCAAAACCAGGCGCTCTGATTTTGAGACGGTAGGGCTTATTGGCACCATCGCTGACCAAATAAATACCAAATTCACCCTTGGGGTGCTCTACAGCGGCGTAAGCCTCACCTTCGGGCACATGAAAACCTTCGGTGAAGAGCTTGAAATGGTGGATCAACTCCTCCATGCTGGACTTCATATTTTCGCGATGCGGTGGGGCTACCTTATGGTTATCTGTGATGACTGGCCCCGGGTTGTTGCGCAACCATTTCACACATTGCTGGATGATGCGATTGGATTGGCGCAATTCCTCGACACGTATCAAATAACGGTCATAGCAATCACCCGTTTTGCCCACAGGAATGTCAAAGTCCATTTGATCGTAGACATCGTAAGCTTGATGTTTACGCAAATCCCATGCGATGCCCGATCCACGCAACATAGGGCCAGTGAAACCTAAGTTTTTGGCGCGCTCGGGCGTGACCACCCCAATCCCCACAGTGCGTTGCTTCCAGATACGGTTATCGGTCAAAAGGGTTTCATACTCATCGACATACTTGGGGAAGCGTCGCGTAAAGTCTTCGATGAAGTCGAGCAAGGAGCCTTGACGGTTTTCGTTCAATGAGGCAATGGCTCTGGCATTTTTAATTTTGCTGACTTGGTACTGCGGCATGGCGTCAGGCAAATCGCGATAAACACCACCCGGACGAAAATAGGCCGCATGCATGCGTGCACCTGACACCGCTTCGTACATGTCAAACAAATCTTCACGCTCGCGGAAACAATAAATCAATATGTTCATTGCACCGCAATCGAACCCGTGAGCTCCCAACCACATCAAATGGTTCAACATTCGGGTGATTTCGGAGAACATCACGCGTATGTATTGAGCACGCAGGGGGACATCCAAACCCATGAGCTTTTCAATCGCCAAGCAATAGGCGTGTTCATTGCACATCATCGACACATAGTCGAGTCTGTCCATGTAGGGCAAGGCCTGGATATAGGTTTTGCTTTCAGCCAATTTTTCAGTAGCGCGGTGTAACAAGCCAATATGCGGATCAGCCCGCTGTACCACCTCACCATCGAGTTCTAGCACCAAGCGTAAAACACCATGGGCAGCAGGGTGCTGTGGCCCAAGGTTCAAGGTGTAATTTTTAATATCAGCCATACGCGCTCAGTGCAATCCGCCATAGTTATCTTCACGAACAATCCGTGGAGTGATTTCTCTCGGCTCAATGGTGACCGGTTGGTAAATCACACGTTTTTGCTCTGCGTCATAACGCATTTCAACGTGGCCGGAGGTAGGAAAATCTTTGCGGAAGGGGTGGCCAATAAAACCATAGTCAGTCAGGATACGGCGCAAATCCAAATGGCCTTCAAACAAAATGCCAAACAAATCAAAGGCCTCGCGTTCATACCAATTGGCACAGCTCCAAATATCGGTCAACGAGGCCAATAACGGCATGTCGTCATTTTCGGCAAACACACGAAGACGCAAACGCCAGTTATGGGTCAGCGACAGCAAATGGCTGGTGACCGCATAACGAGGGCCGTCTGTAAACGCAGAAGGGGCATTGTTTTTATAGTCCGAGTAATCAACGCCACATAAATCAATCAACTGCTCGAATGACAATTCAGCATGCTCGCGCAATGACTGCGCAACACTCAAATAGTCTTTTGCGGCCACCGTCATGGTGACTTCGCCAAGTGAAACGGTAATGACTGGCGATTGAGCTGCAAACACCTTGCGTAAAGTGTCTTCCAACCGAGCTAATGAAACTGTCAAGGCCATGAGTGGTTATCCGCGGGCAATGGTGTTTTCTCTGCGAATTTTGTTTTGCAATTGCAAAATGCCATACAGCAAAGCTTCAGCCGTGGGTGGGCATCCAGGCACATACACATCCACAGGAACAATACGGTCACAGCCTCTGACCACGGAGTAACTGTAGTGATAGTAACCACCACCGTTGGCACAGGACCCCATGGAGAGAACCCACCGAGGCTCACTCATTTGGTCATAAACCTTGCGCAAAGCTGGTGCCATTTTGTTGCACAACGTGCCCGCAACAATCATCAAATCAGATTGGCGTGGACTGGGGCGAAACAGCATGCCAAAGCGGTCGATGTCGTAACGGGCAGCACCCGCATGCATCATTTCAACCGCACAGCAGGCCAAACCAAACGTCATCGGCCACAAAGAACCGGTTTTGGCCCAATTCACCACCGAGTCATACGAGGTGGTGATAAAGCCTTCTTTGAAAACGCCTTCAAGTGACATGAGTTACTCCCAATCGAGGGCGCCTTTTTTCCATTCGTAAGCAAAACCCACGACCAGAATACCAAGAAAAATCATCATTGACATAAAACCCGTGGTACCAATGTCTTTCAAAGAAGCCGCCCAAGGGAAGAGGAATGCAATTTCCAAATCAAACAAAATAAAGAGAATGGCCACCAAGTAATAGCGCACATCGAATTTGCTTCGCGCGTCGTCGAAAGCTTCGAATCCACATTCATAGGGAGAATTCTTGGCTGCATCAGGGCGTTGGGGCCCTAACAAAAAGCCAATGAGTTGAGGTGCAGCGCCGACCAACAGGCCAACGAGGATAAACAACATTACGGGCAGATACTGCTCTAGACTCATTTCAATCTCGGGTTGCAGCGTTTTAAGCTAGCCTGACAGATGTGTCTGACGCCAGCATGACAACAAACTGGACATGGTGCCGTCGGCGAGACTCGAACTCGCACAGCTTTCGCCACTACCCCCTCAAGATAGCGTGTCTACCAATTTCACCACGACGGCAAGATGATTTCATTGACCCAAGCGCTTGCACACCTAGGCTTGAAAAGCCCATCATCTTAACCCGAAATTAAGCTTTTTCCCTATGAAAGACCGAATATCTCAGGGGAAGAAAGCTTACTTGCCAGGAATTTGAGATGCGGGTGTTTTCGCGCCTTCGGTGGCGGGCACAGCAGGTGCGGTCGAGGATGCTGCAGGAGGAACAGCACCAGGCACTTGATCGGCTGCAGTTGCAGGTAAGACTGGCTGAGAAAGTTCTAAAACACTGCCCTGTGACGATGAGGTGGTACGCAAATTCCCAAAGTACGCCTGCGCCAAGGTGCACACAAAAAAGACGGCCGCCAAAACCGCTGTGGTGCGCGACAAAAAGTTAGCACCGCCACTGGCACCAAACAAGCTTCCTGAGGTCCCACTGCCAAAAGCAGCACCCATGTCAGCGCCTTTGCCATGCTGAATCAAAATCAAACCAATCATGCCAAGTGCAGAAAGAATTTGAACAACCATCAATAAATTCAGTAGTGTGTTCATCAAGACTCCAAAAAAGTTAGTGAGATGCTGCCGCCACAATGGACAAAAAGTCAGCCGCCTTCAGTGATGCGCCACCTATCAAACCGCCATCAATATCTGGTTGCGATAACAAGCTTGAAGCATTGGCGGCATTCATGCTGCCGCCGTACAAAATGGCAATTCGCTCAGCCTGCGTAGATGCAGCAACCAATTGCGCCCTTAGCAAGGCATGCACTTCTTGGGCCTGTTCGGGTGTTGCCGTTTTTCCGGTACCAATGGCCCAAACAGGCTCATAAGCCACCACAATTTCGCTGATGCAATGACCGTTCGTGTGAATCACTGCGGCCAACTGACGCTTGACAACTTCGGCGGTCTTTCCTGACTCCCGTTGCGCCAAAGTTTCCCCGACACAAACGATAGGCGTGATGCCAGCAGCCAAAGCACGCTGGGCCTTCAAGGCGACAACATCATCGGTTTCGCCATGGTATTGGCGACGTTCAGAATGGCCGACAAGCACATACCGAACACCGAAGTCGCGCAACATGGTCGCAGAAATTTCACCCGTGTACGCGCCTATTTCTTGGGCTGAAACATCTTGCGCACCCCACAGCAAAGCTGAAGAGGCGCATAAATGCTGAACCTGCGCCAGATAGAGCGCTGGGACACACACAGCCACTTTGCAAGCTGGCGCACCCAAAGCTTTTTCAATAGAGAGCAGTAAATCCTGATTGGCAGCTAAGCTGCCATTCATTTTCCAATTACCCGCTATCAGTTTGGAGCGCATAACGACGGCCTTACTCTTGGTGAGGGGCTTCTTCGTGGTGTGTGGGTTCAGGCCGGTCAAGCAATGCTTTCATGGACAGCTTGATACGACCTTTTTCGTCGGTCTCCAACACCTTGACCCGCACCACTTGACCCTCGGCCAACACATCTGTGACCTTGGCAATGCGCTCGTGGCTGATTTGGCTGATGTGCAGCAAACCGTCTTTGCCAGGCAATAAATTGACCAACGCACCGAAGTCCAAAATTTTGGTGATGGGGCCTTCATAGACCTTGCCAATTTCGACTTCAGCCGTGATTTCGGTGATGCGGCGTTTGGCCTCATCGGCCTTGGCGCCGTCAGTCGCAGCGATGGTGATCGTGCCGTCTTCCTCGATATTGATTTGACAGCCAGTCTCTTCTGTCAGCGCACGAATGACCGCACCACCTTTGCCAATCACATCCCGGATCTTCTCGGGGTTGATCTTCATGGTGTAGAGCTTGGGCGCGAAGTTGCTGACCTCGGTCTTGGCTTCGCCCATGGCGTCTTGCATTTTGCCCAGGATGTGCATGCGCGCTTCTTTGGCTTGTGCCAAGGCAACTTGCATGATTTCTTGGGTAATACCTTGGATTTTGATGTCCATTTGCAAAGCGGTGATGCCGTTGGTAGTACCAGCCACTTTGAAATCCATGTCGCCCAAATGATCTTCATCACCCAAGATGTCGGTCAATACCGCAAAGCGGTTACCGTCTTTGATGAGACCCATGGCAATACCTGCCACATGCGCTTTCATGGGAACGCCGGCGTCCATCATGGACAAGCAACCGCCGCACACCGAAGCCATGGATGACGATCCATTGGATTCTGTGATTTCCGATACCACGCGAACGGTGTAGGGGAATTCTTCTTTGGTGGGTAAACATGCCGCCAAAGCTCGCTTGGCCAGTCGGCCATGGCCGATTTCACGTCGCTTGGTCGAGCCCATACGGCCCACCTCGCCTGTCGCGAACGGAGGCATGTTGTAGTGGAACATGAAGCGGTCTTCAAACTCTCCAGCCAATGCATCAATGCGTTGTGCGTCGCGCTCGGTACCCAAGGTGGTGATCACCAAGGCTTGTGTTTCGCCACGCGTGAACAAGGCAGAGCCATGGGTGCGGGGCAACACGCTGTTGCGGATTTCAATGGGACGAACAGTGCGTGTGTCGCGCCCGTCGATACGGGGCTCACCTGCCAAAATTTGACTGCGAACAATGCGTGCCTCGATGTCAAAAAGCATGCTTTCCACTTTGACGCCATCAAACTCCACACCATCGACTTTCAAGCCGTCCATGACTGCAGCATAGGCTTCACGGCAGGCTTGTGTACGGCTTTGTTTGTTGCGGATTTGGTAGGCAGCAGCCAACTTTTCTTCAGCCAAAGCACCTACCTTGGCAATCAAGGGCTCATCTTTGGCAGGGGCATGCCAATCCCAAACAGGTTTACCCGCATCACGGACCAACTCATGAATGGCATTGATCGCAATTTTGCCTTGCTCATGGCCAAACACCACGGCGCCCAACATGATTTCTTCAGACAATTGCAAGGCTTCAGACTCGACCATCAACACGGCGGTTTCAGTACCTGCAACAACCAATTCCATTTGGCTGTCTTTGCGCTGTGTTTGCCCTGGGTTTAAAACGTATTCGCCATTGATGTAACCCACGCGCGCAGCACCGATGGGGCCATTGAAAGGGATACCAGAGATGGCCAGCGCTGCTGAGGTGCCAATCATGGCCGCGATGTCAGCATCAACTTCGGGGTTCAAAGAAACAGTGTGAATAACAACGTGTACATCGTTATAAAAACCTTCTGGGAACAGCGGACGGATAGGCCGATCGATCAACCGACTGGTGAGGGTCTCGAGTTCGCTGGGCTTGGCTTCGCGCTTGAAAAAACTGCCAGGGATCTTGCCGGCAGCATAGGTTTTCTCAATGTAGTCAACCGTCAGAGGGAAAAAATCTTGGCCGGCTTTGGCGTTTTTGGAACCGACAACGGTGGCTAGGACCACGGTGTCATCGATGTTGACCAGCACAGCACCGCTGGCTTGGCGAGCAATTTCGCCAGTTTCCATGGTGACCGTGTGCTGGCCCCATTGAAAAGTTTTGCTTACTTTGTTGAATAAGGACATGTGTGTTTCCTGATAAGAGTCGGGAAGTGAAGGCCACTTCACCAAAGCCCAAAAACGCTTGTCAGACTACGATGCCATTCCAGAAAAAACACTTTTTTTGGAATGACACAGCTTCGATCTGCTTCGGAGTTTTTGTGGGTACTTCACTGCAACCAAGCCCAATACACAAAGAACTGAGCTTGGCTGAGGTGAAGAATTATTTACGCAATCCCAATTTTGCGATGAGCGAAGAATAACGCTCTGCGTCTTTGGATTTCAGGTAGTCGAGCAATTTACGACGACGACTGACCATGCGCAACAAGCCACGACGACCATGGTGGTCTTTGGCGTGGGTTTTAAAGTGGGGAGTCAGTTCATTGATACGTGCAGTCAGAATGGCGACTTGCACTTCGGGACTGCCAGTATCGTTGGCGGAACGTGCATTGGCCTTTACGACCTCTGCTTTATTGAGAGTTGTCATGGTGTTTTCCAAAAAATTTGACATGCGCCAACAGCCGGAAATGCCAGATGGCGTGAACTTTTACCACTTTGGTACAAGCCTTGACATTATAGCTTGGATAACCAGGTTTCCAATCTCTGCGCCCCAAGCACCAACCGGTCAAGCTCTTTTGAGGCAAAGCACCATCGCAGCCAGCCCTGTGCCTCAGGTGCAAAGGCGCTGCCAGGCGCCAGGCCTAGCCCCGCTTCCGCCACCAAACGCTTAGCGATGTGAAAGTCATCCCAGCCTTCTGGCAAGCGTAAAAACAAATACATTCCCCCGTCAGGCAAGGCAAATTCAATCTGCGAAACACCGCTCAGCGCTTGGGCGAGCGTGTCACGGCATGACCGCATATGTGCCACCACGCGGGGGGTGACCTCTTCGGCACGTTGCAAGGCTATCAACCCTGCGCGCTGCACAAAAGTGCTGGCACACGAGGTGTTGAACTCAATCAACTTACCCATATGTTCAGTCATATTCGGCGGCATCACCAACCAACCCAAACGCCAACCTGTCATTAAAAAGCTTTTGGAAAAACTGTGGGCAATGACCAGCCTATCGTCTTGGGTTGCAATATCCAAAAAACTGGGCGCGCAATGGTTTTGACTTTCCAGAAAAAAAAGGCTTTCATAAACCTCATCCGCCAAAATCCAAGTCTCAGTGCTTCGACATTTGTCCAAGATAGCTTGCTGCTCTTGTCGATTCAAGGTCCAACCGGTCGGGTTGTTGGGGGAATTGAGGACCAACAAACGGGTATTTGAAGTGATGCTGTTGAGGAGCTTTTCTAGCGGCAGCTCCCACTTGCCTTTGGCAGGTTCCAGACTGATGGTCCGCAGGTCAGCACCCAAAATCTGAGGTTGCGCTGTCAAATTTGGCCACACAGGGGTCACCACCAACACTTCATCACCAGCATCTACCAAAGCCTGCATGGCCAACATCAAGGCATTGACACCCCCAGAGGTCACAGCGATGCGCTCGCTGGCGATGCTTTGGCCATGACGCTTGTTCATTTCAATTGAAATCGACGCACGTAACTCAGGCAGGCCAAGGTTATGGGCATAAAAGGTTTCGCCAGCCTGCAACGAGTCTATCGCTGCTTGGCGAATAAATTCAGGCGTAACCTCGTCACTTTCACCAAACCAAAAGGGCAATACGTCACTGCGGCCAAGACCTGCATTGGCCAGTTCGCGTATTTTGGAAGCTTGAAGTTGTTGTATGGCTGGTCGCATGGTAAGAGATCAAAAATGCGTTACATCAAGGCCAATGGCCACCGGGGTAATACATCAAAGGCGTAAGTCGTGTCGAGCTCTGCCAGACCCTTTTGCAAGCGCATGGCAGCGGCCATCGCAATCATGGCCCCATTGTCGGTACACCACTCAGCCTCCGGGTAATGAACAGTAGCACCCACACCCTTAGCAGAGGCATTGAGTTGTTGCCGTAACAGTTTGTTGGCCCCGACACCACCAGCAACCACCAAGCGCTTCAATCCCGTTTGACTGAGCGCACGCAGCGATTTTTTAACCAATACATCGACGATAGCGGCTTGGGTAGAGGCGGCAATATCTGCCCGGTGTAGCGGCAAATCCTCACCGGACTTTTTGCACTGTGTAAGAACAGCTGTTTTAAGTCCCGCAAAAGAAAAATCCAAATGAGACTGGTGCAATAACGGACGTGGGAACGCGTAGGCATCAGCTCGCCCTTGGTTGGCTAATGCCGATAAAGCTGGCCCACCTGGATAACCCAAGCCGAGCAACTTGGCAGACTTGTCAAACGCTTCTCCCGCCGCGTCATCAATGGTTTCACCCAAGAGTTCGTATTGCCCAATGCCTTGAACACGCATCAGCTGTGTATGCCCGCCAGTCACCAACAAAGCAACAAACGGGAATTCGGGGGGATCGTCACTCAAAAATGGTGACAGTAAATGCCCCTCTAAATGGTGGATACCCACCACTGGCTTGCCTAGACTTGCTGCCAACGCGCAGGCAGTGCCTGCACCAACCAACAACGCGCCAGCAAGTCCAGGCCCACGGGTAAAAGCAACCACGTCAATCTTTGACAAGGTCTGCTGGGCAGATGCCATGACTTGCTCAACCAAGGGAATCACTCGTCGAATATGGTCCCTGCTGGCTAACTCTGGGACAACGCCACCGAAAGCCTCGTGCATCGCCGCTTGGGTATGCAAGTGCTGAGCCAACAAGCGAGGCCACACTAACCCCTCCTCGGTCTGGACCAAGGCCACCCCAGTTTCATCGCAAGATGACTCAATCCCTAAGATCAACATTTGAGTGAGTTTATCCCCCTTCATTCACAACATAACTGCAAGTCATTTGGCATGTCAGACAATGTACCCATGGGCATAGCGCATTACATTCGCGAAATCGGCAGAGGCAAACAAGGGGCAAGAGATTTGACCCGCGAACAAGCCTGCGATTTGATGACACAGGTCTTGACACAAACCGTTGAGCCAGTGGCATTGGGCGCGTTTTGTCTGGCGATGCGCATCAAAGGGGAAACAGCCGAGGAAATGTTGGGGTTTTTAGATGCGATTCATTCGCAACTGACGGCTTTCACAAACACCTATACCCAGCCTGTGGTTGTTTTACCCAGTTACAACGGCGCAAGAAGGCTGCCATTGCTGACCCCTTTGCTGGCAAAGTTGCTGGCAAAACAAGGACATGCAGTGTTGATACATGGATGCCCAAGCGGTGACAGTCGGCTTACCTCTGAAGAGTTGATGTCTGCCATGGGCATCGCACCTGCCACTCACGCCACGGCAATTGCCCAAGGTGAAGTGGTATTTGCACCTACCGCATTGCTATCCCAAGGATTGTGGGCACTGTTACAAGTGCGCCGACAAACGGGATTACGCAACGCTGGACACAGCTTGGCCAAATTAATGAATCCAGTTTCAGGTTCAAGTTTGCAAGTTGCCAGCTATACCCATCCTGAATACGCCACGTCCATGGAAGAGACTTTGCACCAACAGAAAGCCAATGCCTTGTTGCTACGGGGGACCGAGGGAGAACCTGTGGCCGATCCCCGAAAAATACCGCAAATGCGAAGTTTGCTGCATGGTGAAATTCAACCAGATCTTCACAGGGAAGCTGAGTCTCAACACATGGTGACTGATTTCCCTACAGGTATGAACCTCACCCAAACCCTGCACTTCAACGACGACATACTTTGTGGGAAGCGCGCTGTTCCACCCTCTTTATTGGCTCAAATTGATTTGATCTCGCGTCTGTCTTTGGCCTGTACCCATTCGTTAAATGAGGCGAAATCCCTATGAGCTCACCTCAACATCCGGTCTGTGTCACGCTGGTTGGCGCAGGCCCCGGCGACCCCGAACTCTTAACCCTCAAAGCCGCTAAGGCGATTGGAGAGGCCAGTGTGATATTGGTTGATGATTTGGTCCATCCCGATACTTTAAAACTGGCAAAGCCCGGTGCACGCATCGTGCCTGTGGGCAAGCGTGGGGGATGTCAGTCTACGCCGCAAGCATTCATTGAAAAGCTGATGGTGCAAGAGGCCTTGGCTGGTGAAAACGTGGTTCGACTCAAAGGCGGCGACCCGTTATTGTTTGGGCGAGCAGGCGAAGAAATGGCTTACCTTCAATCGCAAGGTATTTCGGTCAAAGTGGTCAATGGGGTCACTGCGGGATTGGTTGCTGCCAACAGTTTGGGGCTTTCACTGACCCATCGTTATTTTTCGCACGGCACGGTCTTCGTGACGGGGCACTCACCGTCTTCGCAGAAAGAGATTCCCGCGGTGGACTGGGAAATGTTGGGAAGAACCGCCCACAGTTGTCGCTTGACCTTGGTGATTTACATGGGGGTCAATACAGCGCTGGATTTGCAAAACGCATTGATCAAATCCATGCCACCCGATACCCCTTTTGCAGCTGTCCAAAATGCCAGCCTGGCCAACCAACAAAGCGTAACAGGTCCATTGCATGCGTTGCACGCTTTAATTCAATCGGCCGCCATCAGCAGTCCAGCCATTATTGTGGTGGGCGATGTTCTGCAAGGACTGGCCGACTTGTGTAAGGAAAGTCCTTTCGGTCAAGCTTTGCAAGCTGTCGCCCTGCCCTCGGCTTGAGTACAGGGGATAATCAGGTTTTTAGAAACACTGGACATCACCATGGAAGCAGAACGCATCAACCACATTGGCAATTTACTGAATGACTTGCAAATGCGTACCTTAGATCTTCGGGGGTATCTTTGACTTCGATGCCAAATCCGAACGTCTCAGAACTGTCAACGCTTCATTAGAAGACCCCAACGTCTGGAATGACCCCAAAAAAGCCCAAGAGCTGGGGAAAGAGAAAAAGTCTCTTGACGATATTGTTTTAACCCTGCACCGTTTGGGACAAGAAATTGCAGACAACACAGAGTTGTTTGACATGAGCAAATCTGATAACGATGAATCAGGTCTGCTCACGATAGAGGAAGACACGCAACGCATCGTCTCAGAAGTCGAGAAACTCGAATTCCGCAGAATGTTCAACAACCCAGCGGATCCATTGAATGCCTTCTTGGATATCCAAGCAGGTGCCGGTGGTACCGAGGCCTGTGATTGGGCCAGTATGTTGTTACGCCAATACCTGAAGTACGCTGAACGCAAAGGATTCAAAGCCACCTTAGAAGATGAATCCGCCGGTGATGTGGCGGGTATCAAAGGGGCTACGTTGAAAATTGAAGGGGAATATGCTTTCGGTTTGTTACGTACCGAAACTGGCGTGCATCGTTTGGTGCGTAAATCGCCCTTTGACTCGGCAGGTGGACGGCACACCAGTTTTGCCAGCATTTTTGTCTACCCTGAAATTGATGACTCCATTGAAATTGACATCAACCCCGCCGATGTCAGAACCGACACGTTTCGTGCCAGTGGCGCTGGCGGACAGCACATCAACAAAACCGACTCTGCGGTTCGCCTCACTCACATACCAACTGGCATTGTGGTTCAGTGCCAAGATGGACGCAGTCAGCACAGCAACCGTGATGTGGCATGGAAACGCTTGCGCTCTCGTTTGTACGATTTTGAAATGCGCAAACGCATGGAAGCCCAACAAAAGCTCGAAGACACGAAAACCGATGTGGGCTGGGGTCACCAAATCCGCAGTTACGTGCTTGACCAAAGTCGCATCAAGGATTTACGAACCAATGTGGAAATCAGCAACACCCAAAAAGTACTTGACGGCGATTTAGATGCATTCATTGAAGCATCGCTCAAACAAGGTGTTTAAGCGCGCACTGCGATTGCAAATAAGCACCCCCCCTATGAATCAGGAGAAATACCATGCGTGAAGGACAATCCCTCGTTACTCGGCGCGAGGATTACCAAGTCCCAGGGTTTTGGATTGACACCGTTGATTTGGTGTTCGATTTAGACGCGACCAAAACCCGTGTTCTCAACACCATGACGGTAAGACGCAACCCTGACAGCCCGGTTCAAGCCCTCCGACTGGATGGCGAAGATCTGAATCTTGCAAGGGTACTGTTGAACGGACAAGGCACCAGCTTCAAGATCGAAGACGATCAGTTGGTGCTGGAGAACCTTCCAGAAGGAAATGAAGCCTTCACGCTAGAGGTTTTTACCACTTGTAATCCCACTAAAAATACACAACTATCAGGCTTGTACCTCAGCCAACAGTCCTTATTCACCCAATGTGAAGCCCAAGGGTTTAGACGCATCACCTACTTTCTAGATCGCCCCGATGTGATGGCCAATTTCAGCGTGACACTGCGCGCTGATCCCACGCTGTACCCAGTACTTTTGTCGAATGGGAATTTGGTTAAGCAAGGTACGCTTGAGGATGGGCGGCATTTTGTCCAATGGGTAGACCCGCACAAAAAGCCCAGCTATCTGTTTGCTTTGGTGGCTGGGCAATTGGTGTGCCGAGAACAAGGCATCGTGGCACGAAGCGGCAAAGAGCATTTGCTGCAAATTTATGTTCGCTCTGGTGATTTAGACAAAACTGAACACGCCATGAATTCGTTGATGGCAAGCGTTGCTTGGGATGAGCATCGCTTTGGCTTGAGCCTTGACCTCGAGCGATTCATGATTGTGGCCACATCCGACTTCAATATGGGTGCGATGGAAAACAAAGGTTTGAATATTTTCAATACCAAATACGTTCTTGCGAACCAAGCCACAGCGACCGATCAAGACTTTGCCAATATTGAAAGTGTGATCGGCCATGAGTATTTTCATAACTGGAGCGGCAATCGGGTCACATGCCGCGACTGGTTTCAGTTATCGCTCAAAGAAGGGCTGACAGTTTTCAGAGACCAAGAGTTCAGCCAAGACTTGGCAGGCAGCGAGTCTGCACGTGCGGTCAAGCGCATAGAAGATGTGCGTTTGTTACGAACGATTCAATTCGCTGAAGATGCTGGCCCCATGGCGCACCCAGTGCGCCCCGACTCCTATGTCGAAATCAATAACTTCTATACCGTTACGGTGTATGAAAAAGGGGCCGAAGTTGTTCGCATGATGCAGACGCTGGTCGGCCGTGAGGGCTTTGCCAAAGGTCTTGCGCTTTACTTTCAACGCTTTGATGGACAAGCCGTTACCTGTGACGATTTTGTTCAAGCAATTGCAGACGCCAACCCAAGTTCAGCTTTGAGTGTTCATTTGCAGCAATTCAAGCGCTGGTATACCCAAGCTGGCACACCAAGCCTGGATGTTCATGGTATCTACGATGAAGCCCACCAACGCTTTACCCTGCGCTTTAAGCAAAGCTGTTTGCCCACGCCTGGACAAGCGCTGAAACAAGCGTTTGTCATCCCGGTAGAAATGGGCTTGTTAGGCATTGACGGCAAAGTATTGCTTGCGCATCAAAAAATCGTCTTGACGGACGATGAACAAACGGTGGTGTTTGAAGGTATTGCGCAACCACCCGTACCTTCTTTGCTGCGTGGTTTCAGCGCGCCGGTACAAGTTCACTACCCTTACAGCGACAATGATTTGCTGGTGATTCTTGCCAACGATACCGATGCCTTTAACCGTTGGGAAGCCGCGCAAAGGCTTTACATGAATGCCCTTTTGCAGGCTGTTTCCTCTCCAACGCCTCTGGAATGTGGTTTATCTGTCGAATTGGTAGCTGGTTTACGCGCAGTGTTGCGTGACGTGCATCTTGACGCCGCCTTTAAAGATCTGGTGCTGACATTGCCCAGTGAAACCTATATTGCCGAACAATGCGAGCTTGTTGATCCTCCCAAAATCCACGCCACTAGAAACCACTTGAGAACCCAACTGGCCCATGACTTGGCAGCGGATTGGGTTTGGGCATACCAAACACATGCGCCGAAAGGCACTTACCAAATCGATCCACAGGCTTGTGGTGCCAGAGCCTTGCGCGGTTTGGCGCTGCACTACCTGTGCTTGCACGATAAACACACCCAAGGTTCAACTTGGTCAGCACAAGCTTATAAAGATTACCTGACTGCTGACAACATGACTGAAAGAATGTATGCGCTGTCTGCCTTGGTACATCACCATTTGCCGCAAGCCGCAAACGCTTTATCGCATTTCTACACCATGTTCAAACAGGATGATTTGGTGATTGACAAATGGTTTGCATTGCAGGCATCAACACCTGACGAAGGTGGTGAAGTGCTTGCGAAAGTTCGCCAACTCATGCTTCACCCAGAATTTCATATTCGCAACCCCAACCGAGCCCGAAGTCTGCTGTCAGCCTATTGCGCTAACGCCTCAGCCTTTCATCGAAATGATGCAGCAGGCTATGTTTTTTGGAGCGAACGTGTTCTAGAGATTGATGCATTCAACCCTCAGGTTGCAGCCAGACTTGCCAGAGCTTTGGACCGCTGGCGAAAGCTCAGCGCGCCTTACCAAAGCGCTGCGCAAGAGGCATTGCGAAGAATTTCAGCCAACCCGGACTTGAGCGCTGATGTGCGCGAAGTCATTTCATCCGCATTGGAGGGCTAGGACATGTCGGTTTCACTGTCTCGCTACTTGGTTGAGCAACAGCGTGCCAAGGGCAATATTCCGCCTGAATTGCGTTTACTTCTTGAAGTGGTGGCGCGTGCGTGTAAAAGTATCAGCCATGCTGTGAATAAGGGAGCGCTGGGCGGCGTCTTGGGCAGCGCACATTCAGAGAATGTCCAAGGCGAAGTGCAAAAAAAGCTGGACATTATCGCCAACGAGGTATTGATCGAAGCCAACGAGTGGGGTGGACATTTAGCGGCCATGGCGTCCGAAGAAATGGACAGCATTTACGCCGTGCCCAACCGATACCCACAAGGTGAATATCTGTTGCTGTTTGATCCCTTGGATGGTTCCAGCAATATTGATGTCAACGTCAGCATAGGCACCATCTTCAGTGTGCTGAAAAAACCGGAAGGCAACGATGCAGTGACGGAAGCTGATTTCTTGCAGTCCGGCCATGCCCAAGTGGCTGCTGGGTATTGCGTCTATGGACCACAAACAACATTGGTGATGACGGTGGGTGATGGCGTAGCGATGTTCACCCTAGACCGTGAACAAGGTTCGTTTGTGCTGACCCAAGAACATGTTCGCATCCCTGCGGACACGCAAGAATTTGCCATCAACATGAGTAATTTGCGTCATTGGGACGAACCTGTCAAACACTACATCGAAGAATGCTTGGCTGGGCAAACAGGGCCACGCGGCAAAGATTTCAATATGCGCTGGGTAGCCAGCATGGTTGCCGATGTCCATCGCATCCTGACCCGCGGCGGTGTGTTTATGTACCCTTGGGATAAGCGTGAGCCTGACAAACCGGGCAAACTGCGTCTGATGTATGAAGCCAACCCGATGGCGTGGTTGGTTGAGCAGGCGGGAGGCGCCGCCACCAATGGCCTTCACCGCATTTTGGATATTCAACCCCAGCAACTGCATCAACGTGTGAGTGTTTTCCTGGGTTCCAAAAATGAAGTGGACCGCGTCACTGAGATGCACACCCCAAGAGAGGCTTCCCATGTCTAAACCACCCAGTGAATTGATCCATGCTTTGGTACTGCGTGAAATGCAAGACGGCGTTGTTCGTGATGGACTTTGGGCACAAGCCATGGCGGAGAGTGGCGCCGACGCCATCAAAGCCAAGGCTAAGTACATCAGCCTGAGAGCTGCCAGCATGCAAGAAGAAACAAAAAACCTGCTGTTGAAACAAATTCAAACAGGCATCAAGCAAGAAAACTTTAAGCCCAAAGATTTTTTATCCTCATTGGATATGAAAAAAAATAAACCTTAAACCGCTTGCCCTAACTGTTTGAGCCGAGCAGGTTCGACAATTTCTATCCAAAAATCTCTCTAAACACAAGGAAAACCCTCCCCAGAGAACCCCAGTGAGAAGACATTTATTCGGTATTTACCCTAGACAGGGTGGTGCATCAGTGGGTTTGTTGACAAAATACCGTCTGTGGGTGTTTTACACATATTTGTACAGCCCACATGCCTGCGAACGGAGTTGTCATGAATCTCAGTGTGTCACACCGTCTCCTGCCACGCCTGAAGTTTCCTATCAAAGCATTGTCTGGGTTGGCAATGTCTATTTTGGGCAAACACCCATCTACGGCACATTCACCAATGGCGGCAAACGATTCAAAAGCGTCTACTGACCCTTGTAAGACCTCGCTTTTGTCGGTGATCGAGTCGCAAATCATTCCTCGACTGTTAGATGCGCACCCCAGTGCACAAACGTTAAAGCTCGACAGTGAACCCGTTGCGCATGTCGATGTCACACAACAAGACGTTCTCGATTTTGCCCACGCCTGCTTGGACATCAATGCCCTAGCCGTATTTACACAACTGGACTTGTTGCAAAACAAAGGTATAGGGTCGAAAGCCATCTTTTTGGAGGTCATCACACCTGCAGCAAGGTATCTTGGCGACATGTGGAATCAGGACCAAATGGACTTCACCTTGGTTGCGCAAGGGCTTCTTCGCATGCACCATGCCATGCGGCAACTTGGCTATGAAACCCAAGACGGCCCACAAACCTCAGGGGAAGTACGGCGCATCATGCTGGCCTCTGCTCCAGGGTCTCAGCACATATTGGGTTTAGCCATGGTTTCCGAATTTTTTCGTGCTGACCAATGGCAAGTGGTGGTAGAAATTTCTACTTCAGAAGACGTTTTGCTCCATGCAGTAGGACATGAATGGTTTGATGTGATTGGTTTGTCAGTGGGTCTGGTTGAACAACTGCCCGGGCTTCCCAATTTGATTGAACGATTAAAGAGCGCATCGCGCAATCCCAACGCTTTCGTGATTTTGGGAGGCCCGGCTTTGCTACATCCCAACATTGAAAGCATTAAGCTCGGCGCAGACGCCGTTTCTACCAATGCTGCAGAAGCAGTAAACTTGGCTGGAGATTTACTAAAACACAGGTAAGCAGTTAAATACCATGGCTTCCAAAGAACCGCCCCTCATTCGAAGCTCCAAAGCATTTTCAGTCGAGATACCTGAAGGTTCCAACAGCGCAAAAGCCAGGCGCAGTGATATCGTGGCCGGAGAATTGGAAGGTGTTAAAAGTATCCAACCCCATTTCGATGAACAAACAGCGGCCAAATCCCAAAACTTCACGGCTGACAACGAAACGGCTTCTGTCAATCCAAACTTAGTTGCTGAGCACGAAACAAACGACAGATTCGCTTCTGGAAATGCCGACCATCTTCATGATAATTTGGCGAGCGTGGCAAATGATCAGTTTCACGACGGTGTGTTTGGCGTGGCGTCAGAACCTAGCGACGACCATTTGTTGGGGGTTGCAAATGAAGGTTTGCATGACACCCATGCAAATATAGGAACTGAGAAACTTGAAGATCATCATCCCTTTTCTGCACCTAAAGAGAACGGTCAAGACCATTTAGAGGGCATACCTAGCGCCAATATTGATGATCACCTTGCACACGTGGCTAACACAAACGTGCAAGACCACTTGGCGGCTGTACCTCAAGAAAATTCCACTGACCACTTTGCAGCCGTGTTGAATGAAGACAGCAATGACAACCTGGCTGCACTTCCCAATGGAAACATTTCTGACCACACGGCAGCCTCGCCAAAGGAAAATGTCGAAGATCATCAGATTGCTGTTCCTCAGGATACGCTCAACGACAACCACGCCCCTTTGCCAGATGATGCGCTGGAAGACCATCGTGTTGCTATTGCAGAGCCTACAGAACCTATTCCCTCGTTTGTCAATGCAAATGATGACTTTCCTGATGACCATATGGATATCGAACAGGTTGTCGAGCCTGATCCCCATGTGCAAGCTTTGTCAGATGAAGCACTTGTAGACCACATTGAAACCGTGTTGGATGAAACACCTGCTCGTACTGACGCCAAGCTTGTGGCACCACACGCCAATAGCACTGCTGTTGACGCAAACCAGCCCGCTGTCACCGCAAAGCCGTTGGTGAAGAAGGCCCCTGTGCCTTTGACCCCTGAAATGCAGAAACAGCATGAAGCTGAACTTATCGCGAAACAGCACAAGATGGAAGAGTTTCACGGCAGAGTAGATGCCATACGTAAAACCGTTAGCAATATCAATGCAAAGCTCGATCAAATCGCGCCACACGATAAAAAACATTGAGATCAGACATCTCTGTCGTTAGGTATTTGGGCCAAAATCCATTGATTCAGCTTGGTAACTGGCCATGACCTTGTCGATGCGCCGCCCATCCAAATCAACGACTTCAAATCGCCATCCGACGGCATAGGTGGCCTCCCCTACCTGTGGCAACCTGCCCGATACCGCTAAAAGCAAACCTGCCAAGGTGTTATATATCGCATCGTCCTCGTGGGGCAACGATTTGATATTCAATCTGGATTTGAGTTCTTGCACGGGCATCATGCCGTCAAGCAACCAACTACCATCTTCGCGCTGGGTTGCCCATGCCGTGTCTTCGGCATTGGTTTGCACCAATTCTCCAGTGATGGCTTCCAGCAAGTCTCGGGGGGTCATCAAACCCTGTACAACACCATATTCATCCACCACAAAAACCATTCGACCTGCCCCACTCATCTGAGGGACATCCTGTACACCACTTGGATGCCGAAATTGCGATAACAAATCCAAACCCGTCAAGGTTTCGGGCACGAATACCGCTGGTTCCATCCACTCAGTGACAGGGGTAATGGATAAGCGATTTTTCAGCAAACTTGCCATGCTGACAATGCCTACAACATCATCCAAACTTTCGCGACAAACGGGATACCACGAGTGCGATGGCAATTGGGTCAAGGTTTCCACCGCATATTGGACAGACCACTGGGCATCAAGCCATGCTATGTCAGTGCGTGGAACCATGATGGATGGCAATTCGCGTTCATCCAAATGAAAAACATTTTTCACCATTTGGTGTTCGTGATGCTCAATCAAACCCGCGTCAACACCTTCCACCAAACTGGCGCGAATTTCTTCCTCTGTGACCTGACGCGATTGGTTGGCATCAATGCGCAACAATTTCAAAATCACAGCCGTGGTGGTCGCAAGAAGATGCACCAACGGTCTGGCCATCCAAGCAATCATCAGCATAAACGGCGCAGTCCAACGCGCCACAGTTTCGGGAAACAACTGACCGATTCGCTTGGGTACCAATTCTCCCAACAAAATGGTGTTGAGGGTGATGAGAGTGACAACCAACGAGGTTGCCAAAATGCCTGCAACATGGCTTAAAAGCGGCCATGTCGCTAGCCATAAAGACAGTTTTTCGCTGAAAGCGGCCTCGCCCACGATGCCGTTAATGACCCCTAAAGTGGTGATGCCGATTTGGATGGTGGACAAAAATTCTGTTGGCCGCGTCTGGAGGGTCAGTGCAGCTTTCGCGCCGTAAGCGCCAGACGCTTCGAGTTGAGCCAGCAAAGTTTTACGACTGGAAGCCAATGCCATTTCTGACATGGCAAAAACAGCGTTAAGAATCGTCAGAAAAAAAATCAGCAATACATCCATGGCGTCGGTACAGTCATCACCTGAAAAGGCACAGCAAACAGGAATCTAGGACAATCATGCCATGGCACTTTACTTGATTGGCGACATCCAAGGCTGCAATGCCACTTTGGGCCATCTTTTGGACACCTTAGGCTTCTCTCCTAGCCGAGACACTATTTATGTGCTGGGCGACTTAATGAATCGCGGCCCTGACAACATCGGGGTGTTGAAACGCTTGAAATCATTGGACAACAGTGCGAAATGTTTATTGGGGAACCATGATTTGCATTTGTTGGGGGTGCATTTAGGTGTGCGAACCCTCAAGCCTGGAGACACAGTCAACGATTTATTGCAAAGTTCTGACCGTGAGAGTTTGATCCATTGGCTACGACAACAAGCCTTGGCGCTGATGGTAGACGATGTGCTGATGGTGCATGCAGGTGTGCTGCCTTCTTGGACTGCATCGCAAACACTGTCACTGGCTAGCGAGGTATGCGCTGTGCTTCAAAGCCCTGACTGGCAAGACTTTATTCGCCAAATGTATGGCAATTGGCCAAGCAGATGGGATGACAGTCTGCAAGGCACAGACCGATTACGGGTCATTGTGAATGGCCTGACGCGATTGCGCTTTTGCACACCTGCGGGCGAGATGGAGTTTGCCCACCACGGCAGTCCCGAAAATGCGCCTGAAGGTTATTTGCCTTGGTTTGAAGCACCTGATCGACAAACAGCAGGTGTCACTGTGGCCTTTGGGCACTGGTCCTCATTGCCCGCGCTGAACCGCAGAGATGTATGGGAATTGGATTCAGGGTGCGTCTGGGGTCGAGGGCTGACTGCAATGCATATGCACGCAGCAGGGCTTGGCCAACACCAGCGAATCACCGTGGGCTCGGTGGAAAAGCGCTAAGTATTCACCAACTTTAATTGGTTTTAAACAGCGCCGCCACTTTGCGCTTGGGTTTGATATTGGGAGATATGCCAGCTCGCACAGGTGCTGTGGTTTCTTTGGAAGAGACTTGACTCGCTTTTTCCAAGGCTTGTGGGCTTGGCTCATAGGGTTGATCGAAAAATGGATCGGACGGTGGCTTCACAGGCGTAAAGCGACTGCGCGAGACGCCAGATCGATCGTCAGTTTCGCGCCGAGGACGCTCGTCATTGTCTGAGCGAGGACGTCGCGAAACAAAGCGGTCTTCATCCAAACTGATTTCTGCAAATTCAATTTTTTGTTTGGTCAACTTCTCAATGTCTGTCACCAAACGCGCGTCTGAGCCAGAGGCAAAACTCACGGCCAAACCTTCTGCGCCAGCACGCCCAGTGCGCCCAATGCGGTGGATGTAGTCTTCGGCATTGAAAGGCACATCGAAATTGAAAACGGCAGGTACGTCTTTGATATCCAAGCCGCGCGCTGCCACGTCTGTACAAACCAGCAGATCCACTTCACCTTTTTTGAACGCGTCCAATGCCTTGAGTCGTTCATCTTGGCTTTTGTCGCCATGCAAAGCAGCTGTACGCAGACCGTCTTTTTCTAAAGAACGCGCTAAACGGGCACAACCCAATTTGCTGTTCACAAACACAAAGGCCTGCGAAATGGCTTTTTGCTTCAAAATCTGTTTCAAAGCGCGACGTTTATCGTCTTCACTCACATTGAAAAATAACTGCGTGACGGTAGAGGCGGTTTGGTTGGGCCGGGCCACCTCAATCGTGACAGGGTTTTGCAGATAACTGGAAGCCAAGCGCTTGATTTCAGGTGAGAAAGTGGCTGAAAACAGCAAAGTGGTACGTTGCTTGGGCAAGTAGCTCAGAATACGTTGCAAATCGGGCAAAAAGCCGATGTCTAGCATGCGATCGGCCTCATCTAGCACCACATACTCCACTTGGTTCAGAACAGCGGTTTTAGCCTCGATATGGTCTAACAACCTGCCTGGTGTGGCAACCAAGACTTCGACACCTTTTTTAAGCTCTGCGGTTTGGGGCTTCATGTCCATACCGCCAAAAACCACGGCACAACGCAGTTGGGTGTATTTGGCGTAAAGCTTGACTTGTTGCGCTACCTGGTCGGCCAATTCGCGGGTAGGCAGCAGTACCAAGGCCCGGACAGGATGGCGGGCGGGTGAGGTTGAACTGTTTTCATGCTTGATCATGCGCTGCAAAAGAGGCAAAGAAAAAGCAGCGGTTTTGCCAGTACCCGTTTGTGCGGCACCCATGACGTCTTGGCCTGAGAGAACCACGGGAATGGCTTGAGCCTGAATCGGCGTCATCGATTCGTAACCCATTTCAGCGACGGCTTTCGCCAAATGGGGGTCTAACTGCAATTGCGAGAATGAATTCATATAGGGAGTGATTGTCGCACTCTAGGCACGGGGCAAGGTTACTCCCACTTGTCCTTGGTATTTACCACCGCGATCCTTGTAACTGGTCTCGCAAACCTCATCGCTTTCAAAGAACAATACTTGTGCGCAACCTTCACCAGCATAAATTTTGGCTGGCAAGGGCGTGGTGTTGCTGAACTCCAGGGTCACATACCCCTCCCATTCGGGCTCAAAGGGGGTGACGTTGACGATGATGCCGCAACGGGCATAGGTGCTTTTACCCAGGCAGATGGTGAGCACATTGCGCGGGATGCGAAAGTACTCCATGGTGCGGGCCAAGGCAAAGCTGTTGGGGGGGATGATGCAAACATCCGACTCGATGTCGACAAAGCTCTTGGGGTCGAAGTTTTTCGGGTCGACCACGGTGCTGTAGATGTTGGTGAATACCTTGAATTCAGGGGCGCAGCGGATGTCGTAGCCATAACTGCTGGTGCCGTAGCTCACGATTTTTTGACCCGCGGCGTCTTGGCGAATTTGCCCTGGCTCGAAGGGTTCGATCATACCGTGCTGCTCTGCCATTCGGCGAATCCATTTGTCGCTTTTGATGCTCATGCCACTGCCTTGTTGTGAATGGGCAGATTGTAGGCAATCAAGGCAAACTGCCCTGCACGCCTTGCACCAAAAATTTCATGTTCAAAATTTGCTCGTCGTTCAGACTTTGGCCTCTGGCCAATACCACTTGGTCTTGGTTGTCCAAGATGGGCCCTGCAAAGGGTTGCAAACTGCCCTTACCGATCGCTCGTTGCAAACGCAATACTTCCATTTCCACACGCTTGGGTACTTTGGGGCCAAAACCGTCTACTTTGATCATGCCCTCATGTACCCCACCCCATACATTGCCACTTTGCCAAGTGCCTTGCACCACCGCTTTGGCGCGTTGACTGTAGTAATTGCCCCACTGATGAGTGATGGCCAGCAGTTGGGCCTGAGGCGCCACATGCCGCATGTCCGAGTGGTAGGCGATGGCCATCTTGCCGCGTTCTTGCGCGGCCACCATGACCGCTTCAGAGGCCGTATGAAACGACAGCACATCGGCTTTTTGGTTCATCAATGTCATGGCGGCTTCACGCTCACGTGCAGGGTCAAACCAAGTGTCCAGCCAAATGAGTTTGACCTGCGCATTGGGGTTCACCGAGCGCATGCCTAAAGCGAAGGCGTTGATGCCCTGCACCACCTCTGGGATGGGAAAGCTCGCCACATAACCTGCGATGCCCGTCTTGCTCATGCGACCCGCGGCAATGCCTGCCAAGAAACGACCCTCGTAATAACGTGCATTGGCCGTGGCGACATTGGGCGCGGTCTTGTAGCCGGTGATGGACTCGAACTTCACATCTGGGTAGTCGGCCGCCACCTTCATGGTGGGCTCCATATAGCCAAAACTGGGTGTGAAGATCAAGCCCACGCCTTGACGTGCCATGTCGCGAATCACGCGCTCGGCGTCTGCTCCTTCGGCAACGTTTTCCGCGAACTGGGTCTGAACCTTGAAACCCTCTTTTTTGAGCTTGTCTTCAAGCGCTAAGCGACCGAGTTCGTGCTGGTGTACCCATCCACTGGGCAAGCGTGGTGTGACGTAGACAAAGCCGACTTTGAGCGATTGGCTCTCAGACTGCTTAGGGGTATCAGCCTGAGCAAGAAACGAAGGAGAAGAAAACACAGCGAGCGCAAACAGCGACGCAATGAGGTTTTTGTACATGGTGTTCCTCGACATGGCCTCAACGGGCGTTCAACAGTAAAAAAAACGCACCCAAGGGTGCGTTTTCGTGAATGGCGGAGTGGACGGGACTCGAACCCGCGACCCCCGGCGTGACAGGCCGGTATTCTAACCAACTGAACTACCACTCCTGGTAGATAGCTTCGTTTCAGCGTTAGCTAAAACCAAGTGCTACAAACTTGGCGACCCTACGGGGATTCGAACCCCGGTACTCACCGTGAAAGGGTGATGTCCTAGGCCTCTAGACGATAGGGTCAAAACCTGTGGACTTTCCAACTCGACGCTTTGTTTGGTGGAGGTAAGCGGGATCGAACCGCTGACCTCTTGCATGCCATGCAAGCGCTCTCCCAGCTGAGCTATACCCCCATTGGGTGTCGAGCCAAAGAGTATAACCAACTTTTTCAGGCCCGTTTAAGGCGGCTCAAAACTTTTTCCAGGCCACACAGAAATAGCACAGCATCTACGGAGGGTGTTTGCGGTGTGCCCATCACCAAAACACGCACGGGCATGGCGAGTTGGGGCATTTTGAGGGTCTTTTCGGCCAGCACTTCTTTGATGGCTGCCCCAATGGCAGACACATGCCATTCGGGCAAAGCAGCCAGTTTGCTGGCCAGCA
>CANCVB010000032.1 GCA_947381415.1 Burkholderiales bacterium
AATATTCGCAAACCAGACTATTTCTTAGAAGCTGTTGGTGAAAATGCTGCCCAAACCATAGCACGCGTCATAGAAAAATCTGATGAGGTAATGGGCAAGGAAACACCCGATGCGGTAATGCTTTATGGAGACACGAACTCTTGTTTGGCTGTGATTTCTGCAAAGCGTCGCAAGATACCGGTGTTTCATATGGAGGCTGGTAATCGCTGCTTTGATCAGCGCGTACCAGAAGAATTGAATCGCAAGGTTTTGGATCATCTCAGTGATATCAACCTGGTGCTAACTGAACATGCAAGACGCTACTTGATTGCCGAAGGGGTTCGCCCGGAAACCATCATCAAAACTGGTTCGCACATGAGAGAAGTGCTTGACCACTATATGCCGAAAATACAATCTTCCGACGTCATTGAACGATTTGGACTTGTGTGTGGACGTTACTTTGTAGTCAGTATCCATCGAGAGGAAAATGTTGACACACCAGAGAATTTGAAGGATTTGGTAGAAACTTTGAATTCAATTGCTGAGCAATACCAAATGCCAGTCATTGTGTCTACACACCCAAGAACGCAAAAGCGCCTAGATGAACTTAAATTTGAGAAATTGAACTCTCACGTTCAATTTCTCAAGCCGTTTGGGTTTTGTGATTACGTTAAATTACAAATAGAAGCTTTATGCGTGGTTTCAGATAGTGGAACTATCACAGAGGAAAGCGCTTTATTGAATTTAACAGCAGTCACGGTACGTAACGCACATGAACGCCCCGAAGGTATGGACGTAGGTACGTTGGTAATGGCAGGATTAAAAAAAGACAGTGTACTTGACGCCCTGCGAGTCGTTATTGAACAAAATAAAAATGACGGCAAAGGCATGGGACCTGTTCAAGATTATGAAGTTCAATTCGTATCTAAAAAAATTCTGCGCATCGTGTTGAGCTACACCGACTACGTCAATCGGACTGTTTGGCGAAAAGTTGTATAAAAAATGACGATTCTTGTAACTGGTGCCAACGGTTTCATCGGTAGCGCACTGTGTACAAGCTTGATAGATCAAGGACTGCCTGTTCGTGCCGCTGTTCGCTCAATGCGTTTCCAACAAACAGATCTACCAATCTTCAATGTTGGTGACCTAACGTCACAATCTGATTGGACTGAGGCGCTGCTTAACGTGAAGCAGATTATTCATTTGGCGGCTCGCGTTCATATCATGCGCGATGCAAGCATGAATCCGATGGAAGAATTTCGTCGGGTGAATGTTAAAGCCACTATAAATCTCGCTCGTCAGGCTGTCACAGCGGGTGTGAAGCGATTCATCTATCTTAGCTCTATCAAAGTCAATGGTGAGCAAACTTATGCAAACAGATGTTTCACGGCAGATAGTGTTGCTGCACCGCAAGACCCCTATGCTGTTTCTAAATTTGAAGCAGAAGAGGCGCTCAAGCGATTAGGAGCTGAAACCGGTATGGAAATTGTGATCATTCGACCACCATTGGTTTATGGGCCTGGTGTGAAGGCCAACTTTGCATCCATGATGCGTTGGTTGGCGCGTGGTATTCCGCTTCCTTTGGCTGCAATGATCCACAATCGACGCAGTATGGTGGCATTGGACAATCTTATTGACCTCATTGTCACAAGCTTGCATCACCCTTTGGCTGCAAATCAAACTTTTTTGGTCAGCGATGGAGAAGATATTTCCACAGTTGACCTGCTCAAGCGCACAAGTGCAGCCTTGGGGAAAAGTGCGCGATTGTTTTATATACCACAATGGTTGTTTTATCTGTTGACTACCGTATTGAACACCAAGGGTATGTACCAACGTATATGCGGGTCACTAGAAATCGACATAGAAAAGACTCGAAACCTGTTGAATTGGCAACCGCCCCTGTCTGTTGATGAAGGTCTGCGTCGCGCAGCAAAGGGCTTTGTGCAGTGAAGAGAGTGTTCGATTGGGGGCTGGCTTTGTTGGCCGCCATATGTTTGGCTATTCCCATCCTGGCATTGGTTTGTGCCGTGAGATGGACTTCTCCCGGCCCTGCCATTTACTGGAGCGATCGTGTCGGCCGTCACAACCGTATTTTCAAGATGCCCAAGTTTCGCAGCATGCGTGTGGATACGCCTGCTGTGGCGACCCACTTGCTAGACAACCCCACCCAATGGCTCACACCCATGGGTTCGTTTTTGCGCAAATCCAGTTTGGATGAGTTGCCGCAACTGTGGAGCATTTTTAAAGGTGACATGAGCTTTGTGGGGCCTCGTCCCGCGTTGTTCAATCAGGATGACCTGATTGCACTGAGAACCGAAAAAGGCATCGATGCGCTGGTACCTGGATTGACAGGATGGGCCCAAGTGAATGGACGTGATGAATTACCCATCCCCCAAAAGGTCGCCTTCGAAGAAGAATACCTTTACAAAAAATCATTTCTATTCGATATCAAGATACTGTGGTTAACCGCCATGAAAGTGCTCACTAAGAAAGGTGTTTCACATTGAAAGAGTCATTGTTTAAGCTTTCAGGCCCTCTCTTGGCCTTGCCCAGGTTTGCCAAGCGTATTTTAGTTTTGTTGGTGGATATGGGGCTTTGCATCGTGACTTTGTGGCTGGCGTATTACCTGCGCTTGGGTGAATTCATCAGCATTGCAGGGAAAAGCGAATGGGCTGGGGGTGCGGTGTGGGCGAGTGCGTCGGCCATCGCCATTGCACTGCCGATTTTCATCGTCTCAGGGCTTTACCGCGCGATCTTTCGCTACAGCGGTTGGCCCGCCTTGATGACCGTAGGGCGGGCTGTGGCTGTTTATGGCCTCTTGTATGCAACCATTTTCACGGCAGTGGGTGTCACCGGTGTGCCGCGTACCATTGGCATCATTCAACCCATTCTGCTCCTCTTGTTGGTGGGTGCATCCAGGGCATTGGCACGTGTGTGGTTAGGCGACCAGTACGCCAGCATTCTTCAGCGATCATCACGGCCCAAAGCCTTGATCTACGGCGCGGGCAGTTCGGGGCGGCAGTTGGCTGCGGCCATGGCCAACAGCCATGAAATTCAAGTGGTTGGGTTCGTCGACGATGATGAGCGCTTGCATGGCCATATTCTGAATGGACAACCCATTTACAACCCCGCGGACATGACCAACCTTGTCGCTACGCTGCACATCAGCAATGTGTTGTTGGCCATGCCCAATCTCTCGCGGCATCGCCGAAATGAGATCTTGCGCAATGTCAGTATTGCCCGTGTGGCGGTTCGTACTTTGCCCAGTATGAATGATTTGGCCCAAGGCAAAGTTAGCGTGTCTGATCTGCGGGATTTAGATATTGATGACTTGCTGGGACGCGAGTCAGTCACCCCCAATCACATCTTGCTCACGAAAAATATTCTGCGCAAAGTCGTGCTGGTCACAGGTGCCGGTGGCTCTATTGGAAGCGAGCTTTGCCGCCAGATATTGCAGGTAGGCCCCAGCAAATTGTTATTGATTGAGCAGAGTGAATTTGCACTCTACAGCATCCATCAAGAATTGGAAGAAAAATTCCGTGGCAGTGAAACTGTATTGGTTCCCTTGTTGGCCTCGGTGCAAGACCCTGACCGTATGCGCGAGATCATGTCAACCTGGCACCCCGACACGGTTTACCATGCAGCCGCTTACAAGCACGTTCCGCTGGTAGAACACAACCCCGCAGCAGGTATCAAAAACAATGTCATGGGTACGCTGCATACGGCACAGGCGGCTGCCGAAAACGGCGTGAGCGACTTTGTATTGATCAGCACCGACAAGGCCGTGCGACCCACCAATGTCATGGGTGCCAGCAAACGCTTGGCCGAAATGGTGTTGCAAGCATTGGCCCCTGTCAAGACAGACACACGCTTTTGCATGGTGCGTTTTGGCAATGTGCTGGGTTCCTCTGGTTCGGTGGTGCCCAAGTTCCGCCAGCAAATACGCGATGGGGGACCCATCACACTCACGCACCCGGATGTCACCCGCTTTTTCATGACCATTCCTGAAGCAGCTCAACTGGTTATTCAAGCAGGTGCGATGGCCAAGGGTGGCGATGTGTTCGTGCTGGACATGGGCCAGCCCGTCAAGATCATCGACTTGGCCAAACGCATGGTGGAGCTCTCGGGTTTGACCTTGAAAGATGACCACCATCCAGAGGGGGACATCGCGATTGAAGTGACCGGACTGCGCCCTGGCGAAAAGCTGTTTGAAGAACTCTTGATTGGCAATGATCCGCAAGCCACCATACACGCTTGCATCATGAAAGCCCATGAAGCCTTCATTCCGTGGGCCCAGTTTGAAGCCAAACTGGCTGCCTTAGAGGTCGCTTTGAATGTCAACGATGTAGGCGTGATTCGCTGGATGATGAAGCAGTTGGTCGCTGGTTATGTACCCAGTGATGAAATCGTGGACTGGGTCTATCTCGAACAAGAAGATGAGGCTGAGAAACTGGGCTTGCACGCCTCCTGATTTAAGATAAGGCGATGCCTATTGGGAGTTTTCATGAAATGCTTTAAAAACCTAGGGATGATTTTGGCCGCCACGGCTGTGGTGGTATTGGCTGCACACGCCCAAACCACCGACAAGCCCTTTCCCGTGGTCAAGCCCGACGACATTGCTTGGAAAGATGCCGGCAAAGGCGTGAAATTTGCTGTTATTTCTGGCGACCCTTCCAAGCCTGGTCCTTATGTGATTCGGGTCTACTTTCCACCCGGCATCATGAGTGCACCCCACTACCACCGCGAAGACCGTTATGTCACTGTGATGCAGGGCACATGGAAGGCGGGAACGGATGACTCTTGGGATCCGCAAGCCACGCAGCCCTTGAAAGCGGGTAGCTATATGCAGCACCCCGCAGGCGCCATCCACTACGACGGGGCAGGTACCGAGGGTGCGACAGTGCAAATCATGGGCATAGGCCCCAGCAGCACCACTTTCTTGTTTCCCCAAGTGGGCGACTTTGGCGAACCACGCAAACTCAATTGAACAAAACGGTTTTTAGCGCATGCTTGGCGCTGGGTGTTGTACCGCTGTCGCAAGCGGCGTGGATCACTGTTTCCAACCCACCGGAGGCGCAGGTGTTTTACGACGATACGCTGGTCAAAGAGGGTGAGCGCGTGACGGTGTGGCGATTGACGAACTTTGCCAAACCATTGACCAATTTGGAAGGCAAAGATATATCTTCCGAGAAGGCTCGCACCACGGTGGACTGCGCCACGCGCAAAATGGCCAACTCACAAGTGATGCGTTTCGCTGGCAAAGACGCCAGCGGTGACATGCTCAACAGTTATGAAACGCCTTTGCGCTTTACCACTGTCGCGCTAGGCAGCACAGACGCAGAATTGATTCACAAGCTCTGCGGTAAATAGCGGTCTTTACATCATCCGACTGGGTAGCCAGAGCGCGATGATGGGAAAAGCAATCAAGATCACCAAGCGCAGGATGTCGGTGATGACAAAGGGAATCACCCCTTTGAAGATGGTCATGAAACTCACATCATGCACCACGCTCTTGATGACAAATACATTCATCCCGACCGGCGGATGAATCAGACCCAACTCCACCGTCATGACGATGATGATGCCAAACCAAATCGGGTCAAAACCCAGCTGCACAATGACGGGGAAGATGATGGGCACGGTCAAGATGATCATGGCCATGGCGTCCATCAAACAGCCCAATACCAAATACATCACCATGATGAGGGCCAGTACCCCATAGCGGCCCAGGCCCAGTTCGGTCAAGAAACCCGTGAGTTTTTGCGGCACCTGGGTGATGGTGAGGAAGTAGCCAAAAATCAGCGCGCCAATCAACACGGTGAACACCGCCGCAGCGGTGCGGGTGGCGGACAACAAGGCTTCTAAGGTGGCGGCACGGTCGAGTTTGCCGCGCAACACACCCAATAAAAACGCACCCGTGGCGCCCACGCCACCAGCCTCGGTAGGCGTGAAAAATCCCCCATACAAACCGCCAATGACAAACACAAACAGCAGCAAAGGCGCCCACACGTCCTTCAATCCGGCAAATCGCTCAGCCCAGGAAGTGTGCGCGCCGCGTGGCAACCAATCGGGGCGCACTTTGACGATGATGAAAATGGTCAGCACATACATCAGCATGGCCAATAGGCCTGGCACGATGCCTGCCATGAACAGCTTGCCAATGTCTTGCTGGGTCAAGATGGCGTAGACCGCCAGCACGGTGCTGGGGGGCAACATGGCACCCAAGGTGCCGCCCGCGGCAATCACGCCGGTGGAAAAAGACTGCGGGTAACCAAAGCGGCGCATCTCGGGGTAGGCCACGGAAGAAAAGGTGGCCGCAGTGGCCACCGATGACCCACAAATGGCGGCAAAGCCACCGCAGGCCAACACGGTAGCCACGCCCAAACCCCCACGCAAATGGCCAATGAAGGCGTTGGCCGCACGGAACAACTCGCGGCTCACACCCGAGACCGAGACAAACGCGCCCATCAGCATGAACATGGGGATGACGCCAAAGGTGTAGTCGGTGACGGTGCGCATGGAGGTTTGGCCAATCAGCTTCAAAGCCGGGCCGCTGCCCGAGATGTAGCTATAGCCGCACACGCCCACCAAACCCATGGCCATGCCCACCGGCACGCGCAACAGCATCAAGGCGAACAGTGCCACAAAGCCTATCAAGGCGACCGCGTCGGGACTGAGGTTCATCAAGTCCATGTCAATGTCCGTTGTCGCTGTTTGGGGCTAAGGCTTGTGGGTCGGCGATCAGTCGCCATGTGCGAATAGCGATCAACAAGACCGCGCACACATCACCCATCCAAGCCACTGCAAAAAAAGGCCAGGTCGGCAGATTCAAATCATAGGTTTGCACATGGTCGCGGTAGGTGTTGGCCACCTTGTCAAACAACATGATGGTTTGCACAGTGACGACCAACAGCAACACCAGCGTGGCAAAAATATCGATATAGCGCTTCCACCGCGCGTTGGCATGCGTCCACAACAAGTCCACTGTGATATGGCCACCGCGGTAGCTGGTGGCGGCGATGCCCCAAAAAATCAAAATACCCAATAGCATGCGGCCAAAGTCGTAGCTGTCAGGGATGGAGGTGTCGAAAAATTTGCGCAAGAACACAGCCAAAAAGATATTGGCTGCCACGATGCCCACGAACAATGCCGCCAGCCATTCGATGGTGTCAATGATGCGGTCAAAACCGCTTTTGCTGGAAGACGACATACAGTGTGTTTAAAGCGCCGATTTGTATTTGGTCAAGCTTTGTTGCAAGGCTTTCATCACCGCAGCAGGGTCGTCGCCACGTTTTTTCACCTCATCGGCCCATTGCTGCTTGACCGGTGCGACAGCGGTTTTCCAAGCGGCAAGTTGCTCTGGCGTCAGCGGGTAAATCTCACGGTTGGCCTTGTCAGCCAGCAATTTGGTGTGGCCTGCAATTTCAAAATCTGCCCAAGCGGTACCCACTTTTTCTGCCCACTCACTGGTGCAATGGCTGTCAACCGCTTGCTTTTGGCTTGCCGACAGGCTGTTGTATTTGTCCAGATTCATCACCCACACAAAAGGCGTGACGTACAAAGGCACATCCATGTGGTACTTCACCACTTTGTCGATGCCAAACAAGGTGAGCGAACCCCAAGGAAAGGTCAGTGCATCCGCCACACCACGCTCGATCGCATCGCGCGCTTCGGGCGCGGAAGCTTGCACATTGGTGCCACCCAACAAGGTGACCATTTGGCCCACGGTAGAAGTGGCAGGACGCACCTTCAAGCCTTTCATGTCAGCGGGCAACACCACTTTTTTGCGTGAATGCAAAGCGCCTGGGTCATGCGCGAAGGCAAAGCAGTACTTCACTTCTTTCATTTCTTTGGCGGCATAGGCGCGGTACCACGCATCAATCGCCGCAGAGCCTGCCTTGGCATTGTTGATTTCAAACGGCAGAGAAGCGGCTGCAAAAATGGGGAAACGACCCGGTTGGTAACCAGGGTTCACAAAGGCGAAGTCGGTCAGGCCATCGCGTGCCATGTCGTAATGGTCAAAGGCTTTGCCGAGTTGTTCGGAGGGGAACAGCGTGGGGTTGATGCTGCCGCCAGAGGCTTTTTTCAAACTGTCAGCCCATGCTTGTACCGCAGGGTTTAAGGCGTGTTGTGCAGGTACCCAAGTGGAAATACGCACCTGCTGTACCTTGTCTTGCGCCATCACCATGGTGCACAGACTGCTCAAAGACAAAGCGCAAAAGACGGCAACCGAGACTTGCGGGAAAGAAAAGGGCTTGTTCATATGAGGCCTGCAGTGAAAAACATGAAAACCAAGAGGATAACTGAGCGAAATGGTCTGGGACCCTAGGGCCTGCCCTTGGTAGAGAGGCTGGCATTGCGCACAAAGCGCAGGGGTTGCTCGGCCACGGGACGTGCCGCAACGCCCATGCTGCGCAATTGGTTGTCCAACAGTGTGCCAGCCTCGTCTTGCAAAGCGGCCTCGCGTGCTTGGGCTACCGCTTGGCTGCGCCACTGCGCGTCGGTGTGAACAGGCGAGGCTGCCAAGTGGGTGAGGATATGTTGCAGGTTGTGGCGCCCACGCTCGTTGGTGCTGCCATAGCCTTTCATCAATCGACCGCACAAAGCCACTTCATGGCCCAACGACCAGTCTTGTTGCAAGCCCCTGCAAACCGCTTGCAGCCATTGCGCGATGTCCGCTTGTTCGGTATGAAAACGACTGCCATGCGGGCGCAACCATTTGAAGCTGGCCAATAGACGCAAGGCCAGCATGCCTGCAACCGAATGGGTACCAATTTTCAAAGGCAGTGCCCAAGACGTTTTGCCGCTGATTGCGCGGCGTTTGTCCCAGCGCAGCAAAGGGCTGGCCAGCGACGTGGGCAGCAGGGCGGAAAACTCGGGAATACCGGGTTTGAAGTGGTCGTAAACATGCAGCACATCGCCGTCTTGTAATTTCACTTCACGCACCACACGCTGCCAGCGGCTGGCGCGGCTTTTCAAATCGGCCACACGCACGATGTCATCAAACGCCATCCACAAAGCCAACCAGCGCGCCATTTCTCGGCTGACTTGGTAGGCATGGGCATGGCTTGGGTCGGCTTGTTCCTCGGCCTGTATCACTTGCTGCAATCGGCTCAGGTACCCGTCCGCATAGGCGCGGCTTTGGTAGTCGTACAAGCGGCTGTAGCCCAAAGTGGCGAGCTCACGCACTTGGGGTGGCAAGGCTTCTTGCCAACCGCGGTGATCGCTGCTTGCCACAGGGGACGAGGATTGAATATCGGGATGGACATCGTTGACCATCGCTTGCACAGCCTGAGCGTTTTGCACACGCGCAAAGCCTGCTGCAAAACCTTTCAAACTCGCCACACTGTGTGGGCCGCTGTCTTGCAGCGTGGCCTCATAGTGTGAACGGGCAAACGGCAATAAACCACTGCCTGCAATCACACCCAGCATGACGGCGCTGACCATGGTGCCTTGGTTTTGCGCCATGGCACCGAAATCCCAGACATGCGCTTCTTTGGAAAATTGGGAGACCAGTGCAGACAGGGACGCGCTGTCTAATCGCCCGTCGCCCAAAGGCATGCGTTCCAAGGTGGTGAGGGCGCGGGCCGACGAACTGAACACGCGGGTACGGTCGGGCGACACCAAGCCCAGCGAGATTTGTCTGGCGGTTTCTAGCAACTCCGAAGACACCAAGGCATCCAAAGCGCCAGGGACAGGGTTCAGGCTGAACACCGGCGTTTTGCCTTGTAACGCGTCCATTGGCGTGGGCAGCACCTCAATGTAGTAAGTGGTGGCGCCCGTGCGTTGTGCCACGCCAGGGATAGAAGTGCTTTGTGCAGGGTAGCCACTGCGTTGGGCGGTGTGCATCAACCATTCGCTGAGCACGCCGCCGCCTTCGCCACCCAAGGCGCAAATCAACAGGCTGATGGGCTGGCTCATGCGGTTTGCAAGGCGCGAACCAAGCCACTGCGTAAACCCGCCCACAAGCGCTCTAACGGCTTGGGGTTTTGGATGACTTCGGCACGGTAAAAACTGGGGCACAAGGTGGCGGCGTGGGCATTTTCACCGCACAAGCCACAGCCTACACAGCCGTCGATCACCGTCGCAACCGGGTCTACCTTCAGTGGGTCGGGGTTGTCTTTCAAAGTCAGGGTAGGGCAGCCCGATAAGCGAATGCAGGCGTGGTCACCGTTGCAGACATCTTCATCGACGCCGTATTTCACGCGCACCACCCGCTTGCCGCCTTTGAGCAATTTGCTGATCCAAGGCTTGATTCGGCGTTGCCGCTCCAACTGGCACTCTCCCTCGGCAATGATGACTTTCAGGCCGTTAAATTCGCTGGTGAAGGCCTCTTTAAGCACGGCCTGCACGTTGGCTACCTCGTAGGTATGCACGGTTTTCATCCATTGCACACCCAGGCCTTGCAGGGTGGATTCGATGGTCATATTGGTGTGCGACAAACTGGTTTGTTTGTCGCTGGCCGCTTGCTTCTCGGCCTCTAAGGGCGTGGAGATGATGTCTTGGGTTCCCGTGGCCGAGGTGTAGCCATTTTTGAAAATCAGCAAAACGGCATCGTCACCATTGAAGAGCGCACTTTGCACGCCAGTGAGCAAACCGTTGTGCCAAAACCCGCCGTCGCCCATGATGGCCAAGGTGCGTCGCTGCATCATCGGCGAAACACCTGCGCGGGAAGCCAGGCTCATGCCATAGCCCAATATGGAATGGCCCGTCGAAAAAGGCTCAAACGTGCCCAATGCATGGCACCCAATATCCGCGGCGACATGCACAGCGCCAATGTCTTGTTGGACCAATTTCAGCGCGGAAAACACCGGTCGCTCGGGACACCCAATGCAAAACCCTGGGGGACGTGCGGGCAGCGGCGCGCCCAAAGCCTTGGCCACATCTGCACGGCGTTGTTGCAAAGCGCTGAGCCAGGTGCTTGCTTGGTGGTGTGCCGCAGAGGAAAGGTAGTTCTTCGCAAAGGCGGCCAAGCCGGTGGTAATGGCCTCGACGTTGTATTCACCTGCGCCTGGCAAGATGTCCTTGCCGTGCAGCGGTGTGTTTACACCTGCGCGTCGCAACTGGGTGGCGATGTCTTGTTCAATGTACTCGGGCGTACCTTCTTCCACCACCAGCACACCGCGTTTGCCTTGGCAAAAATCAATCACTTGGGCAGGCACCAAGGGGTAGGTGACGTTCAACACCAAGAGCGGAATATCGCTGTCACCAAAAGCATTGGCCAAGCCCAGTTGTTGCAGGCTGCGCATGAGGGCGTTGTACAAACCGCCTTGCACAATCAGGCCCACATCTTGGTGTTGCTTGCCCGCCATGTGTTCATTCAAGCCATGGCGCACGATGTAGTCGCGTGCGGCGGGGATGCGTTCTTCCAGCTTGCGTTTTTCATGCCGAAAAGTCACCGGTGGGTGGGCCAAACGCATGTAGTCGAACTTGGCGGGTTCAGCCATCAAGTGGTGGGTAGACACCGCAGGGGAACGATTGGCTTTGGCGACAAAGCTGCCCCGCACATGGCAAGCGCGTATGCGCAATTCCAATATCGCGGGCATGTTCGAGGCTTCAGACAGCGCAAAGCCATGCTCGACCATGTCGACCATTTTGCTTAACTCGGGACGGGGGTCGAGCAAGCACAGCGTGCTTTTCAGCGCGTAGGCGTGGGTGCGTTCTTGAATCACAGAAGCACCTTCGCCGTAGTCTTCCCCCACCACGATGAGTGCACCACCCACCACACCCGGCGAGGCGAGATTGGATAAAGCGTCTGAAGCCACATTGGTGCCGACGATGGACTTCCAGGTCACAGCACCACGCAGTGGGTAATGGATGCTGGCGCCCAACATGGCCGCAGCAGAGGCTTCATTGGCACAGGCTTCCACATGCACGCCGAGTTCTTGCATCAGGGGCTTGGCTTGCACCATCACATCCAGCAAATGCGACACCGGTGCGCCTTGGTAGCCACCGACATAGGCCACGCCCGACTGCAACAGCGCCTTGGTGACCGCCAAAATGCCTTCGCCATGAAAGCTTTGGCCTTCGCCCAGACGCAGGGACTTGATTTCTTCAACAAATGAAACTTCCAAACAAGGCTCCCGCGGATGGCACAACACATCGGCAAAACGGCTTGCCGGTGGCAGATCATAGTGAAGTGGCGTCGCATGGTAGATTTGCCCGATGACTTCTTCTGCAAACACTTCTCCGCGTTTAACTTCTCTGGCCCATGGGGGTGGTTGCGGTTGCAAGATCGCTCCTGGGGTCTTGCGCGATATTTTGGGCAGCATGCGTGGCTTGCCCCTGCCGCCGCAGTTGCTTGTGGGCATAGACACTGCTGACGATGCGGCGGTCTACCAACTCAATGACAACCAAGCACTGATTGCCACCACCGATTTTTTCATGCCCATCGTCGACGACCCGTTTGACTTTGGACGCATCGCCGCCACCAATGCCATCAGCGATGTCTATGCCATGGGCGGCACCCCTGTTTTTGCATTGGCTTTGGTCGGTATGCCCATCAATGTGCTGAGCACCGAGGTGATAGCTCGCATCCTCGAGGGTGGTCAAAGCGTGTGTCAGGCAGCAGGCATTCCGATCGCGGGTGGCCACAGCATCGATTCTGTCGAACCCATTTACGGCTTGGTGGTCTTGGGCTTGGCGCACCCCAGTCGCATCAAGCGCAACGCCTCTGCCCAAGCAGGCGATGTCTTGGTCTTGGGCAAGCCCTTGGGTGTGGGCATTTTGTCGGCGGCGTTGAAGAAAGAAGCCTTGTCGCCCGAGGGCTATGCGCAAATGATCGCCACCACCACACGCCTCAATACCGCAGGCCCCGACTTGGCTGCGCTGGCAGGCGTTCATGCCTTGACCGATGTCACGGGCTTTGGTTTGGCGGGTCATGTGCTGGAGATGGCCCGAGGCGCTGGCTTGGATGCGCACATAGAGTGGTCCGCGGTACCTCTGCTGGAGGGTGTGAAAGCCTTGGCGCAACAAGGTTTCATTACGGGCGCATCAGGGCGCAATTGGGCAGGCTATGGCGCCGAGGTGGTGTTGCCGCCAGGGTTTTCAGCGGTGGACCAAGCACTGCTCAGTGATCCACAAACCAGCGGTGGCTTGTTGGTCAGTTGTGCACCCGATGCCTTGGATGCCGTCATGGCGGTATTTGCCCAACATGGTTTCGATCAGCCCATGGTTGTGGGCAGCGTCGCTCAGAAAATGGGCGACAAACCCGTGTTGCGGGTCAGTCAGCGTAGCCTGGGTTGACGCGGTCCAACACCCGCAGCATGGCTTCAAAGTACAAGCGCTCGCGTTCAGCGACCGGATGCCTGTCCGCAGGTGCACGTTGCAACACCTCGGCAATCACTTCCTCACTCAGCACTTGCAGGGGTTGGCCACTGCCCATGGCCAGCAGTTGGGTGTGACAGGCTTTTTCCAGCTTGTACAAACGCCGGTAGGCTTGCGCCACACTGTGACCTACTGTGACCACACCATGGTTCTTCATGAACAGCACTTGTTTGTCTTGCATGATCGCGGCCAAGCGCTCACCTTCGCGCAAGGTTTTGGCCAGACCGGTGTAGGTGTGGTCATAGGCGATGCGGTTGTGGAAAAACGCCGCGGTTTGGCTGGCTGGTAGCAACCGGTTGTCTTGCAACATATTGAGCGCAGTTGCCCAGGGTTGGTGGGTGTGCAACACCACTTTCGCACCTGTTAAGCGGTGCAGTGGTGCGTGAATGCACTGTGCGGACAACTCCACCACACCTTCGCCTTCCAAGGTCTCGCCAGCTTCGTTGAACACCATCATGTCGCTGGCACGCGCTTCAGACCAATGCTTGCCAAAGGGCAACACCAGGTAAGCGTCTTCGCGCCCAGGCACGCACATGGTGAAGTGGTTGTCTATGCCTTCTTCAAAACCATCGAGCACGGCCAAGCGCAAGGCGCCAGCCAAATGGACTTTGGCTTGCCATACTGCATCAGAGGAAGCGCTGTGTAAGGGGTGAACGGACATGGCAACATCTTAAGGGGTGTCAGACCCCCCCTTTTTCGGCTTCAACCCGTTGCGCGAATTCCGCGCGCAGGGCGCGGAGTTTGGCGCGCGGGTCTTCTTTGGTGGTGGCCGTGTTCAAGGCCATCTCGGCAATGAAGCGGCTGGGCAGTGCGCTCACCATCTCGCGGCCTTTTTTGCGCTTGCGGCTCCAACTCACCATCAGGCTGCGCTGGGCGCGGGTGATGCCCACATACATCAAACGTCGCTCTTCCTGAATGCGGGTCAGGTTCAAGGCGTCTTGCTGCAAGCTCACACCGTCTTCCTCGGGCTTGAAGGGCAGCAAGCCCTCGTTGACGCCCGCCATCATCACGTGCGGCCACTCCAAGCCTTTGGCGGCGTGCAAGGTGGAGAGGGTGACCACGTCTTGGTCCTTTTCGCGCTCAGACAGCGTGGACAACAGGGCAATGGTTTGCGCCACTTCCAGCAGGCTTTTGGACTCGCTCACCAGGCTCACACCTGCGGCATCGTCCACCTCGCCGCCGCAGCGCTTGGCCATCCAGTCGATGAAGTCCAACACATTGGTCCAACGGGCGGCGGCGAGTTTTTCACTTTCCTCGTTGTCGTACAAATGCTTTTCGTAGTCGATGTCTTTGAGCCACTCGGTGAGCAGGGCCAGTGCGGCTTCGCTGCCTTGGGTGTGGCGGGCGCGAAACTGCAAGTCGTTGATCTCGTTGCCAAAGGCCTGCAAGCTGCCCACGGCCTTGGCGGGCAGCGCCGCGCCCAATGAATGGCTGAAGACTGCTTCAAACAAGCTGATGCGGTACTGGTTGGCAAACTCGCCCAGCTTTTGCAGTGTGGTGTGGCCGATGCCGCGCTTGGGGGTGGTGACACAGCGCAAAAACGCCGGGTCGTCGTCGTTGTTGACCCACAGGCGCAGCCAGGCGCACAGGTCGCGAATCTCGGCGCGGTCGAAAAAGCTTTGCCCGCCAGACACCTTGTAGGGAATCGCGGCTTTACGCAAGGCTTTCTCCAACATGCGCGACTGATGGTTGGCGCGGTAGAGCACCGCAAAGTCTTTCCACGCCCGAAACTGGCTCAGGCCCTCACCCGTGTCGTTGCCCGAGCGCAGGCTTTGGATGCGATCGACCAATCGCTCGGCCTCGTGTTCCTCGTTGTCGGCGTCAATCACCCGCACCGGTTCGCCCGCGCCCAACTCCGAGAACAAGGTCTTGGGAAACAGCTTGGGGTTGGGGCCAATCACGTTGTTGGCGGCTTGCAAGATGGCGCTGGTGGAGCGGTAGTTTTGCTCGAGTTTCACCACTTTGAGGGCGGGGAAGTCTTGCGGCAAGCGCTGCAAATTGTCCAAGGTGGCACCGCGCCAGCCGTAAATGGATTGGTCGTCGTCGCCCACCGCGGTGAAGCGGGCGCGCTCGCCCACCAAGAGTTTCAGCACCTCGTACTGGGTGGCGTTGGTGTCTTGGTACTCGTCCACCAGCACATGGCCCATTTGCTGTTGCCACTGGGTGCGCACGTCTTCGTGCTTCTGCAAGAGTTTCAAGGGCAGGCCAATCAGGTCGTCAAAGTCCACGCTTTGGTAGGCGCTCAGGCGTTCTTCATAGCGCGCCATGATGCGCGCGGTGATGCGCTCGTTGTCGTTGCTGGCCTGGGCCTCGGCCATGGCGGCGTTCAGGCCTTGGTTTTTCCACAGGCTGATGGCCCATTGCCATTGGCGCGCGGTGGCCGCGTCGGTGGAGCCACCCGCGTCTTTCAAGATGGCGGTGACGTCGTCGGTGTCCAGAATGCTGAAGTTGTTTTTCAGGCCCAGCGCCTCGCCGTTTTGCCGCAACATGCGCACGCCCAGGGCGTGGAAGGTGCAAATCACCACCTTTTGCGCCTCGCGACCCACCAGTTGCTTGGCGCGCTCGCGCATTTCGGCGGCGGCCTTGTTGGTGAAGGTGATGGCGGCGATGCGCTCTGGGGCCAGCCCCAGTTGAATCAGGTGGCCAATTTTGTGGGTGATGACGCGTGTTTTGCCCGAGCCCGCACCGGCCAGCACCAAACAAGGGCCTTGCACATGGTGGACCGCTTCGAGTTGGGGGAGATTCAGGTCCGATGACATGCAGGTGACAAAAGGCAGGGCGAAAGCGGCAAAGCCCGCCATCATAGCGATGACAATCGGGGCACATGCTCTCCATCCTCGGTGTCACCTTCCCGTTTTTCGCATTGGTGTTTGCGGGCTACGTGGCGGCCAAGCGGGGCTGGCTGCCACTGAACGCGATCCCAGGCCTCAACAGCTTTGTGCTGTATTTCGCCTTGCCCAGCATGCTGTTTCGTTTTGGAGCGAACACGCCCATGGCGCAGTTGCTGGATGGGTCCGTGGCTTTGCTCTACACCATCAGTGCCACCGTGATGGTGTTGTTGGGCATGTGGACCCTGAGAAAGCACCACAACTGGAACGAATCCGCTTTTGGCACCATGGCGGTGGCTTTTCCCAACACGGGCTACATGGGCTTGCCCTTGCTACTCAATTTGTTTGGGCCTGCCGCTGTGGGACCGGCCATCGTCACCATCGTGGTGGATTTGTTTTTCACCAGTTCCCTGTGCATTGCCTTGTCGCGTTTAGACCAAGCGCAAACCCATGGCGCCCGTACTGCGCTGGTACAGGCCCTGCAAAGCGTGATCCGCATTCCGCTGACATGGGCGATTGGTTTGGGCGCGCTGGTGTCAGCCAACGCCTGGGTCTTGCCCGAGATGCTGTCCCAAACCGTGGGCTTGATGGCCGGTGCGGCAGCGCCCGTGGCCTTGTTCACCATCGGTGCTTTGCTGGCGCGACCCGTACCTGCTGCAGTGAAGGGGTGGTGGCAATGGCAACGCGGCGGCGTTGATGCGTTGTTGGTATGTTTGAAATTGGTGGTTCACCCTGTCTGGGTGTGGGCCTTGGGCTGGGGCCTGATTCAACTGGGTCTGCCGCTCACGCCAACCGCATGGATGGCTGTGGTGTTGGTGGCCGCCTTGCCCAGCGCCAGCAACAGTGCTTTGCTTGCCGAGCGTTTTGGTGCCGACAGCGCTCGCATCACACGGGTGATATTGCTCTCAACCGCCTTGGCTTTCCCCAGTTTCTCAGCCTGGGTGGCTTGGTACAAGGCTTGAAAGCTCGGGCTTAAATGGCCAGTGGGTCCACATCTATGGCCCAGCGCAAAACCGCTTTGTGTTGAGCGCGAAGCGCTTGCAAATTTTCTTGCCACGCCGTTAAAAACTGCTGCAAATGCTTGCGCGAGTGGCTCTCTACCAGCATTTGCGCGCGCTCTACATTGGCCACGCGTTGCATGCTCATGGGAACAGCGGGGTAGACAAACAAACCCGTGACTTGGGCAGGCAAACGTGCTTCCCCCAAGGCCTTGGCCGCGTTCAAAAAATCTTGCGCTGCGGCTTGGCTGCGCGCTTCTGCGCGCAACAAGGCTTGGAAGCTAAAGGGTGGCAGGCCGGCTTGCTTACGCTCTTGTAGTTGTTGGGCGGCAAAGCCAGCGAAGTCGTGGCGTTTTAAAAACTCAAACACGGGGTGTGTGGGGTGAAAGGTTTGGACCCACATTTCACAGGCCTGCGCTGCGCCCAGTTGTGCATCGCGTCCCGCCCGTCCCGCCGCTTGCAGCAACAGCGCAAACAAGCGCTCGGGCGCACGAAAATCCGCACTGAACAAAGCCCCATCAGGGTTGAGCGCCGCCACCAAACTGACGCGGCGAAAGTCATGTCCCTTGGCCACCATTTGGGTACCGACCAAGACATCGACTTCCCCGTCGTGGACCTGGGCCAGTTGCTTGACCAATTCGCCTTTGAGGCGTGTACTGTCAGCGTCGATGCGTGCCACCCGCAGGGGTGAACCGTCAGATCGCTTGACGTCCGCCAGCATCTCGGCCAACACCTCTTCCACTTTTTCGGTGCCGTGACCGAGCACGGCGATGTCTTGGTTGCCACAAGCCGGGCAGGCACGCGGTACCGCTTGGGTCAGGCTGCAATGGTGGCAGCGCAGGGTGCGGTCACCTTTGTGAAACACACGAAAGGCGCTGCAATGCGGGCATTCGCTTTTCCATCCGCACGCACCACAGTGCAAGACTGGCGCATAGCCACGTCGGTTCAACAGCACCAGTACCTGCTCTTGCCTGCCCAAACGCTCGCGCATGGCGCTCAACAGCGGCGCAGAGATCAAGGTCTTGCGTGGCTGGTTGTTCATGTCTACCCGTCGCAACACCGGCAAGGCGCTGTCACCCACCCGGCTGGGCATGGACAAGCGCTGGTAGCGCGGCGCGGCTTGGCCGCTGACCGCTTCTCGGCTGTGGTGCCAGCTCTCTAGCGAGGGCGTGGCTGAACCCAGTAACACCTGCGCGCCCTCCAATTGCCCACGGTAAACCGCCAAGTCTCGGGCCGAATAGCGCGCACCCTCTTGCTGTTTATAACTCGGGTCGTGCTCCTCATCGACCACGATCAGTTGGAGCTGCGGCATGGAGGCCAGTACCGCCAGACGCGTGCCCAACACGATGCGAGCAGTGCCTAAGTGGGCGGCCAACCAACTGTTGAGGCGTTGTGCGGGTGTCATGGCGCTGTGCATGGCGACGATGGCGGTGTCGCCGAGATGGGCAAAGCGTTGGCGGACCCGTGCTTCGAGTTGCGGGGTGAGGTTGATCTCTGGCACCAACAACAAGACCTGTGCTTGGGGTGTTTCTTCCAGCACCATGGCAGCGCGGCGCAAATACACCTCGGTTTTGCCGCTGCCGGTGTTGCCATGCAGCAAAAACGGGCCAGGGTGCTGGGCGAGGCTGGCCAGCACCTGGGTTTGTTCGGGGGTGAGTGGGGGCAGCTGGAGCGTTGGCTGGCTCGCAGGTGTCGCGGGTTGGCGGCGCGCGAGCTTGCGCTCCCATTGCAGCATGGTCAGATCGCGCAAGGACGGCGGCAAACAAGCCATGGCGAACTCACCTGTGCTGCGCTGGTAATAACCGGCGGCGAATTCGATCAATTTCAACCAATGGGTCGACAGCGGGGGAATGCCGTGCAAAACCGAGTGAATGGCTTTCAGGGCATGGTTGCTGGCAGGGTGGGTGGATGAGGGCGCATTGGCGGGCCAAACCAAACCCAAGGTGTCGCGTTTTCCCAAAGGCACCCGCACCAAGCTGCCGGGCGGGACGTCGACCTCTGATTCGTAGGTCAAGGGCCCACTCAGCCGGCTGTAAGCAGGGGTGGGCACCAAAACAGAAATTTCTCGACGCATGTCAAGCCCCCGTTTGCGTCGCGAAATTAAGACAAAACTTCAAAAAACGGTCTAAGTGGTTGATTGACAAGGGTCTTTGAGAGTCATCCCAAAATTCTGTGGATAACTTTGTTGACAGTTTGTCAGGCGTCGCTCGTAAGCCCGAAAAATCAAGGCTTTGGACACAATGCACGAAAAATTGGCAGACCATGGAATCTATATAAATCAAGGACTTAAATAAAAACTGAGGAACTTCAAATTTTCTTCTGCGAGTAAGCCCTTAGTTAGAGAGTCGCCAAATTTTTGTGCATAACTAAACTGAGCAAGATAAAACTTTTTTGTCAAAACGACGGTTTAACTGACTTGTCGCAGCTTTTTGGAGTGGCTGTGTACAGCTTCCACCAAGGCGCTGACGTGCTCGGGCGGGGTGAACTGGCTGATGCCATGACCGAGGTTGAAAATGTGTGTGGGGCCGGTGGTGGAGGCATCGGTATGGGGCTTGCCAAAGCTGTCCAGCACATGGCGTACTTGGGTGGCGATGGCCTCAGGTGGGGCAAACAGCACATTGGGGTCGATATTGCCTTGCAGCGCCTTGCCGGGGCCACCGACCTCGCCGCCGACCAAGCGCCGTGCGGTGCCCAAATTCATGGTCCAGTCCAGGCCCAGCACCTCGCAGTCGAGGTCGGCCATCTCGGGCAGCCACAAACCGCCGCCCTTGGTGAACACGAGGCGTGGAATGACCGCGCCGTCATGGCTGCGCTTGAGTTGGGCCAAGACGCGACGGGTATAGGCCAGGCTGAATGTTTGGAAAGCGCCGTCGGCCAGCACGCCGCCCCAGCTGTCAAACACCATCACCGCTTGGGCGCCGGCTTCAATTTGGGTATTCAAATAAAGGGCCACCGCGTCGGCATTGATGGCCAAGATGCGGTGCATCAGGTCAGGGCGGCTGTACATCAGGCTTTTCACCAGACGGTAGTCGTCCGAGCCACCGCCCTCGACCATGTAGCAGGCCAGCGTCCAGGGGCTGCCCGAAAAACCAATCAGGGGCACGCGGCCGTTCAAGGCTTTGCGGATACTGGTGACTGCGTCAAACACGTATTGCAGCTTGTGCATGTCGGGCACGGCCAACTCGGCAACGGCGGCCTCGTCGCGCACGACCTTGGCGAACTTGGGGCCTTCGCCTTGCGCAAACGACAGACCCAAGCCCATGGCGTCGGGCACGGTCAAGATGTCGGAAAACAAAATCGACGCGTCCAGCGGGTAGCGGTCCAGCGGCTGCAAGGTGACTTCAGTGGCGTAGTCCACGTTGGTGGCCAAGCCCATGAAGCTGCCCGCCTTGGCGCGCGTGGCGCAGTACTCGGGCAAATAGCGACCAGCTTGGCGCATCAGCCAAACGGGGGTGTGGTCGGTGGCCTGACGCAAGCAGGCTTTGAGGAAGGTGTCGTTGAGTAGAGGTGCGTTCATGGTGCTTATTGTGGCAGGGGAATCAAGGTCAGGGCTTGAAGTACCAACTCTGGGTTGAGCACCTCGGACAAGATCTGTGGCGATTGATGCGGCGCATGCAACACATAGACGGGCACACCACTGCGCCCCAATGTTTCGAGCGCTTGGGTGATGGCAGGGTCGCGACGCGTCCAATCGGCACGCAGCAGCAGCACTTGTTTATCGGCAAACGCCTGCAACACCTGGCTGTTACCCAAGGTGGTTTGTTTGTTGACTTGGCAGGTCACGCACCAAGCTGCGGTGAAATCAATGAACACGGTTTGCCCCGCTTGCAGTGCTGCCGCTTCGCGCTCGGGTGACCAAGCTTGCCAACCGGTGCTGCCCGCATTGGCGCTTTGTGGCGAGGTCGGTGTTTCTCGCCATACCAAGGGACCCCACGAAAACATGAGGAGCAGCAACAGCCCACCCCACAGGCCCACGCCCAGCCATTGGGCTTTACCGTTTAAGCCCATGGCCCACACGCAGGCGCCCACCAGCAACAGCATGGTCAGCAGCACCGCCATGCCGTCGATGCTGGTTTGTTGACCCAGTACCCACAGCAACCACACCACCGTGGCCAACATGGGAAAGGCCAGCAATTGGCGAAGCTGCTCCATCCACCGCCCCGGACGGGGTAACCAGCGCGCCCAAGACGGCACCCAGCTTAAGAGCGTGAAGGGCAAGGCCAGCCCCAGACCCAAGGCGAGAAAAATCAACAGGCCTTGCCACAGCGGCAAGGTCAAAGCAATACCGACCGAAGCCCCCATGAAGGGCGCGGTACACGGTGCAGCCACCACCACCGCCAACACGCCAGACAAGCCGGCATCGGCCAAGGGGTGCCGCACCCACTGCGCAGCCAAACCGCTGCTCCAAGATGCATGAATGTGCAATACACCCAGCAAATTCAAAGCAATCAAGGTAAAGAGCAGCGCCAGCAAAGACACCACGACAGGCGACTGCAACTGAAAACCCCAGCCCAACTGTTGCCCCGATGCGCGCAAGCCCGCCACCAACAACGCCAAAGCCAACATACTGGCCATCACACCCAAGGCATAGGCTACTCCCATGGCGCGGCGTTGCGCCGCGCTGTGGTGGTGCTGGCTGAGGGACAAAACCTTGATGGCAAGCACCGGCAACACGCAGGGCATCAGGTTCAACAACAAGCCACCCGCCAAAGCACCGAGCAGGGCAGCGAGCAAAGTGGGCCAAGCTGCGGGTTCGCTGGTTGCCGAAACTTGCGGTCGTTTCAAAGCGCTTGCAGGCGTACCGCCTTGTGCTGGCCAAGCCCCTTGGATGGCCACCTTGGTTTGCCAAGTCTCAGCTGGGCTCGTTTCGCCATTTGCGATAAGCAGGTCGAGCTGCGTCGGCTCGCTGCTGCGCATGCTGTGCAAAGGCGCTTGCAACAGGTAGTCCTGTCCCTGCCATTGGCCCGCCAGCGGCGCAGTGCCCAGACCGTTGGCCAAAACCTCGCTTTGTGCGGTAAATAGTTGCAAAGGCTTGCCCTGTAATGGGCTGGGCAGCCCTTGGATACGCAGGGCCAAACCCGTTGCAGAGAGTTGGGCGGTTTGTGGCGAGGGTTGCAGGTTGTGCGGCTGGGCGGCCAGCAAGGCTTCAAATGCCTGTGCGTGGCTGGCGGTGCTGACAGAGCGGGACAGCTGGAGCTCAAACTGGCCCTCTTGGGGAATGCATTCTTGTTTGCACACCAGCCAACTGGCTTGAAGTTGCACCCTCAGCGAGGGGGTGTCTGTCGCCATATCGTTGCCCAGGCTCAGGGGTGCGCCCAGCAGCACCTGGCCTTCAAAGCCATGGTTCATCATGTCGCCTACCCGAATCATCTGCGGAATGGGCCACAGCGTGGGACCCGCTTGCAGGCCTTTGGGCAAGGTCCAGTTCAGTTGCGTGGCCAAGCCGCTGTCACCAGGGTTCAGCCAGTAGGTGTGCCAGCCTGGTTGGTGTTGCAGCAGCAGGCCCAGCAGCAGCGGTGCACCAGGCTTTACCCCTTGGGGCGCATGCGCGACCAGTTCTGCGCGAACTTGCGGCGTGGTGACCACAGCGCTAATGGGTAATTGAGCAAAGCTACTGACCCAGCTCAGGCTCAGCAAGGCAAAGATTCGAAGCAAGTGGGCTGACATGCATCCCATGTTACCCAAGCCCTTAAGATGCGGCGCATGAAGGTTTTTCCACGTTACTGGGCGGATTGCAACACCACCGACTTTGCCGAACTCGACGCCGCACAGGTGGTGGCGGTCTTGCCCCTGGGTGCCACCGAGCAGCACGGGCCGCATTTGCCCCTGTCGGTGGACACCGATTTGGTCAATGCCATGGTGGCGGCGGCCCTCTTGCATTTGCAACCCACCGACCAGGTGCTGGTGCTGCCCACCCAGAGCGTGGGCCTGAGCAGCGAGCACTTGGCCTATGACGGCACCCTGAGTTTTTCACCCGCCTCGGTCATCGAGCAGTGGTGCGCTGTGGGTGAATCGGTGGCCCGCGTGGGCGTCAAAAAACTCCTGCTCTTCAACGCCCACGGCGGCAATGTGGCGCTCATGTATGTGGTGGCGCGCGAGTTGCGCGGCCACTGCGGTTTGACCGTGTTCAGCAGCAACTGGTACCAACTCCCCTTGGGCGAGGCACTGCAAGCGTTTGACGCCCACGAGCGGCGGTTTGGCGTGCATGGCGGCGACATGGAAACCTCGCTTATGCTGGCCATCGCGCCGCACAAGGTGCGCATGAGCGAGGCGCAGCATTTCGCGTCCAGCGCCGAGCAGCGCGCGCAGCACTTCACGCTGTTGGGCGACGGTCAAAGCGCCAAACTCGGCTGGCACATGCAGGACTACAACCCGCATGGCGCAGCAGGCAATGCCGCTGCAGCCACACCCGAGAAAGGCCAAGCCCTGCTGAGCGCAGTGAGCCTGCAACTCGCCCAGTTGCTGCAAGAGATACAGCGCTTTGAACCGCTGATTTAGGTGAACGTCACCCACTCCCTGTAATGCGGTGCGTCCAGGTGGTTGATGGTGTTGAAACTCACCAACGTGTGGCGCTTGGGGCTGAACACCAGTTCGCTCACCGCCGTGTTGCGAATACGCATGTTCATCTCGATGATGCTCTCGGGCGGCGTGCCCAACAGCGTGCCCACCGCCGTGGAAATGGGGCCGCCGCTGGACACCATCAACACATCGCCGCTGTGCTGGGCGCGCACATGGGCCAATGCGTCTTGGATGCCTTGCAAAAAATCCTTGAACAGCGGCATGCCCTGGGGCTGGGTTTCGCCGCGCATCCAGGCCTGCAAGCCTTTGCGCAGCAATCCGAAATGGTGTTTGTAGCGTTCGGGCGTGTCAGGCCTGTCCAGTGGTTCGGGGTGGATGCTGTGGATCACCGCATGGCTGTCGTACTCGTTCAAGCCGGGCAACACCAAGGGGGTTAATTCAGGCACTTGCAACCCCGCTTGAATGCCTTCGAAAGTTTGCCGATGGCGCTTCAAGCTGCCCATGATCGCGGCTTCAAACACCAGGCCACGCTCGCGAAAGTAGTCGCCCAGGCGCTGGCTTTGCTGATGGCCCAGGGGCGAGAGATTGTCGTAGTCGTCGGCACCAAACGAGGCCTGGCCGTGGCGCACTAAATAAAGGGTTCCCATGGCGGCCATTGTCGCCAAATTAGCGAATGGTTCTGGTCTCGCGGGTGACGCAGGGCCTAGAGCAGCACCGTGCCTTGCACGCAGGTCACCGAGTCGCCAGCCACCCACACCTGCCCTTGTGCATCACGGTGCACATGCACCCGACCAGCGCGCGCCATGGCCGTGCCTTGGCTGGCCACATAGCGAACAGGCGCCAGCCCGGCGCCTATCAACCATTGGCCCAAGGCGGCGTTCAAACTGCCGGTCACCGGGTCTTCGCAGAGTCCGTTGTTGCCGGGGAAAAAGGCCCTGACTTCAAACTGTGTCTCGCCACTGGCTGGCGCGACCACGCCGATGTCCAGACCTTGCAGCAACAGCACATCAGGCTTCAAAGCCAGCACCTGCTCGGCCGAGGCCAGCATGACGCCGCGCCACAGCGGACCGTTGTCGCACCAAGCATGGTGCAAGATGTCGCTTCTGGCCACGCCCAGGCCACGGGCGATTTGTTGCACATCGGCCTCGTCCAAGGGTCCGCCGCGTCGCAAGGGTGGCGCGGCAAACGCCAAACGTCCCGCCGTGCGCTGGATCTTCACCAAACCAACGCCACACTCTTGCACCACTTCTTCGGCCTTGGGCACGCCGCCCGCTGCCAACCAGGCATGGCAGGTGCCCAAGGTGGGGTGCCCTGCAAAAGGCAATTCGCGCCCAGGGCAAAAAATACGCACCGCATAGTCGGCTTGGGCCTGGGTGGGTGGCAGCACGAAGGTGGCTTCCGACAAATTGGTCCAGTTGGTGAAGTGCTGCATTTGCGCAGTGCTCAAACCCGTGCCGTCCAACACCACGGCCAGGGGGTTGCCCAAGTAGGGTGTGGCGGTGAACACATCGACTTGGGCAAAAGGGCGTTGTTTCATAGGTTCTCCGTGCGGGTGTCAGGTTGAGGGGACACGTTGGCCCAAGGTCTCCAAGCGCTCCATGGCGTCTAGCAAGGCATCGTCAATGTCTGCAACCCGGGCCGCTTTGTCCGCGGCGCTCTTGGGGTCGCTGGCGTACAGACTGCCATCAGCCAGTGACTGGTTCAAGGTTGCTTGCTCAAGCTCGAGTTGTTCAATCAGACCGGGCAGACTGTCATATTCACGTTGTTCTTTGAAGCTGAGTTTCTTTTGGGCAGGCTTGGCGACGAGTGAGGAGGCCGCCGTTACTGGGGCGGGCGTCGCAGGGCTTGGTGCCTTGTCTGCCGTGGTCGATTTGAATTCAGCTACTTTTTGCGACCACACCTTGGCGCGGTTCGATTGCAGCAGCCAGTCTTGCACGCCACCTTCGTATTCGCGCCATTGCGCGTCTCCTTCGTAGGCAATCGTGCTGGTCACCACATTGTCCAAAAAGGCACGGTCATGGCTGACCAAAAACACGGTACCGGCATAGTTTTGCAGCAACTCTTCCAGCAATTCCAGGGTGTCAATATCCAAGTCGTTGGTCGGTTCGTCCAGCACCAGCACATTGGCCGGACGTGCAAACAAACGCGCCAACAACAAGCGGTTGCGCTCGCCGCCCGACAAGGTTCGCACGGGCGAATTGGCCCTTGCTGGCGAAAATAAAAAATCGCTCAAATAACTTTTCACATGCTGGCGCTGGGTGCCAATCTCTATCCATTCGCTACCAGGACTGATGAAGTCTTCCAGCGTGGCGTTCAGGTCCAGTGCGTTGCGCATTTGGTCAAAATAAGCGACTTGCAAATTGGCGCCTTGGCGAACCTTGCCGCTGCTGGCTTGCAGTTCACCCAAAATCAGCTTGAGCAAGGTGGTTTTGCCCGCACCATTGGGCCCCACCAAACCCACTTTGTCGCCGCGTAGCAGCGTGGCGCTGAAATGGTTGACCACCACTTTGTCACCAAACTTCATCGATACATCGGTCAATTCGCCGACGATCTTGCCGCTTGGCAGACCAGCATCCACGCTGGCCTTGACTTGCCCCACGGCATTGCGCCTGGCTTGGCGAGTCGCGCGCAGTTTCTCGAGCCGACCAATTCGCGCCACCGAACGTGTTCGCCTGGCTTCCACGCCTTTGCGCACCCACACCTCTTCTTGCGCCAACAATTTATCGGCCTTGGCTTGGGTCACAGCCTCGGCAGCCATCTCCGCCTCTTTGAGCAGCAAATACGTTTGAAAATTACCTTCGTAAGCGTTCAGGTGGCCACGATCCAACTCCACAATGCGGGTAGACACTTTGTCCAAAAAAGCACGGTCATGGGTGATGACAACAACGCTGCCTTTAAATTCCACCAACAAGTCTTCTAGCCACTGAATACTGTCTAAGTCCAAATGGTTGGTGGGTTCATCCAGCAACAAAATATCGGGAAGGGTCACCAGGGCTTGTCCAAGCGCGACGCGTTTACGTATACCGCCTGAGAGACTTCCCACAATGGCTGTGCCGTCCAAGTGCAAGCGTTGCAGGCTCTCAGTGACACGTTGCTCCCAGTTCCAACCGTCTTGCAATTCAATCGTGTTTTGTAGCGCGTCCAGGTCACCAACCCCCTCGTAATACTGCTCAAGTACCGCCCTCAAGGGCGCTAAGCCTTCGCTGACCGCTTCAAAGATGGTCAATTCAGGGTTCAAGAGCGGTTCTTGCGCGACATAAGCCAATTTCAGGTTTTGCTGATACTGAATAACACCGTCATCGAGGTGTTCTAAACCCGCCAAGATCTTCAAAAGCGAGGATTTTCCTGTTCCATTTCGCCCAATTAAACCTATGCGCTCTCCTGTTTCAATGGATAAAGCGGTGCGATCAAGAAGGGGGACATCGCCAAAAGCGAGTTGCGCTGCGTGCAAAGTAATAAGAGCCA
>CANCVB010000033.1 GCA_947381415.1 Burkholderiales bacterium
TTTGCCCAGATGACCCCCCTCGGCTTGTGGCACACCATTGACGATGAAACCAACCAACCTAAAGGTGAGGTACGAATTCTTGAAAAGGATGGGGCTCTTGTCGGCGTTGTTGTTCGTGGGTTAAAAGAAGATCCCAATGCCAAACCTAATTGCGATAAATGTGTAGATGACCGCAAAGGCCAACCCATCATTGGCATGGAAATCTTGCGTGGCTTAAAGCGCGAAGGTAAAGAAGAGGAGCATTTGTGGGCAGGTGGCGGCAAAATTCTCGACCCCACTAACGGCAAACTTTACACCGTGAAAATGGTGCCCATCGATGGGGGGAAACGTTTGCAGGTCCGTGGCTACATAGGTCCTTTTTACAAAACCCAATTTTGGATACGCGTTGAGTAATTGACTTCTTACCTAAAGACAACCATGAATCCCATCTTGCAACATGTTGAAAACGGCGTACTGACACTGACCCTGAACAGGACGGATAAGAAGAACTCGCTTACTTCGGCCATGTACGCTGAATTGGCTGATGCTTTGTTGTCCGCACAGGCTGATGCAGGCATCAAAGTCGTGCTGATACAAGGCCATGAAACAGTGTTCAGTGCCGGCAATGACATTGCGGACTTTCTTCAGCAACCGGCTGCAAGCGAAGATTCGCCCGTCTTTCGTTTTCTGCGCGGGATAGCGGTGTTTACCAAGCCGTTGATCGCCTCCGTGTGTGGGCCCGCCGTAGGCATCGGTACCACCTTGCTGTTTCATTGTGACTTGGTTTACGCGGGCGATAACGCGGCTTTTTCAATGCCATTTGTGAACCTGGGTTTGTGCCCTGAAGCCGGTTCCAGTTTGTTGGCTACCCAACTCATGGGCTACCAGCGAGCTGCGGAGGCTTTGCTGATGGGCGAGCCTTTTTTGGCAGAAACCGCTTTGGAAATCGGCTTGGTCAGCAGGGTGTTGCCGCCCACCGAGACCAATGCATATGCCCAACAACAAGCCAGAAAAATGGCCAAGAAACCGTTGTCTTCCCTGATGGAGACCAAGCGTTTGATGAAAGCAAGTCAAACACCCTTGGTGTTGGAGCGCATCAAAGAAGAAGCGCTGGTCTTTGGTCGCATGCTCAAAGAACCAGCAGCCACAGAGGCATTCAGTGCCTTCATGGAAAAGCGCAAGCCTGGCGCTTAGTGACTCAGTTGTCTTTGCGTTGAATGTGTCGGGGTTTACCTTGCGCATCAATGGCCACATAAGTGACCATCGCTTCGGTGACTTTTAAATAAGTGCCTTGCAATGTAAAGCGCTCGGCAAACACCTCCACTTTGACGGTGATGGAGGTGTTGCCGATTCGCGCGATAGAGCTAAAGAAGCTCAAAATATCTCCCACCTTGACCGGTTGTTTGAACACAAACTCGTTGACTGCCACCGTGGCCAAACGGCCATTGACATAGCGGGCCGGTAAAACAGCGCCTGCCAAGTCCACCTGGGCCATGACCCAGCCACCAAAAATATCACCGTTGGCATTGCAATCTGCCGGCATGGGAATCACTTTGAGAACCAGTTCTTGGTCGGTGGGGAGGGCATTCACGGTAAAGCGCAGCTCAGGGGTAGCAGTCACAGGCACAATCCTTGGTTATTCATTCCAACGCTATTGTCCTGTATGCGACCCTCTGCTGCGCCTTCGACGGCATCCTTCCCATCTGGCGGGTCTTCCCTGCCGGTGTCTGACTGGAAAACGCTTGAGCGCTTGTTTCCTTACCTTTGGGAATACAAGTGGCGAGTCATTGCTGCCTTGTCTTTCATGGTGGCTGCCAAGTTGGCCAACGTGGGCGTTCCTGTTTTATTGAAGTCATTGATTGACAGCATGACACCGCAGCCCACAGCTACGCAGGCTTTGTTGGTCGTGCCAGTGGCTTTACTGATCGGTTATGGGTTGTTGCGTTTATCTGTGTCGGCATTCACAGAGTTGCGTGAATTGATTTTTGCAGAGGCCACCCAAGGCGCAGCCAAAACCATTGCGTTGCAAACATTTCAGCATTTGCATGAACTCAGTTTGCGATTTCATTTGGAACGCCAAACAGGCGGCATGAGTCGCGACATTGAACGCGGCGTGCGTGGCATCGAGTCGTTGATTGCCTATTCGCTCTACAGCATCGTGCCAACCTTGATAGAGGTGGTGCTGGTGCTCACCATTTTGGGTGTTCAATTTGACAAGTGGTACGCCATCATTACCTTGTGTGCATTGGGTTTGTATATTTATTTCACCGTCACTGTGACCGAATGGCGTACCCAGTTTCGCAAGCAGGTCAACGAGTTTGATTCCAGTGCACACACGCGAGCCATTGATTCCTTGCTCAATTACGAGACTGTCAAATACTTTGGCAATGAGGCTTTTGAAGCCAAAAGGTATGAGGAAAGTTTGGACAAATTAAGGCAAGCACGTATCAAGGCGCAAACGTCTTTGAGTGCTTTGAACACCGGCCAACAAATCATCATTGCTGTGGCCTTGGTGGCCATGCTGTGGCGAGCAACCCAAGGGGTGGTAGATGGCCGCATGAGTTTGGGTGATTTGGTGATGATCAATGCCTTCATGATTCAACTCTATATCCCGTTGAATTTTTTAGGCGTTATTTACCGCGAGATCAAGCAAAGCCTTACCGATTTGGACCGAATGTTCAAGCTCTTGGAGAAAGAGCGAGAGGTTGCAGATGCACCCCAGGCGCAAGTGCTCACACTGCCCTTGCCGCCGAGTGTGAGCTTTGAAGATATTCATTTTGCCTATGAGCCGGATCGGCCCATTTTGAAGGGGGTGAGTTTTGTCATCCCCGCTGGCAAAACGGTTGCTGTTGTGGGTCCTTCTGGTTCTGGAAAATCCACTTTGGCACGTTTGCTGTTTCGTTTTTACGAAGTCCAACAAGGCGTGGTACGCATCGATGGCCACCCAATCAACCACTTGACCCAATCGAGTGTGCGTCAAGCCATTGGCATTGTTCCGCAGGACACGGTGTTATTCAACGATACGGTGTACTACAACATTGCGTATGGTCGACCCACTGCCAGCCGTGCAGAAGTAGAGCAAGCGGCATCAGCAGCGCGAATCCATGACTTTATTGTGTCTACCCCCCAAGGCTATACAACCATGGTGGGAGAGCGGGGCTTGAAGTTGTCTGGTGGAGAAAAGCAACGTGTTGCCATTGCGCGTACCCTTTTGAAAAACCCTGCCATCTTGATATTTGACGAAGCCACTTCTGCCCTCGATAGTTCCAACGAACGCGCAATTCAAGCCCAGTTGCGTGAGGCCGCCAACAATAAAACCACCTTGGTCATTGCACACCGCTTATCTACCGTGGTGGATGCACATGAAATCATTGTGTTGGATAACGGCTTGGTGGTGGAGCAAGGTACCCATGCGCAACTGCTGACACAGCAGGGTGCTTATGCCCGCATGTGGGCAATGCAACAAACCCAAGAAGCCCAAAGCAGCTCTTGATCAAGGCAGTTCGGTGTTTTCCTCTGGGGCATTGGCGTCGCGCGGGCCAATCAGCCCCAGTTTGGCTTTGAGCGACTGGGGTTCGTTTTGAATCATGGCCGCGTACATGGTGGTGTTGGACAAGACCTTTTTGACATAGTCACGCGTTTCGCTGAATGGAATGCATTCAGCCCAGGCGGCACCCTCCATTTGTGGGCCATTGCGCCAACGCCGTGGCCGACTCGGGCCTGCGTTGTAAGCGGCGGCGGCCATCGGCATCGAGCCTTGAAAATTATCCAAAACAAGTTTGAGGTACTGGGTGCCAATTGCAATATTGGTTTGCCGCTGCTGGAGTTGTTCAGGGCGAAAATTTTTCATTCCCATTTTTTTGGCGGTCCATTTGGCCGTTGCTGGCATGATTTGCATCAGGCCTGAAGCACCGACGCTGGATCTGGCCTCCAATATAAATCGGCTCTCTTGCCTGATCAACCCATACACATAGGCAGGACTCAGACCAATGCTGTTGGCGGCTTCAACCACCTCGTTTCTAAAGGGCATAGGGTAGCGTTGCATCACGTCCATTTGCACACTGCGCTCACTGGTGTTGATGCATCGATCCCAAATGGCTTGATCACAAGCCAATTGGGCAGCGGCCAGTCGCTCGCGTTCATTTAAGCGTCCGCGCTGGCCAGCGCTGTCGACCAGACCCGTGGCGTAATTCCATTCACGAACACCGTCTTGGCGCAAACCAATCTTGATGGCATACAAGGCCCGTTGCAGCAAGGGATTGGCCTTGGCCGCTGCGGTTTCTTGGGGCTGTGGCGGGAGGGGGCGTGGTGGGGTGGAAATTTTCTTGCCCAGCTCTTCCGTGGCCAGTTGTTCATAAAAACCTTGCGGTCCTGCAATGCTTTGCAGGGCCGCCACGGCTTGCGCATTGGGCGCTGCAGAAGCAGCTTGTTGACCCATCAAAGCGCGCGCGTGCCAATACACCCAAGTGGGGTCTTTTTGTGCCACTGAACCCATGGCTTCAATCGCCGTTTGAACCACCGGCCAGGCCGGTATTTTGCCGGCACGCAAAGCAGCTCGCACCTTCCAAGCCAAGATGTCATCACTGAGCGCGGCCGTGCCTGCATAGGCAAAGTAGTCCAAGGCTTTGTCGTCCAATTGCTGGGCAGCTTGTTTGGCAATGACACCCCAAACCCATTGCTTTTGCTCGGTGGTCAAAGCAGAAGCGGTTTTGCTTTGCAGGAGTTTGATGGTGTTGTCGATGTCAGCCGTGGCTGCCTTGATCAATGCCAAGGTCATCCATTCTGACGACTCTGCACCCAGTGTGTTGGCGCGTTGAGAGAAAAACCGAGAGCCGTTCGCGAAAAGTTCGTCCAACATGGCCATGCTGTGGTCGGAGACCAATTTGACAGCGTCGCGGGCGGGGACTTTGCGGTTGTTCTCAACCGACAGTCGTGCTTTGAGCCAAACATCCTCAGGGTTGAACTTGTGTTGTTTGAGCAATTGAGACACCGCATATGTGCACCCCTCTTCAGACTGCTTGAGGTTGAGCCAGGTTCTGCGAATGTCTTCAATCGGTGACGATGCTGCATTCAGGTCTTTTTGTTGCACCTCTATCAACTTGGCATAGCACTCGATTTCTTTGTCGTCACGCATGCGATACAGAGCGTACTCACGCTCAAACTGCGTCCATTCGCGCCGCTCGGCCAATAGCAGCAACCAATCATTGCGCATGCGGTCCTCTTGGTAGCTACCGGCATAGCGTTGCAGAAAATTTTTGATGTCAGCATCGGAGGCGTCACCCAGACGCACCCGCAGTTCCCAAAAAGCGGCCCATGGCTCTAACACATGGCCTTTGGCTTGCGGCAACAGGGCGGTCAATTTTTTGCGATCGCCTCTTTGAAAGGCTTGTGACATGTCGATAAATACGGCATCGGCTGCATCCGCAGGTCTGGCGGGCGGTGCGGACTTGGCTGGGGCTTTGTGTTTATTGCCAGCGTCTGCCGTCATCATGCACCCTAAGAGAAGGGCGCAGCAGGCAAATCGAGCGAACAGTAGAGGCATGACACAATCAATCAACTAACAGGATGCTTGGATTCTCCCATGGACAAAAAAGCCCTTCGTCAAGAACTGATTCAAACCAGACTGCAGATGCCAGACCGTGAGCGGCGCGCAGATTTGTTACAACGCGTCATGCGTATTTGGTTGTTTGACCAACCCCATACAGTGATTGGTGCCTATTGGCCTATCAAGGGTGAGTTTGACCCCTTACCCGCCTTGCACCGTTGGAAAGAAGATGGTGAACTGGTCGATCACCCACTGCGCAGACGCATCGGTTTACCCGTGATAGACAAACAAACCAAAACACTCCAATTCCATTCGTGGTATCCGGGTTGTGCGATGGAAGAAGACGCTTACAACATCCCCAAGCCTAAGGACACTGAAATCATCCAGCCGACGTTGCTTTTTGTGCCTTGTGTGGGCTATGGGCCAGGTGGTTATCGTTTGGGCTATGGCGGCGGTTTTTATGACCGAACCTTGAGCCAAATTCAACCCAAACCCTATACCGTGGGTTTGGGCTTTACCCATGGATTTTTACCAGACTTCATTCCCGAGCCGCATGATGTGTCCTTGGACGCCTTGCTGAACGAAAACGGCGTGGTGTGGCCTTTGTCTTGAAAGCGTTAAGTGGCACGTCCTAAATCTGCGCATCATGATCTGCGGCGAGAGGAAATTTTGGATGTGGCCGCAAGCTGCTTTGCGGCTTCTTCATACCCTGCTGCCAGCATGAATGACTTGGCCACGGCCTTAGGGACGTCAAAAGCGCGCCTCTACCATTACTATGACAGCAAGCAAGCCTTGCTTTTTGATTTGCTCGACCGCTATACCCAGCTATTGGTAGAAATGGTGGCCGAGGTTCAAGCCCATGCGGCACAAGCCCAGCTTAGCCCCCAACAAATGGTTCACAGTCTGGTCAAGCGGTTTTTACAAACCTATGAACGTTCGGCCACAAGACACATTGCGTTGTTGCACAGCACCCAGTTTTTAAGTGAAACACAACGCGCATTGGTGGTGCAACGTCAGCGCCAAGTGGTCAATGCCTTGGGCGATATGTTGAGCGAGGCCTACCCTGGTCGTGTTCAGGCCCACAATAAAATACCGTTGACCATGATGGTGTTTGGCATGATCAACTGGACATTCACCTGGCTCAGACCCCAGGGCACGCTCAGTTACGATGCGTTTGCCAATGAGGTCATCGCCACATTGGAAAACGGTTTTCATTCAAGCACAGGCTAAGCCCGAGGAAAAACATGTCTAAAGCATTTGCCAGTCAAAGTGATTTGACCGATAAACACATCAGCTTCACCCAACTCAGTGCCCATTGCTGGGCTTACACCGCCGAGGGCGATCCCAACTCGGGTGTCATCATCGGCGACAAATACATTTTGGTGAGTGACGCAACTGCCACACCTTTGATGGCCAAAGACTTGATCGCCAAGATTCGCACTGTCAGCGATAAACCCATTAAATACGTATTGCTGACCCATTACCACGCTGTGCGTGTGTTGGGTGCCAGTGCCTATGCTGCCGAAGGTGCCACAGAAATCATTGCCAGCAAAGGGACCTACGACTTGATTGTCGAACGCGGCGCCGAAGACATGCAAAGCGAGATGGACCGTTTCCCTCGCTTGTTCCGTGGTGCAGACAGCGTGCCAGGCCTTACTTGGCCCACCATGGTGATTGGCGACGGCAAGCCTGGTCGGCAGGGGAGTTTGCGCATCGATTTGGGTGGTGTGCAAGTCGATATTTGGCACCCAGGTGCCGGACACACACGCGGCGACACCATTGCCTGGGTTGAGGCTGAAAAGGTGTTGTTCAGCGGGGACTTGGTCGAGTACTTGGCGGGTGTGTACACCGGCGACGCTCACTTGGCCGAGTGGCCCACCACTTTAGAGGCCTTGCGGGATTTGCAAGCCGAGGCGATTGTGCCGGGTCGTGGCGAAGCCATGCGAGGCAATACGGACGTGAATAAGGCTTTGGACTACACCAAGTTATGGGTAGAGACCTTGTACAAATGCGGTCAAGAAGCTGTGGCGGAAAAAATGGATTTGAAGTCAGCCATGGCCCATACCCGCCAGCACATGGACCCTGTGTTTGGGCAGGTGTTTATTTACGAACACTGCTTGCCGTTTGATGTCAGCCGTGCTTTTGATGAGGCCAGTGGCATCAAACACCCCAGAATTTGGACGGCAGAGCGCGACAAGCAAATGTGGGCTGCGCTGCAAGCTTGATTCAAGCGGCCTAGGTCAAGAGGCAGCCGCCTTTGCCAAGGACCGCATATCGCTTGCATAGGTTTTCAGCGTTTTCACTGCAGCTTCTCTTTGACTGACGCTGGTGGTGTGATGCAACTGGGCCGCCGCCTCGCAAGTGATGGCTTGGCGTTTTTCAGCATAGGTTCGGTAAGACTCATCGGGCGAGTTAAGCAAGTTTCGGTTGAGCAGGGCAAGACTCTCTTGTTGGGCTGCGACAAAGCCTTGTTGTGATTTGGCGATGCGCTCCAAGGTGCTGAGCGTGTCTTGTTGTCTTCTTAGGCGCTCCCCCCAACTCTTGCCCAAGTCAAACTGGGACTCCTTGGCCAGTTGCTTGACCAAGGCTTTTTGTTTTCCATCCAAGCGTCCATACAAGCGTTCAGCGTTCTCTATGCCTTTGTCCGTTTGAACCTCTAGCTGTTCGGCGGCACTCGCATCGAATTTCCATTCTTTGCGGTAGTCTTTGTTATCTTTGTCGTACTGTTGTTCAAGGCGTTGAAGTTGTGCAGACGTTAGCTTCAAGGCCAAGCGAGCCATGGCAGGCGAAAGTTGTTGCGACAAAGGCGTCAGTGTGTCCTTGAACTCATCGACCAGTGAACATATTTGGGTACCAGTCATGTCCTGAGGTGCCAGTGCCACCATTTTTTGTAACACCTCGGCATAAACAGGCAGTTGCTGTTGGCGGTGCCACAGATGCAACACCTGCAAATCTGCGCGTAACTGCTTGTCTTGTTCTGAGTTGAGGTCTAAATGGGGATTGACCCAGGTGAATATCAACAAACTGGGGGCTTGGTTGTAGCCGGTCACGGCCAGACTGCAAGCACTCAGGCAAGCCAACAAGCCTAATGCCAAGCATTTGGGACCTGGCCCATAGTGGCTGAGCCACTGATTGATAATCTGAGCAAAACGAGGAAGCAAGTTCATGGCATTTGTTGATGTGGTGATCATGGCAGCGGGCAAAGGCACCCGCATGAAGAGCAGTATGCCCAAGGTTTTACACCGTGTCGGTGGTAGGGCTTTACTGCAACATGTGATGGAAACGGCCGCCCAAGTAAATGCCCGACGGGTGGTGGTCATCACCGGCCACGGTGCAGACCAGGTGGAAGCCACGCTCACCCCAAACGAGCGCTTGCAATGCGTGCGCCAAATGCCGCAACTCGGCACAGGTCACGCCATGCAACAAGCGCTGCCTGTGCTGGACGATGATGGTGTCACCTTGGTCTTGTCGGGTGATGTGCCCCTGATTCAAGCCGACACCTTGCAAGCCTTGTTGAACTTGTGCGATGGCCAGCACCTGGCCTTACTGACCCTGCAAATCCCTACACCTACAGGCTATGGTCGTTTGGTCCGCAATCCAAAGGGACAAGTGCAAGCCATCGTTGAAGAAAAAGACGCCACGCCAGAACAGCGATTGATCCAAGAAATTTACAGCGGCATCATGGCTGTGCCCACCCGATTGCTCAGAGCTTGGTTGGCACGATTGGACAACCACAACGCCCAGCACGAGTACTACCTCACCGATGTGGTGAAGTTCGCGGTGGCCGATGCTTGCTCTGTGCAGGCGCATTGCATCACCGACGCTTGGCAGGTGGAAGGGGTCAACAACCCCGTGCAGTTGGCGCAACTCGAACGGGCTTATCAACAACTGCAAGCACAGGCCTTCATGCTTGCGGGTGTGCGCTTGGCCGACCCTGCACGATTCGACGTCAGGGGTTCGCTCACTTGCGGCGCTGATGTGGACATTGATGTGAACTGCGTGTTTGAAGGCGTGGTGCGTTTGGGCGATGGGGTTCGCATTGGGGCCAACTGCATGATTGCAAACGCCACCATTGAAGCAGGCGCCATCATTCATCCCTTCACCCACATCGATGGCGAAGCCCTGGGCGTGACCGTGGGTGCAGGTGCACGCATCGGCCCCTTTGCAAGACTGCGTCCTGGTGCGCACTTGGGCGAAGAGGTGCACATCGGCAACTTCGTGGAAGTGAAAAACAGCACCATGGCCAAGGGCGCCAAGGCGAATCATTTGGCGTACTTGGGTGACGCCACTGTGGGTGAGCGTGTCAACTATGGCGCTGGCAGCATCACCGCCAACTATGACGGTGCAAACAAACACCGCACCGTCATCGAGGCTGATGTGCACGTGGGCAGCAACTGCGTGTTGGTCGCCCCCGTTACCCTGGGGGCGGGTGGCACCATCGGGGGGGGCTCCACCATCACCAAAGACACACCTGTGGGCGCCCTCACAGTGACCAGGGCCAAGCAAACCAGCATTGCCGATTGGCAACGTCCGGTGAAAACAAAGAAATAAGGACATTTATGTGCGGCATCGTCGGCGCGGTTTCCCAGCGCAACATCGTTCCCATCTTGGTGCAAGGCTTGCAACGGCTGGAATACCGTGGCTATGACTCTTGTGGCGTGGCGGTCAACAGCGATCAAGCGCAAATGGGCCAAGCCCCTGGCTTGCAGCGAGCGCGCAGCACCGCGCGCGTGGCCGAATTGGTTGAACAAGTCAACGACAGTGCCTCGGGTTTGCAAGGCTTCACGGGCATTGCCCACACCCGCTGGGCCACGCACGGTGCACCTGCGGTGCACAACGCGCACCCCCATTTCAGCCGGGACCGCATTGCCTTGGTGCACAACGGCATCATTGAAAACCACGAGGAACTGCGAGCGGCTTTGCAAGCCAAGGGTTACAACTTTGTGAGCCAAACCGATACCGAGGTGATGGCACATTTGATCGACTCGCTTTACCAAGGTGATGTCTTGCAAGCCGTGTTGCAAGCCACCCAGCAACTGCGCGGCGCTTTCGCCATTGCGGTCATGGCCAAAGACGAGCCACACCGCGTGATTGGTGCCAGAGCAGGTTCGCCACTCATTTTTGGTTTGGGGGAGGGGGAAAACTTCTTGGCCAGCGACGCCATGGCTTTGGCGGGTGTGACCAACCAAATTGTGTACCTCGCCGAAGGTGATGTGGTGGACGTGCAGCTCAACAGCTTCCAAGTGTTGGATGCACAGCACCAGCCTGTGGAGCGCGTGGTGCAAACCGTGCATGCCCACAGCGGTGCGGCCGATTTGGGCCCTTACAACCACTACATGCAAAAAGAGATTTTCGAGCAACCCCGTGCGATTGCCGATACCTTGGAAGGCATTGAAGGCATCGTGCCCGAGTTGTTCGACAACCCCGCCAACCTACCAACTGGCCTGGCGGCCCAAGTGTTGGCCGATGTGGATTCGGTCTTGATCTTGGCCTGTGGCACCAGCTATTACAGCGGTTGTGTGGCCAAGTACTGGTTGGAAAGCATTGCGCACATTTCTTGCCAAGTGGAAGTGGCCAGCGAGTACCGCTACCGCACTTCGGTGCCCAACCCGCGCAGCCTGGTGGTCACCATCAGTCAGTCGGGTGAAACCGCCGACACCTTGGCTGCACTGCGTCACGCGCAAGGGCTGGGGATGCAACACACGCTCACCATTTGCAATGTGTCCACCTCGGCCATGGTGCGTGAATGCGCATTGGCCTACATCACCCGTGCGGGTGTGGAAATTGGCGTGGCCTCGACCAAGGCCTTCACCACCCAATTGGCGGGCTTGTTCTTGCTCACGTTGGCCTTGGCCAAAGCCAAAGGCCGCTTGAGCGCTGATGAAGAAGCGCAGCACCTCAAAGCCATGCGACACTTGCCCGTGGCATTGCAAAGCGTGTTGGCCTTGGAGCCCCAACTCATCGCTTGGGCTCAAGACTTTGCCAGCAAAGAAAACGCCTTGTTCCTGGGTCGCGGCTTGCATTACCCGATTGCTTTGGAAGGCGCCTTGAAGCTGAAAGAAATCAGCTACATCCATGCCGAGGCTTACCCTGCGGGTGAACTCAAACATGGTCCCTTGGCCTTGGTGACCAGTGCCATGCCCGTGGTGACGGTGGCACCCAACGATGCCTTGCTGGAAAAACTCAAAAGCAATTTGCAAGAGGTGCGCGCCCGGGGTGGCGTGCTGTATGTGCTGGCCGATACCGATACCCGCATTGAGTCAGGCGAGGGCCTGCATGTGATTCGCATGCCCGAGCACTACGGCGAGTTGTCGCCCATCTTGCATGTGGTGCCTTTGCAGTTGTTGGCGTATCACACGGCATGCGCCAGGGGTACGGATGTGGACAAGCCGAGGAACTTGGCTAAGTCGGTCACCGTTGAGTAGGTTGAGCCGTTAAGGACTGAACACCTATCGAACACTAAGGCGGCGACAATCGTCGTTCAGCTCAGTTTATTTCTAACTGGGTTGCTTTACCTGATTTGATAATTGCCGTCATGGCATTCATCACTTCCTTTTCTTTCCCACGGAATCCGTGTTCAGTAAAAGCTTCACAAGCACCCCCTTGAAAGCCAGAGCCCCCAGTAACTGTGATCAAGGGTATGTTGTATTTTTCCGCAATTGACTTTGCGCTAGGGTACGTAGTCAATGCACATGGGTCATTTGCATGATGAACGAAGAATTGCGGAACTGTAGAGTTTTTGTAATCAAATCCACCAAGTTCACGGTAAGAGCCTTTTGCATAGGGGTCAGTAATTGCAGCAGTATGAATAGCACCCGCATAGCCAGTCGCATTGTGCATGGGCATAAACGATGAGGAAATCGTTCCCATGCTTGTACCTACAAGCCAAACCTCAGTGATGGAAGGGGCGCGTTTTTTAACTTCAGCGATCAATTTGTCAACATCTTCTTGGCGCTGCTTTGAGGCTTGGTAGCTGCTGGCGCAGTAGTCGCCGCTTTCAGAATAACAGTCAACAATCAAACTCGCAACGCTGTCATCAACTAAGAATCGACGAGCTCTGATCAAAAAATTCCCAGTTAACTTAGACCCAGTCATAACCCCGTTCTCGACAACAGGCCTAACCACAGAAGGTGATCCAGGCAATAAGACTGCTAGTTTTGTTGGATTGCTGGAGCCTTTTTTGATGGAAAAGACACCCAATTGTTTTTTGTTGTCTGACAAATCAACTGAAACCAGTTCTTCACTTAAACCTTGGGCGTGTCCGGATGTGTTTTGAGCGATAGCGGCGGTCGACAAAAATACGGACATGAAAAAAGCGTGGGGGATGTAGCAGCTTGGTTTTTTCACAATAGTTTCCTGCATTAAAGATATTCTTGAAATGATAGCTAAGATTTGTTGATTAAAAAATTCACAAAATTCAACCGATCAGATAGGGTGAAGCCAATCTGATCGCTTTGAGCTCGTCGCAGCTAAGGGCGAAGTGGCGGCGCTTAATGGCATGTTTGTTAAGCCAAACAAAAAATTGCCCTTTGCAGATCTGTGTCGCCATTGCCAAACGTGGCGCTTTGGCCAAATGATCGGCTTTGATACCAATGTGCTGGTGCGATACATTACGCAAGAACACACCAAACACACGAAGCCATGCGGCGCACCAAACAATTTGTGATTGAGCGCGCATCGCAAGATGCTGGTTGCGCACAGACTTTTGCTTTTGATGTCGCAGTATCCAAACACGCAGGCACGACCCTGATCACATGATGAGCAACACCCACACCCGCATGCCCACCTGGTTCATTCCCCATGGCGGTGGTCCTTGTTTCTTCATGGACTGGAACCCCATCGATGCGTGGGACCGCATGGCCGACTACCTGAAAAACGCGCACACCACCTTGCCACGTCAGCCCAAGGCCATCGTGTTGGTGTCGGCGCACTGGTTGCAGCCGCAAATCACCATCACCAGTGGCGCCCAGCCCGCACTTATTTATGACTATTACGGCTTTCCGCCGCACACCTACGAGTTGACCTACCCCGCGCCAGGTTCCCCCGAATTGGCAATGCGCATATTGGGCTTGTTGCAAGCTGCAGGTATTGAAAGCGGCGCAGATGCCCAGCGTGGGTTTGACCACGGCATGTTCATTCCGCTCAAACTCATGTTTCCCCATGCCGACATTCCTGTGGTGCAACTGTCGTTGCATACCGCAATGGATCCGGTGCATCACCTTCAAGTAGGCCGTGCCTTGCAAACCTTGCGCGATGATGATGTGCTCATCATTGGCAGTGGCATGAGCTTTCACAATATGCGCGCTTATGGCAACCCGCAATACGGGCCCATCTCTGACGAGTTTGACAACTGGCTCACGCAGGCTGTGCAGGCAGACCCTCAACAGCGGGAACAGTTGTTGGCCGAGTGGGAACAAGCGCCACGTGCCCGCGACTGTCACCCGCCCCGGGCTGAAGAGCATCTGATTCCTTTGATGATCGTGGCCGGTGCAGCGGGTGAGTCAGCCGGACGCAGGGTGTTCTCTGACCGTGTGATGGAAACCACCTTGTCTGCCTTTGCCTTCAGCGATGAGACACATCCTCAATCCGCGCCTCGCCCTTGAGCAAAGGTTTGACCAAAATGGCGTAGGTATCGGCATCAAAAGTGGCGGCGTCGGTGCTTTGCATGGATTCGGTGACCGTTCCTTTTGAACACCACGTCCCCAGGTAAGACCAATTCACGATGCGGTGTTTTTGTACCCAGTCGCCAGATTGCTCTACCAAGTCAATGGCCGACGCATAGGGCCACACATGCACTTGTAAGCCTAGCAACGCACTTTGTAACCGTTGGTCATGCTTGGCGCGCAGTTCTTGACCCACACACACGCCATCACACTGGCGAAGTTGCAAACCAAAACAACCGCGTGAACTGGTTTTTTCCAAACCCAGTGTGGCCAAACACAATTTGTGGTCGGCGGCCAAGGCGCGCAACTTGTCTTGTGCCGCGTGGCGAGATGCGAACAGACCATACAAATGCGGGGTTTGACCATGGGCTACCGCGGCACTGCTGACGAGTTCGTTGACAAGTCCTGTAGCGCTGTCGCGGAGTAGCCATGAGTGCAGGTGCTTGGCGCGCCGCAGTCGCTGATTGAACAAGGGTTGGCGGTTTTTTATCAGGCGCGACTCCAATAGCAAAGCGCCAATTTCGCCAGCGGTTAACAAACACTCTATGTGGCGTGTTTGAGCCATCATTGGCGCTTCATCGGCTTGGCGAAAGTGCGACATCACCCTGCTGCGAATGTCGACACTTTTACCAATGTACAAAGGCAAGCTGCTGTCGCCCCAAAAGATATAGACCCCCGGTGCATGGGGAAGGTCTGCAAGCAAAGCCTGCTTGGTGTCGTTCACAAAGGCTTGATTTTGATGCTTCGAAACTTCACCACGCCTTTGTCGTACTGCAAGGCAATCGGGCCACCAGCGGTCAAGAGACTGTTGTGGGTGTCCACGGTTTTCTCACCATTGAGGTAGACCACCATGTGGTCGCCATTGAAAGTGACGTCGTAGGTGTTCCAGTGCCCACCGGCTTTGGGCATGGGGACGACCTTGGCCACATTCACAATGGCGCCCGTGCCATAGCTGGGGTCAGGGCGTTGATCGTAAATATTGACTTCATAGGCATTGGTGGCGTTGATGGTTTGCGGGTCGGTGCAACGCACAAAAATTCCGCTGTTGGCGGTTTCGTCTACCCAGAACTCGGCTTTGAGTTGGAAGTTTTGGTAGCTTTGGCGCGTGACCAAAAAGCCACCACCCAACTCCGCTTGCAACACGTTGTCTTGCAGACGCCAGTTGGCATTGCCAACGCTCTTCCATTGATTCAAGTCTTTGCCGTCCAACAGCGTGACATATCCTGCTTCGTTGTCCGAAGACCAAGGCAACATGCCAGACACAGTGCTGCAAGCGGCCAACCAAGGAAGGGCTAACACACCTGCCCACAGGACAACACGGGAGGACAACGATCGGTTCTGCATAAGGGCTCCTTGGATGGGTAAAAGGTGTCGGTAACGGGGTGACTATAATTTGTTTGACTTCATGAGCCCATTGAATTTCATCCGTTCTGACATCCAGGCCATGAGCGCATACGTGGTCCAGCCGGCCGCAGGCATGGTCAAGCTCGATGCGATGGAAAACCCTTACACCCTCTCACCAGACTTGCAGTCTGAGTTAGGCCGCAGGCTGGGCGCTGTGGCTTTGAACCGCTACCCTGGCCAACGCACTGAAGACCTCAAATCCGCGCTGCAAAACTACGTGAATATGCCCGCAGGCTATGCGCTGGTGTTGGGCAATGGTTCGGATGAGTTGATTTCCTTGCTCTCCATAGCCTGCCAAGCGCCAGGTGCGGTGGCTTTGGCGCCCGAACCAGGCTTTGTGATGTACGGCTTGAGTACCCAGTTGCAAGGCCTGACTTATGTGCCTGTCAGCCTCACGGCTGACTTTGCCTTGGACGAACCCGCCATGGCTGCGGCTATTGCCCAGCACCAACCCGCGATCGTTTATTTGGCCTACCCCAACAACCCTTCTGCCAATTTATGGGACGCTGACGTCATACGCCGATTGATTGCCCAGGTCAGCGCGTACGGTGGTTGGGTGGTGCTGGACGAGGCCTATCAGCCGTTTTCTTCGTTGACATGGTGGGATGAGATTCGCCGCGACCCTGCGGCCAACGCCCAGGTGTTGCTTATGCGTACCCTGTCCAAGTTTGGATTGGCGGGTGTGCGTATTGGCTATATGTTGGGCCGCGCCGAGGTCATTGCCCAGATTGACAAAATTCGCCCGCCCTACAACATCAGCGTACTCAATGCCGAGTGCGCCTTGTTTGCTTTAGAGCACAGGGAAGTTTTTCAAGCGCAGGCCCAGGCGATTCGCGCAGAGCGCGAGCGCATGAGTGCCGCTTTGGCTCAACTCAAAGGCGTGACGGTGTTTCCCAGCCAAGCCAATATGTTTTTGGTACGGTTTGAGGGCGAGGAAGACATTGCCACCCGCTTGTTTGAAGCTTTGCGCGCGCGCGGTATTTTGGTGAAGAACGTTTCTAAAATGCACCCCTTATTGCGCCGTTGTTTGCGCCCCTCGGTGGGCACACCCGAAGAAAACAATGCCTTTCTCGCCGCTTTAACGGACATATGGACACACTGAAAGCCACCATGACACCTCGCATTGCAGACGTTAGCCGCGACACCAAAGAAACCCAAATCCAGGTGCGCATCAACCTGGACGGCACCGGGGAGTCCGACTTGTCCACCGGCATTGGCTTTTTCGATCACATGCTGGACCAAATCGCCCGCCACGGCTTGATCGACTTGAGGATTCACGCCAAGGGCGACTTGCACATCGACGGCCACCACACCGTGGAAGACGTGGGCATCACCTTGGGCCAAGCAGTGGCCAAAGCCGTCGGCGACAAAAAAGGGATTCGCCGCTATGGCCATGCCTATGTTCCTTTGGATGAAGCCCTGAGCCGCGTGGTGGTTGATTTTTCAGGCCGTCCTGGCTTAGAGATGCATGTGCCCTTTAAGAGCGGCAGCATCGGCAATTTCGACTCGCAACTGGCATTTGAGTTTTTCCAAGGTTTTGTCAACCATGCGTTTGTTACCTTGCACATTGACAACTTGCGCGGTGAAAACGCCCACCACCAGGCCGAAACCGTGTTCAAGGCCTTTGGCCGTGCCTTACGCGCTGCATTGGAAATGGACCCTCGTTCCGAGGGCGTGATTCCCTCTACCAAAGGTTCGCTCTAAGCCTGTATGCGAACTGTCGCGGTCATTGATTACGGCATGGGCAATTTGCGCTCGGTGGCGCAGGCCGTCATGGCTGCGGCGCATGACAGCAACATTCACGTGGTCATCACCGCCAAGCCTGACGAGGTGCACGCCGCCGAACGCGTGGTGCTGCCTGGCCAAGGTGCCATGCGCGACTGCATGCGCGAATTGCACGACAGCGGCCTTTTGCCCGCGGTGCTCGATGCTGCGGCCAACAAGCCCTTGTTTGGCGTGTGCGTGGGCATGCAAATGTTGCTCGACCACAGCGCCGAAGGCGGCGCGGACGGCACGCCCAGCCTTGGGCTCATCCCTGGCGAGGTGGTGAAATTCGATTTGTCAGGCCAGCACCAGCCCGATGGCAGCCGCTACAAAGTGCCGCAAATGGGCTGGAACCAAGTGCAGCAAACCCAGGCCCACCCGGTGTGGGCGGGCGTGCCCGACAACAGCTATTTCTACTTTGTGCACAGTTTTTACGCCCGCCCGTTAGATCAGCGCCACACAGCGGGGGTTACCGATTACGGGCAACGCTTTACCTCGGCCCTTTCTCGGGATAATATTTTTGCCACCCAGTTTCACCCGGAAAAAAGCGCCGACTTGGGTCTGATGCTCTACCGCAATTTCCTCTCCTGGTCGCCATGACCGCTTTCACTTCTACTTCAATTTATGCTGCTCATCCCCGCGATTGACCTCAAAGACGGCCATTGCGTTCGCCTGGTTCAGGGCGACATGGACCAATCCACCGTTTTCAGTGAGAACCCTGCCGACATGGCCCTGCAATGGGTGAACAAAGGCGCACGGCGTTTGCACCTGGTGGACTTGAATGGCGCGTTTGCGGGCAAACCGCAAAACTTCAGCGCCATTCGCGCCATTCTGAAGGCCGTGGGCGACGACATCCCGGTGCAGCTCGGTGGCGGCATCCGCGACCTGGACACCATTGAGAAATACATCGACGGCGGCATCCGCTACGTCATCATTGGCACGGCAGCCGTCAAGAACCCCGGCTTTTTGAAAGACGCTTGCAGTGCGTTTGGCGGCCACATCATCGTCGGGCTGGACGCCAAAGACGGCAAAGTGGCCACCGACGGCTGGAGCAAACTCACCGGCCACGAGGTGGTGGACCTGGGCAAGAAGTTCGAGGACTACGGCGTGGAGTCCATCATCTACACCGACATTGGCCGCGACGGCATGCTCAGCGGCATCAACATCGACGCCACCGTCAAGCTGGCCCAAGCCCTGTCCATCCCCGTCATAGCTTCGGGCGGCTTGTCCAACATGCAAGACATCGAAGGCCTGTGCGCCGTGGAAGACGAGGGCATTGAAGGCGTGATTTGCGGCCGCGCCATTTACAGCGGCGACCTCGATTTCGAGAAAGCCCAAGCCCGCGCCGACGAGCTGAACGGCTGAAATGCTGGCCAAACGCATCATTCCCTGTCTGGACGTGACCGCCGGGCGGGTCGTCAAGGGCATCAACTTTGTGGAACTGCGCGACGCCGGCGACCCCGTGGAAATTGCGGCGCGCTACAACGAGCAGGGTGCGGACGAACTCACCTTCCTCGACATCACCGCCACCAGCGATGGGCGGGACGTGATTTTGCACATCATCGAAGCGGTTGCTTCCCAGGTTTTCATTCCCTTAACCGTGGGCGGCGGTGTGCGCACCGTGGACGATGTGCGGCGCTTGCTGAACGCGGGGGCCGACAAAACCAGCTTCAACTCGGCGGCCATTGCCAACCCGCAAGTCATTCGCGAAGCTTCTGAAAAGTATGGCGCGCAGTGCATCGTGGTGGCCATCGACGCCAAGCGCCGCTCGGCGCTTGAAGAACAGCGGTTGGATTCACATGGCGTGCCCATGGGGCCGGGCTGGGACGTGTACAGCCACGGCGGCCGACAAAACGTGGGGTTGGATGCTGTGGCTTGGGCCACGCAAATGGCCGAACACGGCGCAGGTGAAATATTGCTGACCAGCATGGACCGCGACGGCACCAAAAGCGGCTTTGATTTGGCGCTGACCCGCGCAGTCAGCGACGCCGTGCCCGTGCCCGTGATTGCATCCGGCGGCGTTGGCAACCTGGACCACCTGGCTGACGGCATCCAAACCGGCGGCGCAGATGCGGTGCTGGCCGCCAGCATCTTTCACTACGGTGAATACACGGTGCAGCAGGCTAAGCAGAGGATGCGGGAGCGTGGGATAACTGTGAGGTTGTGAGGCGTAGAGCGCGAGGAACGTCATGTTCTGCTCGCGCCGTTCAGTAGCCAGGCATAGATTGCTTCACTGCACTTGAATGAATCCTGTCGCACGGCCTTATATGGCTTGAAAACGTGCCGTTTCATTTGATGTGTGCTGCATCAAAAATAGAAAATATTTCATTAATTAGAATTAATTTTTATACATATTTAACGCTATAGTGAATACAAAACACCCATGCAACTAGAGAAGCAAGTTGCGTGAACTGCCATTCAGCACTGGAGAGTTTTGTGGCTAACTTGAATTTCTATGCAATCAAAGTCGATGAGCCGTTGGGCGAAGTTTTTAGCTTCCTTCAGGCATTTCATGAAACTGATTTAGCGGCCCGGCCTGGATGTATTGAGCGGGGTTTGATGGATACATCACGTTAGGCCTCATGAACCACCCGCGCACGAGCAACCGCTGATGCAAATCACTTCCAGGGAGCTTATGGCTCGACTACCCGGTAAGGTCACTGAAGAGTGGCCCGAGGGAGAGAGGTTCGCGGAGGCCTTTGCGCATGGCACGATGTCGGTAGAGCTCTACGCGCCTGTTGGCACCGACCCTCAGTCTCCGCATAGCCAAGATGAGCTGTACTTCGTCATCTCTGGAACTGGTGACTTCGTGAGCGGTGAAGAGCGAATGAGCGTTTCGCCTGGCACGGCGCTCTTCGTGCCGGCCGGGAGGCCGCACCGCTTCGAGAACTTTTCGCCCGGCTTCGCAACGTGGGTTGTCTTCTGGGGCCCCCAAGGCGGCGAGCGATGAGGCCTAACCCTGCGCTCAACCGGACGTGCAACAGCGTTTGTCGACCGGGCCTCATTTCATTGTGGCCCGGCCGCCGCCCGCTGCCGCACGCCGGTTAGCTTCACGTTAGCCTGCAGTGTGAGGCCGCATCGCAACTTCTAGGGAGATAGACATATGTTCGTAGTTCGGTTCATTGTTCTTGCGTTTTTTGTCGCTCTTAGCTGGTCTATGGGCCAGACTCCACCTGACGGACTCAATAGCTTTGGCAAGTTCGTGGCGACGCTTTTTTTCTTGGTTGCACCGGCGCTTTACTTACTTCCAACTATTGAGGCTTGGCTGAGAAAGCACCCAAATCTTGGTGCAATTGCTTTGGTAAACATCTTCCTAGGGTGGTCTCTAATCGGCTGGGTCGTTGCGCTTGTGTGGGCATTCAAAAAACCAGAGCCGGTGGTCCCACTTACCCCCGCTGCCCCACTCGCATCAGCCAAGGAGACTAAGAGGTGTCCGTATTGCGCTGAGGAGGTACTTGCCGCAGCCATTAAGTGCAAGCATTGCGGAAGCACTTTGCCTGCTGGCTAACAACTCATTCAAGCC
>CANCVB010000034.1 GCA_947381415.1 Burkholderiales bacterium
TCGAATACCGCTTCTTCATGTTTACCTTTATCTACAGATGTTGCGGATCCCGAAGCGGTCAAAAATGCATTCATCAAGGTCATCAACCAGTGGGGCAGGGTAGATTTACTGTTTAACAACGCTGGTGTGAGTGCCCCTGGTGTTCCACTGGAAGAATTGGGCATTGAGCAATGGCGCAATGTGGTTGACATCAACCTCAATGGGATGTTTTATTGTTTGCAGCAGGCCTTTGTTGCAATGAAAGCGCAATCACCTCAAGGCGGCAGGATCATTAACAACGGTTCGATCTCTGCTTATGCCCCACGCCCCAACTCTATTGCCTATACAGCGACCAAGCACGCGGTGACTGGTCTTACCAAAACCGCAGCACTTGACGGCCGCAAATATGGCATTGCTGTTGGTCAAATCGACATTGGCAATGCCGCTACTGAAATGGCTGCCAAAATGGCCTTAGGTGTGCCACAGGCCAATGGGGAAATTGCTAAGGAACCCTTGATGGACGTGAAACATGTCGGTGAGTCAGTTTTATATATGGCCAATATGCCGCTATCGTCCAACGTGTTGTTTCATACCGTGATGGCGACCAATATGCCTTTTGTGGGCAGGGGGTAGTCACTTTTGGTTCACCACAAGTGCATGTGATAAAATCTTGTTCATTCAGAAACATGGCTCTTGTTACGTTTCTGAGTAAATCCCAAACCAGTTCCCACAAGGTGTTGACTTGATGCTTTAATCAAGTTCAATAAAGAACTGGCTCAGTCCTAACCTTTGGAGTCTTTATGTCTACATCCATGCGCGAAATGCTGGAAGCCGGTGTTCATTTTGGTCACCAGACCCGTTTCTGGAACCCCAAAATGGCCCCGTTTATTTTCGGCCATCGCAACAAAATTCACATCATCAACCTTGAAAAATCGTTACCGATGTTTCAAGACGCGATGAAATTCGCCAAACAATTGGCAGCCAATCGCGGCACCATTTTGATGGTGGGCACCAAGCGCCAAGCCAGAGAGATCATCTCTGCTGAAGCCAAGCGAGCAGGCGTACCTTTCGTCGACCAGCGTTGGTTGGGCGGTATGCTGACCAATTTCAAAACGGTGAAAACCTCTATCAAGCGTTTGAAAGACATGAAGGCACAGCAAGAAGTTGGCCTTGACAGCATGTCCAAGAAAGAGCAATTGGTTTTCATGCGCGAACTTGAAAAACTTGAAAAAGACATTGGTGGTATTCAAGATATGGCCACGTTGCCTGATGCCATTTTTGTGATTGACGTTGGCTTTCACAAAATTGCCATAGCTGAAGCCAAGAAGCTAGGCATTCCTTTGATTGGCGTTGTGGATTCCAACCACTCCCCTGAAGGAATTGATTACATCATTCCTGGCAACGACGATTCCTCCAAAGCGGTCACGCTTTATGCGCGCGGTATTGCAGATGCCATTTTGGAAGGCCGAGCCAACGCCGTTAGCGACGTGGTCAAAGCGGTCAGCGAAGGTTCAGACGAATTTGTTGAAGTGGAAAATTCTGCCCAAGCTTGATGGCCTTCACGAGTCATTGAAAAGGGGCTCGAGAGGCCCCTTTTTCACAACACTTCCCCCCGAATTGAATTAACAGGAGTTTTTATGGCAGCAATCACAGCGAGTATGGTCGCCGAACTGAGAGCCAAGACAGATGCCCCCATGATGGAGTGCAAAAAAGCCTTGACCGAAGCCGATGGCGACATGGCCAAGGCTGAAGAACTATTGCGCGTTAAATTAGGTAGCAAAGCAAGCAAGGCGGCTGCTCGTGTCACCGCCGAGGGCGTGGTCAGCAGTTTCATTGAAGGCCATACAGGTGCCTTGCTCGAAGTCAATTGTGAAACTGACTTTGTGACCAAAAATGACAGCTTCTTGGCGATGGCTCATGCAGCTGCCAAACTGGCGGCCCTGCACAAGCCAGCTGACATTGAGTCTCTTGGTGCTTTGCCTTATGAGCAAGACGGCTTTGGTCCTACCCTTGAAGATGTTCGAAAAGGATTGATTGGGAAAATTGGTGAAAACATGAGTTTTCGCCGGTTCAAGCTTTTTGGTGGCGATGCTGCCTTGACCTCTTATTTGCATGGAACCCGCATTGGTGTGGTTGTGGAGTACACAGGCGACGAGGCAGCGGCCCGTGATGTGGCCATGCATGTAGCAGCCATGAAACCCGTTTCTCTGACCAGTGCCGATGTACCAGTTGAATTGATTGAGCGTGAGCGTTCTGTCGCAACTGCCAAAGCAGCTGAGTCAGGTAAACCTGCTGACATCGCCGCCAAGATGATTGAAGGGTCTGTTCAAAAATACTTGAAAGAGGTGTCTTTGTTTGACCAACCTTTTGTAAAGAATGATAAGCAGACAGTAGCGCAAATGCTTCAAGCAAGCAAATCAACGGTCAAGTCTTTCACATTGTTTGTGGTTGGTGAAGGCATTGAGCGCAAAGTCGATGACTTTGCCGCTGAGGTGGCGGCCCAAGTCGCTGCTGCCAAACAATCTGCCTAATTCGCATCAAAGGGGACGACAGTCCCCTTTTTTTTGACCCTTTGAACTCGTTAAACTCTCACACCAACGGAGGCCCGCATGACAATGAACAAACCAGCCTATAAGCGAATTTTGCTGAAATTGTCTGGTGAAGCTTTGATGGGAGACGATGCATTTGGTATCAATCGAGCCACCATCGTTCGCATGGTTGAAGAAATCGCTGAAATTACCCACTTGGGTGTGGAAGTGGCAGTGGTCATTGGTGGCGGTAATATTTTCAGAGGTGTGGCGGGTGGCTCGGTGGGCATGGATCGCGCTACGGCAGATTACATGGGAATGCTTGCAACCGTGATGAATGCGCTTGCTTTGGCCGACACGATGAACAAAGCCGGTTTGACAGCCAGAGTCATGTCCGCCATTGGTATTGAACAAGTGGTTGAACCGTATGTGCGGCCCAAAGCCTTGCAATATTTAGAAGAAGGAAAAGTGGTTGTGTTTGCAGCTGGCACGGGCAATCCTTTTTTTACAACGGATACCGCTGCAGCTTTAAGGGGTGCAGAAATAGGTGCGCAAATGGTACTCAAGGCAACAAAAGTAGACGGTGTTTACACTTCCGATCCCAACAAAGACCCGTCTGCAACGCGCTATACCAAAATCAGTTTTGATCAAGCAATTCAGGGTAATTTGGGCATCATGGATGCCACAGCATTTGCTTTGTGTCGCGATCAAAAGCTACCCATCACAGTTTTTTCAATTTTCAAGCACGGCGCTCTCAAGCGAGTGGTCATGGGTGAGGACGAAGGCACTTTGGTGTTTGCCTGACATTTGTCAATCTCAAAGAGGGAAAAGATGGATATTGCAGAGATCAAGAAAAATTCAGAAGGCAAAATGGATCAATCGATTGCGGCCTTCAGTAACGGTTTATCCAAAATCAGATCTGGCCGAGCCAACCCTGGTTTGCTAGACCATGTGATGGTTGAGTATTACGGAAATCCAACACCGCTATCTCAGGTGGCCAATGTCTCATTACTAGACTCACGGACCATCAGTGTTCAGCCTTGGGAAAAAGGTTTGGGTCCAAAGATTGAAAAAGCGATTCGTGAAAGTGACCTTGGGTTGAATCCTGCCTCTATGGGCGATCTCATCCGAGTACCCATGCCGCCTATGTCAGAAGAGCGCCGCAAAGAGATGACCAAGTTGGTTAGAAGTGAAGGCGAAAACGCGAAAGTTGCGATTCGAAATCTTCGACGTGATGCGAACGAGTCGGTCAAAAAACTCGTCAAGGATAAATTGGCATCTGAAGATGATCAAAAACGCGCTGAAGCGGATATCCAAAAAGTGACTGATAAACATATAGCGGATATTGACAAACTGATTGCTTCGAAAGAACAAGAAATCATGGCTGTCTGAGCCATGCCAGTTCATGCTTAAGCAACGCATCATTACCGCATTGGTGCTGCTTGGGGTACTGATCCCAGCGTTTCTCCATGCGGATCCCTTTTGGCTGGCGCTCGCCGGCATGGTTTTTATCAGTGCAGCGACTTGGGAATGGGGACGATTAAACCAACTTAATCCATTTCAAGCCATGGGGTTGGCGCTGTTATGTGCGCTCATGTGTGGCTTGGTGTGGCAATTCCAATTGTTCGCCTACTTTGACCGCATGTTTTGGCTTGGTGTCGGTTGTATTTGGGTATTGTTGGGTACCTTCTTGCTCGTCAAAGGGGTGTCCCAGTGGTCGACCATCGCTTTACCCCTTAGAAGGGTAGGCGGTATGGTGTTGCTTTGGAGCACATGGCTGTCTTTGATGGTTTCCAAAGTCATTGGCACTGAGTTTTTAATGTCTGTGTTGTTACTGGTATGGATGGCAGATGTGGCCGCATATTTCTCGGGAAAAGCGTTTGGTCGACATAAGCTATCGCCCAATATCAGTCCCGGTAAAACCTGGGAGGGTGTTGGAGGTGCAATGCTGGGTGTTTTTCTACTTGCATTTGTATGGCTAACGGCATCCCAATACGTTGGTTGGCCTTCGCTGAGCATTTTTGAAAAGCTGGCGCAACACGGTTGGTTGGTGATGGTTTTGGGTCTGGTATTTCTGGTGATGATGAGTGTGGTTGGTGATTTACTGGAGTCGTTGGTCAAGCGCAGTGCTGGCGCCAAGGACAGTAGTCAACTTCTGCCTGGTCATGGTGGCATACTTGACCGAATAGATGCACTCTTGCCGACTTTACCTATAGCTGTCATGCTGGCTCTGATATGACCATGTCTAAACAAATTTTGACTGTACTGGGCTCCACTGGATCTATTGGTGTGAATACCTTGGACGTGGTGGCACGGCATCCAGATCAATTCCAAATTTTTGCCTTGACAGGTGCAACGCAGGTTGACTTGATGCTCTCACAATGCGCTAAGTTTCGACCTGTGTATGCCGTGATGGTCCACCCTGAGGCTGCCAAAGTTTTACAAGACAAGTTGCGCTCTGAACATTTGCCAACGGAAGTTCTGACAGGTCATAAGGCACTTGACGACGTTGCGAGTGACCAACGAGTCACCACTGTCATGGCTGCGATTGTGGGTGCTGCTGGTTTATCTTCATGCATGTCAGCAGCTTTGGCCGGCAAAAGACTGCTTTTGGCCAACAAGGAAGCCTTGGTTGTAGGAGGTGATTTATTCCTTCATGCCGTCAAAAAGGGTGGGGCGCAACTTTTGCCTATCGACAGCGAACATTCAGCCATTTTTCAATCCCTGCCGCAAGATTCATCCGTGTGGGCCCACAGTGTGGACAAAATCATCTTGACCGCGTCGGGGGGGCCTTTCCGTACGGTCAGTCCGGATGCTTTGCGAACGGTTACACCAGAACAAGCATGTGCACATCCCAATTGGGTCATGGGAAGAAAAATATCGGTTGATTCAGCCACCATGATGAACAAAGCGCTCGAGGTGATTGAGGCCAAGTATTTATTTGGCTTGCCCCCCCAGCGCATTGAGGTTGTTATTCATCCGCAAAGCATCATCCATTCCATGGTGCAGTTTGTTGATGGATCCGTTGTAGCGCAGTTAGGTACGCCTGATATGCGAGTTCCCATCGCATATGGTTTGTCGTGGCCTCAGCGCATGGTTTCGGGCGCTGAGAACTTGGATTTTCGAAAGCTGCCTGCCATGACTTTTGAGGCGCTGGATGAGCATGACCATCCTGCACGCTTTCCAGGTTTGCAATTGGCTTGGCAGGCTTTAAGTGCCGCCTCTGGCACAACCACCGTGCTCAACGCGGCCAATGAAATTGCAGTCGCTGCATTTTTGGATAAACACATTCGCTTTGATCATATTCATGCACTCAATTTATCTGTCATGGAGTCCCTGATTCCTTCAACCCCTAACTCAGTCGAAGACTTGATTGCGTTGGATCAGCAAGCACGCCGAGTTGCCACACAGCTCGCTAAGAGCTTAGGATAAGTTTCAGAATGGGAATGACGGTAATCGCATTTCTCGCAGCGCTCACGGCAGTTATCTTTGTTCATGAATATGGACATTATCGTGCTGCCCTGTGGTTTAAGGTGCGCGTTATCCGTTTCTCCATTGGTTTTGGAAAACCGCTATGGCGTTGGCAACGCTTACAAAAAGGCTTGGGTTATTCCACTGAATTTATGGTTTGCGCTATTCCATTGGGCGGCTACATCAAGATGTTGGACGAGCGAGAACAATGCGTTGCACCGACTGAAGTTCACACAGCATTTAATCGGCAACCCTTGGCAGTCAGAGCTTGTATTGTTGCAGCTGGACCATTCGCCAATATCGTTTTTACTTTGCTGTTGTATGTTTTTTTGCAATTCGCAGGTAGCCAGCAGTCAGCAGCTGTTTTGGCTACTCCTTTGAGAGGGTCAATAGCCGAATCAGCAGGTATTCAAAGCGGTGATGTCGTCAAAAGACTTGGCACGCAACCTGACGTGTGGCAAGACGTGCACAGCATGGAGCATCTGAAATGGCTGCTTGCGCGCGCTATACCAGAACAAGAAAATATTCAATTAGAAATTTTCCGCCAAGACGCTCGCACCGCTCGGGTCATTGATATTCCTGTCACTGAACTGGAGGTCGATTCCCAGCATTCTGCATATTCGCTTTTGGGCTTGACCGGTCCTTTGACCAAACCCGTGATTGTTAAAGTGATTGACCATGGGCCCGCTGCAAAGGGGGGCTTATTGGTTGGAGATTGGGTACTCTCCGTAGATGGCCTTAGGGTGCAGGATGGGCAGCAGTTGATTCAACTCATTCGTTCTGCACAGACTTCCCAAGTATGGAATGTTCAAGGTCAAAATGGAGACAAAAGACAATTAACTATCCATCCCGGCTTCAAAGACGCAGATGGAAAGCGCATTGGGAAAATAGATGCCATTATTGGCAGTGAGCCAGAATGGGTCTGGGTTGAGTACGGATTGATGGACAGTTGGCGTATCGCATCGGAATTGGTGTGGAAACATACTCAAATGACGATACAAGGTATTGGCAGTCTCATAACCACAACCACAGGGTGGCAGCAGCTTAGTGGCCCCATCACCATGGCAGAGTACGCAGGGAAAACGGCAGGGCAGGGTTGGCGTCCCTATGTTCAATTTATTGCCCTGATCAGTCTCAGCATAGGGCTTTTGAACTTGCTTCCTGTACCGATGCTAGATGGTGGGCACCTGATGTATTATCTTTGGGAATTCGTGGTTGGAAGCGCGCCTTCAGTGGTGTGGCTTGAGCGAATGCAATTCATGGGCATTGCTACGGTGGCACTCTTGATGTTCACGGCTGTAATGAACGATATGTTGAGATGGTTCACATGACATCCGCGATGGTTTTTCTTTTTTTTGGTTCACTATGAAATCAAACTTCTCGCTGCAAATGGCAAATTTTTTGCGACTTTGTTTTTTATCGCTTTGTTTTTTGACAAGCGCGCAAGCTATTGAATCCTTCCAGATTCAGGACATTCGTATTGAAGGCTTGCAACGCACCGAACCAGGTACTGTTTTGGCTACGGTGCCATTTCGTGTGGGTGAAAGCTACAGCGATGAAAAAGGTACGCTGGCGATCCGCAACCTTTTTGCACTTGGCCTGTTCAAGGATGTTCGAATTGAAGTCAATGCTGGGGTTGTCCTTGTCATTGTGGAAGAGCGGCCCATCATTGGCACAGTCGATTTTGTGGGCATCAAAGAGTTTGATAAAGACACGCTTCGAAAAGCGCTCAAGGATATTGGATTGGCTGAGGGACGTTCTTATGACAAGGCATTGGCTGACAGGGCCGAGCAGGAACTCAAGCGCCAGTACATCAATAAAAGTTTATACGGCGCTGATGTGGTCACTACCGTTACACCCTCAGACCGCAATCGGGTTAATTTGAATTTCACGGTAGTTGAAGGGGATGTTGCACGCATCAAGTCCTTGCGTATCGTGGGGACCAAAGCGTTTGACGAGTCCACCCTTAAAGACCAAATGGACTTGTCGGAACCCAATTACATGTCTTGGTATACGAAATCGGACAGATATTCTCAAGCCAAGCTAAATGCTGATTTGGAAACCATCAAGTCATATTACTTGTCCAGAGGCTACTTGGAATTTCGTGTTGATTCCACGCAAGTGGCTATCTCAGCCAACAAGCAAGACATCAGCATTACCATCAATGTCACTGAAGGAAACAGTTTTGTTGTCTCACGCATCATGCTCGAGGGTTACTTTCTTGGCAGAGACAGCGAATTCAAGTCCTTGATCTCTATCAAGCCTGGACAACCTTACAACAATTCCGATGTTGTGCAGACAATAAAGGCCTTCTCAGACTATTTCGGTAATTTTGGATTTGCATTTGCTCGCGTTGAACAGCGAACAGAGATTGACAGGAATACCAACGAAGTGCAAGTCATTCTGCAAGCAGATCCCTCTCGCAGAGCTTATGTGCGACGTATTAATATTTCTGGCAATGACCGAACCAAGGACGATATTATTCGAAGAGAATTCCGACAAATGGAGTCGTCTTGGTATGACGGTGAGCGCATCAGACTATCGCGTGACCGTGTAGATCGCTTGGGATATTTCACTGAGGTTACTATTGATACACAAGAGGTGCCAGGTTCACCTGACCAAGTGGATATCAATCTCAAGGTGACTGAAAAACCTACCGGTTCTCTTCAACTTGGCGCGGGTTTTTCCAGTGCAGAGAAATTATTCTTGTCATTTGGCATCAACCAAGAAAACTTTTTTGGAACGGGCAACTCCTTAGGTATTCAAGTCAATACCAGCAAATACAACCGTGTGCTTGATGTCAGTACAACTGACCCCTATTTCACAGAAGATGGCGTTTCCCGTACTTTGAATGCCTACCATCGCTCCAGCAAACCTTATTTGGTCGCAAGTGGCAACTACAGCTTGGCGACTTCAGGCTTAGGCATTCGTTTTGGCATTCCTTTTGCAGAAATTGACACGGTGTATGTTGGTGCAGCTTTGGAACAAACACGAATCAATAACGGAACCAATGAGCCCAATGCCTACAGAGACTATGCAAACACTTTTGGCACGACCAGTCAATCGGTACCTGTGACCATAGGCTGGGCCAGAGACAGTCGCGACAGCCTCTTAGCGCCCAATAAAGGTCGCTTGGTGAGGTTGAATGGTGAAGTGGGTGTTGGCGGTGATACCCGTTATTACCGCAACAGCGCACAATTCCAAGAATACTTCCCTTTGGGTAAGAAATACACCCTTGCCTTCAATGCTGAATTTGGCTACGGCAAAGGTTTAGAAGGCAAGGACTACCCCGTATTCAAAAATTATTTCGCCGGCGGTTTGGGTTCTGTGCGCGGATTCCAGCAGGGTTCGTTAGGTCCCCAAGACTATGGCTGTAGCACCAGTGTGTGGTGTCCTATCGGTGGATCTAAAAAGATCTTGTTGAATTCTGAGTTTTACGTTCCCTTCCCCGGTGTGGGTAACGACAAGACCCTGCGTCTGTATTCTTTTGTAGATGTCGGAAATGTTTTTGCTGACAGCGAAAAAATTGAAGCCGATCAATTGCGCAGTTCTATGGGTTTGGGTTTGAGTTGGGTGTCCCCTGTCGGTCCATTGCGGTTTGCTGTGGCCAAGCCCATCCGCAAATTTGAAGGCGATAGAATGCAATCCTTTCAATTCCAAATTGGGACGTCGTTTTGATGAAACACCTATACCTCCGTTATGTATTGGCAACATCTTTGTCGATAGCAGCTTTCCCTTCGCTTGCAGAGGACTTCCGCGTTGGTTTCATCAATACCGACCGGATTTTTCGTGAAGCCAATACAGCCAAAGTTGCTCAAACCAAATTGGAGCAAGAATTCTCAAAACGTGAAAAAGAATTGGTTGAATTAGGTAATTCTTTAAAAACCAATTCTGAAAAATTAGAGCGTGATTTGCCGACGTTGTCTGAAACACAAAGAACCACCAAGCAACGTCAATTGGCTGATCAAGACCGCGAGTTTCAACGCAAACGTCGCGAATTTCAAGAAGACTTGAATGCGCGAAAAAATGAAGAACTTCAATTGGTTTTAGAAAAGGCCAATAAGGTTGTTAAACAGGTGGCTGAAGCAGAAAAATACGACCTGATTTTGCAAGAAGCGGTTTACATCAATCCCAAACACGATATCACTGAAAAAGTGATTAAAGCCATCAACAGCGGTAAGTGATGGCGTGGTTCGACTGACTCTAGGACAACTGGTAAGTCATCTTGGTGGAGATCTGCAGGGCTCACCCGATACGGAAGTGTCAGGTCTCGCCTCGCTGTCTTCCGCCAGTATTCATGACTTAGCTTTTCTTAGTCACCCTCAGTACCGTTCCCAACTTATTGCAAGCAAGGCTGCTTGTGTGGTGGTTTCACATGCAATGCGAGAAGAAGCTTGCCGGCGTGGCCCCGCTATCGTTGTTGAAGATGCCTATCACTATTGGGCAAGAGTGACGCAGTTGTGGGCGACTTTAGCCCCTCCATCCCAGGAGCCCTTGGTACACCCCACGGCTTATGTTCATCCCTCAGCAAGTGTTCATGCATCGGTGCGAATTGGGGCAATGTGTGTTGTTGAAGCCCATGTTGTGATTGGTAGAGGCAGTTGCCTCAAATCCCATGTAACGGTCCTTAAAGACTGTCGTATTGGTGAAGACTGCATCTTGCATCCGGGCGTTGTGATTGGCGCCGATGGTTTTGGCTTTGCACCTCATAAAGGTACTTGGGTAAAAATCGAGCAATTAGGGGCTGTTCGTATCGGTAACCAAGTAGAGATTGGTGCCAACACGTGCATAGACCGGGGCGCACTTGAAGATACAGTGATTGAAGATGGGGTCAAGTTAGATAATTTGATTCAAATTGGCCATAACGTGCGTGTTGGTGCCCATACTGCAATGGCGGGATGTGTGGGTGTGGCTGGAAGTGCCAATATTGGAGCGCATTGCACCTTGGGTGGAGGAGCTATTGTGCTTGGACACCTTCAATTGGTGGACCATGTGCATATTTCTGCAGCCTCCGTCGTGACACGGTCACTCATGCAACCAGGCACTTACAGCGGTGTATTTCCTATTGATCACAATGCGACGTGGCATAAAAATGCAGCATCATTACGGCAATTGCACTCCCTGCGAGATCGAATCAAACAATTAGAGTCAGAGCTCCATAAATAGAAAGCATGAACATGGATATCCATCAAATACTTAAGCTACTGCCGCACAGATACCCCATCTTATTGGTTGACAGGGTTTTGAGTCTGGAAAAGGGAAAGTCAATCAGAGCATTGAAGAATGTCACCATCAACGAGCCCTTTTTCAATGGCCATTTCCCCCACCGACCTGTGATGCCAGGCGTATTGATGTTGGAGGCTTTGGCTCAGGCGGCGGCTTTACTGGCATTTGATACCCTGAATGTCGTTCCTGATGACAATACGGTTTATTACTTCGCAGGTATTGATAAGGCACGATTTAAGCGACCCGTTGAACCAGGTGATACCTTGACCTTATGCGTCGAGTTAGATCGCATGCGGGCGGGCATCTTCAAATTTAAAGCAGAGGCATTTGTTGGTGACGAATTGGCTGTTGAGGCCGAATTGATGTGCACCATGCGTACCATTCAATAAGAGCGACATGGCCGACATACACCCTTTAGCCTTGGTCGATCCCCAAGCAGAACTTCATCAGTCTGTCACTGTGGGTCCCTTCACAACCATTGGGCCTGATGTAAAGGTTGCTGCAGGTACCCGAATTGGATCGCATTGCGTGATTGAGGGGCGTACAACCATTGGCAGGGATAACAACATATTTCAATTTAACTCCTTGGGTGCGGTTCCCCAAGATAAAAAATATGCAGGAGAACCATGCGAATTGATCATCGGTGACCGTAACGTGATCCGTGAATTTTGCACCTTCAACATAGGAACCGTTGGCGACAAAGGGGTGACATCCATTGGCAATGACAACTGGATCATGGCTTACGTTCACTTGGCCCATGACTGTCAAGTGGGGAATCACACGATTTTCGCCAACAACACGCAATTAGCCGGCCATGTGCATGTAGATGATTGGGTTATTTTGGGTGGGTTTACCGTAGTACATCAGTTTTGTAAATTGGGGGCGCACAGTTTCACTGCCATGAATTCTTTGCTGTTTGCAGACCTTCCACCATTTGTGATGTGCCAAGGCCAACCTGCACAAGCAAGGTCTATGAATTTTGAAGGACTTCGTCGGCGAGGATTTCAAACCGAGCAGATTCATGCTGTCAAGCAGATGTACAAACTCTTGTACCGTGATGGTTTGACTTTAGAGCAATCTATACAAGCCATAAAAATGCTTTCAGATGGACAAGAACTGTGTAAAGAAGTTGTGAATGTCATGACCGACTTTTTGACTGCAGCATCTCCTCAACGCGGTATCGTTCGCTGATTATTTGCGGGGGTTAATAACCATGCTTAACCCTTCTAAGCTTCAGTTGGCCATGGTGGCCGGTGAAGCGTCTGGCGATTTATTGGCGTCTCTTGTTTTGCCAGATTTTCAATCTCGTTGGCCAGATGTTTCCTTGGTAGGTATCGGCGGGCCTCGAATGAAGGCTTTGGGGTTTGACGCATGGTGGCCACAAGAAAAATTAGCTGTCAGAGGTTATGTCGAAGTTTTGCGCCATTACAGAGAAATCACCGCTATTCGCCGAGATCTTTACCGACGACTAATTAAGACGCCCCCCCATTTATTTATGGGAGTAGATGCGCCAGATTTCAACATGGATTTGTCTTACAAACTCAAGCTTCAAGGTATTCCCACCGTTCAATTTGTGTGCCCATCAGTCTGGGCGTGGCGACCTGAGCGGGTTGTCAAGATACGTCAGAGTGTTGATCATGTTCTTTGTCTTTTCCCCTTTGAAAAAATGTTATTGGAAAGGGATGGTATTGCTGCCACCTATGTTGGCCACCCATTGGCACAATCAATCCCCCTGTTTCCCGATAAAAACAAGGCACGAAACCATTTCGGGTTGAACTCTGGGCAATCGGTGATTGCGCTATTGCCTGGAAGCAGAACTGCTGAAATCACCCATATTCTTCCGCGCTTCGTTGCGGCAGCGGTGATTCTTGAAAAGAAGTTCAAAGATGCTGTTTTTCTTTTACCCGCAGCGCCTGGCCAAACACACTTAATTCAAAAATTAAACCAGGCGTGCTCAGTCCCTACAAATCTCAAGCTGATATCGGGAGAAAGTCATACTGTCTTGGCTGCCTCTGACGCAGCAATGGTGGCAAGTGGTACGGCAACGCTAGAGGCGGCGCTGTACAAGTGTCCCATGGTGGTCGCTTATCACATGCCTTGGCTCAGTTGGCAAATCATGCAAAGAAAACGCCTGCAACCATGGGTTGGGTTGCCCAATATTCTTTGCAATGACTTTGTTGTTCCCGAATTGCTGCAAGACCAAGCAACCCCTGAATCTTTGGCCCTGGAAATTTCAAACTGGCTTCAAAACCCAACTCGTGTAGAGAGTATGCGGTTTCGATTTATGCAATTGCATGAAGATTTGAAGCAAGACACTTCTCAATTGGTGACTGATGCGGTCGAAAAGATCATTACCTCTAACGCTTGAGCAAAAGTCACTTGATTGGGACTTGCCTGGCTTGGTGGCTGGTGTTGATGAGGCCGGTCGTGGTCCCTTGGCGGGTCCCGTTTTCGCCGCTGCAGTCATTTTGGATGATTTGGCACCCATCAAAGGATTGGCAGATTCGAAAAAGTTGTCGCAAAAAAAGCGCGAGCTTCTGTACGACATTATCAAAGCCAAATCTTTGTGTTTTTGTGTGGCCACGGCCAGTGTTCAAGAAATTGACGAGCTCAATATTCTTCAGGCAACATTGTTGGCAATGAGAAGAGCCGTGAATGGGCTACGTTTGAAGCCTGCAAAAGTTCTTGTGGATGGGAATCGATTACCTGTGCTGGATGTGCGAGCAGAAGCCATTGTCAAAGGCGACTCTAAAATCGCGTCGATTTCTGCCGCTTCAATTCTTGCGAAGGTTGAGCGCGACCGATGGTGTTTAGAAGTTGATGGTTTATACCCTGACTACGGGTTTGCAAGTCATAAAGGTTATGGTACGCAAGCGCATTTGTCCGCACTACAAAAACATGGACCGTGTGAATTTCACAGAACCACTTTTGCGCCTGTCCTGAGATCTTTGAAGAGATAAGTATGTTATGCACTTAAAGCCTAATTTGGAAAAAATAACGTCTCGACAAAACTCTTGGTACAAAGAATTGCGTGACTGGACCAAGTCTTCTGGCGTGCAAAAAGAAAAGCACCTTATTTGGCTTGAAGGTGACCATTTATGTGAAGCGGCTCGATTAAAGACATTTCAATTTGTCACCATAGTTTTGCGCGAAGACTGCCCACAGCATTTAATGGATGCTTGGATGGACAAAGCAGATAAGGTGGTGATGGTGACTGCTGCCTTGATGGAGGGACTGAGCCGCTTGAATTCCCCCCCCTGGATGTCTGCCATTGTCAGATTACCTCAAAAATCTTTATTTAATCCGACGCTTCCAACAGTCGTGCTTGATCAACTTCAAGACCCAGGTAATGCAGGATCCATCCTCAGAAGTTCGGCTGCTTTTGGGTTCAAACAAGTGGTGACTACCGAAAATACCGTAGGACTGTGGACCCATAAAGTTGTACGCTCAGCGATGGGGGCCCATTTTGGGCTGAACCTCATTGAGGGGGCCGACGTCAATATGTTGCAGTCTTCATCGTTGAGTTTGATGTTGACAAGTTCTCATGAAGGTCAGTTTTTGCATGACATGTTGGCAAATCAACAGTTGCCTGTGCCCATCGCTTGGATTTTTGGCCATGAGGGACGTGGCCACAGTTCACAGTGGTCAAACTCACGTTGTCAGACCGTCAGAATCCATCAGCCTGGAGGCGAGGAGTCCTTGAATGTTGCAGCAGCAGCTGCAATTTGCCTGCATGCCAGTTCGACGCAGTTTGCTCAGAGAAGGTCTTTGGAAGCAATAGACCAACAGCTATAATGAAGCGCTTTACATCCAATCCGTACGCCCTAAGCTCGACAAAAAGCCAACCCCTTGATAAAGCCAATGAGAGTTGCCTCTCTAGCAGTTAGGGCGTCACCAAACTCGGAGATTTGAGTGCTTTTGTCTCTTCAGGGAAAACACCCTCCTGCTGTTCTGGCCCTTGCAGACGGCACTGTATTTGTTGGTTCTTCTATTGGGTATTCTGGTACAAGTGTGGGTGAGATGGTATTTAATACCTCGATGACTGGGTACCAAGAGATCTTGACGGACCCCAGTTATCGCCAGCAAATAGTGACGTTAACTTACCCTCACATCGGAAACTATGGTGCAAATGCCGAGGATGAGGAATCCTCCGCTGTTCATGCGGCAGGGTTGGTCATAAAAAATTTACCTCTCACCCATTCCAATTTCAGAGCCGATACGGATTTATCAACTTATTTAAAAAACAATCGTTGTGTTGCCATTGCAGACATTGACACTCGAATGTTGACCCGATTGCTTCGCGAAAAAGGTTCACAAAACGGCGCGATTACAGGTTTGCAAATGGGCGAATCGCTTGGGCAAGATACGATTGACAAAACTTTGAAAGCTGCACAAGCTGCAGCTTCTATGTCTGGACTTGATTTGGCTAAAGCAGTCACTGTTCAAGCACCTTATACGTGGAATGAAACAGAGTGGTTGCTTGGCAGAGGCTATGGTTCACAAACGCAGCCCCAATTTCACGTTGTTGCTTACGATTTTGGGGTCAAACGTAATATCTTGCGAATGTTGGCGCAAAGAGGTTGCCAAGTCACTGTTGTTCCAGCTCAAACCTCTGCTGAAGCTGTTTTAAAGTTAAAGCCTCATGGTGTTTTCTTATCCAATGGCCCTGGTGACCCTGGTCCATGCAGCTATGCTATTTCTGCGACACAAACCTTTCTTGATAAAGGTGTGCCTTTGTTTGGTATTTGTTTGGGGCATCAAATTTTGGCATTGGCATCAGGCGCAACAACTTACAAAATGAAATTTGGCCACCATGGGGCTAATCACCCTGTTAAAGATATAGACAATGGCCGCGTCTGTATCACCAGTCAAAACCATGGTTTTGCGGTTGATGAGAAAACTTTGCCGCAACATATCCGCAGTACGCATGTCAGCTTGTTTGATGGAAGTTTGCAGGGGTTGGCACTGCGGGATAAACCGGCTTTCAGTTTTCAAGGTCACCCAGAAGCCTCTCCAGGTCCTCACGATATTGCTTACTTATTTGACCGTTTCATTGATTCCATGGCGGTAGCACCACATGCCTAAGCGTACAGACATTAAAACAATTCTCATCATTGGGGCTGGCCCTATTGTGATTGGTCAAGCTTGTGAGTTTGATTATTCAGGTGTGCAAGCGTGTAAAGCGTTAAGAGAAGAGGGCTTCAAAGTTGTTTTGATCAATAGCAATCCTGCAACGATCATGACCGATCCCGCAACGGCGGACGTAACGTATATTGAACCCATCAACTGGGTAACTGTTGAAAAAATCATAGCCAAAGAAAGACCCGACGCCATTTTGCCCACCATGGGAGGACAAACCGCACTTAACTGCGCTTTGGATTTGTGGCGAAATGGTGTCTTGAGCAAATACGTTGGAGAAAATACAGGTAAACCTGTTGAATTGATAGGCGCAACGCCTCAGGCCATTGATAAGGCTGAGGACAGATTGAAATTCAAAGATGCCATGACCAAAATTGGTTTAGGCTCTGCGCGTTCAGGCATTGCCCATACCCTTGACGAAGCATGGTCAGTTCAGAAAACAGTCGGTTTTCCTGTTGTCATTCGACCCAGTTTTACGTTAGGCGGCACAGGTGGTGGTATTGCCTATAACGCTGAAGAGTTTGAAACTATTTGCAAGCGAGGTATTGAGGCGTCCCCCACCAGCGAACTCTTGATTGAAGAGTCTTTGTTGGGTTGGAAAGAATTTGAAATGGAAGTGGTCAGGGATAAGGCTGATAACTGCATCATTGTCTGTTCTATTGAAAACTTAGATCCCATGGGTGTTCACACCGGTGACTCAATCACGGTGGCTCCTGCTCAAACTTTGACCGATAAAGAATACCAAATCATGCGTAACGCCAGTTTGGCTGTTCTGCGTGAAATCGGGGTAGACACTGGTGGCTCGAATGTACAGTTCTCTATCAACCCAGTTGATGGTCGAATGGTCGTGATCGAGATGAATCCACGAGTGTCACGCTCTTCTGCTTTGGCATCAAAAGCGACTGGTTTTCCGATTGCCAAGGTGGCTGCAAAATTGGCAGTGGGATTCACGCTCGATGAATTGCGAAATGACATTACATCTGGAGCCACTCCAGCCAGTTTTGAGCCAAGCATCGATTACGTGGTAACAAAAATTCCTCGCTTTGCGTTTGAAAAATTTCCTACAGCAGACAGTCGCTTAACGACACAAATGAAGTCTGTAGGCGAGGTCATGGCCATGGGCAGAACTTTCCAAGAGTCCTTCCAAAAGGCATTGCGTGGTCTTGAGGTAGGTGTGGATGGAATGAACGAAAAAACTCAGGACAGAGAAACCTTAGAAAAGGAATTGGGTGAACCTGGTCCTGAGCGAATTTGGTATGTGGGTGACGCTTTCGCACAAGGGATGAGTGTCGATGAAGTCTATGCATTAACCAAAATTGACAAATGGTTTTTGGTTCAAATTGAGGACATCGTCAAAATTGAGCTTGAGCTTGAAAAACACGCCTTGTCTGATCTCTCAAAAAATGAAGTTGTACAACTGAAGCAAAAAGGATTTTCTGACAGACGATTGGCCAAGTTGCTGAAGACTGAAGAAGGTGCTGTCAGGGCCTTCAGGCATTCAAATGGCATTCGACCTGTATACAAGAGGGTTGATACCTGTGCTGGTGAATTTGCCACCAATACCGCCTATATGTATTCCACTTATGAACAAGAGTGTGAAGCGGAACCAAGCTCAAACAAGAAAATTATTGTGCTCGGTGGTGGCCCCAACCGAATTGGCCAAGGTATTGAGTTTGATTATTGCTGTGTTCATGCCGCTTTGGCCATGCGTGAGGATGGCTATGAAACGATCATGGTGAATTGCAACCCTGAAACTGTTTCAACGGATTACGACACCAGCGATCGCCTGTACTTTGAGCCATTGACTCTGGAAGATGTTCTGGAAATAGTGGATAAAGAAAAACCCTTGGGTGTGATCGTTCAGTATGGTGGTCAAACACCTTTGAAATTAGCCCTTGGCTTAGAGGCTGCAGGTGTACCTATTATTGGCACCAGTCCTGACATGATTGATGCTGCTGAAGACCGCGAGCGGTTTCAAAAGCTGTTGCATCAGTTAGGTCTTCGCCAACCCCCCAATACCACGGCTCGTACCGAGGAAGAGGCGCTTTCACAAGCTTCTAAGCTTGGTTATCCACTGGTGGTTCGACCTAGCTATGTATTGGGTGGCCGTGCAATGGAAATTGTCCACGAGCAACGAGACTTAGAGCGCTATATGCGTGAAGCGGTGAAAGTCAGTCATGAGTCTCCTGTATTGTTGGATCGTTTTTTGAACGATGCGATTGAATGCGATGTAGATGCCATTTGTGACGGTATCCATGTATTCATTGGTGGTGTCATGGAGCATATTGAACAAGCGGGTGTTCACAGTGGAGATTCCGCTTGTTCATTGCCTCCTTATTCTCTGTCTCTTCAAACCATTGACGAAATCAAACGACAAACTGCTGCAATGGCGCATGGTTTGAAAGTGGTTGGTTTGATGAATGTGCAGTTTGCAATTCAGCACAAAGAGGGTGCTGATGTGATTTACGTTTTAGAGGTCAATCCCAGAGCAAGCCGCACAGTTCCTTTTGTGAGCAAGGCCACCGGTATTCAATTGGCGAAAGTAGCGGCCCGCTGTATGGCTGGAAAATCACTGCATTCCCAAGGTATCGAGTCAGAAGTTACACCGCCTTACTTCAGTGTCAAAGAAGCAGTTTTTCCGTTCGTCAAATTTCCGGGCGTGGATACCATTTTGGGCCCAGAAATGAAGTCAACAGGCGAGGTCATGGGTGTAGGTAAAACCTTTGGTGAGGCTTTTGTCAAAAGCCAATTAGGCGCTGGAACCAAATTGCCTCGGCCCACAGATTCGGTTCGGAAAGTCTTTTTGACTGTCAAGAACAGTGACAAAGATCGTGCGGTAGCAATAGCTAAATCCTTGATTGATTATGGTTTTGAATTGGTAGCTACCAAAGGAACAGCCGCAGCGATCAATGCAGCAGGATTGGCGGTGACCCCTGTGAACAAAGTTACTGAAGGACGACCACACGTTGTTGACATGCTGAAAAACAACGAAATTGCCTTAGTCATCAATACGGTAGAAGAGCGACGAAATGCAATTGCAGATTCTCGACAGATTCGTATTTCATCTCTTCTTGCCAGGGTGACAACATTCACTACGATTGCGGGTGCTCAAGCCGCAGTTGAAGGCATGAAGTACCTTGATAACCTCGATGTTTACTCATTGCAAGAGCTTCACGATCAATTACCAGCTTGATCTTTCATCAGGAAATTTATGGCAACCCTACCCATCACCAAACGCGGTGCAGAAAAACTCAAGCAAGAATTGCATGTACTTAAAACAGTTGAACGCCCAGCGGTTATCAATGCCATTTCCGAGGCCAGAGCCCAGGGAGACTTAAGCGAAAACGCTGAGTACGATGCGGCAAAAGACCGGCAGGGATTTATCGAAGGGCGCATTCAAGAAATTGAAAGCAAACTTTCCATGGCTCAAATCATTGACCCCGGCGCAGTTGATGCGGGTGGGCGAGTGGTGTTTGGTGCAACCGTTGAGCTCGAGGATGAGTCATCTGGTGAAGTCGTGACCTACCAAATTGTGGGTGAAGACGAAGCGGATTTAAAGCTTGGACTCATCAATATCAGTAGTCCAATTGCACGTGCTTTGATAGGAAAAGAAGAAGGCGATATTGCCAAAGTTGAGGCGCCCGCCGGTATCAAAGGCTATGAAATTGTGAAGGTGTCTTACCTTTAAAGAATCAGGCCTGTGAAGCTTTCTTGATAGATTTAATTTTGGGCTTGGCTCGTTTGATTTGACCGCCAGCGGTCAGTCTTTCATTCCCCAATACGGTCACTCGCTTCATCTCTGGTCGTTGGCCCCCTCGTTTGCTGTATTTGAGGACTTTAAATTCTCGCGGGCCAGCGGGTCTTTCTTCCTTAGGTGCTTTCTCTTTTTCAGCTTGTGGTCGCCAAAGTACCAATAATTTGCCAATGTGCTGAATAGGAGCTGCATTGAGTTGTTCGGCAAGGGCTTGGAAAATGATTTCTCTGGCCTGTCTGTCGTCGCCGAGAACTCTGATTTTGATGAGGCCATGCGCATTCAAAGCAAGATCGGTCTCCTTCACAACAGCAGAGCTGAGGCCGTCGTTGCCAATCATCACAACAGGATCCAGGTGATGGGCTAAAGCGCGGTGTGTTTTTCTTTGGGCTGGGGTGAGTTTGATGGATGGCATAACGGGTATTATCTTCTGTCTCAAAGGGTGCTGGTTTGAAAGTTAAAACGCAAAGTAAAAAAGTTAATAAATCATGGCTCAATGACCATGTGAATGATCCCTATGTAAAGCTAGCGCAAAAGGAAGGCTACCGAGCCAGAGCTGCTTACAAGCTCAAAGAAATCAATGAACTGCTTCAGATTATCAAGCCAGGTATGGTTGTGGTTGATTTGGGGAGTTCTCCAGGTGCATGGAGTCAGTATGCACGGCGTTGTATGGCTCCGTTGGGTGCGGCTTCAGGGGAATTAGATGGCACACTGGTTGC
>CANCVB010000035.1 GCA_947381415.1 Burkholderiales bacterium
TTGCCAGAGCCAGACTCACCCACAAGCCCCAGTGTTTGGCCTTCACGCAGTACAAAGTCCAAACCTTGCACAGCCACAAATTCACCATGCCCGAACCAACCACGCCAACCACTGCGGGGAACGGCGTAACTCACCCGCAGGTCTTTGGCTTGGATGACGACGGGTGCCTGCGCTTGCGCAGGCAACACATGGCGCGTCGGTTGACTGTTCACCAATTTTTGAGTGTAGGGATGAACAGGTTTGGCCAGCACCTGTGAAACCTCCCCCTGCTCGACCACATAACCGTTTTCAAGCACCACGACCTTGTTGGCAAAGCGACGCACCATGTTCAGGTCGTGGGTGATCAGCAAAATCGCCATGCCGTGTTTTTGCTGCAAGCCGTCGAGCAAATCCAAAATTTGCTGGCGCAACGAAACATCCAAAGCGGTGGTGGGTTCATCAGCCAGCAGCAGCTTGGGTTGACCTGCCAATGCCATGGCGATCATGGCGCGTTGACGTTGCCCGCCAGAGAGTTGGTGAGGAAAGCTGTTGATCCTGCGCTCTGGGTCTGGAATACCGGTGTCGTTCAACAGTTCAATCGCCTGCTGCCAAGCCTGGGCTGTCGACATCCCGCGCTTGAGTTGCAACACCTCGGCAATTTGGTCGCCAATCGTGAACAACGGGTTCAGCGCTGTCATCGGTTCTTGGAAGATCATGGCAATGTCACCGCCGCGCACGTCACGCAGTTGCGCCTCGCTCATATGCAACAAATCCGCGCCACCAAAAACCGCCTTGCCACGCACCCACGCACCTCGCGCCAAACCCAACAAACTTAAAGCGGTGACGGTTTTACCGGAACCCGATTCGCCGACCAAGGCCAGCTTGTCGCCTGCTTGTATTTCGAATGACACCCCATGCACCACCTCCCGTCCTTGAAACGACAGGTGCAAATCCTCAACCTTTAAAAGAGAACTCATGCTTGGTTCTCCTGGTGTAATTTGCGTGGGTCAAGCGCATCGCGCAAGGCGTCACCCATGAAGGTCAAGAGCAACAAGGTCATCACCAACACGGCAAACGTGGAGAGCGAAATCCACCAAGCGTCAATATTGGTTTTGCCCTGTGACAGCAACTCCCCCAAACTGGGCGTACCTGGGGGCACGCCCAGGCCTAAAAAATCCAAACTGGTTAGCGCCAAAATCGCAGCACTCATGCGAAACGGTAAAAAAGTGACCACAGGCGTCATGCTGTTGGGCAAGATATGGCGCCAAATGATGGCCGAATTAGATAAGCCCAAGGCGCGGGCTGCACGCACGTAATCGAGGTGGCGGTTACGCAAAAACTCGGCACGCACGTAGTCGGACAAGCCCATCCAACCAAACATGCTCAGCAACAGCAACAGCAAGCCAATGCTGGGTTCAAAAACCGCTGAAAAAATAATCAGCAAATACAACTCTGGCATGGCCCCCCATATTTCAATGAAGCGCTGAAAGGCCAAGTCGGTTTTGCCGGCGAAAAAGCCTTGAATGGCCCCAGTGAACACGCCCAGCACTGTGCCAGTGATGGTCAACGCCAAAGCAAACAAGACCGACACCCTGAACCCATACAGCAAACGGGCAAATAAATCACGACCACGGTCATCGGTGCCTAACACATTGTCAGGCGATGGTGGCGCAGGATTGGGCTCTTTGGCAAAGTAGTTCAAGGTGCTGTGGTGGTAAGGGTTGGGTGGATACACCGCCCAATTGCCTTGCTTGGCAAACTGCTGACGTATGAAGGGGTCAAGAAAGTCTGTTGGTGTTTGGAAATCCCCCCCAAACTCGGTTTCGGGTGGGTTATGCCAAATAGGGAAATACAACTTTCCTTGGTAACTGGCCACCAAGGGTTTGTCGTTGCTCACCAATTCAGCGCCCAAACTCACCACAAACAACAATACAAAAAGAATGAAGCTGACAAAACCCAGACGGTTGCGCTTGAAACGCTTCCATGCAATGGCAGAAGGGGAAAGAGAAACAGTCGCCATGGTGGTCAATCAAACTTGACGCGAGGGTCTACCCACACGTAACAGAGGTCGCTGATGAGCTTGGTCACCAAGCCAATCAGGGTGAACAAATACAAGGTACCCAGCACCACGGGGTAGTCGCGGCGCATCACGCTCTCAAAACTGAGCAGACCCAAGCCATCCAGCGAAAAGAGGGTTTCAATCAACAAAGACCCGGTAAAGAATGAGCCAATAAAAGCCGCCGGGAAACCAGTGACCAAAGGAATCAAAGCGTTGCGCATGACATGCTTCCACAACACTGTGTTTTCACTCAAACCTTTGGCGCGTGCCGTCAACACATATTGTTTGCCGATTTCTTCAAGAAAGGCGTTTTTGGTCAGCATGGTGGTGACGGCAAACGCCCCCAAGACGCTGGCAGTGATAGGCATGGCGATGTGCCACAAATAATCCACCACCTTGGCACCCCAGCTTAACGTTTCCCAATTGGCAGAGGTCAGGCCGCGCAAAGGGAACCATTGCAACTGACCACCAAACACCACCAACAAGGCCACCCCCAACACAAAGCCAGGGATGGCATAACCGATCAACACCACCAAGCTGGTGAGGGTGTCAAAGCGCGTGCCAGCCCGCACCGCCTTGGCGATACCCAGAGGCACAGAAACCAAGTAACTGAGGAAAAACGTCCACAGCCCCAAGCTGATGGAGACAGGGAGTTTTTCTTTCACCAGTTGCCACACATCTTTGGGGTAGAAAAAACTTTTGCCTAAATCGAAACGGGCAAATTGCCCCAGCATTTGCATAAATCGCTCATGGGCAGGCTTGTCAAAACCGTAGAGTTGCTTGATCTCTTCAATACGAGCCGCATCGACCCCTTGCCGCCCACGGTATCCGGCGCCACTGACGGCTGCACCCTCGCCACCGCTGTCACGTCCTTGCAACTGGGCCACCATTTGCTCGACCGGTCCGCCAGGCACAAATTGAATAACCGCAAAGGTCAACAACAAAATGCCGAACAAGGTGGGAATCATCAGCAACAAGCGCTTCACGATATACACAAACATGTCAACGCTCTCCTGCGAGATTGGCGGGCGTGGCCCACCAGGTAGATTGAATCCAGCTCTCAGGCTGGTAATAGCGCGGGGTGATGCTGGGTTGCTCGAACCGCCCTGCCCGCCATGACACTCTGTGCACACTGCCATACCAGTGCGGCACGCTGTAATGCCCATGGCGCAGAACCCTGTCCAAGGCTTTGCAAGCCGCCACCAACTGACCACGGGTTTGGGCCGCCACCACGTTGTCCAACAGTGCATCCACGGCGGGGTCTTTCACGCCAATGATGTTGCTCGATCCTTCGGTATCAGCAGACTTGGAGCCAAAACGCTCGAGCAACTCGGTACCGGGCGCCTCACTGCCACCGATGCGGTTGCTGATGAGTTCAAAGTCAAAGACGTCCATGCGTTTTTGCAAAATCGCAAAATCCACCACTTTGTAAATCACTTTGAAGCCCAACTTTTCAAGGTTTTTCGAATACGGCGTCACCACACGCCCCATCGAACCAGAGTTGTCCAAAAACTCCAAGGTAAACGGTTCGCCCTTGTCATTGCGCAATGCACCGTCACGGTAATTCCAGCCCGCTTGGGACAGCAGGTCGCGCGCTTGGCGCAAATGGTCACGCAGCGTATGGCCCGACGCAGGGTCTAAGCTGGTCACGGGCGGCACAGGCACCGGTTGGGTAAAGATGGCGTTGTCCAACTTGCCACGCAGCGGCTCCAGCAAATTCAACTCGTCGGTATCGGGAAGGCCCTTGGCCTCGAAATCGCTGCCTACAAAATAGCCTCGTACACGGGTATAGGCTTGGTAAAACAACTGTCGGTTCATCCATTCGTAGTCCATGGCCAAGCCTATGGCTTGTCGCACCCTTGGATCTTTGAACTTTGGCAAACGGGTGTTGAACATGAAGCCTTGGAAATCGCCTGCATTGCCGTGCTGCAATTCTTTTTTGATGAGGGTGCCGTTGTCAAACAACTTGCCCTTGTAACCCCTTGCCCATTCGCGGGCCACAAAGGCCTGGATGTAATCAAATTCACCTGCTTTAAAACCTTCAAACTGCGCGGTGGTGTCTTTGTAAAGGCGGTAGGTAATGCGGTCGAAATTGAACATGCCTTTACGCACGTTCAGGTTTTTTGCCCAATAGTTGTTGTCACGCACATACTGGATGTCTTTACCAAAATCGACTTGCCCCAGCTTGTAGGGCCCAGAGCCAATGGGCACCTCGGTAATGAGTTTGTCAAAGGCTTTGTCTGCACCCCATTTATGGCTGAACACCGACATACCGCCCACAATCAGCGGCAACTCTGCATTGGCGCGTTTGAAATTGAAGCGCACCTCGCGTTCGGCCACCACCACCACACTGGCCACCTCACTGAAGTAGGTGCGGAATTGGGGTGCTGCCTCTTTGCTGGTCAAACGGTCATAGGAATACTTGACGTCTTGGGCCAACACGGGGTCGCCATTGTGAAAACGCGCCTGCGGGTTAAGACGAAAAGTCACCGACAGTTTGTCCTTGGCCACACTGACATCCTCTGCCAAAAGACCATAGGCCGTGGTGGGTTCGTCACTGTTGCCGGTCAGCAAGGTCTCCAACATCAATCCCCCCAAGCCAGGTGGCGGGGTGCCTTTCAAGGTGAATGGGTTGTATTTGTCAAAGCTGGAAGCACGGCTGGGCGCGACCATGATGATGTCGCCGCCCTTGGGCGCCACAGGGTTGACGTAACTGAAATGGCCAAAGCTATCGGGGTACTTGATGTCGCCAAACTGGGCATAGGCATGGGCCGCCCATACATGGGGTGAAAGCAGCAGGGTCAGGCAAAGTAAAAAAGTTCGCATGCGACAATTCTGCAAGATTTTTCAGGAGCGCTCGATATGCAAGCAAAAACAGGGTTTTTAGCCGGTAAGAAATTGTTGATCACTGGCGTGCTGTCCAACCGATCGATTGCCTATGGCATTGCGCGTGCCTGCCACGCTCAGGGCGCCGAACTGGCTTTTAGTTACCAAGGCGAGCGTTTTAAAGAGCGCATCACCGAGTTTGCCGCCGACTTTGGCTCTACCCTGGTGTTTGACTGCGATGTCGGCAGTGACGCGCAAATTGCCACCTTGGTGAGCGACTTGGCTGCGGTATGGCCCCAATTTGACGGCTTTGTGCATGCGATTGGCTTTGCGCCACGCGAAGCCATCGCCGGCGATTTTTTAGAAGGCTTGAGCCGCGAAGCCTTTGCCATTGCCCATGACATCAGTGCTTACAGTTTTCCTGCCATGACAAAAGCGTTTTTGCCTCACCTGAGAGACAAGGCTTCCGTGCTGACGCTGTCGTATTTGGGGGCTTTGCGCACCGTGCCCAACTACAACACCATGGGCCTGGCCAAGGCGTCTTTGGAAGCCTCGGTGCGCTACTTGGCCGAATCCTTGGGCGCTCAAAACCGTGGTTTACGAGCCAATGGCATCAGCGCTGGCCCAATCAAAACCTTGGCGGCGTCGGGTATCAAAGGTTTTGGCAAGATTTTGGAAGTGGTGGCAACCAACTCGCCCATTCGCAGGAACGTCACGATTGACGATGTCGGCAATGTTGCCGCGTTTTTGCTGTCTGATTTGGCGGCGGGCGTGTCTGCGGAAATCACCTATGTGGACGGTGGTTTCAGCCAAGTGGTTGGCGGCATCGCCGATTGAGTGCCCGTTAATCGGGATCTGACCCCAATTGTTTAAGCGCCAGGGAAGCCACTTCCTGAACAGCTTGGCTTTTCAAACGGTGGTCACTCCATACTTGACGCCATTTGCGCGCCCCTGCTTGGCCATGGCGCAGGCCGAGCATGTGGCGCGAAACTGCAAACCAAGGCACACCCAAAGCAGCTTGTTCGACCATGTAACTGACCATCTTGGCTTCAATCTCATCCTTGCTGAAAGCACAAGGGGCATGCCCCAAGAGCGCGTCCCACTCGGATAAAAACCATGGACGGTGGTAGGCCTCGCGCCCGACCATGACGCCGTCCAACTGCGGCAGATGCACCCGCAACTGCTCGGTCGTGGTGATGCCGCCATTGATCACAAAGCGCAAATGGGGAAAGTCCTGTTTCAATCGCAGCACCCAATCGGGCTTTAAGGGCGGCAGTTCACGGTTTTCCTTGGGGGATATGCCCTGAAGCCATGCATTTCGGGCATGCACAATGAACAGTTCACAACCAGCCAAGGACACCGTGCCTACAAAGTCGCGCACAAAATCGTAGCTCTCCACACGGTCAATGCCAATGCGGTGCTTCACGGTGACTGGAATGCTGACAGCATCGCGCATGGCTTTGACACCCTCGGCAACCAGCTGCGGTTCGGCCATCAAACACGCACCAAAAGCACCGCGTTGTACACGCTCCGAGGGGCAGCCACAGTTGAGGTTGATTTCGTCATAGCCCCATTGCTCGCCCAGTTTGGCGGCTTTGGCCAAGTCGACGGGTTCACTGCCCCCCAGTTGCAAAGCAACGGGCTGTTCTTCGGCATTGAAGTCGAGGTGGCGTGGCACATCCCCGTGGATCAGGGCACCCGTGGTCACCATCTCGGTGTAGAGCAAGGCGTGGCGGCTGAGCAGACGGTGAAAGTAGCGACAGTGGCGGTCAGTCCAGTCCATCATCGGGGCAACAGACAGGCGACCCGTTACGAGCCCTTGATTGACAGCTTCTTTTTTTTCTTCCAAATGCGGCATTGAGGTGATTTTTAACTTGAAGTGCACACGAACACCACACTTGTGGCCAAGGCGTGCTCAGTGCGGCGGGCGTCAAAGGCAAACCCCATGACGCCACGGGATTGTCTCCTCTCTCTGGAAGGGCCATGTTGGCGGTGTGGCAAATCACCTGGTGCGGTTCAAATGCCCACCCAGCTGAACGCTGCCCACACATACAGCGGAATACCCAACAAAATATTCAGTGGAAACGTCAAACCCAGTGACATGCCAAAGTAAAGCGATGGATTGGCTTCTGGAATGGTGTGTCGCAACACAGCCGGTACAGCAATATAGGATGCGCTGGCCGACAACACCATCAGCAAAGCCAAATCTCCGGCGCGCATGCCTAACCACCCACCTAAGACCATGGCCAAGCTGGCATGTATGGGAGGAGCCAGCAAGGCATACAAAAGCAACAGCGCTGGTTGGCCTTTGAGCCTACCCACGTTGCGTGCGGCCAGCAAACCCATGTCCAACAAAAAGAACGCCAACATGCCTTTGAACAAATCCACTGAGAACGGTTTCATCACCGCTTGACCTTGATCACCAGAGATAAATCCAATCAACATGGCACCTAGCAACAGCAACTGCGAACCGTCGGTAAGGGCTTCATGCCATACATGGCCCATGGAAGTGGCTTGTGGAGTGTTGTTCGCTGGCTTGTTTCGCATTTCTGCGCGTGCCTTGTTCGCCATCCATACAGCCAACAAAATCGCTGGTGACTCCATCAACGCCATGGCTGCCGCCATGTGCCCGCCATAGGGTAAGTTGTGTGTATCTAAATATTGAACGGCGGTGATGAAGGTCACCGCACTGACAGATCCGTAGGTAGCGGCAATGGCTGCTGCATCCAATCGCCCAATAAATTTTTTCAGAACCACGTAGCTCAAGAGCGGAATACCCGAGGCCATGGCCACCGCCGCCCCCAAACAGATCAGTACTTGCGTGTGCAAGCCCGCCTCAGCCAACGCAAAACCACCTTTGAGCCCCAATGCCATCAGCAAATACAAAGACAAAAATCTGGAAATCGCTGGGGGGATTTCCAGATTGGAGCGCGCCAGTCCTGCAAAAACGCCAAAGACAAAAAACAGGATGGCGGGGTCAACAAAGTTTTGCATGCGAGTTATTCGCTATTGCCACCCAAGCCAAACAAGGCCAAGAGACTGGTGAACAAATTGAACACGGAGACAAACAAGCTGACGGTTGCCAACACGTAATTGCGCTCGCCGCCATTCACAATTTGACTGGTTTCAAACAGGATCAAACCGGCAGACAACAACGCAACCATGCCCGACACCGCCAAGCTGAGCGCGGGGATGTCAAAGAACATGGCGGCCAAGCCCGCAAGCATGGCAATGACCATACCCATGAACAAAAAACTGCCCATGAAGCTGAAGTCTTTGCGTGTGGTCAAGGCGTAAGCCGACAGCGATAAAAATGTCACGCCTGTGGCACCCAAAGCCATGCCCACAGTTTGCGCCCCACCGGGTACCGCCAAGTAGTGCGTGAGGATGGGCCCCAGGGTGTAGCCCATGAAACCTGTCAAGCCAAACACGGCCGGCAAGGCCCAGCCACTGTTTTGAAAACGATGGATGGCAAACAGCAAACCGAAGTAGCCGACCAAGGTCAGCACCAGGCTGGGTGCTGGCCATCGAAATGCGACTGCCGCACTGGCAACTGCAGCGCTGAAGATCAAGGTCATGGCCAACAGTGCATAGGTGTTGCGAAGCACCCGTTGAACTTCCAGCGACTGCGCGCTTTGCGCAACCACCGGAAAGCGCGTGCTGTCAGGGACGGTAGCAGTTGAAGAAGTATTTGGGTTCATGAGGCATCTCCTTTTAAGATGGGCTCAACCATAGGGCATCAATGCATAATTAAAAAGCAGATAATTTCTCCATATCAATCTCAAAAATACTGATCATGAGAGCGCCGTTTAACTACAAGCACCTTTACTACTTCTGGGTCGTGGCCAAAGAGGGCGGTATTTCCAAGGCGGCCCAGAAATTGGACATGGCGGTGCAAACCGTCAGTGCCCAGGTGCGCGAATTGGAAAAAGATTTGGGCTGTCAATTGCTTAAACCCGCTGGACGAGGCTTATCCCTGACCGAAGCAGGCATCGCCGCTATGCAGCAAGCCGATCAGATTTTCCAGCTCGGTGAAGGCTTACCCAATCTTGTGCGCGACGCAGTCGCCACACCCGGCGTGCGGTTATGGGTGGGCATCAGTGATGGATTACCCAAGTTGGTGGTGCACCGGTTGCTGCAACCCATCATCAATGAGCCGCGCCTGCGCCTTTTGTGCATGGAAGGTCAGTTCAATGATTTGCTGGGAAATCTTGCGTTGCATAAACTCGACTTGGTCATCTCCGACCGCGCAGCACCCAGCAACCCAAACATCAAGCTCTATAGCCATGCCTTAGGCAGCTCCAGCATAGCTTGGTATGGCACAGAAGCATTGTTGGCCAAATCGGCCAAAAACTTTCCGCAGAACTTGGCCGAACTGCCCGTGTTGCTGCCCACAGCGCACACCGTCATGCGTGACCGGCTTGAACTTTGGTTTGAGCAACACCAACTCAAGCCCCATGTGGTGGGTGAGTTTGAAGACAGCGCCTTGCTGAAAACATTTGGCGCCAGCGGTATGGGCGTGTTTCCAGCAGCGGAATCTGTGCAAGAAGAATTGATGTCGCACTACGCTGTGCAGCGCATGGGGCAAAGCCATGGCGTGACCGAACATTTCTTTGCCATAGGCACAGAAAAAAAGGTGCAACATCCGCTGGTCCAGCGTTTGTTGCACCCACACCCAAGCTGAAAGCTCAGGTATCGGCTTTGCCTGGGGCGCGGCGCACACTCAGCACCATGGTGATAGCCAAGATGCCCACCACCACGCCCAAGGAAACTGTCACCGGCATTTTGTAAATGTCGATCAAACTCATTTTGGCGCCAATGAACATCAAAATGACCGCCAAACCGTAATTGAGCAAATGAAACTTGTCGGCCACGGCGGCCAGTAAAAAATACATGGCGCGCAAGCCCAAAATAGCAAACACATTGCTGGTCAGCACAATGAAGGGGTCGCTGGTGATGGCGAAGATGGCGGGGATAGAGTCCACCGCGAAAATCACATCGGTCAAGGCAATCAAGCTGATGACCATCAGCAACGGCGTGGCAATTTTCACGCCATTTTCAACGGTCCAAAACCGTTCGCCATCGTAGTTTTGACTCACAGGCATCCATTTGCGCAACAGTCGCAAAGCGGGGTTGTTGTTCAAGTCCGGCTCTTTGCCCGCCGCCCACCACATCTTGATGCCGGTCAATACCAAGAAAGCACCAAACACATACAGCACCCAATGGAACTCGGAGAGTAACCAGCCGCCAACCAAAATCATGACTGTGCGCAACACGATGGCGCCAATGATGCCGATCATCAGCACCCGCTTTTGGTATGCGTTGGGCACGGCGAAATACGTGAAGATCATGAGGAAGACAAAGATGTTGTCCACCGCCAATGATTTCTCGATCAAATAACCGGTCAGGAATTCCAACGACTTGGTGTTGGCCAATTCACTCGATCCGGTGTGGTCCTTCACCGCCCACCACAGTAAGGCGTTGAACACAAAGCTCAAGCCTATCCAAATCAACGACCAATTCAGCGCCTCTTTGACGCCAATATCATGCGCGCCTTGCTTTTTCAAAACCACGAAGTCAACAAACAATGAAGCCAACACGATGGCTGCAAAGGTGATCCATAACCACAGGGGTGCACTCGTTTCCATGTCGTCCTCTTCAAAACAATGGGACAGAGTTTAAATACGAAGCAGCACTATTTTTATGAATTAAGTTAATTTTTACTTCGTATAAATCTGAATTACGCATCGCTTTTCATTGACTGAAATTGTCTGTGTTTATTGAAAAATACGGCCAATCAACAGCAACAAAACCCCTCGACATGCACCCTAAAAACGCAGAAACTGCCAGCACGCAAAGTGCTTGGTTTCCCAGCCGTGAACAGCTCGCGCAACATCCCTGGCTCAAGCCTTGGGCGTCACGTTTACTCGATGCCCAGCTATGGCGTTTTCAGCACGAAGCCGTGGCACGCGGCGTGGCGGTGGGGTTTTTGTGGGCGTTTCTCATTCCGTTTGGACAAACGGTGGCGGCGGTCGTGCACTGCGTCGTGTGGCGCGCCCACATTCCCACAGCAGTGGCTTTGACCATGGTGACCAATCCTTTCACCATTGGTTTTTGGTTGTGGCTGGCCTACCAAACAGGCTCTGCTGTTTTAGGCGTGAGCGTACCCCCGCCCGCCGGTTTGGCACATGTGAGTTGGGATCTGCTGATGGCATATGGTGGCCCTATCGTGCTGGGCATGGGTCTGTTTGCAATGGGTACGGCAGCCGTGGGCTATGGGTTGGTCAAGGCTGGATGGCTATTGCGCGTGAACTGGTTGCGTCGCAAGCGCTCTGCAAAAACCTAAATCATTGCCATCTGCAGCAACTGTTCACTGTGGGTGAACGCGTCATCAAAACAATGGCATTTGCTGGGTCTGTAGCAAATGCTTGGCCACGAATTGCCACAGCAGTGTGTGATGGGCGTTGTCGTGCCAGTGCGGCTGCATGACTTTTTTGGTGTACCAATGCTGCTGGCTTTCTAAATGACAACCGATCAAGCCCACCGAGCCTTGCACCACCGCCATGGGGTCACCATTGGCATAACTGGCGATGGTTTGAAACGAACCACCCACAAACGTGGGACCGTCGTAAAAATACATGCACTTGTCCTGCCCTTGCCAGTTGATCGATGCTACCGTGCCATACGACGAACGAATATCTGTTCGGGGGCGTTTGATGTACTGCACACAACGCGTTCTTTGCAACAGGTTGAAGTAGTAAGCGTCGGCCCAATAGGCGCCCATGCAAATACCCAAGTACTTGCCGCCACGTTGCATGAAACCCAACACATCGGTAATGTTGGCTTTGAGCGCGCTGCGGAAATTCGTGGCCTCGCCGTCACCACCGGGAAACACCACCAAATCTACCTCGTCAAAAAAACGCTCTGCCACTTTGTGTTGGGTGAAGATTTTGAGATGAGCCATGCCGGACATGGCGGCGATGATGCCGTTGACAGAGTCACTGGAGCAGGTAGGGTGGTGTAAAAAAACAGCTACCGTGGGCTTCAATGCGCAATACCCAACACCACATTGCCAATCGATTGCCCCGCTTCCACGCTCTCATGGGCTTGTACCACCTGCTGCAGCGCGTAGGACGGTAACAAACTGTGTTGCAAGCGCCCAGCGCTGAGCATGCTGTTGAGCTGCTGCACACAAGCCTCGCGGTCAACGGGCAACAAGTCATAGACCAAGAAGAATTTCAAACCGAATGATCCAAACAACATGGCGCGAAATGCAATGCTGATGTCGGGCGGAGGGTTGGAGCCATAGCACACCACCTGTCCGTGGGGTTTGAGAATGCCTTGGGCCAGCCAGCCGGCTGTGGTTGAAAAATCCATGTCAATCACAGCATCCACGCCCTGCCCCTGTGTCAAGGCTTTCACCTCGTCCACTGTGTAACCGTTTTTGTAGAACACGGTGTGGCTCGCACCGGCGGCCTTGGCATGGTCAGCTTTGGCCTCATTGCCCACTGTGCCTATCACCATGGCGCCTGCCTGCACCAACATTTGGGTGATGTAGTGGCCCACCGCCGAGGAAGCGCCCGTTACCAACAGCTGTTTCCCTTTGACATCACCCGCTAAACGCACCGCTTGCAAAGCGGTCAGGCCTGGGATGCCCATGCAGGCACCCGCTTCAAACGAGGTGTTGTCTGGCAAATGCACGGCTTGCACAGAGGGCAAGACCACATATTGCGCGGCTGTGCCGTCAGGGCGCTGCCATTGGGCATTCCATGTCCATACCCGCTCACCCAGACGGGCTTGAGGCACGCCTGCACCGACCTGATCGATGACACCTGCGCCATCGCTGTGCGGAATGATGTAGGGCCCGCCCAAAGGGCGTGCACGGCGCGACTTCACATCCGAGGGGTTCACACCGGAAGTGTGCAACTTGACCCTCACTTCACCGGGACCTGCCTGCGGTGTGGGTCGCTCGCCCACAACCATCACCTGTTTGGCTTCGCCATTGCTTTCATACCACGCTGCTTGCATGCGGTTTGTCCTTGTTACATCTGTCCTTGTGCCTGCAAAGCATCACATACCGCCTCAGTGACTTGCGCTGTGGTGGCTTGCCCGCCCAAATCGCGGGTATGCAAAGCAGGGTTGCCGGTGACTTGCTCTATGGCTTGCATGATGCGCCCTGCGGCCAGGGGTTCTCCCAAATGCTCAAGCATCATCACGCAACTCCAAAACGTCCCTATCGGGTTGGCCCATCCCTTACCCATGATGTCAAACGCCGAGCCATGGATAGGCTCAAACATCGATGGGTAACGCCGTTCAGGGTCAATATTACCGGTAGGCGCAATGCCCAAACTTCCTCCCAGTGCAGCAGCCAAATCGCTCAAGATGTCGGCGTGCAAGTTGGTTGCGACCATGGTGTCCAAGGATTCGGGGCGGTTGACCATGCGGGCGGTCGCCGCATCCACCAGTTCTTTGTCCCATTGCACATCGGGGAACTCAGAGCTGATCTGCTGGGCGATTTCATCCCACATCACCATGGCGTGGCGTTGGGCATTGGACTTGGTCACCACCGTCAAGCGTTTACGCGGACGCGACTGCGCCAACCCAAACGCGTAGCGCATGATGCGCTCTACCCCTGTGCGCGTCAGAATGGAGACATCGGTGGCCACCTCTGTGGGGTGACCTTGGTGGACACGCCCGCCGATACCGGCGTACTCGCCTTCAGAGTTTTCTCGCACAATGACCCAGTTGAGTTGTGCGGGTGTGCATCGCTTCAACGGTGCATCAATGCCAGGCAAGATACGAATAGGGCGAACATTGGCGTATTGGTCAAAGCCTTGGCAGATCTTCAGACGCAGACCCCATAAGGTGACGTGGTCTGCAATGTCGGGGTCGCCGGCGGAGCCAAACAAAATTGCGTCATGCCCGCGCAAAGCCTCTAGCCCATCGTCGGGCATCATCGCGCCGTGCGCACGGTACCAGTCGCCACCCCAGTCAAACTGGGTGAATGCAAAACGCAGCGTCGGCTGATGCTGGCCCAAGGCTTGCAAAACCTGCTGACCGGCAGGAATCACTTCCTTGCCGATCCCGTCGCCTGGGATACAGGCGATGCGAAAGGTTTTCACCCTCAACCCATGTGCAGACCGCCGTTGCAGGAGAAATCTGCACCAGTGGTAAAGCCTGACTCGTCACCCGCCAACCAACCCACGATGGAGCCAATTTCTTCGGGTGTGCCCAAACGCTTGACGGGGATGGTGGCGACGATTTTTTCCAACACCTCGGGTTTGATGGCCTTGACCATGTCGGTGCCGATGTAGCCAGGGCTGACCGTGTTGACCGTCACGCCTTTGTTGGCCATTTCTTGCGCCAAGGCCATGGTGAAACCGTGCATACCTGCTTTGGCCGCCGAGTAGTTGGTTTGGCCAGACTGGCCTTTTTCGCCGTTCACCGAGGAAATTTGGATGATGCGGCCCCACCCCTTTTCCACCATGCCAGGCACGACTTGCTTGGTGACGTTGAACATGGCGTTCAAGTTGGTATCGATGACGGCCTTCCAGTCTTCAGGCGTCATCTTCAAAAACATGCGGTCACGGGTAATGCCTGCGTTGTTCACCAAGACATCGATGGCGCCATGCTCGGCCACGGCTTTGCTGAAGGCTTGGGTGGTGGACTCCCAATCGGCCACATTGCCCACCGAGGCATAGAAGGTGTAGCCCATGGCTTTTTGCTCGCCCAGCCATTTGTCAAAGTCGCGACTGGGGCCGCAACCTGCAATGACTTTGTAGCCCATTTTGTGCAAACGATGGCAAATGGCGGTTCCAATGCCGCCCATGCCGCCTGTGACGTATGCGATTTTTTGACTCATGGTCTTGTCTCCTGTGGTTGTTTCAATGGCTGATGTCGGCTTAGGCGCGCGCTTTCACGTAGCGACCCGGTGCGGCTTCGATGGCTTTGTAGTCACCGCGACCGTATTTTTTGGGCGCGGCAATCTGTTGTCCTGCATGGGTTTTCAGCCACGCTGACCAGTCTGGCCACCAACTGCCGGCATGCTCTTGTGCTTGGGCGCTCCAATCGCCAAAGCGTTGGGGGAAACTGCCGCCTTTGCCGGTCCAGTAACTGCGTTTTTTGGCTTCAGGCGGGTTGATGACGCCGGCTATGTGTCCGGATGCACCCATGACAAAACGCTTGGAACCCTGGAACACTTGGGTAGAGGCATAGGCGGCGTCAATGGGCACGATATGGTCTTCACGTGATCCATAGATGTAAAGCGGCGTATCCACACGGCGCAAATCGATAGCCTCACCACACACCACGGCCTTGCCAGGTTTGACGAGGTTGTTTTCGAGGTAGGTATTGCGCAAATACCAGGCATACATGGGCCCTGGCAAATTGGTGGCGTCGCTGTTCCAATACAGCAAATCGAAAGGTGGCGGGGTTTCACCCTTGAGGTAATTGCCCACCACGTAATTCCATACCAAGTCGTTCGGGCGCAAGAAACTGAAAGTTTGTGCCATATCACGACCCGCCATCAAACCGCCCTCGGAAAACTGGGCTTCACGAAATTTGACGAAGGCTTCATCGATGAACACATCGAGCACGCCGGTGTTGGAGAAATCTACCAAAGTGGTGAGCAAGGTGGCGCTTGCCACGGGGTCTTGTCCGCGGGCCGCCAACACACCCAAGGCATTGCTGAGAAGGGTGCCACCCACACAAAAACCCAAGGCGTTGATTTGCGGCATATTGCCAATGCGACGCGTTACCTCGATGGCTTGCAGCGCCCCTTTTTCCACATAGTCGTCCCAGCTTGTATGGGACATGCTGGTATCGGGGTTGCGCCAACTCACCACGAAGGTGCGGTGCCCTTGGGCGACGGCGTAGCGAATCAGCGAATTGGTGGCTTGCAGGTCAAGAATATAAAACTTGTTGATGCAAGGGGGGATCAGCAAGAATGGCCGTTGGTAGACCTTGGCTGTCAGCGGTTTGTATTCGAGCAGTTGAAACAGCTCGTTTTCAAACACCACCGCGCCTTCGGTGGTGGCCACGTTTTTACCAACCTCAAACAGGCTTTCATCGGTCATGGACACATGGCCTTGCTGCAAATCGTGCAACATGTTTTGCATGCCCTTGGCAATGCTCTCGCCTTTGGTATCGATGGCCTTTTGTTGCGCTTCAGCGTTAAATGCCAAGAAATTGCTGGGGGCGGAAGCCGCAGCCCATTGCTCTACCGCAAAACGGATGCGCGCTTTGGTTTTGTCGTCGGTGTCCAAGGCTTCCGTCAAGCCCATCAAGGTGCGGGCGTTGAGCAAATACATGGCCGCAGAAAACGCTGCAACCGGGTTGTGCTGCCAAGGCTCGGCAGCGAACCGGCGGTCTTTCAACTTGGGGTTGTCTTGCAGGCCTTGTTGCCACAAGTTCATAGCCTCTTGGGC
>CANCVB010000036.1 GCA_947381415.1 Burkholderiales bacterium
CTTTCAGGCGCATGCGGCTTTATCGGCATGAATATTTCAGTCCGTGCCAACGTGCGCACCGCTCAAGCTGCCACCAAAGGCATTGGCCCGGCGCTGGATGTCGCGTTTCGCGGTGGTGCCATCACCGGCATGCTGGTGGTCGGTTTAGGTTTGCTGGGCGTGACCGGTTTTTACTGGTATCTCACCCGCGCAGGCGTGCCTGCTGACGGCAAAGCGCTGGCCGGCATGCTCAATCCTTTGGTGGGATTTGCCTTCGGTTCCTCGCTGATTTCCATCTTCGCGCGACTGGGCGGCGGCATTTTCACCAAGGGCGCTGACGTCGGCGCTGACCTGGTGGGCAAAGTCGAAGCGGGTATTCCTGAAGACGATCCTCGCAACCCCGCGGTGATCGCTGACAACGTGGGCGACAACGTGGGCGACTGTGCTGGCATGGCCGCTGACTTGTTCGAGACCTATGCGGTCACCTTGATCGCCACCATGGTGCTGGGCGCCTTGTTGGCCGGTACCGCCGGCCCCAACATGGTGCTCTACCCCCTGGTGCTGGGTGGCGTGTCCATCGTGGCTTCCATCATTGGCTGCTTCTTTGTGAAAGCCAGCCCTGGCATGACCAATGTGATGCCTGCGCTCTACAAAGGTCTGGCTGTCTCAGGCATCTTGTCGCTGATCGCTTTTTACTTTGTGACCCAGTCGCTGTTTCCCGCACCCATGGCATTGCCCGATGGCACGGCATTGAGCGCCAGTGCATTGTTTGGCGCCTGTGCCATTGGTTTGATCCTGACCGGTGCACTGGTCTGGATCACCGAGTACTACACCGGCACCCAGTACGCGCCTGTGCAGCACATCGCACAAGCATCGACCACCGGTCACGGCACCAACATCATTGCCGGCTTGGGCGTGTCCATGCGCTCCACCGCATGGCCTGTCTTGTTTGTTTGCGCTGCCATTTACAGCGCCTACGACCTGGGCGGCTTGTACGGGATTGCCATTGCCGCCACCTCCATGTTGAGCATGGCCGGCATCGTTGTCGCCTTGGACGCTTACGGCCCCATCACCGACAACGCAGGCGGCATTGCCGAGATGGCCGAACTGCCCGCCAGCGTGCGTGACATCACCGATCCGCTGGACGCCGTGGGCAACACCACCAAAGCCGTGACCAAAGGCTATGCCATTGGTTCAGCGGGCCTGGCTGCTCTGGTGCTGTTTGCCGACTACACCCACAAGCTTGAAGGCTTGGGCGCGCACATCACGTTTGACTTGAGCGACCCCAAGGTCATCATCGGCTTGTTCATCGGCGGCCTGATTCCTTACTTGTTTGGTGCCATGGCGATGGAGGCCGTGGGCCGCGCCGCTGGCGCTGTGGTGGTGGAAGTGCGTCGCCAGTTCAAGGAAATCAAGGGAATCATGGACGGCACGGGCAAGCCCGAGTACGACACGGCGGTGGACATGCTGACCACCGCGGCCATCAAAGAAATGATGATCCCCAGCTTGTTGCCCGTGGTTGCTCCCATTGTGGTCGGCTTGGTCTTGGGACCAGCGGCCTTGGGCGGTTTGCTGATGGGCACCATCGTCACCGGCTTGTTCGTGGCGATTTCCATGTGTACCGGTGGCGGCGCCTGGGACAATGCCAAGAAGTACATCGAAGACGGACACCACGGTGGCAAGGGCTCTGAAACCCACAAAGCGGCTGTGACTGGTGATACCGTTGGCGACCCTTACAAGGACACCGCCGGCCCTGCGGTCAACCCCTTGATCAAGATCATCAACATCGTGGCCCTGCTGATCGTGCCCGTGATGATGCATTTCCATGGCGGCAGCATGGCTGCACCCGTGGCCGCAGAAACACCAGCGGCTGTCAGTGCGCCTGCCGCACCTGCTGCCGAGAACAAGTAATTCTGTTCTTGCCCTGCACGTCGGCCTGTTCGGCGTGATGAAAAGCCCACTTCGGTGGGCTTTTTTCATGAACCATTTCAGAGCCGCGCGGACGGGGCATTTTTGCTGCTCTTTCGCTCACAAAAACGCCCCAGTCCTTGCGGCTTTTGAGATGTTTCAACGCTGCTGGAGCGGTTGACGCACGCTTGACCGACGAGCTGGGTCAAAGCGCAAGCGAACGTCGCAGCTGTGCTGCGGTGAGCGGCGATTGAGCCCAGCGCGGCGGGCAAGTAGACGTGACTTTCATACCGGGCCATTAAGTCAGGGCACAATGTCGGAATGTCTGAACGTGTGATTCCCCTGCTCGACCAACGCAACCGCCCTGCTGTCGTCCCCGCCCAAGCCATCGTCCCCAACGGCCTCTTGGGTGACCAACGCGGCCGCCCTTTGCGCGATCTGCGCATCAGCGTCACCGACCGCTGCAACTTCCGCTGCAATTACTGCATGCCCAAGGAAGTGTTCGACAGCAATTACAAATACCTGCCGCACGCTTCGCTGCTGAGCTTTGAGGAAATCACCCGCGTGGCGCGTTTGTTTGTGGCGCACGGCGTGCAAAAACTGCGCTTGACCGGCGGTGAGCCATTGCTGCGCAAAAACCTGGAAATCCTGATCGAACAACTTGCGGCACTGCGCACCCCCGAGGGCAAGCCGCTGGACCTCACTCTCACCACCAACGGCTCGCTGTTGCGCCGCAAAGCCGCGAGCTTGAAAGCGGCGGGCTTGCAGCGCGTCACCGTCAGCTTGGACGGTTTGGACGATGCCATCTTCCGCGCCATGAACGATGTGGACTTCCCTGTGGCCGATGTGCTGGATGGCATTGAAGCCGCCAAAGAGGTGGGCTTGGGGCAAGACGCCAAAGGCGGATTCAGCGGCCTGAAAGTCAATATGGTCGTGAAGAAAAGCACCAACCTGAGCGAAATCATCCCCATGGCGCGGCACTTTCGGGGCAGCGGCATCACCCTGCGTTTCATCGAGTACATGGACGTGGGCGAAACCAACGGCTGGCAAATGGACGAGGTGTTGCCTTCGGCAGATCTCATCAAGCTGCTGCAAACCGAATTCCCTTTGGTGCCGCTGGAGGCCAGCGCACCCGGCGAAACCGCCCAACGCTGGGGCTATGCCAACGCCCATGGCGAATTCGACCCCACTTTGGGTGAGGTGGGCGTCATCAGCAGCGTGACCCAGGCTTTTTGCGGCGACTGCAACCGTGCACGCCTGTCCACCGAAGGACAGCTTTACCTGTGTTTGTTTGCGGCCCAAGGACACGACCTGCGCACACTGCTGCGAAACGGCGTATCGGACACCGACATCGCCTCAGCGATCGGGCTGATTTGGCAAGCGCGTGACGACCGCTACTCCGAGTTGCGCGGGCTCAACCTGCAACCCCCGCCCACCCCCGGTAAAAAACGGGTGGAAATGAGCTACATCGGTGGCTGATGAACCCGCCCTGCCCTGACAACATCACCGGTTGGGTGCTGGCAGGTGGACAAGGTTCACGCATGGGTGGCATTGACAAAGGCCTGCAACTGTTTCGCGGCCAAGCCTTGGCATTGACGGCAGCCCAACGCTTGGCGTCGCAGGTGCATGGCGTCAAAATCAACGCCAACCGCCATCTCACCGACTATGCCAGCTGGGGCTATGAGGTTCATGCCGATAGCTTGAGCGGATTTGCTGGGCCCTTGGCGGGCATGCTGACCGGCTTGCAGCATTGCACCACCGAATGGCTGCTGACAGTGCCTTGTGACAGTCCTTTTTTTCCCTTGGATTTGGCATACCGGCTTGGCTTGGCGGTAGACGCTGAACAATCACTGCTTGCGGTTGCTTGGGCGCCCGAGGTGAATGCACAAGGAGAGATGGTCTGCAGGCCTCAGCCAGTGTTTTGCATGCTACACAGCTCTTTGCAATCGAGCTTGCATGATTTTTTACACGGTGGGGGTCGCAAGATAGACGCTTGGACCGCACAGCACCCGACGGCGCGCATGGACTTCACCCTCCCCCATGACGCCCGCCAAGCGTTCGCCAATGCCAACACCTGGCAAGACTTACACGACTGGGAACCTTAAGCTGGGTGGTGGGCGTTTTCGTCAAACACCGTTTGAATGGGGCCTGGCGTGCCTTTGCGCGCAAACAGTGAGTACATGGTTGGCACCACAAAGATGGTCAACAAGGTTCCCAAACTCATGCCGCCAACGATCACCCACCCAATTTGCTGACGACTTTCCGAACCAGCCCCTGTGGCCAGCGCCAAAGGAATCGCCCCTAACACCATCGCACCTGTGGTCATCAAAATAGGGCGCAAGCGCAAGGTGGCGGATTTGTGAACCGCGTCCAAAGCGCTCATACCCGTCATGCGCAATTGGTTGGCAAATTCCACAATCAAGATGCCGTGCTTGGTAATCAAGCCCACCAAGGTAATCAACCCAATTTGGCTGTACACATTCAAGGTGCTGCCGGTCCATTGCAAGGCCAGTAACGCGCCGACGATGGACAAAGGCACCGATAACAAGATCACAAACGGATCGACAAAGCTTTCAAACTGCGCGGCCAAGACCAAGAAGATGAAGACCAGGGCCAATACAAAGACACCTGTGAGTGAACCCGAGGACTGTTCAAACTCTCTGGAATTGCCGTTGACATCGGTGGTGTAACCCGTTTTCAACACCTTGCCCGTGACACCTTTCATGAAAGTCAACGCCTGACCCAATGAGTAAGAAGGCGCCAAATTGGCTGTGAAGGTGACACTGCGTCGCTGCGCAAAGTGGTTAAGTTCACGCGGAACCACCACCTCTTTCATTTTGACCAAGGCCGACAAAGGCACCATCACATCGCCCTTGCCACGCACAAAAATTTTCTCCACATCGTTGGGTGTGTAGCGGTTTTTGGCTTCGGTTTGCACCACCACGTCGTACTGCTCGCCTTCGCGCTTGTACTGGGTGACACTTCGCCCGCCCATGGCCGTCTCTACGGCCCGCGCAATGGTTTCCACAGGAATGCCCAAATCAGCGGCGCGTTCACGGTCAACTTCCAAGCTGATTTCAGGCTTGTTCAAGCGCAAATCCACATCCATGCTGACGATGCCAGGGTTTTTAGCCACTTCTTCTTGGATGGTTTTGGTGACCTTGGCCAAGTTTTCATAGGTGTCGTTGGTCAGCACCACAAAGTTGAAAGGTCGCTCACGAAACGCCTGACCCAATGAAGGCGGCGTGATGGGAAACGCCATCACGCCAGACATGCCGCCCATGGCGGGCATCATTTCGCGGGCCATATCCAAGGTGCTGCGTTTGCGTTGATCCCACGGTAATGCACCCAAGAACACCGCACCTTGCGCGACGGTGGGGTTACCTACCACCGCGAAGAATTTATCGAATTCGCTGTATTTGCGGCCAATCTTCTCCAGCATATTGACGTATTTGGAGGTGTAGTCCAGCGTTGCACCATCGGGGCCATTGATGATGACCAAAATCACCCCACGGTCTTCCATGGGGGCTAATTCACTTTTGGCATTGATGAACAGTTGGTATGAACCATAGGCTGCCAAAAACATCACACCTACCACCAACCAACGGCGGGAAAAAGAGATGCCGCCTACGCGCCAGCCCGTCAGTGTCCAGCGCAACACACGTCCATAGCCCGCGGTCAAAGCCTCCAGCAAGCTGCCCATGCCACGGTCAAAAAAGGAGGGGTTGGGGTTGTGTTTCAACAGTTTGGAGCACATCATGGGCGACAGCGACAAGGCCACCACGCCCGAGACCATGACCGAACCCGCCAAGGCCAACGCAAACTCGGCAAACAAACGACCCGTGCGGCCCGGTGTGAAAGCCAGTGGTGCAAACACCGCAACCAAGGTCAGGGTCATGGCCACCACGGCAAAGCCAATTTCACGCACCCCTTTGATGGCAGCAGCAAAAGGCTCCATGCCTTCTTCGATGTAGCGGTAAATATTCTCTAAAACCACAATGGAGTCGTCCACTACCAATCCAATGGCCAGCACCAGCGCCAGCAAAGTCAGTGAGTTGATGGAAAAGCCAAACAAAGCCATCAATGCAAAGGTACCCACCAAAGACACGGGGATGGTGATGAGCGGAATGATGGAGGCACGCAAGGTGCGCAAAAACACAAAGATGACCAAAGACACCAAAGCAGCGGCTTCAAAAATGGTGTGAAACACCGCATCAATGGATTTCTCAATGAACACGGAAGAATCGTTGGCGACTTCGATGTTCACGCCGGGGGGCAGGTTTTCTTTGATGCGCGGCACCATGGCGGTGATGGCTTTGCTCAGCTCCAATGGGTTGGCTGTGGAATTGCGCAACACACCCAAGGCAATGGCTTCATTGCCGTTGTAGCGAACCGAAAAACGCTCAGCCAACGGCCCTTGCTCAATCCGAGCCACATCGCGCAGGCGAATAGCCATGCCATTGACATTGCGAATCACAATCTCGCGGAACTCCTCAGGCTTGCGCAAATCGGTCGCTGTGGTGATGTTGAATTCACGCATTTGGCTCTCGACCCTGCCCGCGGGCACCTCGACATTGGACTTGCGCAAAGCGTCCTCGATGTCTTGGGTGGTCAATCGGTAGGCTGCCAGTCGGTCGGTATCGAGCCAAACCCGCATCGCGTATTTACGCTCGCCAAAAATACGCACATCCGCCACACCAGGCGCGGTTTGCATCATGGGCTTGGCAATGCGATTGGCCAAATCGGTGAGCTGAAGCGTGTTCATGGTGTCCGAGCTAAAGGACAACCAAATAACGGGGAATGCATCGGCCTCAACCTTGGCAATCACGGGTTCATCGATGCCCAAAGGCAGGCGCTGGCGTACCCTGGAGACTTTGTCGCGCACGTCTGCCGCCGCTGCATCAGGGTCGCGCGTGAGCAAAAATTTGACGGTGATTTGGCTCTGCTCTTGGCGGCTGATAGAGGTGATGACGTCCAAACCCTCGACACCCGACAAGGAGTCTTCAAGCACCTTGCTCACTTGCGACTCCACCACCGCACTGGACGCGCCCACATAACGGGTTTCGACCGTCACGGTGGGATTGTCAATCTTGGGGTACTCGCGAATCACCAATCGGTTGAAGGACACCACACCGACCAACACAATCAGCAAGGACAGGACCGTGGCAAATACCGGCCGACGGATCGACAACTCTGGCAATTGCATATCAGTTCCTAGACTCTGTGACACGCAAGGCGGTGCCATCTTTTTGCAGTCGATGCTGACCTGCAACCACCACCGTGTCATCGGCAGTCAAACCCGACAACACCTCGACCCGGCCAGGCAAGCGCGAGCCCAACTTGACCTCGGTGCGCAAAGACACCAACTTGGTGTCTGGCGGAAGTGGGCCCGCATTGGGGACAGCGTCAGGCGGCACTGCCTTGATCACGAATTGCTTGCCGCCCATGGGAACAATGGCCTCTTCTGGGATGGACAGCGCTGCATTTTTCAAGGCAAACAAGGCATTGACACGGGCAAACATGCCTGGGCGCAAGGGCCCCGAAGCGGTGAATTTTTCAATCGATTGCGCGGGTCTTGCGGGACAGGCTGCGTCTGGCGGTGTGGGACTGGGGGTGGCCACAGCAGGCTCCAACGGTTTGAGCGCTGGGGTGCCTTTTTTCGCCTCGGACGCAAGGTCATTGCGCAACACCGCGCGCACGCTGATCGAGCGACCATTGGCGTCAATCAAGGGGTCGATGGCCTCAATGCGGGCTTGGTAGGTGCTGCCTTGGATGGCATCAATCGCTACTTCCACGGTTTGCTTGGTCGACAGCTTGCTTTGGTAGCGTTCGGGCAAACGGAAATCCACATAGAGTTGCGTGAGGTCTTCCAAATTCACCAAGTCAGCGCCATCTTTCACAAAGTCGCCTATATTGACATTGCGCAAACCAACCGTCCCACTGAAGGGTGCCTCGATACGCATGCGCTCCCAGCGTGCACAGGTGAGTGCGACCTGCGCCTGGGCGACTTGCAAACTGGCCAGGCTTTCATCCAAAGACCGCTGCGCAATAAAGCCTTTCGCGACCAAATCTTGGTTACGCTTGTGGTTGGCTTGGGCAATCGACATTTGGGCTTGTGCCTGTTGAATTTCTGCACGCTGCAAGGTGTCATCGAGCTGCACCAGCATTTGGCCTTTGCGCACTTGGCTGCCATCCGCAAAACCCAAAGCCACCACACGCCCTGCCACTTCAGGGCGCAAGATGATGTTTTGGCGTGACTTCAAAGTACCCACGGTTTGGGCATCGTCACGCAAAGCCGACTGCTCGACTTTGGCCACCTCAACACCCATGGCTCGGGGGGGGCCGGCAGGTGCAGCTGGTGCAGCGGCAGGGGCAGGGGCAGCAGCAGGCGCCGCAGCCGTTGCAGGGGAGGATGAGGCAACGGGTTTGTTTTGGTACCACCAACCGCCCACCGCAGCAACGGCAATGCCAGCAACCGCCACAGCGGTGATCGTGTTTTTAGAAGCCATAAGTCGTCAAAAGCCCATGAATAGATTCAGGTCATTATCAACCCTATTGAACGGTCAGAACACCTTGGTTTGCCAAGGCATCGGCACGTTCGTTTCCAGGGTCTCCCGAATGGCCTTTGACCCATCGCCACTCAATGTGGTGTCCACTGTGAGACACCACATCGTCCAAGATTTGCCACAAATCGGCGTTTTTGACCGCTTGTTTGGATGCTGTTCGCCAGCCGCGCGCTTTCCAACCCGGCAACCATTCGGTGATGCCTTTGCGAACATACTCACTGTCGAGGTACAAATGCACATGGCAAGCGTGTTTCAAGGCTTTCAAAGCCTCGATGACCGCTGTCAACTCCATGCGGTTGTTGGTGGTTTGGGCCTCACCACCGAACAAATCTCGCTCGGTACCGCCGTAACTTAAAAAAGCCCCCCACCCCCCTGGCCCGGGGTTGCCTTTGCATGCACCATCGGTGTAAATCGTGACCAACTTCATGGCTGGTGATGGCGTGTGTTAACCGTGGGCACGGCACTCACCGCTCGTTTTCGCGAAACTTTTTTCCATTTTGCGTTGATGAGATGCATGCCACGAACCCTTTTGATCGCCACTAAAAAATACACCGAGCCAAAAATAGGCCACCACCGGTCCCCAGCTTTGTCCATCCAAGCAAAGCGTTGCAACCATTTGTCTGACTGCACAGACGGTCGGTAAGCGCCAAAACACCCTTGCTCGATGTCAAAACTGAGCAAACGCAACCAATCCCGCAAACGCCAATAAGCCAAACACTCTAGCTGCGGTGGCAAAAAATCATCCTGCCAACCCAAACGCGCATACAAGCCGGCACGTTGCTGACGCATACCCCACAGACTCAAAGGATTGAAACCACTGATGACCACACGACCATCGGGCACCAACACACGATCGACTTCGCGCAGACAGCTGTGCGGGTCGCGACTGAGCTCCAAGGTATGCGGCATGACCACCAAGTCCAGGCTTTGATCGGGAAAGGGCAAAGCCACATCTTCAGCCAATAACCCAGGCAAGGGACCCGCAGTGGATTGGTTTTCACTCACCCAACAATGCAGAATGCGGCTGCTTTGCAATGCAGGCAGGGTTGATAACCCCAGTTGCAAAGCGTGATAGCCAAAGATGTCGGCAATGACCTTGTCAAACTGCCGAGATTCCCACTCGCGCAAGTACGCACCGGCTGGTGTTGACAGCCAATCGTTCAAGTCTGAAGAGCTTTCTATAATTTGAGCATCCATGAAAAATCGTTATCACAGCCAAAGCTTGGGCTTTTTGTATTTGCTGCCCATTCTATTCAGCCTCTTTTGCTTTCTGCCACGCCAGGCGCAATCCCAAACCAGTGAGGCAACGCAAGCCACACCCTCCGCAGAATTACAAGCACTTCCAGAGAATTTCCCCTCGCAAGCCAGCGTCACAGAGGTAGACGTTCCAGCCGATTTGTGGACACGCATCCGTCGCGGGTTTGCAATGCCCGACCTGCAAGTCGATTTGGTGCAAGAGCGCGAACAGTGGTATGCCAATCGCCCCGATTACATCGAACGCATGACAGCGCGTTCCAGCAAATACCTTTATCACATTGTTGAAGAACTGGAACGCCGCGGCATGCCAACCGAGTTGGCTTTGCTGCCTTTCATTGAAAGCGCTTTCAACCCGCAAGCCGTTTCTTCAGCGCGGGCCAGTGGCATGTGGCAATTCATGCCGCGCACGGGTAAAGATTTTGATTTGAAGCAAAACGCTTTTCGTGACGATCGACGCGATGTGCTCGCCTCGACCCGTGCGGCGCTTGACTATTTGCAACGCTTGTACGGCATGTTTGGTGATTGGCACCTGGCATTGGCGGCCTATAACTGGGGTGAAGGCAATGTCGGCAAAGCCGTGAACCGAAACCAAAAAGCAGGGCAAGCCGTTGCGTACACCGATTTACGCATGCCTGCTGAAACACGGCTGTACGTACCCAAGTTGCAAGCGATGAAAAACCTGATCGCCAACCCGCAAGACAAAGGCATTCAGCTTCCCACGATTCCCAATCACCCCTATTTCCAATCCGTTCCCTTGCCGCGCGATATGGATGTGGCTTTGGTAGCGCGCTTGGCTGAAGTACCCCTAGAGGATTTCAAAGCGCTCAATCCTTCAGCGCACCGGCCTGTCTTGTTGGCTGGCGGCACGCCGCAGATATTGCTGCCGTGGGATAACGCCGACATTTTTGAACGCAACAAGGCCGCTTATGGGGGTCGCTTAGCGAGTTGGACAGTGTGGGTTGCACCCAAAAACATGAAGGTCTTGGAAGCCGCCAAAAAAGTCGGTATGAGCGAAGAAGACATGCGAAATGTCAACAAAATACCGCCTCGCATGCTGATCAAAGCCGGCTCTGCGCTGCTGGTTCCTCGCACAGGCAAACAAGACAATGACGTCGCGACCAAAGTGGCTGACAACGGCCAACTGAACTTGGCGCCTGAAATGGTGCTGCGAAAACAAACGGTCAAGGCGCGCAAAAAAGACACCGTCACTAGCCTGGCACAGCGCTACAAAGTGGCTGCGGCCGATGTGGCCAAATGGAACAATGTGTCCACCGATGCAGTATTGAAACCTGGGCAAAAAATCATGCTGATGCTGCCCGCTAAAGGCCGTGTGAAAACCGCATCTGCTCGCAAAACACACAAGCACTGATACTGTTTCACTTTCAGCGCTACACCCTGAAGCGTTGTTTGGCCAGGCGAACAAAATCGTTGTGCACAGTGCTTTGCCAAGCCACATTGGCCGATGCCCAACTGGGGTCCAGCATGCTCAGCATGCGCATGCTGGCCTGCTGAGCATCTGCAGATAACCAACCATCCAACGAAAAGCTCTCGCGCAGATTGTCAACCGCATTCAAATACACCAAGCGGTCAGGCAATACCGGGTTGTCTACCATGGTGCGCAGCAAATCTGAGGGGCCGGCGGTACGCAACCATTTCAACGCGCGAACCACCGCCGCCACCAAGGCTTGGCATGTTTGCGGGCGTTGTTGAACCAGCGCGGGTGACACCAACAAACTGTTGCCCGGCAAGGGGCCGGCAAAGACCCGCTGGGTTTGCTTCAAGGTGCGGAAATTGGCGGCGATGCTTAGCTCATCTTTTTTTTCCAAGGCTGTTACCAAGGGATCGGTGGCCCATAAAGCATCTACGCTGCCGCTGCGCAAGCTGAACATGGCTTGCAAGGATGAATTGAGGTTGACCATGCTGAGTTGGTTGGGCCTGACGCCTGAGCGCAGCAATATGAAGTTCAAACACCGCTGGGCGCTGCCTTCGGAATCGAGCAACCCAACGCGCTTGCCGCGCAAATCCGCCAAGGTTTTGTAGCTGGGTATATTTTTGTTTGAAACGCCCAAAACCCATTGAGGTGTGCGGGCAATTTGCACGACCGACAGCGCCCGAAAACCTTTGGTGTTGAGCAGCAATGCATTTTCATAGGGTGCACACCAAACATCTGCTTGACCATGCATCAAAGCAGCCGCCGCCGCAGTATGGCTTGCTTGTTCAACCAACTCCACTTCAATGCCCTCGGCTTTGAAATACCCCAGCTGCTCTGCCAGCAGCAAAGGCAGATGCGACAAGGACGATTTGTCGTCAAGCACCAAGGTCAAGCGGGGTTTGTCAGGGTTTGCCATGGCTTGCCAAGGCAAGACCGCCAACGCCGCTGTCCATGAGGAACAGGCCTTTAGCCACTGGCGGCGAGAGGCAGGCGTGTGAGAAACATGGGTCAGATACAAGCTTGACATACACATGAGCATAGTCAAGCTGCGCGTCACCCGCATCAGGACCACCCCTGTTGGTAAAAACCTTAGGTGCTACGCCTGTCCATCAACGCATGGGCGATGGTGCCCAAATCGACATATTCCAATTCACTGCCTACGGGTACACCTCGCGCCAAACGTGTGACCACCAAGCCCTTGCGTCGAAACACCTCGCCCAGTACATGGGCGGTGGCTTCACCCTCCGCCGTGAAATTGGTGGCCAATATGACCTCTTGCACCACCCCGTCATCCGCCCTTTGGATTAACTTTTGCATGCCAATGTCATTTGGCCCCACGCCTTCAATGGGGCTGAGTTTGCCCATCAAAACAAAGTACAAACCTTGGTAGGCCAAGGTTCGCTCGAGCGCCGATTGATCGGAGGGCGTCTCCACCACACACAAGCGGGTGGCGTCACGCTGCGCATCTTGGCAGGTGGCACAAATGTCAAACTCGGTCAAAGTATGGCAACGCTGGCAGTGCTTAACCGCCTCAACGGCATTCACCAAACTGCGAGCCAACAACTGCGCGCCTTCAGGATCGTGTTGTAGCAAGTGGTAAGCCATGCGAGAGGCGGAGCGCTGCCCCACCCCCGGCAAACGCCTGAGCGCTTGAACCAAAGCTTCTAGCGCGCTGTTGTCGCGCATTAAAAGGGCAGCTTCAAACCACCCGGCAAACCAGGCATGCCGCCGGTGAGTTTGCCCATCTTGGCTTCAGTGGCTTCTTCGGCTTTGCGCGCACCATCATTGAATGCAGCAGCGATCAGGTCTTCCAGCATGTCTTTGTCATCGGTCATCAGGCTCGGATCGATGGTGACGCGCTTGACCTGGTGTTTGCATGTCATGAGGATTTGCACCATGCCTGAACCGGCTTCGCCAGTGACTTCGATGAAAGCCAACTCGTCTTGGGCTTTCTTCAGGTTTTCTTGCATGGCTTGGGCTTGTTTCATCAGGCCCGCGAGTTGTCCTTTGTTAAACATGGTGGTCTTTCAGTGGTCGAGAAGTCGCAAAGTGCCAGGAATGATCTTGGCGTCGTAGTTTTGAATCAAATGCTGCACGCTGGGGTGGTTGAGAATATCGGCCTCAGCCTGCGCCATGCGTTGTTGTTGCAGCGCTGTGATGCGTCGCGCTGGCGAGTCGTCGACTGGGCCTACCGTGATCTGCACATTGACAGCATGCCCTATGGACTGCAAAGCCAACTGCAATCGCTCGCGGTTACTGGCGCTGTTAAGCGTCTCGCTTTCAACCTGCAATTGCCATACACCCTCGGCTTGCGCCATGAGCTGAGACTGCATCGCCAGTTCCCGCGTCATGGCTTGGATCAATTGGGCTTTGGCCATGTCTTGCACCACAGACAACCATGTGTCGCCCAAGCTTGCGTTTGGCGCAGACGGTAAAAGGGGCTTGGGAACATCAAGCGCGGGCTCAGTGGCTGTTTTCAGCGTTTTTTTTTCAGCCTCGGGATGGACTGGTTTAAATGCCAGCAAGCGCAATAACACCATGGTCAAGGCCGCATATTCATCTGGCGCCAAACCCAAATCGGCACGGCCATGCAAACAAATGCTGTAGAGCAGTTGTGTTTCGTCGGCAGGCATGCGTTGCGCCAACTCGGCGATACGTTGCACATCCGGATCGGGGTCGTCGTTGGTACTGGCATGGGATGTGGCTTGGTGAACAGCCATGCGTTGCAAGACCATGGCCATTTCTTCAAGCAACGAGCTGGCCGACAGACCCAGCATCCGAAGGGCTTCACAGGTCTGAATGACCACCGCCCCATCGCCTTGTGCCAAGGCTTCAATCAGCGTGAAGACATGGCTGCGATCAACACTGCCCAACATATCGCGAACCACCGCTTGCGCCAATGCGCCATTGCCAAAGGCAATGGCTTGATCGGTCAACGACAAGGCGTCGCGCATTGAACCCCGCGCAGCACGCGCAAGCAGGCGCAAAGATTGAACATCGGCTGGCACTTGCTCGTCTGCCAGTACTTGCGTTAGATGCTCAACGATGGTCTCAGGCGCCATGGGTCGCAAATTGAATTGCAAACAGCGCGACAAAACGGTCACGGGAACTTTGTGCGGATCGGTGGTGGCCAAGACAAATTTCAAATATTCGGGCGGTTCTTCCAAGGTTTTGAGCATGGCATTGAACGCGGTGTTGCTCAGCATGTGCACCTCGTCAATCATGAAGACTTTGAAGCGCCCTTGCACAGGTTTGTAAGCCGCTTGCTCTAGCAACTGCTGTACTTCATCCACACCTCGGTTGGAAGCGGCGTCTAGTTCGGTGTAATCCACAAACCGGCCTGAATCAATGTCCACACAGGCAGAACAGACGCCGCAGGGTTCGTCGGTAATACCTGTTTCACAATTCAATGACTTGGCCAAAATCCGCGATACCGTGGTTTTTCCGACGCCTCGGGTACCGGTGAACAGGTAGGCGTGGTGCAGGCGTTGCGAGCGCAACGCATTTGTCAATGCCTGCACAACATGGGACTGACCCACCAATTGGGTAAAGGTCTTGGGACGGTATTTGCGAGCGAGCACCAAATAGGACATGGCTTCATTCTACGGGGCGTACAATTTGCCTCGACGGGCCTTCCCGCATGGTGAAGCGGCCAACCGGGTCAGGTGGGGAACCAAGCAGCCCTAACTGTGGAGCCAGTGCCGGGGTCAAGGCTCGTCAACTTTCTTTTGCTTTCCCTTTTAAATCAACTATTTGCGTTGATTTGGGATTCAAAAAGTCGCTTTATGTATCACC
>CANCVB010000037.1 GCA_947381415.1 Burkholderiales bacterium
TTAGGTTTGGCATTGGGATCTTCTTTTAACCCACGAACAACAACGCCGACAAGAGCCCCATCCTTTTCAAGAATTCGTACCTCACCTTTAGGTTGGTTGGTTTCATCGTCAATGGTGTGCCACAAGCCGAGGGGGGTCATCTGGGCAAAAGTGGATGCACTTGCCATGCAGAGCAAAGCAAAAAGAATTTTTTTCATCGGGTTCTCCTCAAGGTAGATTGATCAGGCAAAAACATCTTCGGTATCCATCAGCACAGCGTTGCCAGCGCGCGCAGTTTGCATCAAGCTCGCCGTCTCTGGCAACAATTTGGCAAAGTAAAACCTGGCTGTTTGCAATTTGGCTTTGTAAAACGGGTCGCGACTGCCTTGTGCGATTTGTTGCAACGCCACTTTGGCCATGCGCGCCCAAAAATACGCAAACACCAAATGCCCTGTGACGCGCAGGTAATCCACCGCGGCAGCGCCGACTTCGTCTGCATTGGACAGGGCCTTCATGCCAATTTCACCTGTGAACTGCGTCATTTGCTGGCCCAATTTTGTCAATGGTTGAATAAACTCAGCCATGTCTTCATTCTCAGTTTCTTCTGCAACCAAGGCCGCAATGAGCTTGCCAAACTTCTTCAAAGTGGCGCCTTGGTTGCCCAAGACCTTGCGTCCCAACAAATCCAAACTTTGGATGGTGTTGGTACCCTCATAAATCATGTTGATGCGTGCATCGCGCACAAATTGCTCCATGCCCCATTCATGGATAAAACCATGACCACCAAATACCTGCATGCAAGCAGACGTTGACAGCCAGCCGTTGTCTGTGATGAAGGCTTTGACAATGGGGGTGAGCATGGCCACCATCTCAAGTGCTTCTGCACGCACCGCTGCATCAGGGTGATGCAGTTCTTGGTCAATCAATAAAGCGCAGTACAGATTCAAGGCACGTCCACCCTCTGCGTAAGCTTTGGCAGTGAGCAGCATTTTGCGCACATCCGGATGCACTAAGATGCTGTCGGCAGGTTTATCGGGGCTTTTCACACCCGACAGGCTTCTGGACTGCAAACGGTCCTTGGCATAAGCCAAGGCATTTTGGTAGGCGACCTCTGTCAAACCCAAAGACTGCATACCTACACCGATACGAGCGGCATTCATCATCACAAACATGGCGGCCAAACCTTTGTGCGGCTGCCCCACCAGCGTACCCACGGCACCATCGAGCACCATTTGGCAGGTGGCGTTGCCATGGATACCCATTTTGTGCTCTAAGCCACCACAGTAAATACCATTGCGCGCACCCAAACTGCCGTCACTGTTGACCAAATATTTAGGCACGACAAACAAGCTGATCCCTTTGCTGCCCACCGGTGCATCTGGCAAGCGTGCCAGTACCAAGTGGACAATATTACTCACCATATCGTGCTCGCCGGCACTGATGAAGATTTTGTTGCCTGTGAGCTTGTAGCTGCCGTCTGCCTGTGGTTCGGCCTTGGTCCGTAACAAGCCCAAGTCGGTGCCGCAGTGCGCTTCTGTCAAACACATGGTCCCGGTCCACTCACCATTGGTCAAGCGGGGCAGGTACATCTGCTTTTGTTCTTCCGTGCCGTGTGCGTGCAAGCATTCATAAGCGCCATGGGTCAAGCCCGGGTACATGGTCCATGCCTGGTTGGCACTGTTGAGCATTTCATAGAAACACTGGTTGACCACAATCGGCAACCCCTGACCACCATAGGCGGGATCACAACTCAGGGCTGGCCACCCACCTTGTGCAAATTGTGCAAACGCTTCTTTAAATCCTTTGGGGGTGGTGACCTCATGGGTTTTCGAATCCAATTGACAGCCCATCTTGTCACCCACGGGGTTCAAGGGCAACAAAACCTCCGCAGCAAATTTGCCACCTTCTTCCAAAACAGCATTAATTGTTTCGGCATCGAGGTCGGCATGCGTGGGCAAGGTTTTCAGGACTTGAGGCACATCTAACACCTCGTTCATCACAAATTGCATATCGCGCAGTGGGGGGGTATAGCTGGGCATGGTCACACTTTCAGAGTTGAAGTCGCGCCGTAGCGCAACAGGATATGTTCAAAACCACGTTTGGCGCGGTCTAGGCTTTTGTCTGTTTTGAGGAAACGGGCTTCGTAATGCAAGGCCAGTACCAAGCCATGCAGTTCGAATGACATTTGTTTGGCATCCGTATCCGCTGATAAATGGCGGGCTTCACGTGCTTGCACCACACAGCGGTGCAGCGCATTGAGCCAGGTTTTGACAGAACTGGCCAAAGCATCACTGACAGGGCCAGGTCTGTCGTCGAATTCGGCTGCACCGCTGATGTACAAACAGCCCGAATCAATCTCGGCCGAGGTACGTTTCATCCAATTTGCAAACAAGGTTTGCAGCCGCGGAAGGCCTCTGGGCTCTTGCATGGCTGGGTAAAACACTTCCAACTCAAACCGGTGGTGGTATTCACGCACCACGGAAATTTGCAGTTCTTCGCGCGACCCAAAGTGGGCAAACACGCCGGATTTGCTCATTTGCATCACTTCGGCAACGGCGCCAATGCTCAAACCCTCAAGGCCGATCTGCGTGGCCAAGCCCAACGCGGCATCCACGATGGCGCTTTTGGTTTGCTGGCCTTTTTGCAATAAACGGCCTCGGCCGCCTGCATCAGGGTCTGACATTTCGTTGAGTGAGGCATTCGACATCACTGAGACTCATCCAAAAATAGAACGACCGTGCTATTTTGCACCAAATACCAGACCCTTAAACTGAAGCCATGAACCTCACACGAATTTTGGCTATTCGCCACGGCGAAACCACATGGAATGTGGATACCCGTATCCAAGGGCAAATTGATATTCCCCTCAATGACCATGGTCGCTGGCAGGCTCAGCAATTGGCCAAAGCCTTGGCTGATGAGGACATCGATGCGATCTATGCCAGTGATTTAAGCCGCGCGTTTGAGACGGCGCAAGCCGTGGCCACGATCAAGCAACTCCCTGTCCAAGCCCGCCCTCACCTGCGTGAGCGTCACTTTGGTGATTTTCAAGGCCACACCTGGCAAGACATTCAAGACCAATGGCCGCAAGACGCAGAACAGTGGCGCGTGCGTCACCCTGAATGGACCCCACAAGGTGGTGGCGAAAGCTTGGTGATGTTGCATCAGCGCATAGAACAACTGATCGACACAATCGCCTCCCCCCATGTTGGCCAGCAAGTCCTGTGGGTTACCCATGGCGGGGTGTTGGATATTCTTTACCGCATGGCTACTGGCCAGGATTTGCAAGCTGCACGCACCTGGGGCTTGCGCAATACCGCCATCAACCGATTGCTATGGACGCCAGATGGGCTGCAAATGGTGGGTTGGGCTGACGAGGCGCATTTGGAAGCGGCCAAAGACGAATCCAGTGCCTGACCATCACTCGCCAAACAAACCGCTTTCTCTTTGGGGTGCAGCCACGCCCAAATGCCGATACGCCGCCAAGGTGGCGATGCGCCCGCGCGGTGTGCGTTGCAGAAAACCTTGCTGAATCAAAAACGGCTCAATCACATCTTCAATGGTGTCGCGCTCTTCGCCAATGCTGGCGGCAATATTGTCCAAACCGACGGGGCCGCCGTCAAAGCGGTGGATCACGGCTTCCAACAATTTGCGGTCCATCAAATCAAACCCTTGGGGATCGACATCCAACATGGCCAAAGCAGCCTGCGCCACCGCTTGGGTGATGCGGCCATCCGCCTTGACCTCGGCGTAATCACGCACCCTTCGCAACAACCGGTTCGCGATGCGCGGTGTGCCGCGTGAACGACGTGCAATCTCAAAACCCCCTTGTTCATCGAGTTGCGCTTGAAGCAAACCACCGCTGCGCATCACGATGCGCTGCAATTCTTCGGCACTGTAAAACTCCAAACGCGCCACAATGCCAAAACGGTCGCGCAGGGGATTGGTCAACATGCCCGCGCGGGTGGTCGCACCCACCAAGGTGAAGGGCTGCAAATCCAGCTTGATGCTGCGCGCGGCAGGCCCCTCGCCGATCATGATGTCAATTTGGTAATCCTCTAAAGCTGGGTACAAAATTTCTTCCACCACGGGCGACAAGCGGTGGATTTCATCGATGAACAAGACATCGTTTTTTTCCAAATTGGTCAGCAATGCGGCCAGGTCTTTGGGTTTTTCCAACACCGGCCCGCTGGTTTGGCGCAGGTTCACGCCCAGCTCCTGCGCAATGATGTGGCTGAGGGTGGTTTTACCCAAACCCGGCGGTCCAAATAACAACACATGGTCAAGTGCCTCATCGCGGTTGCGTGCGGCACCAATGAAAATTTCCAGTTGCTCACGCACCTTGGCCTGGCCCACATAGTCTTGCAACAACTTGGGACGCAAGGCCCGCTCAATCGCTTCTTCGCGCGGGCTCACCGGTGCGGCTGACACCACCCTCGGTGGGGGGGTGAAGTCTTCGCCAAAGTTGTCGGTTTGAATGCTCATGGGTTTGCTTATCTGGCCAATGCCTTGAGAGCGAACTTGATGCCCTCGCTCACACCCACGCCTGCCGGCAAGGCTTTGATGCTCAAGGCCGCTTCTTTGTCGCTGTAGCCCAAAGCCACCAGCGCTTGCAAAATGTCGTTTTGCGTGTGGTCGCCCACAGGTGCCGAAGACGGTCCCAAATCAGCGCCCATCTTGCCTTTGAGTTCAAGCAACAAACGCTCGGCGGTTTTTTTGCCAATGCCAGGGATCTTCACCAAGCGCCCAGCCTCTTGCAAGGTGATGGCCTGGGCCAACTCGGCCACACTCAGGCCGCTGAGCACCCCCAAGGCCATGCGCGGACCCACACCCGAAATTTTGATGAGTTGTCGAAAAGCGGCGCGCTCCTCGACTGAACCGAACCCATACAGGATTTGTGCGTCTTCGCGCACCACAAAATGGGTCAACAGCGACACCTTTTCGCCCACCGCTGGCAGGTTGTAAAAAGTGCTCATCGGCACATCCACCTCGTAACCAACGCCTTGGCAATCCACCAATACTTGGGGTGGATTTTTTTCGCTCAGGGTGCCGCTCAACTTGCCAATCATCGAATGCCTATCATTAGGGAAATTTCAACGGATTATCAACTTGATTCTGCGCCACACTTTCACCCCCCCTAGCAACACCCGACTCAGCCATGTGTGTGGCCCCATGGATGAGCATTTGCGCACCATTGAACTGGGGCTGGGCGTCAAGATTTCCCACAGGCATGAAAAATTCAGGATCGACGGCCACAAAGCCAAGACTGAACGTGCATTGGAAGTGTTGCAAGCCTTGTACGAACGCGCTGCCAAGCCCATCTCCAAAGAACAAGTGCAATTGATGCTGGTGGGCGATTCACACATGGCTGCCAACAAAGAGGGTTCTTTGACGCTGTCAACACGGCGCAACGATGTGCAAGCCCGCACCCCCGCGCAAGGCCTGTATATGGAGAACATCGCCCAACACGACATCACCTTTGGCATTGGCCCTGCAGGCACTGGCAAAACTTATCTGGCCGTGGCCAGCGCGGTGGATGCCTTGGAGCGCAGCGCGGTGCAGCGCATCATCCTCACCCGCCCTGCGGTGGAAGCGGGCGAAAAGCTTGGGTTCTTACCGGGTGACTTGGGGCAAAAGGTCGACCCCTATTTGCGACCGCTGTATGACGCGCTTTATGAATTGATGGGCTTTGACAAGGTGCAAAAAGCCTTCGAGCGCAGTGCCTTGGAAATTGCGCCCCTGGCCTTCATGCGGGGTCGCACTTTGAACAATGCCTTTGTGATTTTGGATGAAGCGCAAAACACCACACCCGAGCAAATGAAGATGTTCCTCACGCGCATCGGTTTTGGGGCCAAAGCCGTCATCACGGGCGATGTGAGCCAAATCGACTTGCCCAAAGGCAGCCCCAGCGGTTTGGTGGACGCAGAACGCGTGTTGCGACGTGTGCCAGGCATTGCCATCACCCACTTCACCAGCAAGGATGTGGTGAGACATCCCTTGGTGGCCCGCATCGTGGATGCGTACGACAAGCAGCGCAAAGCAGACTGAGCATGGCGCTGGCACAGCTTCAACTGTCCTTGCAGTTTGCCGACATTCCCTATGCGGCCAGACATCGGGCTGCATTGCCCAGGCACTTCGTCTCGCGTTGCCTGCGTCATGCCTTGGAGCGGGATGCCGAAATCACGGTGCGCATCGTGGGTACAGAAGAAGGGCAACAACTGAATGCGGGTTACCGACAGAAAGACCACGCCACCAATGTGCTGACCTTCGATTACGCGCAAGGTCCTGTGGTGTTGGCTGATTTGGTCTTGTGCGCGCCCGTGGTTGCCAAAGAAGCCAAAGAACAGGGCAAAACCTTGGCGGCGCATTACGCGCACTTGCTGGTGCACGGTTGCCTGCATGCCCAAGGCTGGGACCATGAAACTTCGCTGAAAGAGGCACACGCCATGGAAGCCCGTGAGGTGCAGATTCTGGCGGGCTTGGGTCTGGCCAACCCCTATCGCTGAGCGCTGTCGTCGTCCAGCAACCGAACGCGGACGGTTTTGCCTTTGATGCGCCCTTTGGAGAGGCGCTCAACCGCTTGTGCGGCGATCGATCTGATGACCGCCACATAGGTGGAAAACTCGTTGACATTGATTTTGCCCACCTGATCGGCGGCAAAGCCAGCTTCACCCGTCAATGCGCCCAACACATCCCCAGGCCGAATTTTTTCCTTGCGCCCACCCACGATCTGCAACGTTCGCATGGGCGCTTGCAACTTCTCACCTGCTGCAGGCGTCAATTCGGACAAGGCTGACCATTGGGATTCTTGGGCTTGCAAAACTTCTATCCGTCCCACAGCGCCCATCTCATCCAGACTCGCCAAGGTGAGTGCCAAGCCTTGAGCGTCGGCACGACCCGTGCGACCGATGCGGTGGATGTGAATTTCAGCGTCTGGCGTGACGTCGACATTGATGACCGCATTGAGTTGGCTGATGTCCAAGCCTCGCGCAGCCACATCGGTGGCCACCAAGACAGAACAACTGCGGTTGGCAAATTGCACCAACACCTGGTCGCGCTCACGCTGTTCCAACTCGCCATAAAGCGCGAGTGCATCGAAGCCTTGCGCTTGCAGCACGGCCAGGAGTTCTCGGCATTGCTGCTTGGTGTTGCAAAAAGCCAGCGTGGACTCGGGTCTGAAATGGTTCAGCAGCAATGACACGGCATGCAGTCGCTCTTCTTCACGCACCTCGTAAAAAATCTGGCGAATCTTGTCGGGTTGGTGAACGGTTTGCACTTTCACGGTTTGCGGCTCGCGCATGAACTGCGCGGACAACTTGGCGATGCCCTCGGGGTAAGTGGCCGAGAACAAGAGCGTTTGTCGCTTGGCAGGGCACTGCGCAATGAGCTGCTTCATGTCGTCAAAGAAACCCATGTCCAGCATGCGGTCGGCTTCATCGAGCACCAAGGTTTTCACCGAATCCAAACGCAGGTTGCCACGCGTCAAGTGGTCCAAGATACGGCCTGGCGTGCCCACCACCACATGCGCACCATGCTGCAGGCTTTGCTCTTGACCGCGCAAGGCCACACCACCGCACAAGGTGACCACCTTGATGTTGGCGGTGGCTCTGGCCAAGCGTCGAATTTCAATGGTCACCTGATCGGCCAATTCGCGCGTGGGACACATCACCAAGGCTTGCACCGCATGGAAATTGGCTGTGAGTTTCTCAACCAGTGGCAGACCGAATGCAGCGGTTTTGCCGCTGCCTGTGCTGGCTTGTGCAATCAAGTCTTGGCCTGCCAAGGCCAAGGGCAGACTCGCTGCTTGGATGGCGGTCATCTCGGTGTAGCCGAGTTGATCGAGGTTTTGCAGGGTTTCGGGGGAGAGTGGCAGTGCGCTGAAAGCTTGGGTCATTTCAAATCCCGCACATCATCGAAATGTGCTTCTACATCATTGGGCAGCAGTTGAATGCTGGCTCTCAAACCAGGCACCTCACTCATGAGGGCTTGCTCGACACTGGTGCGCAGCGCCGCAGCGCGGCCCAAAGACCAGCTGGAGGGCATGTGCATGTGCATGTCCACAAACCGACGCTGTCCTGCTCGCCGCGTAGTGACATGGTCAAAACGGATGATGTGCACCTCTGCCCGCTGATGTTCAAAACCATCAAGGACTTGCTTGATTTGCGCCATCACCTCAGGCTCCACCGCCTCGTCCATCAGGCCTTGTGAGGAGCGCCAAATCAACTGCACCCCTTCTTTCAAAATATTCAAGGCCACACCCATGGCCACCAACGCATCCAGCCACAACCAGCCTGTGACATAGACCAAACTCAAACCCAAGACCACGCCTGCGGAGGTCCAGACATCGGTCACCAAATGCCGCGCATCGGCTTCCAGCGCGATGGAGCGGTGCACCTTGGCCGCGCCAAACATCACCCAAGCCAGCAAGCCATTCAAGGCGGAACTGGCCACCGACAAGGCCAAGCCCCAGCCCAAGGATTCAACGGGCTGTGGGTCAAAGAGGCGGTGCGCTGAAGCCCAGATGATGGCCGCCGCCGCCCCCATGATGAGCACGCCTTCAAAGCCTGACGAAAAGTATTCGGCTTTGTGGTGGCCGTAGGGGTGTTCTTCGTCAGCGGGTTGTTGCGCCACGGTGACCATGAGCAGCGCAAAAATAGCGCTGGCCAAATTCACAAAAGACTCCATGGCGTCTGAAAGCAGGCCGACCGAATCGGTGATGTACCAGGCCAAGGTTTTCATCACGATGGTGATGATGGCCACCACCACCGAGGCCCACAGCAGGGTTTTGGGGTTGAGACGATGAAAGAACGTCATGCCAATTGCACCCGTGCAAATTTGCGCTTGCCCACTTGCACCACATAGGTTCCTGCGTTTAGCTTCTGGCCTTTGTCGCTGACCACGCTGCCATCGATGCGCACTCCGCCGCCGTCGATCAATCGGCTGGCCTCGCTGCTGGACGGGGCCAAACCTGCACTTTTCAACAACGCGGCAATGCCCAATGGTGCACCGCCCAGGCTCACCTCTGGAATCACATCAGGCACACCACCCTTGCTGCGGTTGATGAAGTCTTGCTCGGCTGCATCGGCCAAAGCTGCACTGTGAAAGCGGGTGGTGATTTCTTTGGCAAGCATGACCTTGGCATCGCGCGGGTTGCGCCCGTCATGGACCTCGGCTTTCAAGGCCGCGATGGCTTGCAAACTTTGAAAACTCAGCAAGGTGAACCAACGCCACATCAAGGTGTCGCTGATGGACATGACCTTGGCGAACATGGTGTTGGCCTCTTCAGTGATGCCGATGTAGTTGTTTTTGCTTTTGGACATTTTGTCCACGCCATCCAAGCCTTCCAGCAAAGGCATGGTCAAAATACATTGTGGCTCTTGGCCATATTCCTGTTGCAAATGGCGACCCATGAGCAGGTTGAATTTTTGGTCGGTGCCACCCAATTCCAGGTCGCTTTTCAAGGCCACGCTGTCATAGCCTTGCATCAAAGGGTACAAAAACTCATGCACGCTGATGGACTGGCCACCATGGAAGCGCTTGTGAAAATCGTCGCGTTCCATCATGCGCGCCACGGTATAGCGTGAGGCCAGTTGAATCATGCCGCTGGCCCCCAAAGGCTCGCTCCATTCGCTGTTGTAGCGAATCTCGGTTTTAGCGGGGTCCAGCACCATGCTGGCTTGTTTGTAATAGGTGTCAGCGTTGAGTTGGATTTGCGCGGGCGTGAGGGGCGGACGGGTGCTGTTGCGCCCCGAGGGGTCGCCGATCAAGGAAGTGAAGTCACCGATCAAAAAGATCACCTGATGGCCCAAGTCTTGCAATTGGCGCATTTTGTTCAGCACGACGGTATGCCCAATATGGATGTCCGGCGCCGTGGGGTCTAGGCCTAGTTTGATGCGCAAAGGCGTGCCGCTGGTTTGTGAACGCTGAAGTTTTTTGACCCACTCATCTTGCGGCAACAACTCTTCACAGCCTCGTTGACTGACTTGCAAAGCATGCGCAACTTCTTCTGAAATAGAGGTATGCGGTGTAGATCCTTGATTCATATAAATAAACGATGTTTGAGAGGGGGGAAAGCGCTTGTATACTATAGATTCAACAACGGGTTCAAATTCCTGTCCACCAGTACTCACCTCAAGGCCTTGCAGTTTGCAACCATTTGAAACACCTTCTTCACAAGACTCCGTGCCCGCCGCCCGACCATGGGTGTGGCACGTCAGTCTTTTGCTGCTTTTGGGTGCGGGTGGTGCACTGGCATTGGCAGGATTGTCGCCGCTTTCTTCAGCTCCTCAGGTCAAGCAGTTGGTAGAGGCGGTCAGCACTTTGTCGCTTGACACTCAAATTCAAAGTTTGGTGAATGGCGATTTGCGCCTTTACCGCTCTGATACCTCTCGCTCCAGCGACACGGTTGACAGCCTCTTGGCAAGACTGAATGTGTCGGATGCCCAAGCGGCTGACTTCCTGCGCACCAACCCTTTGGTAAAAAGCCATTTACTGGGTCGAGCGGGTCGGTTGCTGCGGGCAGAGATGGATGATGACAAGCGTTTGTGGCGCTTTACGGCCCGCTGGGCGAGTGACAGCAACGTGAGTTTTCAACGATTGGTTGTCGAGCGACAAGGAACGGCGTTCACGGCTCGACTGGAAAATGGGGAACTATCGCGCTCGGTGCGTCTGTCTAGCGCATCCATCCAAAGCTCGTTGTTTGCAGCCACCGACGATGCACGCATTCCCGACAGTATTGCTGTGCAACTGGCTGAAATTTTTTCTGGTGACATCGATTTTCACCGCGCCTTGCGCGTGGGTGACCATTTCACCGTGGCTTATGAATCCTTGGAAGCCGACGGCGAGACGCTGAAATCTGGCAAAGTGCTCAGTGCTGAATTTGTCAATCGTGGCAAAGCTTTTCAAGCCATGTGGTTTCAAGAAAATGCGTCCCATCCTGGCGGCTACTACAACCTCGATGGTCAAAGCCTGCGGCGCACCTACTTGGCGTCTCCATTGGCTTTTTCTCGTGTAACCAGTGGTTTCAAAATGCGCTTTCACCCCATTTTGCAAACATGGCGTGCGCACTTGGGTGTCGACTACGCATCTCCGACCGGCACCCCTGTTCGAGCCATCGGCACAGGCGTGGTTGAAAGCGCTGGCACCATGGGAGGCTATGGCAATGCCGTTGTTCTCAAACACAACAATGGCCACACCACGGTTTACGCCCATTTAAGTCAAATGCTTGTCAAACGCGGGCAAGCAGTTTCACAAGGGCAAACCATCGGGAAAGTTGGCGATACAGGTTGGGCGACCGGCCCCCACTTGCACTTTGAGTTCCGCGTCAATGGCAAACACCAAGATCCTTTGCTGATGGCACGAAAGAGCGAAAGTGTTCCTGTGTCGGCGCAAGCGCGTCCTGCGTTTGAGCAATTGGCCAAGCAGGTCAATCAGCAATTGGCAGCGGCATCGCTGGCCCTCTCGCGTCCCTAAGGAAAAACCATGTCCACGCTTTACATAGGCGTGATGTCTGGCACCTCGCTTGATGGTGTAGACGCCGTATTGGTGGATTTCGCAACGGGTTGTCGCGTCCTCGCACACCAAGCATTGCCCTTTTCACCGTCTTTAAAGCAAGATTTTTTAGACCTTAACCAATGCGGCACCAATGAGTTGCATCGGTCTGCGCTGGCCTCAAATGCCTTGGTGCAACTGTATGCCAAAGCCATACAACGGCTGTTAAAAGCCCAAGGCCTCCGTCCTGCAGCGGTACGTGCGGTTGGCGCCCATGGACAAACCGTGCGTCACCAACCGGGATTGCACGACGGCCTGGGCTACACCTTGCAGCTCAATAACCCTGCGTTGTTGGCAGAGCTTTGCGGCATCACTGTGGTGGCTGATTTTCGCAGCAGAGATGTCGCCGCAGGTGGTCAAGGCGCACCCTTGGTACCAGCCTTTCATCAATTTGTCTGGGGCCACACCCAGGAATCAACGGTGATCTTGAACATCGGTGGCATGGCCAATCTGAGTATTTTGCATCCTGACAAGCCTGTCAGCGGATTCGATTGTGGTCCTGGTAATGTCTTGCTTGATGCATGGTGCCAACGACATTTGGATAAAGCCTTTGATGAAGATGGCGCATGGGCACATACAGGTCAAGCTTGTGAAGCACTGATCGCTCAATTCATGGGTGAGCCCTTTTTTGCACAGCCGCCTCCCAAAAGTACGGGCCGCGATTTGTTTCACATGGATTGGCTAGAGCGTCAGCTTGTGGACTTCAAATCCTTGGCACCTGAAGATGTACAAAACAGCTTGGTGCATCTGACCGCACGCAGCGCAGCTCAAGCGATTCAGCGCTTCGCACCTCTGAACCAAAAGGTATGGGTGTGCGGCGGCGGTGCTTATAACCAGCAGCTCATGGCTGTGCTGGCTGGCTACTTGCCGCAATGCACGGTAGGCACCACCCAAAACCAAGGCATTCCTCCATTGCAAGTGGAGGCTGCGGCATTTGCCTGGTTGGCCAGACAACATGTACTGGGTTTGGCAGGTAATCTGCCCGAAGTGACCGGCGCCAAGGGTTTACGGATCTTAGGCGGGATATACCCCGCTTAAAGCTTAAACCGAGAAAGAAGATCCGCAACCACAGGTGGTGGTTGCGTTGGGGTTTTTGATCACAAATTGGGCGCCTTGAAGGTCTTCTTTGTAATCAATTTCTGCGCCCAACAGGTATTGGTAACTCATGGCGTCGATGAGCAGTGACACCCCATTTTTAGACATGGTGGTGTCGTCTTCGTTGGTGATTTCGTCAAAGGTAAAACCATATTGAAACCCTGAACAACCACCACCCTGCACAAACACGCGCAATTTCAGTTCGGGATTGCCTTCTTCTGCGATCAGGTCGGCTACTTTGGCAGCGGCACTGTCTGTGAACACAATGGGTTCAGGCATGGCGGTGGTGGAAACTTCAGCTAAGGCACTCATGGCGCACTCCATAAACGTATATTTATCAGACTCTGGCAATAGTAACGTATTTCAGTCAACAATACCCACAACAAGGTTATAGAGCCCACGAAAAAAGCCGCTGGAGCATTGCCACCAGCGGCTGGATACAACCCCTTGAAGGGGTTGTTGGGCCGATCAGCGTTTGCTGAACTGCTTGCGGCGACGAGCGCCGTGCAAACCGACCTTTTTACGCTCGACTTCACGCGCATCGCGGGTGACAAAGCCTGCCGCAGACAAGACGGGCTTGAGTGTTGCGTCGTAATCGATGAGGGCGCGGGTGATGCCGTGACGGGCTGCACCTGCTTGGCCGGATTCACCGCCACCTTGCACATTGATTTGGATATCAAATGACTCGCCATGCTGTGTCAGCAACAGGGGTTGCTTGGCGATCATGATGGAGGTTTGACGGCCGAAGTACTCGGCGATGTCTTTGCCATTGACCGTGATCTTGCCAGAGCCTTTTTTCAGAAACACGCGGGCGACGCTGGATTTGCGACGGCCGGTGCCATTGTTCCATTCACCAATCATTTCATAGCTCCTTAGATGTCCAGCACTTTAGGCTGTTGGGCGGTATGGGGATGCTCGGCACCGCCGTATACCTTGAGCTTTTTGATCATGGCGAAACCCAAAGGACCTTTGGGCAGCATGCCTTTGACCGCTTTTTCCAAAGCACGACCGGGGTGCTTGGCTTGCATGTCACGAAAGTTCATGCTGGAGATGCCACCGGGATAGCCTGAATGGCGGTGGTACATCTTGTCCAGGGACTTGTTGCCCGTGACACGAATTTTGGAGGCGTTGATGACGACAATGTAGTCGCCGGTATCGACGTGGGGCGTATAAATGGCTTTGTGCTTGCCGCGTAAACGGAGGGCTGCTTCGCTGGCAATCCGTCCGAGCACCTTGTCGGTGGCGTCAATCACAAACCACTCATGCGTCACGTCAGCGGGTTTTGCGCT
>CANCVB010000038.1 GCA_947381415.1 Burkholderiales bacterium
TTTTTGGAAACGACGAGAAAGCGCCGCGTCTTTTTCAAAAATACCTCTGTATTCGGTAAATGTGGTCGCACCTATGCATTTGAGTTGGCCCGAACTTAAAGCGGGCTTGAGCAAATTGGAAGCATCCAAGGTGCCACCTGAAGCAGCACCAGCGCCAATCAATGTATGGATTTCATCAATGAACAAGACCGCATTGGGTTTGTCTTTCAAGGATTTCAATACGCCCTTGAGTCGCTGCTCGAAGTCGCCACGGTACTTTGTGCCAGCCAGCAAGGCCCCCATGTCCAAAGAATAGACCTGCGATTCAGCCAAAATTTCGGGCACGTCTTTTTGCGTGATACGCCAAGCCAAGCCTTCTGCGATGGCGGTCTTGCCAACGCCAGCCTCACCCACCAGCAAAGGGTTGTTTTTACGGCGGCGACACAAAATTTGGATCACACGCTCGACTTCGTATTCACGACCAATCAAGGGGTCGATTTTGCCGTCCTTGGCCAATTGGTTCAGGTTCTGGGTGAATTGCTCCAGCGGAGAAGCTTTTTCTGATTTTTCACTTGTCTCTTCATTCTCAGTGGGAGAAGACTCGGAACTTTTGGTCGGCTCTTGGGGATCGTTCTTCTTGATGCCGTGGGCAATGAAGTTGACCACGTCCAAGCGGGTCACGCCTTGTTGGTGCAAATAATAAACAGCGTGGGAGTCTTTCTCTCCAAAAATCGCAACCAAAACATTGGCACCGGTGACTTCCTTCTTGCCATTGCCTGTGGATTGCACATGCATGATGGCGCGTTGAATCACTCGCTGAAAACCTAAAGTAGGTTGGGTATCTACCTCATCTGTGCCCGCCACTTGCGGTGTGTTGTCTTTGATGAAGTTAGACAGCGATTTACGCAAATCGTCAATATTGGCAGAGCAAGCCCTGAGCACTTCTGCGGCGCTGGGATTGTCAAGCAATGCCAACAACAAATGTTCGACGGTGATGAATTCATGCCGTTGTTGCCTGGCCTCAACAAAGGCCATGTGTAAGCTGACTTCAAGTTCTTGGGCAATCATGGGAATTCCTTGTGGCTATCTCTGTGTAGGTTCAACTGTATATGGAAACGATAGGACATTATTCAACGGGTTCGAGCAAAGCTTGCAAAGGGTGCCCTGCTTGGTGGGCCGCGTCTTGCACCTGATCGACTTTGCTGGCCGCGACGTCCTTGGTGTAAACCCCACAAACCCCTTTGCCGTCCAAATGGATCTTGAGCATGATTTGGGTCGCCGCTTCACGGTCTTTGCCAAAAAACTCCTGCAAAACGCGGACCACAAACTCCATGGGCGTGAAATCGTCATTGAGCATGACGACCTGGTACATCTGAGGGGGTTGGGTTCTCTGCGTACGACGTTCTAAGACAACAGAATCGCCATCCCCAGGGTTTAAAGAAGGGTTGACCGGTTTGGAGGGTTCATTGGACATGCTTCTATTCTATAGATGCCGTTCAGCGCGGAAGAAAAATTGAGAAATTGTCCGAATACCACTTAAAAAGAATCAGTAAAAATTACTTTACAAAGACAACAATCTGTATTCTAATTTTTAAGTATACATATCTACATGTGTTTTGTGATGAAAAGGGAGTAAGCCATGGCTTTTGGCATTGTGAAATGGTTTAACAACCATAAAGGATTTGGATTTATCGAGTCTACGGAGATAGGACAAGATGTCTTTGCACATTTCAGCCAAGTTGATATGGTGGGCTTCAAGACCCTTCAGCAAGGCGCCAGTGTCATGTATGAACCCATTGAAGGGCCACGGGGTTGGATGGCTAAAAACATCAAGGTCATTGCCGCACCCGCCAGCATAGAGAACGCCATAGACCCAGCAATCAATACCCGCACCACCCGGTTGAGAACCCCTCAATTCAGAGCCAATTTACTCAGCCAAAACGTCTGAACGAGGGGTCTGCGAATAGCTTACATGTGGTCGATCATGACCTGACCAAAGCCCGAGCAACTCACTTGGGTGGCACCGTCCATCAGGCGTGCAAAGTCGTAGGTCACGTTGCGGCTGAGAATGGATTTTTCCATGGAAGAAATGATCAGATCAGCGGCCTCTTTCCAGCCCATGTGGCGCAGCATCATTTCGGCAGACAAGATTTCAGAACCTGGGTTCACATAGTCTTTGCCAGCGTACTTGGGGGCGGTGCCATGGGTGGCTTCAAAGCAAGCCACGGAGTCGGACAAATTGGCGCCAGGTGCGATGCCAATGCCACCGACTTGAGCAGCCAAGGCGTCGGACACGTAGTCGCCATTCAGGTTCAGGGTGGCAATCACGCTGTACTCGGCAGGGCGCAACAAAATTTGCTGCAAGAAAGCGTCGGCAATGCTGTCTTTGACGATGATTTCTTTGCCAGTGCGGGGGTTGTTGAACTTGCACCAGGGGCCGCCGTCAATCAGTTGTGCGCCAAACTCTTTTTGCGCCAACGCATAGGCCCAGTCACGGAAACCACCCTCGGTGTATTTCATGATGTTGCCCTTGTGAACGATGGTCACATTGGGTTTGTCGTTGTCAATGGCGTACTGGATGGCTTTGCGCACCAAGCGCTCGGTGCCTTCACGCGACACAGGTTTGATGCCGATGCCTGAGGTGTTGGGGAAGCGGATTTTGGTGACACCCATTTCATCAATCAAAAACTTAATGAGCTTTTTGGCTTTGTCAGATTCGGCCTCGTACTCGATGCCGGCGTAAATGTCTTCCGAGTTCTCACGGAAGATCACCATGTTGGTTTTTTCGGGCTCTTTCAGCGGTGAAGGCACGCCTTTGAAGTACTGCACCGGGCGCAAGCACACGTAAAGGTCGAGCTCTTGGCGCAGCGCAACGTTCAAGGAACGGATGCCACCGCCCACGGGAGTAGTGAGGGGGCCTTTGATGGACACCACGTATTCTTTGAGTGCTGCCAAGGTTTCTTCGGGCAACCAGACGTCGGGGCCGTAAATTTGGGTGGATTTTTCACCTGCATAGACTTCCATCCAATGGATTTGGCGCTTGCCACCATAGGCTTTGGCCACGGCCGCGTCCACCACTTTCAGCATCACAGGGGTGATGTCCATGCCAGTGCCGTCACCTTCAATGTAAGGAATGATGGGCTGGTCTGGGACCGTCAACGACATGTCCTTGTTGACGACGATTTTTTCGCCCTGGGCGGGCACCTTGATATGCTGATACAAGAGAATGTCTCCAGAAAGTGAACAACAAAGCGGCTGCTATTGGCCGCAAGTCAGTGGGTATAACCTCAAAACATTCTAACCAAGCAGACCATGAACCAGCTTACTATTTCCCCCCTGCCCCCCCAATGGCTGTGGACGCAGCGATCGGCCCTGATGCTTGTGTGGTGGGCTTTGACGCTGAACGTTTGGGCGCAAGAGCCTCAATTAGGTTTGCCAAAGGCAGTGATTCAAGCGGGGATGTTTCAAATTGATGCCCAACTGGCTACTACCCCACAGCAAAGACAAACAGGCCTGATGTACCGCAAAGACATGGCCGCCCATGAAGGCATGCTGTTTGTCTTTGAGGAGGCGCAAACCCAGTGTTTCTGGATGAAAAACACCCTTTTACCGCTGACCGCGGCGTTTGTCGATGACGACGGTACTGTGGTGAATTTGGCGGATATGCAACCCCAAACCACCGACTCTCATTGCTCCGACAAGCCTGTGCGCTTTGTGTTGGAAATGAACCAAGGATGGTTTGCCAAAAAGAAGATAGGCAAAGGCTACAAACTCAAAGCGCCTGTTTTTTCGGGTAAGTGAGTACAGGTCACGATTGCCGCGTATCCAGAACCTTTAAATCAGCCCATCCATCGGCCAATCGCGCTTGAACCTGTTGACCTTTTTCAAGTGCGTTCACCGACGTCAGGGCTTGCCCCTGCACATCTTCAAGCCAAGCATAGCCGCGTTGCAAAACCAGTGCGGGGTCCATTGACCCTAAGAGCAAGGCCGAGCGCGACAATCGCTCTTGCATTTTGGTGGGCCAATCGTAAATAGCGCGCGATAAGCGCAAAGACTTGGGTTGCAACACCATTTCTTGGCGACTCAGAACATGCTGAGCCGCACGCCCCAAGCGCGCAGACAACCCAGACAAGCCGTGCTGCTGTTTGTGAACCCCAACCGAAGGCCTTGCCAACACCGCCAGTAAGCGGTCTAAATGTTGGGCACGTTGGTCGATGTGTTGCAGGATTTGCGTGCTTAAAGCCGATTGCAAGGCTTGCAAATCAAGCCCCATGCTTTCGCGGGAGGTGGCACACAATTCTGCAGCAGCCGTCGGCGTGGGCGCTCTTAAATCAGCACAAAAATCGGCGATGGTGAAATCGGTTTCGTGACCTACGCCTGAGATGACAGGCACGGGGCAATTGACTATGGCGTACGCAAGAGCCTCGTCATTGAACGACCATAAATCTTCTAAAGAACCTCCCCCACGCACCAGCAATATCACTTGCACCTCGGGTCTGGCGGCCAGGGCTTGAAGGGCAAGGACCAATTGCTTCGCCGCATCAGCCCCTTGCACAGGGCTGGGCGAAATGACCACGGGAATATGCGGCACTCTTCTGGCCAAGGCCGTTGCGACATCGTGTAGCGCGGCCGCCCCCAAAGACGTCACCACCCCGATGCTGCGCGGATACAAAGGAATGGGACGCTTGCGTGCTTGTTCAAAAAGGCCCAGTGCTTGTAGTTTGGCCTTGAGCTGCAAAAAAGCTTCGTGAAGTTGCCCTGCACCCGCCGGACGCATGGCTTCCACCACCAACTGCATCTCCCCTTTAGGCTCGTAAATAGCAACTCTCGCCTGAACTTGCACCAATTGACCATCGCGGGGCACAAAGTTCAATTGGTCTAAAGTGCGACGGAACATGGCACAACGAATTTGTGCACCTGCGTCCTTGAGGTTGAAATAGCAATGACCACTGCTTGCCTTGGTGAAGCCAGATACTTCAGCCTGAACTGTGAGCATGCTGAACCGTGCTTTCAAAGAATCGGCGATGGCTTTGTTCAAAGCACTGACGGACCAAACCTGTGACGCGGTATGAGTGTTTGACATGTTCTGAACCATGAGGACGTAAAAGCGGTACAGCAGGTCTTGAATATGCAAAGCTAGGTCATAATCAAGAAGACAACGTGAGGAGACGCTTTTGTTTGGGATCATACAAGCCGCTGGTTGGCCTATTTGGCCTCTTTTAATGTGCTCTGTCATTGCCTTGGCCCTCATCATTGAGCGCTTTTACAACCTCCGAAGCCACATGGTTTTACCGCCTACCTTGCTTGACGACGTGCTTTCCATTTCCCAAAAAGGCCTGCCCCGACCTGAGTCGATCGAACACATCGCGTCCGCATCTGCCTTGGGTGAGGTCATCAGCGCAGGACTGCGCTTGCTCCAGTCACAACCCCTTTGTAGCAAAGAGGAATTTGCCAGCGAACTGCAAGCCAGTGGTCGTCGCGTCGCGGCCAAACTCGAACGCTATTTGAATTCGCTTGGTTCGATTGCATCCGTGGCCCCTTTACTTGGTTTGTTTGGCACTGTCATAGGCATGATCGAAATTTTTGGGTCTCAAACACCCGGGGCAGGTAACCCCGCGCAACTTGCCCATGGCATTTCGGTTGCGCTTTACAACACCGCCTTTGGCTTGGTTATCGCCATACCCAGTTTGGTGGCATGGCGTTATCTGCGCTCTAGGGTCGACCATTTTGTGACCGAACTGGAAATCGCCGCTGAAAAAATGGTCCACCATTTTTTCAACCCACGCGCTTGAGGCTGGCCATGAAATTTGGACGACCCCGCGACACTGAGCCCGAAATCAATTTGATACCGTTTATCGATGTTTTGTTGGTTGTTTTGATTTTTTTGATGCTCTCCACCACCTATGGCAGACTCACCCAAATTGACTTAAAACTACCCACCGCAGACGCTGCGCAGCAACAAGAAAAGCCCAATGAATTAAGGGTGGTCATCAGCAGCGATGGGCATTATTTGGTGCAAAAAAAAGCTGTTGAGGGCAACGATATCCAAGCGATCAGTTTGGCCTTGTCCACGGCCGCCAAGGACACTACCAACCCTTTGGTGGTCATCAGTGCTGATGCGCGTGCCAGTCACCAATCAGTGATTCAGGTGTTAGAGGCCGCCCAAAACGCCGGCTTGCAACAGGTGACCTTCACTGCCCAAAGCCGCTCGCAAACCACCGTCCTCCCCTGAGGCGGTCATGCCCAGACTCAGCGACATCTTGTTGAAAGCGTGGGCCAAGCCAAGCATTTTGGCTGTTTTATTGTTTCCGTTCACGCTTTTCAGTCGCAGCTATCTTTGGCTTGATCACAAGTCTCGCCAACGCGGTTGGCAGTCGTCCACCCATCTGCCAGTGCCTGTTTTGGTGGTGGGCAACGTCATGGTGGGGGGGACCGGTAAAACACCTATCGTGATTCACTTGGCTGAACGGCTCACTGGCCTGGGGTGGCGGGTGGGTGTGATTGCCAGAGGCCATGGTGGAGACCTTAGCGCGAGCACCGAGGTTAGCCAACACAGTTTGGCTTCGCATGTAGGCGATGAGGCCTTGTTATTGAAAAAACGCCTTCATGTGCCGGTCTTTGCCGGCCAACAACGCGCGCAGGCGGCTGCCCATTTGCTGCAAGCCTATCCGCACACACAACTCATCCTGAGTGACGACGGCTTACAACACCATGCGTTGCACCACGATATTGCGCTCTGTGTGTTTGATGACCGTGGCTTGGGCAATGGCTGGTTGCTGCCCGCAGGCCCTTTGCGAGAAACGTGGCCACGACAGTTGGAAGAAGGGGTTATCCAAATCAATGTGCATACGGGAAGCAAGGCCTTTGAAGACAGCATTGCAGCGCATCGCCAACTGGCAGGCTTCGCTGTGAATGGCTTGGGAGACAAACGCCCCCTCGGGTCCTGGATTGGCCAACAGGTTGATGCCTTGGCCGCTATCGCCCAACCGTCGGCGTTTTTCTCAGGACTGAAAGACGCAGGCTTGACGTTGTCTCGCCAAGACGCTCTACCCGATCACGATGCTTTAAGCCACTGGCAACCTGCCACGGCACTGGACGTGTTGTGCACCGAGAAAGACGCCGTCAAATTGTGGCCGCAACACCCACAGGTGTGGGCCGTGCCCCTGACTTGTGAATTGCCAGACGCTTTTTGGCGCCTGTTGATGCCCCATTTGCAACGACTATCATTAGCCTATGGACAACAAACTGCTTGAACTTTTGGTCTGCCCCGTCACCAAAGGCCCACTTGAGTATGACCGAGAGAAGGCTGAATTGGTTTCTCGCAGCGCTCGCTTAGCCTATCCGATACGAGAAGGCATACCCGTGTTGCTGGAAATGGAAGCCCGCACACTGACCGATGCAGAACTGGAACGCTGATTGAGTGCCCAGCCTTTCGTCGTCTTGATACCAGCAAGACTGTCTGCCAGTCGCTTGCCCCAAAAACCTTTGGCAGATTTGGCGGGCATACCCATGGTGGTCAGGGTTGCGCAACAAGCCCACTTGTCCCATGCCACCCAAGTGGTGGTTGCCACAGACAGTGAACAAGTCCTGCAAGTTTGCACACAACATGGCATCAAGGCATTGATGACCGAAAGCTCTCACCCTAGCGGCAGTGACAGACTGGCACAGGCCGCAGGTTTAATGGGTTTGTCAGATCATGAGATTGTGGTGAATGTGCAAGGGGACGAGCCACTGATTGATCCGCAAAACATCAATGCGGTCGCTCAGTTGCTTCACGACCAAGCGGCCTGCAGCATGAGCACCTTGGCTGACCCCATCACCTCCATTGAAGAGTGGCAAAGCCCGCACTGTGTCAAAGTGGTCTTGAATGCACAGTCCCAAGCCATGTACTTTAGTCGGGCAAGCATTCCTCACCACCGCGATGGTCACGGTCACCAACTTCCACCCTACCCTGTTTACCGACATGTGGGTTTGTATGCTTACCGGTGTGGGTTTTTGAAGCAATACCCCAAGCTCAGTCCCGCGCCTGCCGAACAAGCCGAGGCCTTGGAACAACTGCGTGTTTTATGGCATGGTTATCGAATTGCCGTGCATGTATCGCCCATACCCAGTGCGGCAGGGGTTGACACCCCCGCCGATTTAGAACGTGTTCGACGGTGGCTTGAACAGCCGAATTGACAGTCCAACGCAAGCTCTGCGTGTTATTCTCTGTGAATGACAAAAGCGCACTGCCAAGACGGTGCCCAAAAATAGCAAGGAAGACAATGAGACTGATACTGTTGGGCGCTCCCGGCGCCGGTAAAGGCACCCAAGCAACTTTCATTTGCCAACATTACGGCATCCCCCAAATTTCTACTGGCGATATGCTGCGTGCAGCAGTCAAAGCAGGCACTGACATGGGCTTGGCTGCCAAAAAAGTCATGGATGCAGGCGGCTTGGTCGGCGATGACATCATTATTGGCTTGGTCAAAGAGCGTATTGCCCAAGCCGATTGTGCCCAAGGCTTTTTATTTGATGGCTTCCCACGCACCATTCCCCAGGCCGATGCGATGAAGCATGCGGGCGTCAAACTCGATTGCGTATTGGAAATTGACGTCCCTTTTGAAGCCATCATCGATCGCATGAGTGGTCGCCGGGTCCATGTGGCCAGTGGCCGCACCTACCATGTTCGCTTTAACCCTCCGAAAATGGAAGGCGTAGACGACATCAGCGGTGAACCTCTGATCCAACGCGACGACGACAAGGAAGAAACTGTTAAAAAACGGCTTGAGGTCTATAGCGCCCAAACACGACCCTTGGTCGATTACTACGCGTCTTGGTCAGACCAAGAGCCTGACGTGGCGCCCCGTTATAGAGCCATCAGCGGGCAAGGCAGTGTTGAAGAAATCACTGCCCGCGCATTCCAAGCCCTTCAAAGCTGATTTTCACGCTCTGCCAAAAGGGCCAAGCTCAAGGCTGTTCGTGCCTTGGCTGCGCTGAGTGGCGTTATATCTCCCCAAGTGGTATGGGGTTGCGCGTGGGCCAGACCGTGAATACAACGACTGCTCAGCCAAACCCTTACCCCTTGGTTAACCGCTTGTTGTAGCGCCTGCTCTAGGCCTTGACTGGCTGTTCCCATGCCGGTACCCGCCAGCACAATGCCGGCCAATGGTGTATCTTCCATGGCAGAGGTAGCCAATAAAGCTCTGACCACCGCGCCGTCGTTGAGCGCATGGTTCATGACCATCTCAACCCTTGGCCAGTGCGTTTGCGCCAACGCATAAGCCAAACCAGGACGCTGGTGAGGTATCTCAACAGTCCATTGATGGTGAATATGCCATTGCCCGTCAACTTTGCTTGCAAAACACCCCGAGGGCCCACTGGTAAAGGCTTCCACCGCTTCAGTGGTGATTTTTTGGGCGTCTTGTGCCAAATGCACTTGACCCGCACACACCACAGACACGCCAGTGCAAGCCGGGTGCATAGCCCATTCCATCGCATCTTTGAGATTGCCAGGTCCATCTGCATTGGGCGCATTGGCGGGCAACATGGCACAGGTAAACAACACGGGTTTGGGCCATGGCCCCATCGCTTGCAACAAATAAGCAGATTCTTCCAAGGTGTCTGTACCGTGGGTAATCACAACCGCCTGTGTTTGCGGGTCATGGGTGGCGGCATGAAGCGCCTTTAAAAGTGCCTGCCAATTGGCCACCCGCATGTCTTTGCTGTTGATTTGCGCCACATTGTGAACCTCAACGCTTATTTGCGTTGGCAAATACAAATGCCCAATCAAGTCAGCAACCCCTAACGCACCAGCTGCGTATTCTTTTGGTTTGTTCGGGTCTGAAGCGACGCCTGCAATGGTCCCACCCATACCTAGGACGGTGATTTTTTGAGAATTATTTAAGGTCATGGCTTGTGAAAAATAAAAAACTGGTTAAAAATACAGTTACTGGATAT
>CANCVB010000039.1 GCA_947381415.1 Burkholderiales bacterium
AAGGGCAATGGCGTTGAAATGAGTCACTCTTTGGTTGAAACGCTTATAAGCGTTGCAAATCTACCTCGGACAACCCAAATAGGGAATAAATGAGGGGATTTATAAGTTTTCCTCAGTTTTTGTAAAGAATCATTATTGATTTATGCGGTTTAAAATATGAATACTATTATATTGTGTTTATTTTGTACATTTGCTCATTATTGTGAATGAGCGAGCTTTTCTTCAATTAAATCAATAACTTCAACAAAAAACTTAATTTATATTGATTATTTGCTAAGATGACGATTAAGGAGCATGTATGGCTAATCAATCCGATTCTTTAGAAAGCGTTGTCATTGGTGATGGCGTGGTGGTTAAAGGCGCGTTTACCGTGCCCTCCAAAGCGGTCATCAATGGCGTGATTGAAGGTGATTTAACCGCAGAAGAGGTGTTGATTGGCCCAACTGGTCGCATCACAGGCCGCGTTTCAGCCAAAGTCATTGATGTTCGTGGCGAGCTTCACAACACCATCGTGAGTGAAAAAAGCCTCATTGTTCGCACCACCGGAAAAATTGTTGGAAAAATCCACTATTCAGAGATTGAAATTGAAAAAGGTGGCGAAATCGAAGGCGCTCTCAGCCAAGGTTCTGAACCACCTGCTACCCCTGTGGCATCTTCCACGCCTGCCAAGGCCTAAGCTTTTGCTGCTTTATTGCTAAGTCGTATGCGTTTTTTGTCTCATCCTCTGTTGCTACAGTTGCGCAACCTGCCACGCTGGGTGCGACACGCTTGGGTGCGTGATTACCAAGATGTCAAACTGATTCTGGAACAAAGCGGCGATTTGAAGTATTTCAATATACCTGCGGGCTTTCAGCGAATTTTTGCCCGCAGCACGATTGTGGTCAGTTCGGTGATGTTGTCTAGCTTGCTGGTTTTGAGTGTCACTTCGCTCACATTGGCCATCAGTCGCGCTCGCTTAGAGCGCTCCCACGAAGAGGTTTTCCGTGCCTTGGTCAGCAGCACGGCTGAATCCCACGACGCTGAAAATTCCCAGGCCCTGACCGAAGAGCAAATGCTCAGTCTGGCCCAAACCATTCGTGACCGCGACATGAGTATCCGACGCTTTGTTGAAACCTCCATGGTTGCCGTCTCGGAGGAAAACGACACCATCAAGTCACAGCTGGAAACTTCCGGCCTGACAGAAAAAATCATCAAAATCATCCAACAAAATTCGGCCAATGGTGGTTTTACATTGGATGGCGATTTGCAATCCAATCCTTTGATGCGCGGCAAAGTTGCTGACGAGTTGTCGACCAACCGTTCTTTGCGCGAAGTGCTTTACGCTTTACCGAATCACATGCCGATTTCCAATTTCAGTCTTTCCTCTGACTTTGGCATTCGCAAACACCCCTTGACGGGCAAATCCCACTTCCACACGGGCGTCGATTTAATGAGTGAGACTGGCGATGACAAAGTCTTCTCGGTCAAGCCTGGCGTGGTGGTTATGTCAGAATTCCATACCCAGTATGGCAATACCGTTGTCGTTCGCCACTCCAATGGCGTCGAGTCTCTGTATGCCCACATGGCCCAGTTGTTGGTCAAAGTCGGTGACAAGGTGACAACCGATAATGTCTTGGGCTATATTGGCAATACTGGATTCTCGACCGGCAAGCATCTGCATTTTGAGATATTGGTGGGAGGGTATCCTGTGAACCCCCAAAAAGTGATCCGCACCGCCCAATATGTTCAGCAAATCCAAAACAAACAGCCCTAACTTGACTGTCCCAAGAGCCCCAGATGTGATGGCGTCTGCACCTCCTGTACAGTCACCCCTTCCCAGCGAGCCGGTTCTGCCAGATCAACCTCAGAGAAACACCATGATGGACATCATTTCTTCCAACGCTTCGAAACCCTCTATTTTGAGTGAGGGGTTTTCCTTTCGCGGTGAAATTTCAGCCAAAGGTGCCATCCATGTCGAAGGCTCACTGAATGGTCAAGTTCAAGTGGATGAACTCACCATTGGCTCTCGGGGACAAGTTGAAGGTGTGGTGACTTGCTCCAGCCTGCATATCAAGGGCAAATTCTCTGGCACTGCCACTTGCAGTGAATTGATTGTGACCTCTTCTGCTTCTGTCGATGGTCATGTGGTTTACCAGACCTTGTCAGTCCAAAAAGGCGCTTCTATCAAGGGTGAGTTGCTACTGGTAAAGTAAAGCCTTTCGCTGACCCGCTTAAGGCTTGGAATGTCGGACGTATCTCAAATTGATGGAAGTGCAGTTAAGCTGCGACGCGAGGCCCAGGGTTGGGCAATCAACGATCTCGCCGCCAGAGCTTGTTTGTCTGTCAAACAGGTAAGGCAAATTGAAGAAGGTGGTTTGAGCTCTTTTTACAGCGAGAGCGTCAAATTGACTGCGGCACGAAAAGTGGCCGGACTTTTGCAATTGAGCGAGGCGCAATTGTTTGGCCAAATGCCTTCGCCACCGCCTCAAGCCGAAGAAGAATCCCTTTTGTTCGCTGCCCACTATGCGGGCTTGACTGAACACCGTCCAGAGACCCCTGCGACTGCTGATCACCCTCCAGCGCAAACACAAGCCTCTGGGGTTCAACTGATGCGAAGCGAGCCTTTGCATTTTTTGGCACAACCGCCAGAACATGAGGAGCTTGATGGTGCTCCCGTGCCAGAGGCGTTGCAAGCCCAAACAGTCCCCACAGAAGCCATCCAAGGCATCCCCCCCCACACTGTTTCCCACCAGCCATCCCAGGCTGAAGAGGCTGAAACCGCGCCCTCAGGTAACTATTTCTTGAAAATTTTGGTGTTGTTTTTGGTGGCGATTGCAGTGGCTGCTTTGCTGCGCCCCAAGTCCGTGGAAAACAACACACCCGCTGGGGAGGCCAACACAGGCCAAAACATGACGGCACCCCCCGTTGCTGTTTCGCCTGAGCCGAATAACGCCGCACCGACCGCAGCAACTGGCGAGACCGCTGTGACCGATCCCTATGCCAAGCCTGCAGCAATGTCAGAGCCAAGCAGCACAACCGCGCCTGTCAACACCCTGCCTGCCACCGCTGCTTCTCCAGCCACGGCCCCTGCGACGGCAGCGCCGTCCGCTGCCAACGAGCGTTGATACTCAGTTGTCGGCGCCCATGGCCAGAGCAGCTTCTCGCGAGGCCAATGCTTGGTCGGCTGGCAAAGCTTGCAAAGGCCAGCCCGAAAGGTGCGTGGTGGAAATCTCTTGCAAAGCCTGAACCCACAACGGGTTGTCATTCAGACAGGGGATATAGCCGTAGGTCTGGCCACCTTCTTCGATGAAGGCTTCTTTGACTTCCATGGCGATTTCTTCCAGCGTTTCCAAGCAGTCACTGACAAAACCTGGACAGACGATGTCCATGGACTTGAGGCCTGCGCGCGCCAACTCTCGCACTGTGGGTTCGGTGTAGGGCTCCAGCCATTTGGCTTTGCCAAACCGAGATTGAAAGCAAACCCTATATTCTTCTTTAGATAAATCTAAAGCGTGCGCTAACAAACGCGCAGTTTTATGGCACTCACAGTGGTAGGGATCGCCAAGTTTCAAGGTGCGCTCGGGTACGCCATGGAAGCTCATGACCAGCAATTCCTTGCGACCATGGGTCTGCCAGTGGCGCCGGATGTTGTCTGCCAGCGCGGCGATGTAAGCCGGATGGTCGTGGTAATTGTTGACAAAGCGCAGTTCGGGCACTCGACGGGTACGCAAGGCCCAGGCGTACACCGCGTCAAACACGCTGGCAGTGGTGGTGGCAGAGTACTGCGGGTAGGCCGGTAGGACCAAGACACGTGTGACGCCTGCTTGTTTGAGTTCATCCAGCACGTGCGCCACCGCAGGCGAGCCGTAACGCATGGCCAAGCGAACTTGTACGCCTTGGCCAAGCCACTTGTCGTGCAAAGCATCCGCTTGGCGTTGCGACCACACTTTGAGAGGCGAACCTTCTTGCGTCCAAATGCTGGCGTATTTCTGTGCTGATTTGGCGGGTCTGACCCGCAAAATGATGCCATGCAAGATGAGTAACCAAAGGAACCGTGGAATTTCTACCACCCTTGGGTCACTTAAAAACTCCGCCAAATACCGTCGCAAGGCAGGCGCGGTGGGTGCGTCTGGGGTGCCGAGGTTGCAGTAGACGATGGCAGTTCGAGAGGCTTGCCCATGGGTGTAATCAGGCTCCTGGGCAAAACGGGGTTCTATGGTCATGCGGGTATTTTCACCTATTGCCGCAAAGCCTCGATGGCCGCATTTCCGCTGCGCACCGCTGCTTCTAAGGTGGCAGGGTAGGGGCCTGCGATGTAATCACCACAGGCCCAGATACCTTGAGCCACTTGCATGGTGGGTCGCTTGAGGCCAGGCATGCATGCAAAAGTCGCGCGTTTTTCCACGATGGTGGTCAGCAGGCTGGCATCATGAATACCCAATTGATCCCGCACTTGCGTCATGACCTGTTGGGTGAGGGCCTCGCGATCGCCTGAACTTGCGCTCACCACCAAAGCCAATACCCCTTGCCAAGCCGCATCTGCGCTGAGGCGACCTTTGTCAAATGCAAATTGCGCGGGTGCTTGTGCATGGCTTGGCAAAGCGACAACAGGGTGGGGCCAAGACAGGCCTTGTGCAGTTCGGGCATACACCGTGGTGATGGCCGTGTGCGTTAATTTGGCCGCTTGATTTGACCAAATCGGCGAGACATGCTGGGTCAATTTTGCGGCTTCCCAAGCAGGGCATGCCAACAACACGGGCTGCTCAAGCCAAGGTCCAAGATCGTCTACCCGTTGGCCAGTTTGCACCACCGCCCCATGGTCACGCAACCATGCGTGGGCGACATCCGGCAGGAGTTGCCCCAAATCCACCTTGGGCAGCAACATGTCGCTGCTGCCTTTGCCAGACCACAGAGCGTCTTTCAAAACGGTTAAGAAAACGGATCCACTGGCATGTTCTGCGGGCAGGTTCAGCGCCGACACGCACAGGGGTTCAATCAGTTGCTGCATCACCTTACGGCTTAAACCTTGGCACAGTTGCGCCACCGACAGCTGCGCCTCACAGGCAAAGCCTTGGGCTTGCCAGCGTGTGGCTTGGCGAACCAAACTGAGCTTGTCAGGCCAGGACCAACCACGGGCGGTGCATACACCTGCCAAAAGATTGAGCGGAGCGGGTAAAGCGGGCAGGGACAGGCCATCCCCTTCCAAGCTTTGCAATTGCAAAGGCAAGCGCCACAAAACGGTTGAGGTATCGACACCGACAGTTTTTAACAACTGCAAAGTGGCGAGGTAAGCACCGATCAAAATATGTTGGCCGTTGTCCAAGGCCAATCCGTCGTGCGTCACGCGTCTGGCGCGTCCGCCCAGTTGCGGTGCAGCCTCTAAAAGGCGGACCGCAAAGCCTGCTTGGGTGGCACGCACGGCAGCGGCCAAGCCAGCCCAACCGCCGCCGATGATGGTCAGAGGGCTCAAAAACGTCCCAAGGCTTGCATTTTCCAAGCCAGCCAAAATTTTCGCAAAGGCGTCAGCGCCACCCGTTGGCGCAGCACAGGAAAGCCTGCGGCTTGGATTTCCACCAGCAAGGTCCTGTAGATACTGGCCATCATTAACCCGGGTTTTTGGCTGCGCCAATCGGCCGCTGGCAAGCAGCCCAACGCTTGGTCGTAGAGGTTTTGGGCGCGTTGGTATTGAAACGCCATCAAGGCCTGAAAAGCAGGGCTGTCACGCCGCTCAAGAATGTCTTGGGCCGTGACTTGAAACTGTTGCAATTCATTGACTGGCAGGTAGATCCGCCCGCGCAAGGCGTCCTCACCCACGTCACGAAGGATGTTGGTCAGTTGAAACGCCAAGCCCAGTTGGTGGGCATAGTCGGTGGTTTGGGCTTGGCTTTGCCCAAAAATACGCGCAGCCACTTCGCCAACCACGCCTGCCACCAAATGGCAGTAGCGTTGCAGGCCGGCAAAATCCAGGTACCGTGTCTGGTTCAAATCCATGTAGCAACCCGCAATCACATCTTGCAGGTGTTGCGCTGTGATGCCGAAGTCATTGACCAAGGGCATCAAGGCTTTCATCACTGGATGCTGTGCTTGGCCGGCATAGCTGTTGTGGACCTCTTGTTGCCACCAATGCAGTTTTTGGGCAGCCACAGAGGGGTCTTGTACCTCGTCCACCACATCATCGACTTCACGACAAAATGCATAAAAAGCAGTGATGGCTGCACGTCTGTGCGGTGGAAGAAACAAAAAGGCGTAGTAAAAACTGCTGCCGGAGGCTGCGGCTTTTTCTTGAACATAGGCTTGCGGCGTCATGGCGGTGATTGTGGCATCGCGACCGGGGCTCGGCGACCTCGCTGGCGGTTCACATCCAAGCGGCACGCCAAGCAAGCATCAGCCAGTCCAGGCCGGTGAGAACGGGTCGATGCTGGAAACTGTCCAAAGCCTCGAGCTTGTCGAGCACCCTTAAGCCACCTTGAACCACCAGGCGTAACTCCCACCCGCCCCGTCCCGGCAAGGTATGCACCAAAGGGCTGCCTTGCAACATCAAATGGCGGGCAAAAGCGGTCTCTTCAGCCAAAGTGGCGTTGCTGGGCAGGTAATACCTGCCACGGGGAATATCTACGCTCAAGTCTTGCCAAAAATTGATCAGTTGCAAGGCCGAGCAAATCGCGTCGCTGTGCACCAAGGCAGCGGGGTCATCAACACCGTACAGATGCAGTAACAGTCGGCCAATGGGGTTGGCAGAGCGGCGACAGTAGTCCAATAACTCCACACGCGAGGCATAGCGTCGTTGCGCTTGGGTGTACTGAACATCTTGGGTGAATGCATCCAGCAAATCCAGCAAAGGCTGGTTGGGAATGGCGTGCTGGCGTATTTGCGCAGACAAGGGCTTAAACACATGCGGCCATTGGGCGCTGACATGGCCAGGGGTGGTGCATGCCAGCAAGTCCGCACGCATGGCTGCCAAGGTGGCCAGGCGGCTTGCGGCATCGGCGCTGCCTTCGTCGGCAATATCGTCCGCGGTACGGGCGAAGTGGTAAATCGCCACCACGGCTGGACGCAGACGGGGTGGGCAGAGCCAAGAAGCGACTGGAAAATTTTCGTAATGGTCTACAGAAGACATGGTTTTCTATTGTCGCTTGACAAACCTTGGTTGTACAATTAGATTACTAACCGGTCAGTCATTAATTTTCTCGAAAGCCCTCTCATGTCGCATCTGTCCCGACTTTTTTTGCTTGCAGCCATGATGGGGCTGGCGGCCTGTTCTCCCCCGCCTGCCAACCAAGAACCGGTGCGTTCGGTCAAGGTCATCCAAGTCGGCGAAACCGCCTTGGGCAACACCACCGAATACGCTGGCGAGGTCAAGGCGCGCATAGAGTCTCGACTGGGTTTTCGTGTTGGCGGCAAATTGGTGGCCAGACATGTGGAGTTGGGC
>CANCVB010000040.1 GCA_947381415.1 Burkholderiales bacterium
ATCCAATCCAATCTGCCCCATGGTGTGACTTTGGTGCAGTTGCAGGACCAACCCAAAGCAGTTAGCCGTTCGATCAGCGAGTTTGTCAGCGTTTTGATCGAGGCCGTGGTGATTGTGTTGGTGGTGAGTTTTGTCGCCCTGGGATGGCACAAGGGTGGGCGTTTCGGTTGGTACATAGACATGCGCCCCGGTTTGGTGGTGGGCATCACCATTCCCTTGGTGCTGGCCATGACCTTTTTGGCCTTGTATTACTTTGGCATCGGCTTGCACAAAATCTCGCTGGGCTCTCTCATCATCGCCTTGGGTTTGTTGGTCGACGACGCCATCATTGCGGTGGAAATGATGGTGCGCAAAATGGAAGAGGGCTTTGACAAAGTCCGCGCAGCCACTTTCGCTTACGAGGTGACAGCCATGCCCATGTTGACGGGTACGCTCATCACAGCGGCTGGTTTTTTGCCGATTGGTTTGGCCAAATCGGTGACCGGTGAATACACCTTTGCGATTTTTGCTGTCACTGTCATTGCCTTGCTGTTGAGTTGGTGGGTATCGGTATTTTTTGTGCCGTATCTGGGTACTTTGCTGTTGAAAGTCAAACCCCATGCGCCTGGCGATGCACCGCAAGAACTGTTTGACTCTGCTTTTTACAACGCCTTTCGAGTTGCCGTTAACTGGTGTGTCAAGCACCGCTGGCTGACCATCGGAGCAACCATACTGACGTTTGCACTGGGCATCGTGGGCATGGGCAAGGTTCAGCAGCAGTTTTTCCCTGACTCCAGCCGACCCGAAATCATGATGGATATATGGTTTCCTGAAGGTACCAGTGTGGCTGCCAACGAAGCTTTGAGTCAACAGGTGGAAAAACGTCTGTTGTCCACCGAAGGCGTCGAATCTGTCAGCTTGTGGGTGGGTTCGGGTGTGCCGCGTTTTTACTTGCCCTTGGACCAGATTTTTCCGCAATCCAATGTCTCGCAGTTCATCATCCAGCCCAAAGATTTGAAGTTGCGTGAAACTTTGCGGGTGGCGCTGCCCGCCATCATGGCCAAAGAATTTCCCGAGGTACGCGCTCGCGTGAAATTGCTGCCCAATGGGCCACCCGTGCCTTTCCCTGTGCAATTTCGCGTGGCTGGTCCCGACCCGCAGGCTTTGCGCTTGCGCGCAGACGAAGTCAAAGCGGTGATGCGAACCAACGCCAATGCCCGGGGCGTGAACGACAACTGGAATGAATCGATCAAAGTGATCCGCTTGGCCGTTGATCAGGAAAAAGCGCGCGCCTTAGGCGTGACCAGTCAATCGATTGCACAGGCTTCGCGGGTGTTGCTCAGTGGCACCACGGTGGGGCAGTTCCGTGAGGGCGATAAATTAATCGATATTGTGTTGCGCCAGCCGCAATCCGAGCGACAAGCCATCTCTGATTTGGGCAATGCCTATATTCCTACCGCCTCTGGAAAATCGGTTCCTTTGTTACAAGTGGCCAAGCCACAGTTCTCCTGGGAACCAGGTGTAATGTGGCGTGAGAACCGCGATTACGCCATCACCGTGCAGTCCGACATCGTCGAAGGCCTGCAAGGCGCCACCGTCACCGCGCAGTTGCTGCCAGAGCTGAAAAAATTGGAAGCAAAATGGGCCGCCGACGGTCACTCAGACTACCGTATTCAGGTCGCTGGCGCGGTCGAGGAAAGCGCCAAAGGCTCCTCTTCTATCGCTGCAGGTCTGCCCTTGATGCTGTTTGTCACCTTTACTTTGTTGATGCTGCAGTTGCAAAGCTTTAGTCGCGCTTTACTGGTCTTTCTGACGGGACCCATGGGGATTGCCGGCGTCGCCATGGCCTTGCTTGCGCTAAACCGACCATTTGGTTTTGTGGCGCTGCTGGGTGTGATTGCGCTCATGGGCATGATCCAGCGCAATTCCGTCATCTTGATTGACCAGATCGAGCAAGACCGCGCCAATGGTGTGCCAGCATGGGATGCCATTGTGGAGTCAGCGGTAAGGCGTTTACGTCCCATCGTACTCACGGCTGCTGCAGCAGTTTTAGCGATGATTCCGCTGTCGCGAAGTGTGTTTTGGGGCCCCATGGCGGTTGCCATCATGGGCGGCTTGATCGTGGCCACCGTGCTCACCTTGTTGGCTTTGCCTGCCATGTATGCGGCTTGGTTCAGGGTTAAGCGTTAAGCGCGGCGGTGGCTGCAGCCGGGGCGGGTAGAATTTCGCCTTGACCGATTTCAGATGGGCGGTATGTTCAGTCACACCGCCCTTTGCTTTTTTTCATTCCCGCGCGGGTGGCGAAATTGGTAGACGCACCAGGTTTAGGTCCTGACGGTAGCAATACTGTGGGGGTTCGAGTCCCCCCCCGCGCACCAATGCATGCCCAAAGCCCCGCGCTTTTAAGTTCAGAGATGGAGAATCCTCATGGCCGTGAATGTTGAAACCTTGGAAAAGTTGGAGCGCAAAATCACATTGACTTTGCCCACAACGGTGATCCAAAACGAAGTAAATGCACGTTTGAAAAAGCTTGCACGCCAAGTCAAGATTGATGGTTTCCGACCAGGCAAAGTACCGATGAATATCGTTGCACAGCGCTACGGATACTCGGTGCATTACGAAGTGATGAATGACAAGGTCGGCGAGGCGTTCAACCTTGCCGCCATGGAAGCGCAATTGCGTGTGGCTGGCCAACCCCGTATCAGCGAAAAAGAACAATCGCCCGAGGGTGAAATGGCCTTTGACGCCATCTTTGAGGTTTACCCTGAAGTCAAGATGAAAGACTTGGCCCAGGTAACGCTGGACAAATTGCACGCCGAGGTCACCGAAGAAGCCATCGACAAGACCGTGGAAATTTTGCGCAAGCAACGCCGTACGTTTGCACAGCGCGCCATCGACTCCAGCGCCGACAAGGATGACCGCGTTACCGTGGACTTTGAGGGCAAGATTGATGGCGAACCATTTGATGGTGGCCGCGCCCAAGATTTTCAGTTTGTGGTTGGCGAAGGCCAAATGTTGCAAGAGTTTGAAGCTGCCGTGAAAGGCATGAAAGTTGGCGAGAGCAAAACCTTTCCTTTGGCTTTCCCTGCCGACTACCAAGGCCGCGAGGTCGCAGGCAAAACCGCTGACTTCATGGTCACCTTGAAAAAACTGGAAGCCAGCCACTTACCTGAAGTGACCGACGAATTGGCCAAGTCTCTGGGTGCCGCTGACGCCACTGTGGCTGGTTTGCGCACCGATATTCGTGGCAATTTGGAGCGTGAAGTCAAGTTCCGCCTGTTGGGTCGCAACAAGCAAGCCGCATTGGATGCATTGGTTGAGAACGCCGAACTTGATTTACCCAACTCCATCGTGCAGGCCGAGCTTGACCGCATGGTGCAAGGCGCGCGCGAAGAGTTAAAGCAACGTGGCATCAAAGACGCCGACAAAGCACCTATCCCTGAGGACGTCTTCAAGCCACAAGCCGAACGCCGTGTGCGCATGGGTTTGGTGGTTTCTGAATTGGTGCGTCAACACAACCTGCAAGCCACACCCGAACAAATCAAAGCCCATGTGGAAGAACTCTCTGCCAGCTATGAAAAACCTGTCGAGGTACAGCGTTGGTATTACAGCGATAACCGCCGCATGGCCGAGGTTGAAGGCGTTGTGATTGAGCAAAACGTCACCAACTATGTTTTCTCACTGGCCAAAGTCAGCGAGAAAGCCATCAGCTTTGATGAATTAATGGGACAACAAGCCTAAGCAGGCTGGAGAAACGTCATGAGTGCACTAGATACACAAGCCCTGGGCATGGTCCCAGTCGTCATTGAGACCAGTGGTCGGGGCGAACGCGCTTACGACATTTATTCGCGCCTGTTACGCGAACGCGTGATTTTTTTGGTAGGACCTGTCAACGACCACACCGCCAATTTGGTGGTTGCACAGTTGTTGTTTTTGGAGAGTGAGAACCCTGACAAGGATATTTCGCTCTATATCAACTCGCCCGGCGGCTCGGTCAGCGCGGGCATGGCGATTTACGACACCATGAACTTCATCAAGCCCGCTGTCTCTACCTTGTGCATAGGCATGGCGGCGAGCATGGGTGCCTTCTTGTTGGCAGCCGGCGCCAAGGGCAAACGGTTTTCCTTGCCCAATTCCAAAGTCATGATTCACCAGCCTTTGGGTGGCACACAAGGCCAAGCCACCGAAATTGAAATCGCTGCCCGCGAAATTTTGAAAACCCGCGAGCGCTTAAACCAATTGTTGTCTGAGAACACCGGGCAGCCCCTGTCTCGCATTGAGGTGGATACCGAGCGCGATTACTACCTCACCGCCGATGAAGCCAAGGCTTACGGTTTGGTGGACGATGTCATTGCCAAGCGACCTTGAACAGTCTAGGGCCCATGCTTACCCCATGGGCCGGCTTTCAAGCGCCTTTTCGGATTTGAGTATCATTGAATCTTCTTCCTAAAACATAAGACCGAATGGCCGACAAAAAAGCTACTTCCAGCGAAAAAACGCTTTACTGCTCTTTTTGCGGCAAAAGCCAGCATGAGGTCAAAAAACTCATTGCTGGGCCTTCTGTGTTTATTTGTGATGAGTGCATTGATTTATGCAACGACATCATTCGCGACGAGTTGCCACCTGACGCAGCTTTGCGTGAAGGGCGGGGTGATTTACCCAGTCCTTTGGACATCAAAAACAACCTTGACAATTACGTGATTGGCCAAGAGCCGGCCAAGCGCGCTTTGGCAGTGGCTGTTTACAACCATTACAAGCGTTTACAGCACAAAGAATCAGCCAAAAAAGACGAAGTCGAACTGACCAAATCCAATATTTTGTTGATTGGCCCAACGGGCTCTGGAAAAACCTTGTTGGCCCAAACCTTGGCCCGCATGCTCAATGTCCCTTTCGTGATGTCCGATGCCACCACACTGACCGAGGCGGGTTATGTGGGTGAGGATGTAGAAAACATCATCCAAAAGTTACTGCAAAACTGCAATTACGACGTTGAACGGGCTCAGCGCGGCATCGTTTACATCGATGAGATTGACAAAATTTCTCGCAAATCAGATAACCCCTCCATCACCCGTGACGTCTCTGGTGAGGGTGTTCAACAGGCCTTGCTCAAGCTGATTGAAGGCACCATGGCCAGTGTTCCACCCCAAGGTGGACGAAAACACCCCAACCAAGACTTCCTGCAAGTCGACACCACCAATATTTTGTTTATTTGTGGCGGCGCGTTTGCAGGTTTGGAAAAGGTCATTGAAAACCGCACCGAGCGTTCAGGCATTGGTTTTAGCGCCGTTGTCAAAACCAAAGAAGAACGCAGTTTGTCCGATATGTTCGGACAGGTCGAACCCGAAGATTTGATCAAATTCGGCCTGATTCCCGAACTCGTGGGTCGTTTGCCCGTGGTTGCTACCCTCAGTGAACTCAGTGAGGATGCCCTCATGCAAATTCTCACTGAGCCCAAGAATGCGCTGGTGAAGCAATACA